>JADJAA010000001.1:711666-1423333 GCA_016704485.1 Flavobacteriales bacterium | reverse complement strand
GACCTGCTCTTACTAAGAGCATGGCACATTCAGCGAGAGCTTACCAAATGGGCTGCTGATAAGCGTGATCGGCAACTAGCGATCTACGATGCTGGTGCTGGATTCGGGCAATACACCTATTGGCTAAGCAGCAAGAGCAGGAAGTGGAACATTACTGCGATCGATGTGAAGGATGAACAGGTTGCTGACTGCAATGCATTCTTCAGCAAGATCGGTCGCACTCAGGTTAAATTCGAAGTTGGGGACGTTACCAAATTCACCAAAGCGGATACGTTCGAGCTAGTAGTTTGTGTGGATGTCATGGAACACATTCTCGAAGATGAAGCGGCGTTGAAGTGTTACAGCACATCGCTTAAGTCCGGCGGCATGTTGATCATCAGCACACCGAGCGACCAAGGTGGTAGCGATGTGCATGAGGAAGGTGAAGGCTCTTTCATTGAAGAGCATGTGCGCGATGGGTATAACATCGACGACATCCGAGCGAAGTGTCTGCGAAATGGATTCACGAAAGTTGAAGCGCGCTACAGTTATGGAGCACCGGGCAAGATCAGCTGGAAGCTCAGCATGAAGTGGCCGTTGCTCATGTTGCAGGCGAGCAAATTATTCTTCATCCTACTACCCTTCTATTACGTGATCGCCTACCCGATCGCATTCGTGTTGAACATGTTCGATGTGCGCATGAAGCACAGCACGGGTACAGGACTGATCGTTAAAGCTTGGAAGTAGATCGTACGAACAATGAACCTCCCACTGCTCTTCGCTCGTCGGTATTTATTGGCCAAGCGCTCGCAGAACGCAGTGAATGTGATCACCATCATCAGCATCGTGGTGATCGCTGTGGTGACCGGCGCAATGGTCGTTGTGCTGAGCACATTGAACGGTATCGGTGATCTTGTGGATTCCATTTACAGTCCGTTCGATCAGGACATCACCATCACTCCGGCAACGGGTAAGACCTTCCCTAAGAATACGCTTGACCTTTCGCAATTGAACGCGCTGCCGGAAGTACAACGATCAAGTTGGGTGATCGAAGAAAATGTATTGTTGCGGTGCGGTGATCAGCAAGGCGTTGCAACCATGAAAGGCGTGGAACCACAGTACTTGGAGATGAGCAGGCTGAAGGACTTCTTGTTCGATGGCGCCATTTCATTGGAAGGAACCACCGGCCCGACCGCGATACTTGGCATTGCATTGAAGACCGACCTTGCCGTTCCGTTGGATGATGGTGTTTTCCAGCCGTTGGAAATAAGCGCTCCGATACGTGGACGAAAACTGAGCAAGTACCAACAGCGGGCCTTCGAGCAGTCGTCATTGGCCGTAAGCGGAACGTATACGATGAACATGGAGTTCGACGCTAAATATGCTGTGGTGCCGCTTGAATTCGCACAAGAAGTATTGCATTATGACAGCTCCGTGAGTGCCTTGGAGGTTCAACTAAAAAACTCCAAGGACATGGACCGGGTAGCGAAAAAACTGCGCGTGGACCTCGGCCCATCGTTCATTGTAAAAACGCGTTACCAGAAAAATGCGTTGATGTATCAGACCAATGCATCGGAGAAATTGTTCACGTTCATCATTCTTGTTTTCATTGGCCTTATCGGGGCGTTCAACATCATCGCATCGTTGACCATGATGATGATCGAGAAACAGCAGGACATGAGAACGCTGATCAGTATGGGAGCCACACCGGGCGTGGTACGCAGGGTGTTCTTCAATGAAGGATTGTTGATCGTGATCGTCGGCATTTTTGCTGGATTGGCGCTTGGCCTTGGTATCTGTTTCGCGCAGCAACAATTCGGGTTCGTGGCCTTGAGCGGATCAGTTGTGGAAGCCTATCCCGTATTAGTGCAAGCAGAGGACCTCGTTGTGATCTTCTTCACGGTGCTTACTATCGGCGTGTTGGCCGCATGGGTACCGTTAAGGACGTTAAGCAAGCGGTTCTTGAACACGTGGTGAGGTCGGTGAATGGTGAATGGTGAATGGGTCGGTCCGATCACCATTCAGCATGTGCTACTGACTTTTATTCACTTGCCTGATCAATTAGAACAAAGTGGGGTAATGGGTCGGTCCTATCACCGTTCACCATTCACCATTCACCTCACTTCACACGGCAACCTCCACCGAATACAGTGCGATCACTTCGTCCAGGATCTCTTCAATGATCTTGGGATCGCGTTCCGTACACAGGCGAAGGCGCACTTCCTTCACGTTGGGAAGACCACGGAGATAATTGCCGTAGTGGCGCCGCATTTCAACAACACCTTCCCACGGACCTTTCCATGCAAGTGAGCTCAACAAGTGTTCGCGACAGGCTTCCACACGGTCTTCAATTGTTGGCGCCGGTAGATGTGTACCCGTGGCCATGAAATGCTTGATCTCGTTGAAAATGAATGGATGGCCGATCGAGCCCCTTCCGATCATGATCCCATCCACGCCGTAGCGATTGCGATATTCAACGGCCTTTTCCGGTGAATCGATATCGCCATTCCCGAAGATCGGGATATTGATGCGTGGGTTGTTCTTCACCTCACCGATCAATGTCCAGTCCGCGGGGCCTTTGTAGAGTTGTGCACGTGTGCGACCGTGGATCGCCAATGCCTGGATACCGACTTCCTGTAACCGTTCGGCCACTTCCATGATGTTCTTGGTGTGGTCGTTCCAACCAAGGCGTGTTTTCACTGTCACCGGCACCTTGACAGCATTAACGACCGCTTTGGTGAGCCGCACCATTTTGTCCACGTCCTGTAACAAGCATGCACCGGCGCCTTTATTCACGACCTTATGAACGGGGCACCCGTAATTGATATCGATCAGATCTGGTCGCACTTCTTCAGCAATGCGGGCCGCCTCTTCCATCGCATCCTCTGAGCCACCGAAAAGCTGAATACCAACAGGGCGTTCATTCTCGAAAATATCGAGCTTCTTCATGCCTTTGGCCGCCCTTCGGATCAACCCTTCACTGCTGATGAACTCCGTATACATCAGATCTGCACCATGCTTTTTGCACAACGCACGGAACGGCGGATCGCTCACATCCTCCATGGGAGCGAGCAACAGCGGGAATTCGCCAAGTTCTATGGGGCCGATGCGGACCATCGTTTTTAAGGGCTTCAAAGGTAAGGAAGTGGTGGTGAGTGGATGTAATGCTATTACGTTCAACTCACGATCTCTGAATATGTAATGTGCCTAGTGAGATCGTAGACCCTGAAATCTTCGCGGTAAGGGATTGACCTCCCTTTGGTCGGTCTTTCTGTCGGACGGCAGAGGGCTTCAATGTGACGGTCGCTGCGTGACCTGGTTCATTTTAATACGATCGCTTTTTCGAGCTAGTTCGAGCGCGATCGTATTAAAATGAACGCCGCTACGCGGCGTCACATTGGCGGAGAGAGAGGGATTCGAACCCCCGTTACCCTTTCGAGCAAACACACTTTCCAGGCGTGCGCCTTCAACCACTCGGCCATCTCTCCGGTTGTACGCCCCACGATCTTGTTGTGTGGCGGGGCGCGAAAGTAAGCTACTCAGTTAGTTCTCCTGCCAAGGACTGCACGAAATGTTGAGCAACGACCTCGTTCTTCGAGTACATCCCCAATAGGAACATAAGCTTCGTCACTGCAGCCTCAATTGTCAGATCCGCACCGGAAACCATGCCCATTTTCAGGAAGGCTTGGCTGGTGGCGTATTTCCCTTGTTCTACTCTGCCGCCTACGCATTGGGTAATGTTCACCAAGAGCACGCCCCGTTGTGTCGCTTCCTTCAACGCACTGATGAACAACGGGTCCCGCGGGCCATTTCCGCTACCGAACGTGGTAATGATCGCGGCACGAAGTCCCGGTTGTGACAAAGCATGATGCACCCAACTTGGTCGAATTCCAGGGAACAAGCGGATCACGGCCACTTCGGTGTTGAATGCAGTATGCACCTTGAACTTTGCGGAACGATGAGTCAAGATCGCCGACCGATCGTATTTGATGTGTACGCCGGCTTCTGCCAGAGCTGGCCAATTGGGTGACCGGAAGGCTTCGAAACGCTCTGCATGCACTTTAACGGTCCGGTTACCTCGCATAAGTCCGTATTCGAAATACACGGCCACTTCCGGGACCATTGCTCTTCCTTCTTCGTCTTTTGCAGCCGCGATCTCAATGGCGGTGATAAGGTTCTCTTTGGCATCGGTACGGATGGTGCCAATGGGTAATTGGGAACCCGTAAGGATCACCGGTTTGTTCAAGCATTCGAGCAGAAAACTGAGTGCACTCGCGGTATAGGCCATGGTATCGCTGCCGTGCAGTACTACGAAACCATCGTACAGGTCGTAGTTTTCCCCTACGATCTCGGCCAAGCGCACCCAATGCTCCGGGTTCATATCGCTGCTATCGATCGGCTCTTCGAACGCGACCGCTTCCAGATCCACTTTTACACGCTCCAATTCTGGGACTTGCTCTTCCAGATGTGCAAGATCCATGGGTTGTAGCGCACCAGACTTAGGGTCAGCCCACATGCCGATGGTGCCACCGGTATAGATCAGAAGAACAGAAGGTTGTTTCATGCGTTACGTGGGGCAAAAAGACGTTCGGCGTTTGCGGTAGTAATGGCAGCGACCTGTTCGAGCGTAAGGCCACAAGCTTCAGCAAGTTTTGCAGCGATCAAGGGAATATAGCTGCTCTCGTTGCGTTTACCGCGATGCGGAACGGGCGCTAGATAGGGGGCATCGGTTTCTAACACGCAATGGTCAGCACCTACAACGGCCATTGTTTCTGCGAGGCCACCGTTCGGGAAGGTGATAACGCCACCGATACCCAAATAGAAATCGCCCAGTGCTTTGATCCGTTCCGCATGTTCTGGAGTTCCCGTAAAACAATGGAATACACCGTGCAGTCGATCATCGTTCTCCTCTTCAACAATAGCAATGGTCTCCTCGAAGCTCTCGCGACAATGGATAACGATGGGCAACGCCATTTCCTTCGCCCAGCGCACGTGCTGCCGAAAGACGTCCTGCTGTTGGATCAAAAAGGTCTTGTCCCAATGCAGATCGATGCCGATCTCTCCTACGCCACAATAACGTCCTGTGCGCAACAGCCGTTCAACCTCGGCCATTTGTACTTCATTATCCTCGCTCACCGAACAGGGATGCAACCCCATCATTGGGTAGCAAACATCCGAATACGCTTCTGCCAGTGCATCCATTGCCTCGATACTTTCTTTGTCGATGTTGGGCAGGAACAACTTCTTCACCCCTGCATCCAGCGCGCGTTGCACCATGGCTGCCCGGTCGCCTTTGAATTGGTTATGATACAGATGAGCGTGCGTATCGATGAACATGGCGCGAAGTAACGGAGTCGAGCTCGAACTTGAGCCCTTCAAAGTCGAAGAACAGGGCCTACTTTTGACAGCGTATTTTACGGGACTGCCCAATACCAATGGGTTGCCGTTCCTCATCCATGAAGATCCTTGTACTTCGATTCAGTTCCATCGGTGATATTGTGCTTACCAGTCCGGTACTACGGTGCCTCAAAAAGCAAGTAGCTGATGCGGAGATCCATTTCGCGACCAAATCGGTATTTGCGGATCTGGTGAAGTTCAACCCGAACGTTACTAAAGTTCAAGAATTGGATGAGGATATCAATGCGTTGATCGCAAAATTGAAACCGGAAAAGTTCGATGTCGTCATCGACCTGCACAACAACCTACGTACCGCTAGGATAAAACGGGGTCTCGGCGTTCCTTCACATAGCTTCCCGAAATTGAACGTGGAGAAATGGCTTTTGGTAAACCTGAAGTGGGACCGTATGCCCAAGATCCATATCGTGGACCGCTATCTCAGTGCGGTGGCTTCTTTAGGTGTGAAGAATGATGGAGCAGGGTTGGACTTTTTCATACCACAGGAACGGGCGGTGAAGTTGAGCGACCTACCAACAACGCATCAGAATGGATATACCGCACTGGCCATAGGTGCGGCTCACGTTACCAAGCGATTGCCGGAACACCGTTGGATCGAACTGGTGCAAATGATCGAAGGTCCGCTGGTCTTGATCGGTGGCGAGGACGATGTGCGTATTGCCCGTGGCATTGCGAACGAAGTAGGTGGACGCGCTTGGGACGTTACCGGTAAGTATGATATTCTGGGCAGCGCATCATTGATAGAGCAAGCGCGCGCGGTGATAGCGCATGATAGTGGCGCCATGCACATCGCATGTGCGTATCGCAAGAATGTGGTAAGCATTTGGGGCAATACCGTTCCTTCATTCGGTATGGGACCCTACATTCCAACAAACCCGGAACGTGCCCACATTTCTGAAGTTCTGGGGCTTTCGTGCCGCCCGTGTTCCAAGATCGGTTTCAATGATTGCCCAAAAGGTCATTTCCATTGCATGGAAAAGCATGACCTACAGCGGATTGCAACTTTGGCCGAACAGATCACGTAATACCCGCTCATGAGCTGGGATATCTACATTCAGGACCTACCATTGGTGCCATCGATCAAGGAAGTTCCCAATAGCCATGTTCCCAAGCCGATCGGCAAGCGAACGGACCTCATGGCAAAGATCTATCAAGCTCTACCAAAAGCCGAGGGCGAAGGAAGTGACTGGATCTTCTTGCGTGATGAAGGCGTGGACATGAGCATCCAGTTCCACATGGAGAACCGCGATGAAGTCCGGTATCTATTGGTACACGTTTTCGGTGGTGATCAAAGTTCAACTTACGTTTCAACGATCCTCAGGAAATTGGAACTGCGTGCTTTGGATACCGAGACCGGTGAATTCTTCTGTGAGAGCTAGTGGGACGCGGATCGCGATCGCGACTATTGGATCGCGAATAATTTCTTCAATTCCGTTGCTTCCTCGGGTTTCATTTTTCCGCTTAGGATCAAACGCAATTGCCGACGACGCAACGCTCCATCAAACTTGATCTGTTCCTCCTCGTTACTGGGCACCACCTCAGGCACCCGTGTGGATCGGCCATCCCGATCCACAGCAACGAAGGTGTAGATCGCGCTATTGGCTTTGATGCGTTCACCGCTCATTTGATCTTCGATCCATACGTCTGCCCATACCTCCATACTGGTAGCAAAAGTGCGGCTCACGTGGCTCTTAATGGTAACGAAGTCGCCTAGTTTAATGGGTTTATCGAAGCTGACATTGTTCACCGCAGCAGTCACTGCCAAGCCCTTGCAATGCCTGTGTGCACTTATTGCGCAACTCATATCCAACCACTTCAAGAGTTGCCCACCGAAGAGGTTGCCGAGTGTATTGGTATCGTTCGGCAGGATCAGGTGAGTTGTTTCGGTATAACTATCGGTAGTGGATCTGGAAGTGTTCGGGCTCATAAAGGAGGGGCTTCGGAATGTGATATGGGAGGCAAATGTAGACCGCCAAGTTTGCGCTTCGATCAATGCGCAATAGAACAGCGTTCTTTGCACACAACCCAGCGAGAAATGTTGAAGATCGGCAGCAATGCCCCCGAAATTGATCTTTTGGACCAACACGGTGATCGCTTTCGCCTGAGCGAACTGCGTGGAAAGAAGAATGCTGTGATCTTTTTCTACCCAGCGGATGACACAACAATATGCACTGTGGAGGCCTGTGCCTTCCGTGATTCGTATGAAACGTTCGTGAATGCGGATACCGAGGTTATCGGAATAAGTGCTCAGGATGCTGCATCACATCAGCGATTCGCCAATAAATTCTCGTTACCCTTCCGGTTATTGGTCGATGATAAAGGCACAGCACGCAAAGCCTATCATGTAGGTAGGCTATTCGGGTTACTGGACCATCGACTTACTTACGTGATCGATGAACAAGGGTTGATCATAGCGATCACCAAAAGCACATTGTATGGGGAGAAGCATGTGGCTGATGCATTGGCAGCCATACCGTGAACGAGTTACTTCGGAAGTGTGTAGAACAGCACTTGTCCGTCATCAGTACCGGTAATGAACCACTCCTCCCAGAAGAGCAATGGCGCACGGTGGTGTTGGTCCTTATTCTCCGGGAACTCAATGGTCTGTACCACTTTATTCTCGGCATCCACGAACTCGATCACACCGCTCTTTCCTGTACGTACGGTATAGTCACCGAACGTTGATTCGCTTTGCTGATAGAAGCGATCGAAATTGGAGTTCTTTCCTATCAATCCCATTCTGGTTGCGTCCTGATAGGTCGGTATCCAAAGGTTATCCCGCAGCACCATCTCCCGCTTACCGGTCTTCACGTTCCACACGGCTCGTTTGCCGGAGTGTCCGATCAATACCACTTTCTCGCCATTATCATTGAAGCCCACATGGTACACCGCAGTACCATCATCTTCATTGAAGGGGTATGTTCCCACCATCTTTCCACTTTCGATATCGTAAAGCTCTGCGCCGTCGTTAAGACCAACAAGAATACGGTCACCTTTTGGCGCAATGGCCAAAGCAACAACTTCTGCTTTACTTGTCTTGATCGTTCTTGCAGCAGGCACAACAACAATTTGCGCCGTTGAAAGAACAGGAAATGCTAATACAGCCGTGATAAAGCTCCAACGAAATATACTCATGCTCAGATCAAATTACGTTGCATGGCCAACCAATCCATTGCCTTGTTCTTGTCATTGAACATTTGGATGGGCCTATGCGGTTTATGGTGTCGAACGAAAACATTCGCAGCCAACTGATGACCGAAATCACGGACCAGGATAGCGTCCGCGGCAATGTATTTACAGGAATCCTCGGTTGATGCATACGCACGAGCTTCATTGCTCATGGTAGTTCCGGCCCCAACGGAGACCATGAGCAACACCTTACGTCCACCCCGTTCTTTCTCGATCGCATCGAACATCTCTTGTACCTGTTCGGCAGAGATGGTCCGTTCTCCTTTGAAGTGCGTGTGTGCAACGTCGTTCTCCAAAAAATAAATGGTACAGAATTCTAAATTCAATTCATGCATTACTGCCGTTCTCGTGGGTACTAAGTTATGGAGTAGGATCAACGGATCAGTAACCAAGCTGAACGTGAAGGATCCGTTCGCAACGCATCAAGCGCCTTAACTGCTTCTGCCCTTGTGGCATAGCTACCGAACGCGACGGGGTGAAGTCCTTTATGTTCTTCAAGTCGTAATGCTGCGTACCCCGAATTGCGTAGTTGTTCCAGCAATTTATCTGCATTCTCCGGTTGCGCGAAACAACCACCGATCAAGTGGAACCGTTTGTTCATCAGTGGCACTTCGACCTTGGGCGCCGGGATGTCCGCTACGGACTTTTCCACCGCGATCTTCGGTGTCGGAGCGATCTCCTTTTCCGGTGGCGAAGGCATACCCAGATCAACAGTGACCATGGTCTCGTCATCCGTTGTGATCGGGATCTTCTGTACGCCTAATTGATCGTTAGGTAAGGTGAAGACCGGCAGCTCTGCAATGTCTGGTACCGCGATCGTTACAGCGGAGTATGTGATGGCTGGTTTTCCTAGTGGTGCGAAATTGGCCCATTCCGCACGTTGCCCTTGACCGGATGTAAAGTACCATACGGCTGAAGCGCTTAGAAGCAATGCCACAGAAGCCGCAGCAGCCCAGAAAATGGACGTGGGCCGTTCAACTGGTTCTGCCACGGAAACCACAGGGTCCAAGGTTCGAACAACAGGAGCCTTTTGCTCGAGGAGGATCGCTGGAACAGGACGCAGCCCGTATGCATCTTTCAAGAAGTTGACGCGCTTGTCCGGATCGAACTGGAGGTTCCGATCGCTATCTCTGTAGAATATCCCGATATGGGGCACTTCCACCCTGCCATGCTGGTCCATTTCACTGCGCCAGTTGGCAACTTCCGTAGCGATCTTAGCCGTAGCACGATCGAATGAGATCCCTTCGCATTTTGCGATATGATCCGCTAGAACACCATCATTACGAACCAAGTTCCGGTTGAAACTTAGATCCTTGCCAGGTGGGTGCACCAGTTTACGGCCTTCATCCAATCTGGCGCTTTTGTACTGTGTAAGGAAACCGCCCCATTGCGGTACAATAACACAGTCGTGGCAATAAAGAAGCTGATGCAATTCCCGCGCGATACCCATTCTTAGCGGTGCGAATTTAACCCAGAGATCCGTTTTCGTGCTAATTCAAGATCCGCAGGTGTATCCACGCAGAATGAAGGGTGTTCAGTAAGGCCGATACGAACCTTGTGTCCATTCTCCACCCAGCGTAATTGTTCCAGACCTTCAGCCACTTCCAACGGCGATGGCTTCAAGCTGACCAATTGCTCCAACACTTCCGATCGATACCCGTACAGACCAACATGTTTTAAGAAACGGAAATGTTCATGCCTTTGTCCGTCACTGACATCACGTAGGAAAGGGATCGCGGCACGACTGAAATAAAGTGCATCCATTTTAGTATTGACCGTGATCAATACTTCTCCGGGATCATCAAGATCATGATCATCCGTTACTACTTGCGCCAAGGTAGCTATTCCGCCGGGCGCGGCAACGAGTGTTTGGCAAAGTTGGTCGATCTGCAAGGGTTCAATGAATGGCTCATCACCTTGCACATTCACGACTGCATCAAATCGATGTGCACCACTGATCTGCAATGCTTCGAAACAGCGGTCCGTACCACTCGGGTGATCCGGAGAGGTCATGACCGCCTTACCGCCGAATGCAGCTACGTGATGCATGATCCGTTCATCATCCGTTGCCACTACAGCCTCAAGAATACCTGTTGCCTTGCTGGCCTGTTCCCATACCCGTTGCACCATGCTCTTGCCACCGATATCCACCAGCGGCTTACCGGGCAACCGACTACTTGCATAGCGCGCCGGGATCACCGCCAGAACGCGCATGCTTTTCATAACTCGAAGGTCATCTGTACCTGGAATGTACGCGGCGCTTCGATCGCCAAAGGGCGCAAAGCATAAACCTCATTCGTGAGGTTGTTCACGATAACGGAAAGCCGCACTTCTTCCGTAAGGTCCAACCCTGCACGTACATCCACCAATGTAGTTCCTGTTGTATGGGTCTTCATCCAGGAACTTACCCCGGTCTTCAGGCTTAGTGCTGAAGAGGTCGACTCATCCAGATCAACGAAGACCTTATCGATGTTGCGCACATGACTGTTGTAGCGAACACTGAAACCACAGAATACCTTGTGATAGGTCAGTTGGATGTCCGATCGGAACATATCACGCACTCGGAACTTCAGGATATTGCCCTCGGTATTGGAACTCGTTGTGTTATACGAATAGGGAAGTGCACCAAGACCTGCGGAACGTGAATAGACCTCATCCGGTGTAGTGGAAATGGGCGTGGTATGGGTGTAACCCGCAAGCACTCCGATCTCCACTCCACCGATCTTTCCCTTGCCACCTAGCTCGAATTCATATCCGGTAACCTTGGCACCACCTGTATTCACACTTTTGAAACCGAAACCAGGGTTGGAGAAGGAAACGAACGGAGTCCATTGTCCAAAGGTGAATTCCACATAATCGGTGAATGTTTGTTGGAAATAGACGGCATCCACATATCCCATGAAATTTCCGATCTTGAAGCCTTGTTTCACGCCTCCTTCCACGTTCCAACTTTCCTCCGGTCGCAGCTCCGCATTGGGGTATATCACCAACTGGCCCACACTGGTATTGATGAACCGCTCACCGATCGTAGGGAAGCGGAACCCTTCGCCGTAGCTGGCGCGAAGGAAAGTAGCTTTGTGTATTTGGTACGTAGCCCCTGCTCGCACTACCGGTCTGGCAGCAACTTCATCATTCACGGTGAATTGCTCATACCTGACGCCAGCGGAAATAGCGAGTTTGTTCCAGAGCTTCTTATCCAGCTGAATGAATCCGGCAAGGTTCTCAGCGGTGTTCAATCCGGAGCTGGTTTCCGTTAGCCTGTATAACTCCGCATCACTCTTTACCGAGCGTAGGACCAATCCACCGGTAATAACGGTCTCGCCGAATAGTTGTAATTTCTGTTGGATCTGGTATTCAGCATGGAGAACATCGTTCCTATTGCTTTGGCCACCACTGTTCTCGAAGATCTGGCGGTGCCAGCGAGTTCGGATGGAATGCCGCGTACCGGCATTCGAGAAATAATTCAGGAACGGGTCGATATAGAACTGCGTGCCTTGCGTAACGGTAATGGTGTTCGGTTCGGGTCGGTATTGTCCTTCTTCCACATCATCCCAGATGAAAACGCTTGTATTCCGGCTTTCCATAGCGTTGGTATTAATACCATAATTGAGGCCTTTCACCTTTTTATTACGCCACCGCAACCCGGTATTGAATCGGATGCGCTTGTCATACCCACCGGGCCCGATGCGAAGCGGATCAACGGCAAGGGAATCCGGTGAGATCGGCTCGGGGCCTACGAAACCATCATCCGAAAGTGCATTCCCGCCAACTACGAGATCCAGATTACCGATCATGCGAGAGTGGAAAAAATTGACCCCGGAAATGGTAGGGTTGTTATCTCCCCACCACTTCGCTTGGGCGCTGCCAGGCGTATCATACATACCTGTGAACGCCACAACACGGGTTTTAGGTTCCTGCCTTGGGAACGCGGTCCGTACGTTGATCACCCCACTAAGCGCGGCACTACCGTAGAGCACCGAAGATGCGCCCTTGATCACCTCTACTTGCTCCAAGTTCTCCAGCGGCAGGAACGTCCAATTAGGCCGTCCGATATCCCCGCTCAGAATAGGAATGTCATCCACCAACACTTGTACGCGGGATCCCGCTCCGTAGCTGAACCCGCTGCCTGCACGTATTTGCGGATCTTCATCCACCACCACCACGCCGGGCACTTGGTCCAATGCGTCGCTCATGGAGGTAATGTTCTTGTTCTGCACGATATCAGGTCTTAGGACGCTTAAGGATTGTGTTACCTCTCCTACCCGTTGTTCGAACCTACCAGCACTAACAACAACTTGATCGAGCTGGGCAGTTGAAACGACCAGCTTGATGTCCAACCTTCGATCTTCTCCTGCTGTTAGGATCACCTTCTCGGAACGCGGGGCATACCCGATCATGCTAATATGCAATTCATATTCACCAGGAGGGAGCGTAAACATGTAGGAGCCATCCACATCGGTGACCATCCCCTTGTTCGATGCGTACTGTACGCTTGTGCCGATCAATGTTTCGCTGCTGGCCGCGTCGGTTATAGTACCGCGCAAAGTGGCATCCTGTGCTTGCGTTTGGAGAAACCCAAAGCCAGCTAGCAGTAAGTAGACAAACCTTTTCATTTGTGCTGTTCAATAAGGATCGCGTTGCGGTTACATTTGCCCGAACACCCCCTGAATTAGAGTTGGTTGTGTTCGTGGTGCGGGTAAATGTAGAAAAAGAGCGCGTGGAAGATCAAAAATGGATACACCGCATCGCACTCTCGATGCTAAAAGGCATTGGTCCAGTGAATGCCCGGAACTTGGTTGCCTACTGTGGCGGGGTGGATACGATCTTCACAGACAGGAAATTGAAGAATACCTTAGAAAAGATCCCGGGTATTGGTCCGAAGTTGATCGGGAGCATAACGGACAAGAAGATCATTCCACTGGCTGAAAAGCAGTTGGTGTATGTGCAGAAGCATAAGCTGCGCATGCTGTTCTATTTGGACCGGGATACGTATCCGAAACGCATGCATGAGTGCGTGGATTCACCTGTGCTCATGTACGCGAAAGGCAATTCCGAATTGGACGGTCAGCACATGGTCGCGGTCGTGGGAACGCGCACACCAACTGAACAAGGGAAACGCTTGTGTGTTGAACTTGTGGAAGGCTTGAAAGAATGCAACGCCACCATAGTAAGTGGATTAGCGTATGGAATCGACATAGTCGCCCACCGCACTGCGTTGAAGAATGGCATGGCGACCATAGGCTGCGTAGCCCATGGTCTTGATCGATTGTATCCAGCAGAGCACGCCGCAACAGCAAAGGACATGTTGGAGAATGGTGCATTGATAACGGAATTACCAAGCGATAGCCCCTTCGCACCAGGAAATTTTCCAGCTCGGAACCGGATCATAGCCGGACTAACGGATTGCACCATTGTAGTGGAAAGTGCTCCAAAGGGAGGATCGTTGATCACCGCTGATATTGCAAGCAGTTATGATCGTGATGTATTTGCTTTTCCCGGGCGACCAAGCGATCCGCGCAGTGAGGGTTGCAACAAACTGATCCAACAGAACAAAGCCGCGTTGATCACAAGCCCTATGGATGTGATCACCTTGATGGAGTGGTTGCCCAAGCATAAGAAACCAGTACAACCATCATTATTCGTGGACCTGATGCCCGATGAGCAGATCCTTGTTGACATACTCAAGACCCAAGGCAAAGTGGATATCGACACGCTGTGCATCCAAAGCAGGATGGCACAAGGCAAGGCCGCAGGTCTTTTATTGAATTTGGAGTTCAGTGGGGTTGTGCGTGTGTTGCCGGGAAAGGTATATGCATTGAATTGAGGATGAACGAACCAATGGCGGCTCGCTTCCCGAACGAAGAGTGGTAGCGTTTCGAACCAGGACGATCCATTTTGGGGCCCAGGATCACCTGTCGACCACTCAAGGTCCGTAGATAATGGGGCACTCTTCAAATGAAACCATATCCTTGAACTTGCGTTAAAAACCTTCCCGAAACCGCTTGTCAACACCAATGACAGTTCTACCTTCGCGGCCTATTTCAACCCCAAAACGTATGGCAACCGCCAAAACTGCACCCAATAACCAAAAACTGGTTGACGCTTTCATGAGCGAAGTGAAGGTCCGTAATGGAAACGAACCCGAATTTCTTCAAGCTGTACACGAGGTTGCCGAAATGGTGATCCCGTTCATTGAAGCCAATCCGAAGTACAAAGGCAAAATGCTTTTGGAGCGCATGGTAGAGCCGGAGCGCACCATTATATTCCGCGTGCCATGGGTGGATGACAAAGGTGTTACCCAAATGAACCGCGCATTCCGTGTGGAATACAACAGCGCGATCGGGCCGTACAAAGGCGGTCTGCGTTTCCACCCGAGCGTGAATTTGAGCATCTTGAAGTTCCTCGGTTTCGAACAGACCTTCAAGAATAGCCTTACCACTTTGCCAATGGGCGGTGGAAAAGGTGGAAGTGATTTCGACCCGAAAGGAAAGAGCGATACGGAGGTAATGCGTTTCTGCCAGAGCATGATGACGGAATTATTCCGCCACATCGGCCCTGACACCGACGTACCTGCTGGTGATATCGGTGTTGGTGGTCGCGAGATCGGATACTTATTCGGGCAGTACAAGCGCTTGGCCAATGAATTCACCGGCGTCCTTACCGGCAAGGGCACCAGTTGGGGTGGATCATTGATCCGTCCGGAAGCGACGGGTTATGGCTGTGTCTATTTCGCACAGGAAATGATGGCCCGCAACAAGACCAGCTTCAAAGGCAAGGTGGTAGCAGTAAGCGGAAGTGGAAACGTTGCACAATACGCCATTGAAAAGGCGACCCAGTTCGGTGCGAAAGTGGTTTCCGCCAGTGATAGCAGTGGCGCGATCTATGACCCAGCTGGTATTTCCAAAGAGAAACTCGCTTTCTTGATGGACCTTAAGAACGTAACGCGTGGTCGTATCGAAGAATACACCAAGAAATTCAAAGGGTCGAAGTTCGTGAAAGGTGCTAGCGCATGGGATGTAGTTGCTAAGTGCGATGTTGCATTGCCTTGCGCTACCCAGAACGAGTTGGATGCAAACGATGCGAAGAGCTTGATCAAGAAAGGTGTGAAGTATGTGGCAGAAGGAGCCAATATGCCGACCACCCCTGATGCGATCACCATTCTACAGAACGCGAACGTGGTATTTGCTCCGGGTAAAGCCAGCAACGCTGGAGGAGTAGCAACCAGCGGTTTGGAGATGAGCCAGAACAGTTTGCGTATGGCTTGGACCCGCGATGAAGTGGATGCCAAGTTGCATGCGATCATGAAGAACATCCATGCTGCTTGTGTAGCGCACGGTCAGGAAGGCAAGAGCATTAACTACGTAAAAGGTGCGAACATCGCTGGCTTCGTAAAAGTTGCTGACGCGATGTTGGATCAGGGAGTGGTCTGACCTTGCTCGATCTCTTTTTGAGAAGATCAATTAGAATTGAAAAGCCCTGTCATGTTGGTGGGGCTTTTTGTTTCACGGACATTCATCGAAACAAGCACATGCACTGGAATCTGCATTGAATGATCAGTGCCTAACATGATCTTAGGTAACGATCTGCCTAAATTGCACAACATCAAATACAATTAGAATGAGAATTTCATTATTACAATTCGCAACTATCGTCGGTATTTCGGCAACAGCACAAACGCTTACCAGTACGACCAATATTCCTGTGGCAACAATAACCTATAATACTGGAAGCACACTATATGTCGAGCCTACCCCACCCGGACCTGATCAAACTTGGGATTTTTCAACGTTGTCTTCTCCGGGCACTGGAAACCATGGAATTGCTTTAGCCTCAACTACGAATAACGCCTCGTCTTTCCCTACTTCGAATTGGGCTATTCATACGTCTGGGGGAATCTACGAATACTGCGAAGTGAACGCAGCCGGTTGGTTCAAGATAGGGGCATTTACTTCTTCTGATAATTCTCTGGCATTTTACGATGACTCTGAAATGATCCTGTCATTCCCATGTTCCTATAACACAACATGGACGGATGAATGGAGCGGGACCTACGGGGCTTCTTCAGCCAGCCGGACCGGTACGATAACATGTGTTGCGGACGGCTATGGCGAGCTGGTCATGCCTTACGGAACAGTATCCAATGTATTGAGGGTGAAACGGACTGAAGATTATATTGATCAGCATGGCAACACGCCCTATCGCCACATTTACATCAACCATATGTTCTACAAACCCGGAGTCTTGGTTCCGTACGTCACGCTCTCTGATGAAACCATTACGGTCTATAACACGGTCACCTCTCATTATGAACGAACCCTATGGCTCCGCGATGCCCCACTTCAGATGGAAGAAGGACCATTCAACGCGATCGGTATTGACCTCTATCCTAATCCCACAACGAACAGCACAAAGCTGGTGTACTCTGGTGTTGGATACAGCATGCAGCTTGAACTAACGGATCTTATGGGCCGCTTGTTGCGTAACGAACAATTGACCAACACAGCCAACGGCGTGCAAATACATGACTTGGACGTAAGCACACTGCCTGTAGGAATTTACCAGCTCCGTATTTATTCGAAAGATGGCCAACAAGGCACTAAGCGCTTGATCGTTCAATAACCTTCGAACCTTTTAATGAATAGCCCCGCTGGAAATTCCAGCGGGGCTTCTTCGTTATGAATGCAAATTGAATGCGAGGTCACTCTACAATGATCATCCGCGCTTTGCTACCGATGAATCCTGCGGTATAGAGTCCCGCTGCTAGACCCGAGACGTTCATGATCACATTGGTCGCACCAATGCCAACGCGTTCTTGCAAGACCACACGCCCCGTGGCATCACGCAAAAACATGATGTGCCCTGCAGCCGTTGGGCCCACATTGATCACTACTGCGTCAGTTGCCGGAACGGGATAAATAGCACCGATCATTGAATGTCGTTCTTGACCGTCTACCGCCATTGTAATTCCGCCATCGGCATTTACTTGCTTCACTTGATAAACTGCTCCGGTAGTTGGCCCAATAAATGCTACCACGCGCAGATCTGCAATGGTCCAATCCAGGTCCAAGGTCAATGTGTACGTACGTTCCACCAAGGTTCCTAACGTATTAACTGCAACTGGATCACCAGCTACATCGGTGATCATATCACGTAGTACATGGCGATGATCATAATTCTGTTGTGCGCCATTCCCATAATCCTGTTGATACCCGATAATATGATCCTGGGTCAATGCCACATGGATCTCATCATTGTTCGCCGGAGTACTGGTATAATACACTTCGACATCAACGGTCAGCATACCGTTCTCAACGGTAGCGGCAATTCCAATATTGGCCGGCGATGTTTGTGAAAGGATATTGCTGACAGCGTTGCTCCAACTTGAAGCACCGGACAAGGCTTCGCGGTTCACCGTGCCCTGCGGTTGGAAGTTCACGCCGAATACACTCCACAATGCCGTACCATCCGTTGTACGAAAGTCGGGTTGCCCTGAGGAGGGATTCGCAAGGGACCCACCATGTACTTCAACCCCTACCAACTGATCATTGTACTGTGTAAAGAGGTTTGTAGCTACAGCATGTGCCGCAGGACAATTACCACAATTGATCGCTGTGAATTCTTCCAATAACGCAGTACGCTGCTGTGGCATGATACTGACCAGCGTTTGTGAATTGCCGAAAAGGGGCAGTACAAGAAGGAGCGTCAAAAGGTGTTTCATAGTGAAGCGGTCGAATGGTGAAATTATTCAAAGGTGCTCACACAAGTGTCATAGTAGTGATCGTCGCGGCAACTCGATGACCCTTACACTGACGCCTTGATCAAAACGAACAAAGCCTCCCAATAGGAGGCCAGTTCTCAAAGGCTTCATTCCTGTTGTTAGTTGCTTATCAGCTCAGCTGCCGAATGACCAACAACTAACGATCAGGTCTAACAGAACTCGTCGTAAGCCATCGCTAAATTCTCGGCGATCATCTCGGCACTGCGACCTTCTATGTGATGGCGCTCCAGAAAATGCACAAGCTTACCATCCTTGAACAATCCCATTGAAGGGCTACTTGGCGGATAAGGCAGGAAATGCTTACGTGCTTGGTTCGTGGCATCAGTGTCCACACCAGCAAAAACCGTAACCAGATTATCTGGACGTTTTTCACCATTCAAGGATTGCTTAACACCTGGGCGAGCAGCACCTGCGGCACAACCGCAAACGCTATTCACCACGCACAACACCGTGCCGGGTTGTGACAATGCTTTATCAACTTGCTCAGGAGTATGTAGATCTACAAAACCGACAGCTGTCAGTTCGGATTTCATTGGGGCAACTAATTCTGCTGGGTACATTGGGTCTTGTTTTTTGTTATTCGTTATCCGTTGTGCAATATGGTTGTCGTAGAACGGCCGCCTCCCTTACCTGATCAATTCACTTCTGATCAACAATACAGGCACTCAAGGCGTGGTACAAAGGTAAGTATTGAGGAAAACCGTGATCCGTGTTCGGGCCATCGGTCATAAGGCCCGTTTCCGTTTGAAGAAGGCCTTCAACAGATCGGCACATTCCGCCTCCAATACGCCACCTACAACAACGGTCTTTGAATGCAACGTGCGTTGACCGAACCTTCGATACCCCGCTTTTTCATCGAACGCACCGAAAACGATGCGCCCCATTTGTGCCCATTGCAAAGCACCAGCGCACATTACGCATGGTTCCAACGTTACGAAGAGCGTACAGTCCTTCAGGTATTTACCGCCGAGGTTCTGTGCTGCTGAAGTGATCGCTTGCATTTCGGCATGTGCGGTAACATCGTTCAACCGTTCGGTGAGGTTGTGTGCGCGTGCAATGATCTGGTCCTTGCAAACGATAACAACACCGACCGGAACTTCGTCAGCCTGAAAAGCCAATTCTGCTTCGCGCAATGCATGCCGCATGAAATGTTCATCCGAGGTATGATCGATCATTCCAGAAGCACTTTCACACGTTGCGGTGCTGAGCCCTGCTTTGAAACAAGCTCGATGAAATAGACGCCGCGTGCGATATCAGCAACATTGAACCGGACCACATCACTGGACGCAGATTCCTGCATGATCGCCCGCCCGCTGATATCGAGTAACCGAACAACTCCTTTACGACCATAGGTTGCAACGGACAAGAAATCGCTTGCAGGGATCGGCCACGCCCCCAGCGCTGGAACCAGCTGAAGCTCTTCCACACCCACTTGGAAAGCCGGGTCGCAATCCTGGTAATGCTCCGCATGTAGCGCATCATCCACAACGATATTCTCATCACTTGGGATACCGAATGCATAGGCGAAATAGAAGAGCATCATCTCGTTGGTAGTGGCTTCGCCAAGCCATACCCAATCCGGCGGTGAATTCGGGTTACTCAGGTTGTCTGCCGTGTTATCGTAATCTGCTTCACCATACAACACGGTTCCAGCGGGCAAATAGATCGGATGTCGGAATTGATACATTCCCTGCCATCTGAAATCCCATTTGGGTATGTCGATCAGCGGAATGGTATCACCACCGGGTGGAATGGCATACGCTTTCATCCTCTTTCCAAGCAAGTGACTGTGAGGGCCGATCGCAGTAATGGTCGCGGCAATGGGAGCTGTATATTGTGCATGAAAGGTTCGCACCTCATTCGGCGCAATGACCAGTGGGCCATCCGTGATCGTAACCACATGATCAAGCACGGGGTCTATCGCAAGTTCTCGCATGAACGGAGCCGTGCCGAACTGGATGTTCACGCGTGTACTGTCCAACTCAACCGTACTCAATGCAGGATAGTGCACTTGTATGACGAGGTCCGCTCCGGCAAATAGTTTAATTCCCATACCACTTGGTGTTTCCAAGGCATCGGATCCAGGGACCCAGATACCAATAAGCTTTGCGCTGTTCACACCGATCCCGCCAAAATTGGTGTAGCCGGGTTCAATATCCTCATCATCCAACACCTGGGCTTGGCCCGATGTATCCTGGAAAACAAGAACGTGATGAACGATAGGGCGGTTACCTGGTACTACTTCCAACTTTGTAATGAACTGATCGGTCGGGTTATCGATATCCAACACAAAGCATCTATAGAGATCACTGCTGCTCGGAGGTACCACGTAATCTTCCATGATCGCGGTAAGATCCGGCTGCGGAATTTGCGATGCGTTGGCGTAAATAGGTACCGGTGGCGCCAACAGAGGGTCACCTTCCGGCGCTCCACCATCAACCCATGAACCAATGATATCGATCTCCTCTTGCGTAAGCACGCGCTCATGTGCTAAGGACCGATAATTGGGGTCAGGTGGCCACGGTGGCATGTAGCCAAGTTCCGTTGCCGCCTTTACGTCATTCCGTGAATAGTACGCATCAGTGAAGGTCGTTAAACTGAAATGCGCCGCTCCACCTTCATGATGACAAGTTGTGCAATGCGAGTAAACGATGCACGCTACATCCTCGCTCCAAGTAGGTGTCTGCGCACGTGCAGTAAAAAACTGGAGGCATGCAGATATGCCCGTAAAAAAGAGAGTTGCTTTCTTCATTTCATTCTCTATCCGGTCATTCAAAGGTCGCACGTTCTAGGCCGGACCCGCAACTCCAATTGCAGACTCCTTCTGACCTTCGCCTACCAACAAATTAAGTATACCTGGTTTGATATCCTTTACGTTCAACTGCATTTTCACTTGACCATTCCATTCATTTTCTTCCAACGTACACAACACGCTGAACGGTTTTCCGGTCTTGATCATTTCGAAATGGTGTCCTAATTTGAACCCGATCGCATCGAAGCTAAGCTTTGGATCCTGCGGGTGTGCTAATTCCATTTTCACGTGATCCTCACCAACGATCCTGGCGCGACCGCGATCCACCAGCCCTCTGATCAGGAACATGGGACGCATATTCCCTGGACCATATGGTGCCATGTAGTGCAATAGACCAACCAAGGGTTTATCCAGGTCCTTTAGTCGTAGTTCGAGGTCAGCTACTTCTTCCGGAATTCGCAATTCAGGATCCATTGTATTGCGCACCACGTCTTCGAATTTTTTCTTGAAGGCATCCACATTCTCAAGTGGCATACTGAGACCAGCGGCATACATATGTCCACCGAATTGCTCCAATAGATCGCTGCAGGCATTGATCGCTTCGTACACATCGAACCCCTTCACGCTTCGCGCACTACCCACAGCCATACCGTTGCTTTCGGTAAGCACAACGGTGGGTTTGTAATGTTTCTCGATCAACCGCGATGCCACGATCCCGATCACACCCTTATGCCACGTATCCTGAAAAACCACTGTACTCCAACCATCTTGCGTTACAAGGTCATCGATGTGTTCCAAGGCCTCACGTGTAATGTCCTTGTCCAGCACTTGGCGTTGTGTATTGTTCACATCCACACGGTTGCCGATCTCCGCAGCTTGCTGAGCTTGTTTGGCCAACAACAATTCCACTGCTTGGCTACCATGTTCGATGCGCCCTGCGGCATTGATCCGTGGTCCGATCGAAAAAACGAGGTCGGTAATTCCCTGCGTCCTTTTTGCGTTGCTCATATCCAGCATTGCCTTAATACCTGGCCTTGGCATGGAATTCAATCTCAGCAATCCGAAGTGTGCAAGTACCCTGTTCTCGCCATTCACGGGAACAATATCACACGCCGTGCTTACCGCAACTAGATCCAACAATGGTTCCAGGTCACTGAATGGCATGTTGTTGTTCTGAGCCAAGGCTTGCATCAACTTGAAACCAACACCACAGCCGCTCAATTCTTTGAATGGATAATTGCAATCATTCCGTTTCGGGTCAAGCACAGCCACCGCGGCGGGTAACTTATCCCCTGGTCTGTGGTGGTCACAAATAATGAAGTCCACCCCTTTGGAGTTGGCATACTCCACTTTGTCAATGGATTTGATACCGCAGTCCAACGCAATGATCAACGCAACTCCTTCGGATTTGGCATGATCGATCCCTTGCGTAGAGATCCCATACCCTTCTGCATAGCGATCCGGAATGTAGAAGCAGATATTGCTCGTGAATTTCTGTAGAAAGGAATAGACCAACGCCACGGCCGTAGTACCGTCCACATCATAATCGCCATAGACCATTATGCGTTGTTTCTCGGCCAACGCCTCCTCGATCCGTTCAACCGCTTTCCTCATATCGGCCATGAGGAACGGATCATGCAACTGATCCAAGGACGGCCTGAAGAAGACGGATGCCTGCTCATGATCCTTAATTCCACGCTGCACCAGAATGCGCGCTCCACGTTCCGGGCAACGATCATGCACCAATGCTTGGACCAGGTCGTTATCAACCTCTGGCACCAATCTCCACCGCTTTAGTTTTCCCATCCGATCAAATTCCGATTTTGGCACACCTAAGAACAGTATTCCACCCGAGCATTCATGACGTTGAGAACAACCCGTAAAAACCGACGAACATCTACCGATCAAGCTCCGAAGATACTTGAACCGTTCAAACCGTTCATTCGGCCAACAACAGCACTTTCCCTTCCTCCAGCTCCTTCTTGTCTTTTGCGCTCAATTCCGGATCCATTGGGTCCATTGCCTCCAGTTCTTCGCGCACCAAGCGCCCGACGATCGCGCGACTTTCCCATTGATCGTCGGCTGGCACTATGAACCAAGGTGCATGCGGAGCAGCAGTAGCGCTTATCGCCTCCTCATATGCGTTCTGATATGCATCCCAATGTCCACGTTCCGCAATATCACCCATACTGAATTTCCAGTTCTTCTCTTTTTCCTCGATACGCTCAAGGAACCTTTCCTTTTGAGCCGCTTTGCTCATGTGGAGGAAGAATTTCAACACAACAGTTCCTTGCCGTGCAAGATGTGCTTCAAATTCCCGAATGCTCGCGTAACGATCCTCCCAGAAGGCTTTATCCGCATCATCCGGCTTCATGATCCCAGGAATATGTTGGCCCAACAAATACTCCGGATGCACTTTAACGACGAGCACCTCTTCATAATGACTCCGATTATGGATCCCGACCATCCCCTTTGCCGGAAGGGCCTTGGCGTGTCGCCACAAGAAATCATGGCTCAATTCCTCGCTATTAGGTGCTTTGAAGCTATGCACATTGCATCCCTGTGGGTTCACACCACTCATAACGTGGCGGATACAACTGTCCTTGCCCGCTGCATCCATTGCTTGGAAGATCAAGAGAAGCGACCTTGTACCTTCTGTATATAATTTGGTTTGAAGCTCACTTATACGATCTCTGTCCTTCTCGAGTGAATCCTTCAATTCCTTTTTCTTGAGTTCATCACCAAGATCAGTCTTGAAAGCACTCAGGTCGACCGTTCCTTGCTTATTGACGCAAAAGCTTGGCATATGAAGAAGTTCGGTCATTTTTCGTTCCGGATATTCCGAAATATAGTGGGCAACTGCGATAGGACGCATTCAATGCCCATGTGATACCCTTCTGTGACGACTAATTGACCTTGGTGCGATCAACTGAATTTCAAACCAAAAAATGCACGAAGGACCATCCGAACGTAACAAAGCCCCAACTTTCGTAGGGGCTATGCTACCTGAGGGCTTTCAGCCTTCGGCAGGGCGAACGCTCAGCCTTGCTAACGGTAGCCGTTGATGTATGCGTTGGCAATGATCTCGCTTTCGCGAATAAGGCCTTGCACGATCTCTCGGATCACGTCATTCAACTGTTGTTCCGTGTAACGGTTCAGGTCATTGTACACGTGCGTTTTTCGCTTACTGCTTTTGATGAAGGCTATCTTGTCCTTCTTCGTCATGGAACCTTCTACGCAAGATCGCGCTGAAAGGATCCAGAGAATTGCAAAATAGTTCGGCGGCCCTACAGGGACGGGACTATAATTTAATGGACCTTACTAGGCCAAGTCCTCAAACATCCCTTGAAAACCGGGTATGGACGGGTCATGGTATAGCATTTACGACCCTCCATGAACATGCATGCTGACATCTATAAAAAAGTACGGCGGCACCTCCAAGAAAGTGCCGCCGCAGTTGTATCGTCTTCAAGTTAAGAAACTGCCATCCGGCTTAACGTACGAATGGTAAGCATTTCATGCAGGAGCCGCATGTAGCGTTCCACATCTCCTTTCAACATGTAACGCGTTGCTTGGCGCTTCAACTTGAGGTAGTGGTCCTTTGGGGTTGTCATTTTCTATCTGGTTTAAGGAATACACCGTGACATATTCCAACGCCGTGCCAAACTGCGTGGAACGGAACAACAAGCAGTGTTTACAAGGCATTCCGCGTACCCATGGATCCAGGTCCGGCGTACACGACGATGAACAAGGAGCAAAATGACCGTTCCTAATTCCCTTGATCACAACGACCCGGTTTGCCTACATTTGGCACCATGCTGCGCGGAGCCTATCTGGTAGGTATTGCTGGCGGAAGTGGCTCCGGCAAGACCAGCCTGGTGCGCGCTCTCCGTGAACGGTTGCCCGACGGCACTGTTTGCCTGGTTTCCCAAGATGATTATTATCGCTCCAAGGAAGAGCAAGGGGTTGATGCAAATGGTAAGGTCAACTTCGACCTTCCTCAAGGGGTTGACCTGAATGGCTTGGCAAAGGATCTTCGGACCCTGGTTGCAGGCGACCCGATCTACCGGAAGGAATACACCTTCAACATAGAAGGTCAGGAACCGAAACTGATAGAACTACGTCCTGCTCCGATAATTCTGGTGGAAGGTTTGTTCGTATTACACCATGAACCCGTACGTGAGCTTTTCGATCTGCGGGTATTCATTGAGGCCAGCGAAGGAGCGCAGTTGGATCGTCGCATAAAACGGGATACGAAAGAGCGCGGTTATGGAGAGGAGGAGATCATGTATCAATGGGATAACCATGTGTTACCTGCTTACCGCAACTATTTGCTGCCATACAGGCATTTATGTGATCTGCACGTGGTGAACGAAAATAATTTTGAGCGCGCACTCACCGTTCTGCATGACCATTTGCTCAAAACAGCAAGCATCGTGGAGCCTATATCACTGAGCGGTATAAAGACTCAATGATACAAGCGGTGCTGGCGGATGTAGCGCAACACATCGGGAGCGACCAACGCTTCAACTGGTTTCCACGTTCCTATATCCTCACGGATGCGTGTCGAAGAAACGTTCAACATTGGTGAGTCGTTGACGATCTTTACCTTGGCGTGATCGCGGTATACGGCATTCTCCAGGTGTTGCTCCACACCTTCACGTGGATAGACCAGGATAGTATGGTGCTCCAGGATCTCTTCAGGATCTTTCCAAGTGTGCAATGTGGCTAGGTTATCACTACCAATGATCAGATCGAAAACGTGATCCGGCCACCGATGGCGCATGAACCTTAGGCTATCTGCCGTGTAACTTGGCCTTGGCATATCGATCTCAAACCCACTGGCCACCAACTTTTCATTGCCTTTTACAGCAAGCCGTACCATGGCCAAACGATGCGTATCCGCACTTAGTACAAGGTGTTTCTTGAATGGATTCTGGGGTGTTACCACCAACCAGACCTGATCCAGTTGCTGGGTCCTGAGCATATGCTCGGCAATAGCAATGTGGCCTACATGTGGCGGATCGAAAGACCCAAAAAGACACCCGATATGCATGGGTCAGCGAGAAGTGTTTTTTCGATGGATTACCATATTCTGACGATCAAGCGGCAGTGGGTCACTACCAGTTCCGAGTTTTGATCGATCTTACGTGATCATCCAAAATAAGTTCCAAGGCATTGAAATTGCTTTTACTCGGATCAGCCAATAAATTTCTTGACCAGATCATAAGCCTCGTCACAAGCGTGTTCAAGTGTATCATTCACAATGATCGCATCGAACTGATCGGCAAATGTCATTTCGTGGGCTGCTTTATCGATCCGCTTCTTCAACGTTTCGATGCTCTCCGTATCACGTTTTCGAAGACGAGCCTCCAATTCCTCGATGGAGGGTGGGCTAACAAAAATGGCCAGCGCCTGATCACCGAATACCTTCTTTAGATGAAGGCCACCGATCACATCCACATCAAAAATGGCGATGTTACCCAGTGCCCAAATGCGTTCGATCTCACTTTTCAATGTTCCGTAGACCATACCGGGATACACTTCTTCCCACTCTATGAATGCATCCTGTTCGACCTTTTCCTGGAACTCCTCCATGGAAATGAAGAAATAATCCTTTCCATCCACTTCAAAAGAACGCTTCGATCTATTGGTAGCGCTAACAGAGAACGTAAGTCGAAGTCCTTGGGCCAACAAGCTACGCACGATCGTGGTCTTCCCTGCTCCCGACGGAGCAGAAACGATGATGCACTTACCGGTTTTACTCTGCATTTCCGTCGATAAACTCACAACACATTAAGGATCTGCTCCTTCACCTTTTCCAACTCGTCCTTCATGCGCACTACTACTTGTTGGATCGCGGCATCGTTGGCCTTTGAACCGATGGTATTGATCTCGCGCCCCATTTCCTGTGCAATGAAACTGAGCTTACGCCCTTGTTGCTCATTGCCGTTCATGGCCTCTTCAAAGTACGTGCAATGCGAACGCAGCCGAACTTTCTCTTCGGTGATATCAAGCTTCTCCAGATAGAAGATCAATTCCTGTTCAAAACGATCTTGATCCACTTTTGCTTCCAATTCGGCAAGCTTAGCGCGCATCCGTTCGCGTGTCCGCTCAGCCCGAACAGCATCCATTTCAGCAACCTCGTTCAACAATTTGCTGATCTCGGCCACGCGTTCCTTCAATTCGGTATGAAGTCGGGCACCTTCGCTGAGCCGGAACTCATCGAGCGCCGCAACAGCATCATTGAATAGAGCTCTCACAGCATCCCATTCTCCCTCGGCAATTTCCTCCGCTGTAGTTGTAGCAACGTCCGGCATGCGCAGAACATGTGCGAATAGGTCGGTGGTTATGTGCGGGTCGATGTCCTGTGCGATCTCCTTCAACTCCGTGTAGTAGCCACGTACGAGCTCGCGATCGAAGGAAGTTCGTTTCGCACTTTGTAAGCCTTCCACATTAATGAACGCTTCGGCCTTACCCCTGGAAATGTGGGTCGCCAGATATTGGCGCAACTCCACCTCGAACTCCTTGTATAGCGAAGGCACCTTCAGGAAAAGATCCAATTGCTTGCTGTTCAAGGACCGTAATTCCACAGTCACTTTCTTTTCCTTCACCACCCCTTCGGCCCGGCCGAAACCGGTCATTGATCTGAGCATACGCAGTTATCTAGCGGGCAAATGTAGTGGTGGCGAGGCTGTTGGCGGTGAATGTTGGGATCAGATGATCAGATGATCAGAAAATCAGAAAATTGAGTGACTGCATGGTCGAAGCAAGGGTCCATAGCACTGGCACGCAGAAAAGACAGTGAGCGTCCATTTAGCCCGTCATTGCCCAAGCCGACAGCTAATGACCGACAACCACATTCACTATCCGCGGTGATCATTACTTTCTGTGTTATCAGTGGTCTATTCACTATTCACCTGAACTCTTTTTCCCGTTTACTCACCAAGTACACACCCAAGAAGATCGCTGCACCGCAAATGAGTTGTGGCAAGCCAAAAGGTGTTTCATACTGACCTGGTATACCCAAACGTTCCGCACCGATACGCATGAAGAGCCACGTGCCCAAAGCAGCCAGCACCGGCTGAATGTAGATGTAGGTTCCCACCACACTTGCCGAAACAATACCCAATGCCCACGTGTTCAACAAGTACGCAACGAATGTTACCATGATCACCACAAAGAGGAAGGAGGCCAGCACCGCATTGGAAAGCGAATGCCACTGCACAACGCTCAATTCCTTCCACGAGAAAGGCGTTATGATCAATAACCCGAAAAGGAATGACCAGGCCATAACGGTAATGGCATTGTACTTCCGCATAAGCGGTTTAACAATGACCAAGTAGATGCCATAGCTTATCGCATTGATCAGAATAAAAAGATCACCTAACAGTGTAGCTCCTGTACCCCCATCCGATGGCTTGAAGAAGATCAACGCCAAGGCACCGCATGCGCCGAGCACCACACCCAGCACTTTGGTGGGCGTTACGCGCTCGTTGATCAATATGGCAGAAAGTACCAGCACCAGAATGGGTGTAGCCACCATGATAGTGCTGGAATTGATGGGCGACGTGCGCATCAATCCATTGAAGAACATCGTTTGGTTTACCGCCACGCCGAAAAGTCCACAGAGAAAAAGCCGGACCAGATCAGCGATGGCCGGTCGTTCGAAGCGCAATGCATAGATCAGCCAGAAAAGCGCTCCTGCACCGAGCACCCGCATCAGTACGAATCCGTTCGGGCCAATAGCCTCGGGCATCAGTCCTTTAGCGATCACATAATTAACGCCGTAGATCGCATTCACGATAAAAAGCGCGATATGTGCAAGGGTATTCCGGTCTGCTATAGGCATGGCGTTCCTGGTCGTGATCCGAAATGGGATGCGAATTTAGGGTGCTGGCCTTAGCGGTGGATCAAACATCCTAAGAAGCAGAGCATAGCATCCTTTTCACTTCTTGGCGCATTTATGAAGCCCCAAATTCAAACACCTTTAACCCACGCAAGGTGAAGCCCAGCTGGTCCTCGAAGACACCGCCGCCGGTTCCGCAAGCTTGCTGAATGTCCGCTGCTCCCGGCCTTGAGCCGGGATGAGCGGACGCCGCTTGACAACTGCAACCGGTAGGTAAGCCGGAACCATTCCTTGAAAAAAGGTGCTGGTGCGGTTATGACCCTACTCCTGCACCATGATGTACTGGTACCGCATATCCAACTGCGTCGCATCAATCGTATCCAACAGGCCTTGCGTGATCTTTATTGGATAAAGGGAATAGTTCACTGGCTTAAGCATTATTTCCTTCCATTGTGATGGAGCAATTTGCGCCGGGCGTTGCGCCATGATGACTTGCATGGTGAGGGCATTCGGCACCTCGACTACGCTCGGCGACCTAATGCCGCTAGGTCTTCGAGCGGAGTCGAGAAGCCTAGCGGATTCCTTGTCTTGCGCACACAAAAACAACGGAACCCAAAACACGAAAACGAATGCGATCAACCTCATCGTAAAACAGTTAAGTGGGTCGATAGTTTAGTACCACCCCAACGCAACGTAGCGGTGTATGCACCATGCTCTTGATCACTCAGATCGAAGCTGTGAATGGTACTCCACTGCGGTATGCGTTCTTGCAAAATAACGCGACCTGCTGCATCCAGTATTTCCAACGAACCTACTTCTGAATTTGCCGGATAACTGATGGTGAATTGGCCGGTGCTTGGGCTGGGAAACACCGTAGCTGTTCGAGCGGAGCCGAGAACCGACGGTGTGAGGGTATTGATCCCCAAGCTATCACACACACTGCCATCTATTGGGCCTAAGTGGTAGTTGGGGTGGTTGGGTAGGGAGTTGAAATTGTACGTGGGTAGTTCAATGGCATGTTGCTGGAAATCGCAAGCTAAACCAGGAAGGTCCGGCGCATTGATCACATGCAAATGAAAGGTGCCATTGCCGGTGCTGATGTAAATTTTACCATCTGGAGCCAATTGCGCTATATCAAAGACCGTTGCCAAAGGTGGGCTGGGCGAGTAGAAGCCATCCCAAGTGCCCAAGTGGACCATAGACCCTGCGATATCTGCAACGGTGACATCGTATTGATACACATCCAAGACCGAGGACACATAAAGGAACTGACCACTGGGCGAAAACGCAACGCCTCCCATCTGGTTATAATCCTCTATGGCGATATGAACCGGGTTGGACAAAAGACCAGTGCAACGATCGAAATCAAAGATTTCTAAATCGTCTTCTGCGCCATAGTAATAGGCGAACTTGTCGCCATTCGGAGAAAAGCAGACCTGACCTCCATCAGCATGCCGCAACATACCAACTGATTGCTGGAATGGACCTTGGATACCATAGGGTGTGACTAATAAGCGCAAATAGATATTTGCAAATTGCTTGTGACAGAAGACCCACCAATCTCGTCCGTTGGCATGCCGCACACTGGTGATCTTACCAATGTTCAACGTGTCATCGATCAGCACGATGTTCTTGGAAACAACTGAACCGAAGCCTCCATTCATATTCAGGTCAATCGCGGAAACGTATAGGTACTGAGCGAATGATTCTGAGAAGTTGTCGATAGTCCCGTGAAAAAGGTAGTGCCGTGAAGGACTCCCAGGGATAGGTATGATCAACGCGTCTTGAGGTGTATGTAATCCTTCGTTATAGGTCGTTGAGTAGTTACTAGGGCTCAGCCCTGTCCCATTCTGCATGGTGTCGCCTATTGCATCTGCTACCCATGCTCCGTTGGTGCTGAACAACAGAACACCATTGCTAACGGTAATATTGGCATTCGCTCGACTATAGCCGATATCCCGGTACTGGTAGTAGATGTCCGGTATTCCTAAAATATAATCAATGTTGGTGCCTCCCCAAGGGGAGCCCTCATCGTTATCGTATCCCATTAAGAAGAAATTGTTCAACCCTTGGGCGAAGCTTTGGTGACTGACCAATTGGCCAGCCACCAAGGAGATCGCTATGCCGATAGAACGCATGCTTCTCGGTTGGGTTGTCATCGCACGATCATCAGTTTACCAGTACCAATGAGATCCGTGGCACTGCTTACTACGTAATGGTAGGCACCTTGCTTCAATTCCGCTGTGCTGAACTCGTGGCGTTCATGTTCCGAGCTTAAGCCGTGCCGTAATACTTCTTTGCCCAGCGCATCGTAGATTAAACCCACGCAGGGTGAACCCCAGCTGTTCCTCGAAGACAAACCTCCGCCGGGTCTGTCCGCTGCTCCCGGCCTTGAGCCGGGATGAGCGGTCGACCCTGCGGCTCGCTAGCGTAAACGACAAGCCTTTCATGACGATCAAGATCCATTTATTGTAATGCAAGATAACTGCATTCCATCACAGTCGGCGTCAACTCGGCCTGCGCTTCAGCGGTGCCAAGCCATTGATGACAAGTAAACTTCTCGAAATAGACCGCGTCGGGTTTACTACTCAGCTTACGAACGGCCATACGTTTTAACCCACGCAAGGTGAAGCCCAGCTGGTCCTCGAAGACACCGCCGCCGGTTCCGCAAGCTTGCTGAATGTCCGCTGCTCCCGGCCTTGAGCCGGGATGAGCGGACGCCGCTTGACAACTGCAACCGGTAGGTAAGCCGGAACCATTCCTTGAAAAAAGGTGCTGGTGCGGTTATGACCCTACTCCTGCACCATGATGTACTGGTACCGCATATCCAACTGAGTAGCATCGATAGTATCCAAAAGCGCTTGTGTAATGCGAATAGGATAAAGCGACGCATTAACCGGTTGCAACATCATTGCTTTCCATTGCTCCGCAGGAATAGTTGCCGGCCGCTGTTGTATGATCACATGCATGGTAAGCGCGTTGGGTGCTGGCCATGCACGTGCTGTGGACGGGCTTTGTGCCGACGCGAGTATCGGTAAAGCAAGCATAAGTAGGAGGTAGTAACGCTTGCTCATGGTTGTAGTATTACCCGTGTGTTGGCGGAACGAGTGCCCCATTGCATGCGGCAATTGTACAAACCTGCTGGGGTGTTCTCTAATGCCACATTATGTATTTGGCTCCAAGCTGCCAAACGGTGCTGGTAGACCACCCGGCCTTGTACATCCAGAACCTCCAACAAACCGGGTTCCGGGTGAGCCGCAAAACTCAACGCGAATGTGCCTGTGCTTGGGTTGGGGTGTGCGCTAACGCTCGTTCTCGGCTCCGCTCGAACACCTAGCATGCCTGTATTGATCCCCAAGCTATCACACACACTGCCATCTATTGGGCCTAAGTGGTAGTTGGGGTGGTTGGGTAGGGAGTTGAAATTGTACGTGGGTAGTTCAATGGCATGTTGCTGGAAATCGCAAGCTAAACCAGGAAGGTCCGGCGCATTGATCACATGCAAATGAAAGGTGCCATTGCCGGTGCTGATGTAAATTTTACCATCTGGAGCCAATTGCGCTATATCAAAGACCGTTGCCAAAGGTGGGCTGGGCGAGTAGAAGCCATCCCAAGTGCCCAAGTGGACCATAGACCCTGCGATATCTGCAACGGTGACATCGTATTGATACACATCCAAGACCGAGGACACATAAAGGAACTGACCACTGGGCGAAAACGCAACGCCTCCCATCTGGTTATAATCCTCTATGGCGATATGAACCGGGTTGGACAATAATCCTGTACAACGATCAAAGTCAAAAATCTCCAGGTCATCCTCCAATCCATAGTAGTACGCGAACTTGTCGCCATTGGGTGAAAAGCAAACCTGACCAACATCTCTGTGCCTGATCATGCCAATTGATTGTTGGAAAGGCCCTTGAACACCGCTAGCTGTAATCAACATTCGATAATAGACGCTAGTGAACTGTTTATGACAATACACCCACCAATCACGGCCATTAGCGTGTCGAACTGCAGTTATTTTCCCTTTATTAAGAGTGTCTTCCAAGAGAATATTATTCTTAGTAATGACAGAGCCCAAGCCGTTGTTCGCATCCATATCAATAATCGAATAATACAGATAACTGGCATATGATCCCGAGAATTCATCCAAAGTCCCGTGAAACAAATAGTACTGTTCATCATTTGCAGGGTTTGGAATGATTACAGCCAATTGTGATCCATGCAACCCCTCCGGATAGAGGGAAGTATAGTAGCTTGGACTTAATCCTGTTCCATTTTGCATGGTGTCACCTATGGCATCAGCCACCCATGCACCGTTGGTGCTGAAAAGCACGTTGCCAAGGTCATCAGAAATATTCGCATTCGCCCGACTGTATCCGATATCACGGTACTGATAGTAGATATCAGGCGTACCAGAACTAAAATTGACGTTAGTGCCACCCCACGGTAAGCCCGCGTAATTCTCGTACCCCATCAAGAAGAAATTATTCAAGCCCTGCGCGAAGCCTTGGCGGCTTACCAATTGGCCAGCCACCAAGGCGATCGTTATGCAGATCGAACGCATCTTTCTCGGTTGGGGTATCATCGCACGATCATCAATTTACCAGTTCCAATGGCATCCGCGCCACTGCTTACCACATAATGGTATGCACCTTGCGTCAATTCCGCTGTGCTGAACGCGTGGCGTTCATGTTCCGAGCTTAAGCCGTGCCGTAATACTTCTTTGCCCAGCGCATCGTAGATGACTAAAGTGCCATTTTTGTCTTCGGCCATGCTGTACAAGAGGGTAGCAGCGTCATCAGTCGGGTTCGGTTGGATACTCACTTTTGAGACAGCGTTGAGTTCCAAGTTCTTGTAGATGATGCCATGTTGCAGACAAAGGTTGGCATCGTCGTATTCCACATCGTCATCGATCAGTGCATAAAGTGAGCGTGCACGGAATACCGCGTTACCACCCACCAGTGGGCACTGGTTGGCAATCGCGAAGAGGTCACTGGTCTGTGTTGTGGTGAAATCGTCCACGTCCTTACCGATGGTGGCCAGATAAACCTCGTTTACTGTTTTCGCGTTGCCTTCTATCAATTTAGTCGTTACGATACTTGAGTTTGCCAACTTAACTCCATCGGCAGTGAGCACGTTGGAGGCGTTGGCACTTAGTAATCCGCTAGCCAAGACCAAGAGGGCGTATATTCTTTTCATTGTTCCAATATTATTCGAACAGCAGCGCTTTGTGCCCCCCAAGCTAACCTACAGTTGTAAATACCCGCCGCCTGGCCGTGCAGCCCAACTTTATGCACTTGGCTCCATGCTGGCAGTTGCGTACGGAGCACAAGCCGCCCGGAAACGTCGCGCACTTCTACTTCACCGGCGAGACTTTGCACCGGATAACTCAACATGAAGTCGCCAGCACTTGGGTTCGGATAGACATTTACGCCGAGCCGTAGCGATTCTTCAAGCACCCCAACATTGATCCCCAAGCTATCGCACACACTCCCATCCACCGGCCCCAAATGGTAGTTGGGGTGGTTGGGGAGGGAGTTGCTGAAATAGCGTGTCAGATCAATGTCATGCTGCTCGATGTTACATGCCAACCCTGCGGAATCCGGAGAGTGGATCACGTGCAGTTTATCTGTGCTATTGCCAGTGCCAATGTAGATCTTACCATCCGGTGCGAGTTGAGCGATGTCGAACAAGGTTGCCAACGGCGGGAATGGGGAGTACGTACTGTCCCATTCGGCGATGAGGACCTCGGATGCAGCCAGATCCGGTGCCTCGGTGTCATATTGGTACACATTATCCACATCTGTTATGTAAAGGTACCGACCGTTCGGTGAGAAGGCGGCTCCATTTCCAAACTCCAAGTCCGTGTACGTGACCGACACTGGTGATGAAAACAAGCCTGTGCATCGATCGAACTCAAACAACTCCAGACCAATATCCCGCCAGTAATAGGCGAACTTGGTCCCATCGGGCGAAAAACACACTTGCCCCGTAGCCCAGATACTGAGATCGCCAATGGACTGGGTGCCGTCCAAGTTGATGCCTGCTGGGGTGATCAAGTAGCGATAGAAGGTATTGGTGTTCAGTATGCGGCAGAAGGCCCACCAATCGCGGCCGTTCGCATGACGTACCGCTGTCAAGTGCCCCAGGCTGATCTCATCGTCCAGGATAGAAACGTTCTTGCTCACCACAGCACCCAAACCCCCATCTAAACTCATGTCGATGGTCGTGAGAAGCAGGTGCTCTGCATAGATATCGACGCTGTTGTCGATGGTCATGTGGAGCAGATAGTAAATGTTAGAGTCTTCGGGCTTGGGTAGGATCAATACGATTTGGGAACTGTATAAACCCTGCGGATATTGGTTGGAGTAGGATCCAGGATTCAGGCCACTTCCGTTGACCATCGTATCACCTAAGGCGTTCGCGACGAATACGCCGTTCGTGCTGAACAGAAGCACTCCATCCAAATCAGAAATGTTTGCGCAGGTACGACGGAATCCGATATCGCGTGAGGTCGTATTGAGAACGAGATTTCCGCTAATGAACTGCAAATCAACACTACCGTATGGAGGAGGGTAGCCACTCCCGAATCCACCCAGCCAGAGGTTGTTCAATCCTTGCTGGGCCTGAACTTGACACAAGGGTAATAACCCTTTTAACAAGCCGAAGCAGAAACAAACAAGGAACGCCAACCTGATCATCGCGTACCGCCCTACTTAGTGAACGATCATGAGCTTACCCACACCAATTACCCCGGAAGGTCCTCGAACCTAAACCCACGCAGGGTGAACCCCAGCTGTTCCTCGAAGACAAACCTCCGCCGGGTCTGTCCGCTGCTCCCGGCCTTGAGCCGGGAGCAGCGGTCGACCCTGCGGCATGCTAGCGTAATCGACAAGCCTTTCATGACTTTCAAGATCCATCAATTGTAACGCAAGTTAACTGCATTAAGACCACAGGGTGACCCGTCCTAAAATAAGTTTACAGGTTTTGTTTGATGTCCGAAGATAGATTTACGGTTATTGTTTCGTCCTGATCTGGGTTTACGGTTGTTCGCTTTTTATAGTAATTCTTCCAGGAGCGTTGTACATGGAGTTGATTGTTATGGACGTGGTCTGGGGTGAACATGCTTATGCTGGCATGTGGTCTTTGAGTGTTGTATAGGAATACGGCACGATCAAGTTCCACGCGCACATCTTCTATTGTATCAACATGGCCCAAGTCCAAATACTCCTGTTTGAGTATGCCGTTAAGCCTTTCGGCCACAGCGTTTTCCAAAGGATCACCGTTTTCGGTCATACTGATCGTAATGCCATTGTTTTGGAGCATTAAACCCACGCAGGGTAAACCCCCGCTGCTCCACGAAGACAAACCTCCGCCGGGTCTGTCCGCTGCATTTGAGCGGTCGACCCTGCGGCATGCTAGCGTAATCGACAAGCCTTTCATGACTTTCAAGATCCATCAATTGTAACACAAGTTAACTGCATTAAGACCACAGGGATCACCACGGTGCTCCTTTCCCATCCAAGTATCCGTATTCATGGTATGCCACTAATGGGGCAGCGCGTTGCTCTCCTCGCACATAGAAGGCGAAGCTGGAATGTGGATATTCAACAGCATCTTCCGCTAACCGCCATTTCTTACTGATAGGATTAGCATGGATATACTTCAACTTCGCCTCGATCATCTTACCACTGAAACATTCGATCAGATCAGTGGAGGTTGCGAAAACACGGTGTTTCTGTCCACGTGCAACATCAGAAGGGCGCAGTCCGGAACTCAATTGCGTTAGAATGGAATTTCGGCCATCTGCTTTCAGTCTTTCGATGATCTCATACGCTAATAATCGTTTGCCATTGCTCAGGACCGTATTGATAGCTCCATCTTGTGGAACTCGGATCACAAAATGTGCATGGTTGGGCATAATGGCATAACCAAAGAATCGGTATCCAAGAGAATGAGCTTGGTGCATCCAGTTGTACACCAGATCATATCCGTTCACTTGTTCCAACAATGGCAGCCATTGATAACAGGTGAACGTCGCGAAATAGACCGCGTCGGGTTTGCTACGCAACTTACGAACGGCCATACGTCGAATGTATCGCTAATTCCGGCACAAGGGCGCAGGGTCGTCTGCCGTACGGCAGACATTCCGCAAGCCTACTGAACCGGTGGAGGCTTGTCTGCGTGGGTTTAAGCGTCATGTGAAATCGTTATCGCGTCTTCGATGTCGCAGGGTCGTCGCCAGAGCACGACAGACCCGGCGAAGGTTTGAGGGCATGGTGTTCCGGATCGTGATCCGAAATGGGATGCGTATTTGAGGTGATGTAGTTGGGCATATGATCATGCACACCGTACAACAACAAAGACCTGCCCCTCTCTTCCCTGGCGATCACACCAACCTACCTTCGCAGACCAACAGAAAAGGAAGCACAATGCGACGCGGTACCAAAGCCATTCACGCAGGCGTAGAACCTGATCCAACAACCGGGGCGATCATGACCCCGATCTACCAGACCAGCACCTATGTACAGTCGGCACCTGGCGATCATAAAGGCTATGAATACAGTCGCACGCACAACCCAACGCGGACAGCTTTGCAAAAAGCGCTTGCCGAATTGGAGAATGGCAAACACGGTCTCTGTTTCAGTAGCGGTATGGCGGCGATCGATGCGGTCGTGAAATTGTTGAAACCCGGTGATGAAGTGATCAGTACGAACGATCTATACGGTGGTACTTATCGCATTTTCACCAAGATATTCGAGCATTATGGGATCAAGTTCCACTTTGTGGATATGAGCGACCCGGACAATGTGAAGGCCAACGTGAATGCGAACACGAAACTGATCTGGGCCGAAACACCAACGAACCCGACCTTGAAGATCATTGACATCAAGGCACTGGCGGCCATTGCGAAAACGCAGAAGTGCATGCTCGGTATCGATAACACGTTCGCTAGTCCTTATTTGCAGAACCCCATCGACCTGGGTGCGGATATCGTAATGCATTCAGTTACCAAGTACCTCGGCGGCCATAGCGATGTGGTCATGGGCGCATTGGTGGTAAAAAGCGATGACCTCAACGAGCGGTTGGCCTTCATTCAGAACAGTTGTGGCGCCGTACCCGGTCCGCAGGATTGTTTTCTGGTATTGCGCGGTCTGAAAACGTTGCACCTACGCATGGAACGCCATTGTGAGAATGGGAAAGTGATCGCCGAGTGGTTGGTAAAGCACCCGAAAGTGGACAAGGTCTACTGGCCAGGATTACCAACACACCCGAACCATGCCATCGCCAAGAAGCAAATGCACGGTTTCGGTGGTATGATCAGCTTCACCATAAAGGGCGATAAGTTGGCCGATGCAATGAACATCCTCTCCCGGACCAAGCTTTTCGCTTTAGCGGAATCCTTGGGTGGAGTGGAATCCTTGATCGGGCACCCGGCAACCATGACGCATGCAAGCATACCGCGGGAGGAGCGCTTGAAGGCGGGGTTGGCCGACAGCCTGATCCGACTAAGTGTAGGTGTGGAAGACGTGGAAGACCTTATTGACGATCTTGCTCAAGCACTGGCGTAATTCACGGATGTCTCTGGCCATTGTTCGTCGGGGTCCAGAAGACATCTGCCGAATTTCATGATCCCTATATGGAAGTGAGTTTCCACGTTAGCCCCGTTTATGGTGGGTCCCGAGACGAGCTGACCCTATATCTTTACGTTCCCTCATTGTTCGCAGCCCCTCTCCTCGCGACCATAATTTTCAACTATACATGCGCAATTTGTTACTAGTTATTCTCACCGTGTTCTGCATGCCTGTTATTGGTCAACAGGATGATGAAGGGTTTCGTTGCAATGCCAACAACCAAGATGAGCTGACCAAGCACCTGAACAACACCCCTGGTGCTTTCGAGGATGCCATGCATGCAAAAGGGTTGTTGGATGCTCGAACAGAAGGCTTTTCAGCCAATGCGGAACGTGGAGGTGACGAACCGTATATCATTCCAATGGTTTTTCACATTATTCACAACAATGGCGTAGAGAACATCACCGATGCCCAGGTCTATGATGCCGTAAGGATCTTGACCAACGATTACACGAAACAGAACGCGGACTGGCCGAACGTACGCCCAGAATTCCTGGACATTGTTGCCGATGTGAACATCGAATTCCGTTTAGCAACGCTTGACCCCGAAGGGAACTGTACGAATGGAATAACGCGTACTGTTTCCACCCAGACCTATGATGGCGATTTCGAGATGACGCAGTTGATCCAATGGCCTCGTGATCAATACATGAACATTTGGGTTGCAGCGTCCGCAGGAAGTGGCGTAGCTGGTTATACGTATTACCCTCAGTGGTTGGATAATTGGCCCGAAGCGGATGGTATTGTCATTGGCCATAATTACGTTGGGTCCATTGGCACGAGCTCCATTGGCACTTCCAGGGTGCTAAGCCATGAAACAGGCCACTGGCTTAACCTAGCGCATTGTTGGGGAAGTACGAATGATCCTGGCGAAGAAGACAATTGCTTTAGCGATGATGGGGTTTCGGATACCCCGAACACCGTGGGGTGGCAATCCTGTTTCTTGCAAGCAGCATCCTGCGGATCACCTTTGGATAACGTGGAGAACTACATGGAGTATTCCTATTGTGGCAAGATGTTCACTGTAGGTCAAGGAGACCGGATGATAGCGGCACTTACAAGTAATATAGCACAACGCTCCAACCTTTGGCAATCGAATAATTTGGCTCAGACCGGAGTTACCACGGACCCGGTTCTTTGTGCAGCGGATTTCCTGCATGGCAATACCGAGATCTGCACTGGAAGTACGGTCCAGTTCACGGATATCAGCTACAACAGCGTAACGCAGCGCACGTGGACATTTCCTGGCGGAACCCCAAGCACTAGCACTGATGAACAACCCATCATTCAATACGATGCTGCGGGGACGTACCCTGTAACATTGCTAGTGAGTGATGGTGTGAACGACCTGACCGTGAGCCAACAGGATCTGATCGTGGTCTATGCAGATACGGGCTATGCCATTCCGTTCAATGAAGGGTTCGAGGCACTGACCAGTATACCGGATAATGAATGGATCGTGCGTGACGTTGATCAGAACGGAACATTCCAGCTTACTTCAAGTGCAGCGTCAAGCGGAGCGAACAGTATCATGCTCACCAATAATAGCAGCATGGTCGGCAGTCTGGACAATATCTACTCGCCCACCTATGACTACTCCAATGCTGGAGAAGTGGTCATTTCCTTCCGGTATGCGTTTGCCATGCGAAACGCGAATAACGATGACCGGTTACGGTTCTACGTTTCCAATAATTGCGGAACGACCTGGTCAATGCGCAAGCAGTTACGCGCCGGGATCGACCTTACTACGGGCGGTATCGTGAGTGGATCCTATGTTCCGAATGATCCAAGCGAATGGGGTTACGCCGTTGTGGACAACATAAGCTCCAATTACCATACCAGTGATTTCCGGATACGATTCGAATTTCTAAGTGATGGTGGCAATAACGTCTACATCGATGACATAAATCTATCGGGAACACCATTGGGGCTTGATGATCTTACCGCTACGGAAAACGAACTAGAAGTAGTTCCGAACCCGGCTACAGAATCCTCGTACGTGCAATTCATATCATCCGGATCAACTGCAATTGACCTTTCGATCATCGACCCAACGGGGCGTCTCGTCAAGACGGTATTCCAAGGAAAACCAGCTGTCGGTCTGCAACGAATATCGCTGCCTATATCGGAATTATCAGCCGGGTTCTATATGATCCAACTAGCACAGGGTGATCAGATCTATTCAGTCCGATTTACGGTGGATCATTCATATTGAGCGAATGGATCTGCGTATTCCCAAGAATGCTTTCGTCAGGTTTTTGCAATTCCTCAACTTAGTAACGCACTAGTGGCACCATGATCCAGTGGAACTTTGCAGAACTAAGACGAACTTCAATACTTTTACTACCCCCCTCATTTGGACCAAAACCTTCCTTTATGAAACTGTTCCTACCCTCGTTGCTCCTTTTGGCAATTGCAGTGCCTTCGTTACAAGCACAGAATGGAGATGTACCGTTCAGCTGTAAAGCGAACGACCTCCACCTTTTGGACCCTGCGCGCGCGGAAGACCCAGCTCTACTAGCACAGATAGCGACTTTGGAAGCGGAGTTGGAGGTATTCACCCAGGAATTTGCCCTGGACGCTTCACGAGGTGGTGGGAGTTATACCATTCCGGTGGTATTCCATATCATTCACGAGAATGGTCCTGAGAATATTTCCGATGAGCAGGTCTTTGATGCCATGCGTGTATTGAATGATGATTTCAACAAATTGAACAGCGATTGGCAGAACGTGAGACCGGAATTCTTAGGTATTGTTTCTGACGTTGGAGTGAACTTTGCACTGGCTCAAAAAGACCCTCAAGGGAATTGTACGAAAGGCATCACGCGAACGGTTTCTGCGCTTACGAACGTAGGTGATCAGGACATGAAGGACCTCATTCAATGGCCACGGAACAAGTACATGAACGTATGGGTATGTGCCTACGCGGATGGAGCAGCTGGCTATACCTATCGACCGGGTGCAGCTGACTTTTTCCCCACTGGGGATGGCATTGTGCTATTGCACAATTATACAGGTGCGATCGGAACCAGTTCCCCCGGCCGCTCACGTACATTGACGCACGAGACAGGCCATTGGCTGAATCTGAAACACACATGGGGTGATTCGAACGAACCCATTGTAACATCGAATTGCTCAGATGACGACAGCGTTAGTGATACACCGAATACCGTGGGTTGGACGAGCTGTGTATTGAGCGGTATTTCGTGTGGCAGTTTGGACAATGTTGAGAACTACATGGATTACAGCTATTGCTCCAAGATGTTCACCGAGGGACAGAAGACACGTATGATCGCTGCATTGAACAGCGGCACAGCACAGCGAAGCAGTCTTTGGACAACGAACAACTTGAATGCGACCGGTGTGGGCTCACCAGCTATCCTGTGCGCAGCAGAGTTCACAAGCAGTATTCAGGAAATATGCGCAGGCAGTACGGTCACATTCAGCGATGTGAGCTACAACAGTGTTAGCTCACGGACCTGGAGCTTTCCTGGCGGCACACCCAACACATCCACGGACCCGAACCCATCAGTGACCTACACCACTGCCGGAAACTACGCGGTAACATTGGATGTGACCGACGGCACAACGAATTTGTCCGTAACGACCAACGATCTAATAACCGTGTTGGCCAACCCTGGTGCAGCGGTACCATTCAATGAAGGCTTTGAGAGCATTAGCTCATTGAATGGATCTTCTTGGACGGTGTATGATCCGGACAACAACAATACATTCCAACTAACGAATGCAGCCGCATTCTCGGGAAGTAACAGTGTTCGTTTATTGAATACCGCTTCAATGACAACGCAATTGGACGAATTCTATTCCGAACCGTTCGACATGTCGAATGCCACTGAGATCGTTGTCACGTTCCGCTACGCATACGCTCAGCGCAATACCACCAACGACGATCGTTTGAGGCTGTACGTCTCCAACAATTGTGGTGACACATGGTCCATGAGAAAGCAATTACGCGGATCCAGTGACCTGAACACTGCCGGAGGAACGGTTTCAAGCAGCTTCGTTCCCTCTGGCGATCAATGGGGCTATGCTGAAGTGACCAATATCAGCAGCTCATACCATACCTCGGATTTCCGGATCAAATTCGAGAGTGAAAGCTATGGAGGCAATAACATCTATGTAGATGACATCAACCTGAATGGTATGCCGGTCGGGCTTGAAGAGCTTTCAGCGAACAGTGGCTCATTGATGATCATCCCGAATCCCGCTCAGGACAATGCTCAACTACTGATCGAAATGCCGTCCAGTGACCAAGTGGTCATTGACTTGATCGATGTTACAGGGCGAAAACTTATTGAATTGTACAACGGTAATCTGGCAGGTGGACCGCAACGGATCGACCTACCGATCTCCACACTTCGAAGTGGTGTGTATATGGTGCGTTCACAACACGGCGATCGCTCGGAAATGATCCGGTTCGTGGTGGAGTGACCGACGAATCCAATTTATTAAAGAAGCCCTTGCCATTGCAGGGGTTTCTTGTTTTGCAACTAGGGCTTCCCGCATCTGCGCTAAAGCGCTGTACGGGATGAATTTCTCCCCATGCCCGGCACAAAAAAACCCCGCTTTCGCGGGGCATTTTGTTGTCTGACCAGGGCTTCCCGCATCTGCGCTGAAGCGCTGTGCGGGATAAACTTCTCACCACGCTCGTAAAACAAAAAAACCCCAATTTCGTGGGGCATTTTGTTGTCTGACCAGGGCTTCCCGCATCTGCGCTGAAGCGCTGTGCGGGATAAACTTCTCACCCTGATCGGACAAAAAAAACCCCGCTTTCGCGGGGTTATTTTGTTGTCCGACCAGGGCTCGAACCTGGACTCTTCTGGACCAAAACCAGACGTGTTGCCAATTACACCATCGGACAATTTCACATTCTTTAAGCGACCATATTGGCTTAAGGAGGTGCAAATTTAACAAGATCCGCTATTCGGAGGGTGGTTCCACCAACTACTTTGGTATTTTCGCGGCTTATCGTTTCGCCCCCAGAGGAGTATGCCGTACAAAAAACTGAACATTATCACCGGTTGGCTTGTGTTCTTGGTCGCCAGTTGGACCTATATCGCAACCATAGAACCCACTGCCAGTTTCTGGGATTGCGGTGAATTCATCGCCACGGCGTACAAATTAGAGGTCGGCCACCCTCCAGGAGCCCCACTTTTCATGATCTTGGCCAGACTAGCTGGCGCATTCGTTGATCCGGAGACCGTTCCATACGCCGTGAACGTGTTGAGCGCTATGGCAAGCGCCTTTACCATATTGTTCCTGTTCTGGAGCATAACGCATATGGCGTACAAGTTGGCCACGCGCAATGGAGTTGTGGTAACACTAGGCGCTGTGATCGCGATCATGGGTAGTGGTGTTGTTGGCGCATTGGCATACACGTGGAGTGATAGTTTCTGGTTCAGTGCTGTAGAAGGTGAGGTTTATGCGCTGTCCAGCTTTTTTACGGCCATTGTATTCTGGGCCATTCTCAAATGGGAAAGCGAGGCCAACGAGCCGCATAGCACGCGCTGGCTCATACTCATTGCCTATTTGATGGGCCTCAGCATTGGAGTTCACCTATTGAACCTGCTTTGCATCCCTGCGATCGCCTTCGTTTACTACTTCAAACGGTATGAAGTTACCACGCTCGGTATCGTAAAAACGTTCATCGCATCGGCCGTGATCCTTGGTGCAATACAAGCGATCATTATTCCGGGCCTTGTTAAAGTGGCCAGCAAATTCGAATTGCTGTTCGTGAATGAAATGGGCATGCCCTTCAATTCCGGCAACCTGATCTACATCCTTCTTTTGGTGGGACTGATCGTATTTGGGATCCGTTACACGCAACGCAATGGGCTGGTCCTTTGGAACACCGTCATCCTCGGTGTAAGCGTGATCCTTATTGGATACAGCACCTACGCGATGATCGTAATTCGCAGTGCTGCTAATCCACCGATCGACGAGAACAATCCGGAGAACGTGTTCAACCTATTAAGTTATTTGAACCGTGAACAATATGGGGACCGCCCACTATTGAGCGGTCAGTTCTGGGATTCACCCTATTCGAATGAGCGTTTGGACGGGACTCCTGTATACACGGCCACCTATCTGATCAAGAAGAACGATCGACCAATTAAGAAATTCTACGACCGCTGGAGCGCACAACATTTCCTAGCAGAGCATCCTGACCATACGGTGGATCACGAATACATCATTACCGACCCACGCAAAGGAACCGAGGTAGTGTATGATCCGGATTTCACGATGCTTTTCCCCCGCATGTACAGCGCTCAGGCCAATCACGAAGATGCGTACAAGAGCTGGAGTGATTTCAAGGGAACGCCGATACGGACCACCGATCGGGAGAATAAACCAACGATCGTGTTCAAGCCTACGTTCGTGGAGAACATGCGTTACTTCTTCTCCTACCAGATGGACTGGATGTACGGCAGGTACTTCATGTGGAATTTTGCTGGAAGGCAGAATGATGTGCAGGGCCACGGGAACAGCATGGATGGCAATTGGCTATCCGGTATAAAACCTATTGATGCGGAACGGCTGGGAAATCAGGATCAGTTACCTCCGAGCATGACCAATAACAAAGCATTCAACAGGTTCTATTATTTGCCGTTGATACTGGGTCTTATCGGCATGCTTTATCAAATTGTAAGGCATAGTAAAGATGGCTCCGTAGTCGCGCTTCTGTTCCTATTCACCGGTGTGGCCATCGTGATCTACCTGAACCAAACACCGTATCAGCCACGAGAACGTGATTATGCTTATGTAGGATCCTTCTATGCATTCGCGATATGGATAGGCCTTGGTGTGTTCGCGTTATATGATGCTGCACGTACGCTTACTCAAAAGGAACTTATTTCGGTCCTAGGTGTTGCATTAGGTATCGGGATTCTGAAATATGTTGTGGAAACCGTACTTGGTGATGACCATGCAACGTCATACACATTGCTCTATATCGCGCTTCTGGGAGGAGGTGCTATTGCCCTGTTCCATGTATTAGGCAAAGCGCTGAAAAACGAAACAGTTGCTGGCGTACTTGCTACATTGATCGGACTTACCGTACCGTTGATCATGGTTGCAGAAGGATGGGACGATCACGACCGTAGCATCCGAAAACCAGCACGTGACCTGGCAAGCAACTATCTTGAAAGTTGTGCCCCGAATGCGATCCTCTTCACCAATGGCGACAACGATACGTTCCCACTTTGGTATGCACAGGAAGTTGAAGGCATACGCACGGATATCCGCGTAGTGAACCTAAGCCTGCTGAACACTGATTGGTACATCGATCAGCAACGCAGGAAGGCCTATGAGAGCGAACCAGTTCCTTTCGGAATGGCACCTGAGCTCTATCGCCAAGGAACGAGGGACGTTGTGGCGTTGATGCCGCGTGGGAATGATGGTTACCGCAACATCAAACAAATGATGGAGTTCGTTAGCAATCCGAAGAACACCGAAGTGCTGTTCCAACGCGGTGTTCGTGACTCGTATTTCCCGACCAACAAATTCAGTATTCCTGTGGATAGCGCAACAGTATTCGGCAACGGTACGCTCTCGGCTGCGGATACGAATTGGGTGCGCAGTGTGGACTTCGAGATCCCGCGGCAAATGCTCTTGAAGAACAGCCTGATGGTTTTGGACCTTTTGGCACACAACGATTGGGAGCGTCCCATTTACTTCGCAGTGACGACCGGACCGGATAGCTACATCAACCTACAGGACCACTTCCAATTGGAAGGACTCACCTATCGTCTGGTACCTGTAAAAAGCGAAAGCTCCAACCCGAATACGCAAGGTCGCGTAGCCGCGGATATCATGTACGAGAACGTAACCACGAAATTCCTGTGGGGCAATATGGACAGTCAGGAGCCGGTATATCTTGATGAGAACATCCTGCGCATGACCACCAACCTACGATTGCAACTAAGCAGTCTTGCTGAAGAGTTGATCGCCCAAGGAAAGGACGACAAAGCACTTACGATCCTTGACCTTTCGCTCAACAAGATGCCGGAACACAATGTTCCCTATGACCGGATCCTTTTACCGACCGTAGAAGCCTACTACGCGATCGGCGAGATCGAGAAAGGGAACGAACTGAGCGAGCGGATCTTTACGATCATGGAAGAGAACATGGTGTATTTCAATAGTCTGGAACCACGCTTCGCAAGTCATTTGAACAATGAAATGGCAATTGCACATGCTGTTATGGGACGATTGGCATCCGTGACATCGCGTTCTGATACAGCAAAGGGAAAATTACTGGAAGATCGTTTCCGAATAATGGAGGACTCGTATCAAGCCAAGCAATTGGAATTGCAAGGCGAAGGACGTCGTACCACCAGACAGTCGTTCTGAACGGATCGAATGGAGCAGCGGATCGGAGCTATGGCATCGGTCCGCTGTTGTATTTTAAGCCGTTGCTATCACTAGCTCGAATGTATTTCGCTCGAACGCCCTCCGTATTAAAACTGCTCTATCCTGGGCGGATCTGGAATATGGAACGCAAGGAACGTGCGGTATACTTGACGTTCGATGATGGACCGATCCCCCATGTAACGCCGTGGGTGCTCGAACAATTAGCTACTTACAATGCAAAAGCCACGTTCTTCTGTATTGGCAAGAACGCATCCGAGAATCACGAGATCCTAAAAAAGATCACGGAAGGAGGCCATACCATTGGCAACCATACGTGGAGTCATTTGCGCGGAACCAATACACCAACAGCAAGCTATATCGACGATGTGCAAGGCGCCGAAAACGCGTTGGGGCTTGGTGTGAATGGAAGTGAAAGGCTACTATTCAGACCGCCTTATGGGCGCATAACGAATGACCAGGTTCACGAGCTTAAGGACCGATACCGGATCGTGATGTGGGATGTCCTAAGCGGAGATTTCGATATGCGCTCAACGCCAGAGCAATGTCTGAAGAATGTAACAAGGAATATCAGATCCGGCTCCATCGTGGTATTTCATGATAGCGTAAAGGCGGAAGAACGGTTGCGCTACACACTTCCACGGACGCTGGAATACCTGAGAAATGAAGGCTACGCGATGAAGGCTTTGCGGTAGACCATTACAACACCTTGACCACCTTGTATTCCGTCCGTCTGTTCACGGCATGTTCTTCATCCGAGCATTCAGTTCCGGCAACGCACCTGTTCAGGATCCTGCTGCTACCAAAACCTTTTGCCACAAGCCTTTCCTTCGGCACCGCCTTGCTCACCAGATAGGCCGTAGCTGCTTCCGCTTGTTTCTGGGTCATAGGCTGATGCTTGGTCACATCACCACGAGCGTCCGTGTATACGCAGATCTCGATCACCAATTGTGGGTTCACCAGCATACGTTCTGCCAGCGCATCAAGCTCCGTCTTGGCCAGAGGGTCCAATGTAGCAGACGAACTGTTCCAACGAACGAATTTGAGGGCAATAGCACTGTCGAGAACGATCGGTTCAAATCGAAGATCACGCGCTTGATTCAGGTCGATCACTCCTTGCTTTATACCGATGGTTGAAACCGGAACGCTTTGCCCGAAGAACCCTGCTTTCTCAAAGAGCACCTCGAACTCCTCGTTGGTCTGCAAGCGCATACTGAAGTCGCCCCCGGAACCGGATCTGGTCGCCTCCGAAGAAAAACTACTGGTATTCACCACGCTGATGTTCATGCCTTCGATGAAACCAAGCCTGTCCTTATAGGAAACCGCACCGCGCATCCAGACACCTGCATCCGCAACCAAGTGCACATCACGCGTGGTGATCTGTTCCTGCTCAATATTCTCCGTACTGAAATGTCCTTGGCCATCGTAGCGACCGGCCATCTTGGCGACCACGCGGTAAGCTTTGTTCTTTTCAACTGGGAACGTGTATTCACCATTCGCATCCGTGAATGCTGTACCGATCAGTTTCTTGTCCGCATCATATAATTGAACTTCCGCAGCTATCACAGGTATTTCGAATTCATCATCGATCACATGCCCTGTACATAGGTAGCGTTCATCCAATGGGGCCAACATATCGAAGCGATAAATATCATCATCACCCATACCACCGGATCTGTTGCTGGAGAAATAGCCATGCTTATCCTCAGCATCAATGATGAACGCAAAGTCATCTTTCGGTCCATTGACCGGTGCTCCTACATTAACAGCAGACTTGTACATGCCATTCTCCATACGCTGCGCGGCATATACATCCAGACCGCCTAGGCCCGGGTGGCCGTTGCTCGCGAAGTACAATGTGCCTTTCGCACTAATGAACGGGAACAGTTCGTCACGGGACGTATTAATGGAATTGCCCAAGTTCTCAGGCTCGCCCCACTGACCACCTTGGTCACGGCATACGTAAATATCGGATCCGCCATACCCACCTGGCATGTCACTTACGAAATAGAGTGTTCTGCCATCCACGGAAAGGGCTGGGTGACCAACGGAGATCTCAGGATTGTTGAACAGGAACTGTTCCACATTGCCCCATCCATTGTTCTTCGGATATGCTTTGTAAATTCCTAACCTACTGATCCCGTTCTGACTTTTCTGTTTTCGACCTTTGAAGAATGAGTTACGGGTGAACCAGATCGCATCTCCGCTGTTGCTAGCAGTAGCAGGCCCTTCATGTAACTTCGTATTCACATCGCCTTCCACGACCTTGGCGTTCGAAAGATCCATATCCGATCCTCGTTCTGCGGTGAAGAGGTCCAGAAAGGGTTGATCATTCCAAGCAGCCCTTCGCTCAACGATCGTAGTAAGGTTCCTTGAGCTTGAGAACAGCACTTTATCGTTCCCTAGCCAACATGTACCAAAATCCGAGAACGGTGTATTGATACCAACAGAACGGACAGTGAACCGATCAGTATCCTGCGAAAGTTTTTTTGCAAAGCCGTTGATATTGCTCCGCCGAACATTCGCATCATCGGAAGATACCAAAAGATAACGATCCATCCATTCCTCAGCTTCTTCGTATCGTCCGTTGCTTTTCAGTACTTCGGCATAATTGTACATGTCCATTGGCTCACGGCTCATGAACTTCACCGCGGAAGCGAACCATTGTTCGGCTTCCATGGTCTTTCCTATTTGCATGTAGCTTTTGCCAAGACGTCGTGTAACGTGTTCAGTGACCGCACCTAATTCTGCAGCGATCGTGTACTCCGGAATGGCCCGTGAATAAGCCATTTGTTCGAAGAACTTATCCCCTTCATTCACGTGATAGTCCGCTTTGGTCTGAGCAATGGCTGATCCCATTGAGAACAAACCAATAACGACTATGGCTATGCGGAATAACATGGGTTCAGAAATAGCGCGGCGATATGGTTCTTCCGTTCACGAATTTCAGATCATAGCTCAACATGAGCTCATGCGTACCGGCATTGTATGCACCGATCTTTGTGGTTGTAAGATCGAACGCATAACCTGCTCGGAATTGATCCGTAATACGATATTGGCCCATCACTCCGAATGAATTTCCTACACGGTACATGGCACCGAACCAGATCTTTTCGCGGAACAGGAAATTAGCATTCAGGTCCAAAGAGAGCGGTGCTCCCTCTACCACACGCATCATAACCGACGGTTTGAATTTCAGGTCACGATCCAATTCAAAGACATAACCTCCCATAAGGAAATAATGGCGTGCTTCGGTGGATGTGACCAATGCCGTTGCACTTGCAGCATCGATAGAATTCGTTAGCAACTTAGGTGCTGAAAGTCCGATGTAGTATGTGGGGCTATGCCAGAAAAGGCCAAAACCGAAGTTGGGGAGAATGGTGGAGGAAATGTTCACACTTGCTGGATCGGGATCAACACTGGAGAGCGAACTTAGGTCCGCTTTGTAGAGATTAACTCCGCCTTTAAGTCCGAAGGCAAGCTGAGTTTTTTCTCCGGTCCGTATGCGATAAGCAAGATCCAAATAAGCTCCGGTCTGTTTCGTTGGTCCGATCTTATCATTGATGGCAGAGAATCCCAATGCGATCTTTTTACTTTTCAATGGTGTGTGCAATGCGAAGGTCTGCGTTGCCGGAGCTCCTTCGAAACCGACCCATTGATGGCGACTGAGCGCCATGATCGTAAACACATCGGCGCTGCCCGCATAGGCCGGGTTGAAGGCCAACGTATTGAACATGTACTGGCTGTACATGGGATCCTGTTGAGCAACACAAGGCAGTGGTGCCATTGCGCAGATCATCCCGATCGCTTTGATGATATGTCGGCGATGGATCATCTGTTCAAGTAGATGTATCCGGTGAAAGGCGCTTTGCTGGTACCAAGATCCAGCACATAGAAGTAAGTACCTGTCGGTGCAAGTTCTCCCATGATCGCTCCGTTCGAGGTGCCGTTCCAAAGAACTTTTACGTTATCATATCCGACTGCATCGAACACTTTGGCACCCCAACGATTGAAGATGCTAATGCTGTTTTTCGGGAATCCTTCAATTCCGGGAATGATCAACGTTTCATTTATACCATCTCCATTGGGAGAGAAGGTCTCTGGAATAAAGATCTCCGTAACGAAATCACACGGTGATGATGCGACAATACGGTAAGATCCGCATCCATAGGCATCGGTAATGAATGCTTCGAAGTCAGCGCTTGTAACAACAGGTGTACTGGTGAACGCATAGTTCTGCGCAGGGTCTATTGAACCTTCAGCTCCGCTCACAACATAAGATCCCGTGTCTCCACCTAGGATATTGAAGAGCACGGTATAGGTGCGATCCACCAAATTGCAGATCGTGATGGCCGTATCGATCCGCGGGCTGGAAACAACATCCACGCTCAACGTTGAGCTATAAGGGCCGCAACCGGGAACGTTGATCGTATACAAGAAATCGTAATTACCTGGCTGGATGTTCGTGGTATTCAAGTTCCCACCGTCCAGTTCACCGGTACCATCGAGATCCTGCCATGTACCAGTGGCCTGAGGTGTACCACTCAGCAATGGAAGCAATCCAAGGGAATCCGTCGTATCACAAACCAATACGGATGCATCCTGACCGGGGTCCGCAGGAGAATTGCTGAACAATGCAAGCGTAGCTACTCCATCTGGACAGATATTGTTTCCTGGTATGATATACGAATAGTTACCAGCAGGATCAGTACTCGGATCAAATGTTCCATTGAAACCAGGCTGAGGGCCTGTCCAAGTACCATTCAACTCAGGCGTTCCGCCAAGCTCAGAAAACAGATCGAAAGGCGCAGCTGTTGTACAATATTGAACGGAACCGCCAATACCAGCGTTCGGAAACGAGGAAGTCGTAACCGTTACCGTGGCGAACTGGTTCCCACATTGGGCATCAGACGTACTATAAACGAATGTTTCCGTGTTACCTGGCAAGATCAACGTAGCGTTCAATGCTCCTGTTACCGAATCGACAAGTGCAATAGAACCAGCAGGAGATGACCAAACACCACCACCATCAGGATTCCCGCCAAGCGCATTGAACAAAATGTATTGTGCATCGGACCCGCAAACCACGGCGGAACTATCCGTGCCCGGGTTAGAACCCAGACCAACTACAACAGTGACATCGCTGGAGGCCGCCGAACAAGGTGGGTTCGCCGCGAACGAATACCGCAATATCCATGTCCCAACTCCCGCGCTTGATGGGTCGAACACATTACCAGCCAACGCACCGGAACTATTCACATCAGTCCACGAACCACCTGGTGCAGCGTTCGGGCCAAGTGCAGCGAACACGTTCAATGAATCAATACCAGTGCAAACATTGAGCGTTGTTGGTACTCCGGCATTTCCCCCCACCACCACGGTCATCACCACTACTGAAGAATCGGACTCACATGGTGACGAGCCGGTTATCAAGTAGGTATATGAACCAGCGGCATCGTTACTTGGGTCAAATGATGCTGTATGGATATTTCCATCCGGATCCTTCCATACACCACCCGTCTGTGGGCCACAACCAAGCAGCGTGAAAAGGTTTATTGTATTTCCGCTGGAGCAAAGCGTTCCAGCCCCATCACACCCCGTGTTCGGAGCAATTGGTTCAGCAACGATGATGTTGGCGGTTGCAGGTGCACAGGGCGCTTGTGCCGTAACTGTATACGTATATGTACCCGGTGCATCAATGGCCGGTGTATAGATACCATTCCCTACATGCGGGTTTCCGTTGAAGGTCCATGAACCACCGGTCTGTGCAGTAGGCCCGAGTAGGTCGAACAAAACAGTAACACCATCATTTGAACACGTTGCGTAGTTCTGGCTCGCAATTCCCGCAATTGCCGCGGGCCTAACCGTGATGACCGTAGTCGCAGTATCCGCAGGGCAACCCGCTATGGCTGCTACGACATAATGAAAAGTACCGGTCGGTTCACTTCCAGGGTTGAACGTAGCTGGATGCGGAGCCCACACATTATTGAACCAGGACCCACCTGCATCAGGGTTCGAATTGAGCTGAATGATCAAATTGAAGGATGCACTTGAAGAGCATACCGTAGTACCGCCATTTGCTCCTGCGAAAGGAGCATCCACTACGTTAACAGTTACTATTGCCGAATCCGCTGGACAAGTAGCCGAACTGGACAAAAGGTATTTGAACATCCACGATGATCCAACAGGAACAGCAGTTGCATCGAAAACCGTTCCGCCGATCAATGCACCACTACCACCCAGATCCTGCCATGTTCCGCCACCTTGCGGGTTACCGGTCAATAGATCAAATAACACAACTTGAGATTGTGTTTCACAGACCGTTACGTCTGAATTATTACCTGCATTCAGCGCATTGGTCACGGTAACCATAACGGTCGAACTGGCATTACCGCAAGAACCTGCACCGGTCAATGTGTAGATATAGTTGTAGGTTCCAGGTGTGACTCCTGATATGTTGAGTTGGCCTGTTGGTGAAACAACACCAGCGCTATTCACATTCGTCCATGTGCCACCGACCGTAACCGAGGTGCCTAGCGCAGCGAGCAGGTTTACCGAGCCAGCACCCACACATGTGGTGATCTGCGCATCGCTCCCTGCATTCGGTGCTTGTGAGATCGTTATCTGGACCTGAGCGGTCTTATCATCACAAGGACCGTCTCCTAACACAGTATAGGTGTACGCGCCGTTTGCTGCCGTATCCGTGCCGAGGTTGGGACCGATAGCGTTATTGTTCAAGGTCCAGGATCCATCGGTATCCGGGTTACCTCCAAGCAGATCGATCAATGCAATTACCCCATCCGACGAACACAATGGCGCTACCGTATTGATACCAGCATTGGACTCTGGCGTTTCAATGATATTCACCGTTGCGCTATCAGCAGAACACGGGGCAGTTGCCATGATCTTGTACTTGTAGATCCCCGGTTGTGAATACCCAGGCGTGTAATTATCTCCTACTTGGACGCCATCTGGGTCGTACCAATCTCCGCCGGTCTCCGGACTACCACTGAGCACATCGAATAGCGGGAATTCAGGATCGCTGCTACACACTTGACGTGCTCCATTGCTTCCCGCATCGGGTGCGTGCTGTTCGATGACGTTGACCTCTGCAGTTGCATTTGGGCAAGGAGCCACCCCTGTAGATGTATAGACAAAGACACCGGCTGTATCCACACCGGGTAGATAGAAATTACTATGAGACGCACCAGATGCACTCACCCAATAAGAAATTGGATTAGGTGTTGCGCCAATAAGCAGGGTGAACATATTGATCGGATCATCATCATCACAGATGGTGATCAGCGCATTTCCACTGCCTGCATTGGGAGCTATGTTCACGGCAACGTTCACGATATTGGAGTCGCTGGGACAACCAGGCAATCCCAACACTGTGTAGACATAGACCCCTACAGGATCGGATGCCGTATTAAAAACACCGGGGTGGGAAGCATGTGTCGGTCTATAGTTCCAACCCCCACCTGTTTGTGCCGATGGACCTAGATAAGGGAATAGTGGGGTGAGACCTCCAGTGCTGCATAACGTAGCATTTCCATTTTCTCCTGCATTGGACGCTGGATTAACGCCGATCGTCAACGTGGACGACGTATTCGGACAAGTACCTGTTCCAGGAACGGTGTATGTATACGTACCAGGAGGCGTATTACCAGGAATGAAAAAGCCATCCATGGTATTTGTTGAAGGTGCAGGCCCTGTCCAAACACCTCCTGCAGCTGGCGTACCGGTCAACCGCGTGATCATGTTGAACCCTTGTGATGGGTTACACACGAATATGGAATTAGAGCCACCTGCATTTGGTGGCGCTGCCAATGTCACAACTACTTGTGAACTATCAATGGTGCATGGTGCCGCTCCTACAACCCTGTATGTATAGGTACCTACAGTAGAAGTACCCGGTACAAAAACGCCATTGCTTGCACTTGCGCCAGGACCGGTCCAAGACCCCGAAGCATCCGGCGTACCGTTCAATCCAGTGATCAATTGAACACTTCCACCGTTCGAACAAATATTCAACGAGCCATTGGTACCCGCAACCGGTCTGCGATTCTCAATGATGGTTGCCGTAGCCGAACTGTTCAGACATGGTGGATCGCCAGTGACCGTGTACACATACGCTCCGGGCATGCTGGTCCCGGGAGTATAGACCCCATCATGAGGCAGCGCATCCGGTCCGACCCACGTGCCTCCTGGTTGCGCTCCGACCAGAACGCTGATCAACAGGAATACAGAATTATTACTACAAACTGTGCTGGTTCCGTTCGCCCCCGCAGAAGCCGCTGTTTCAACGGACACCGAAAGGCTGGATGTTGCATTTGCACAAGGCGTTTGACCCACCACAGTGAAGATATATACGCCTTGCGGATCCACACCGGGGATGAACAAAGGCCCGTGTGGTTGGCTATTGAAGGACCACGTCCCTGCTTGCGGCGTACCACCCAATCGGGAGGTCATGTTGAATTGCGTACTGTTCGAGCACACTGAAGTGTTTGCGGAAGTGCCAGCATTTGGCGCAATTACCTCCGTAACAGTAAGTGTAGCTGTAGCATTTGCGCAAGGTCCGGCACCTAGTACACGATACGTGAATGTGCCTGATATATCCACTGCGGGATCGTACGATGCACCGTGTGCTACAGCACCTCTGAACCAATCACCGCCACCCTGAGGGGATCCACCCAAAAAGGGTAACATGTTGAATGCAGCACTGTTGCTGCATGTGGTCGTAGATCCATTCTGACCCGCGTTCGGCGCACTATTCACCGTTACGGAAACTTGGGCGCTTGAAGCAGCACAGGAAGGTGTTCCGGCCAATGTATAATTGAACGTATAGGTTCCAGCAGTAACCATGGTCGCATTGAAGATCTGACCGCTCAGTGCTCCGGTTGCAGAGAGGTCCGCCCATGTTCCGCCAGTCTGTGGTGAACCTGTAAGCCCTGTAAATAGATCCACGGATGCATTCGTTCTACATACATTGAGCGCCCCGTTCGTGCCCGCATTAAGTGCAGGTACAATGATCACCTGAACCGTGGATACATCTGCAGCACACAACCCGATCCCGTCGACGGTGTACGTAAAATCGTATGTTCCTGGAGGGAGCCCAGGCGGTGTAAATGTTGAACCAGTGAGGTGTCCGGTTGAATTCGTTGCTACCCATGTTCCGCCGACATCTGGTGTGCCACCCAATAAGGGAAATAGGTCAATGGAAGCAAGGTCCGCACAAACCGTAGCGGTTCCATTCGATCCTGCATCCGGACCTTGGTTCACAGTTGCGGTGACTGTTGCTGTTGCGTTGGTACACGGTGCAACGCCAGTCACGGTATAAGTGTATATACCGGGCATACTTGTACCAGGAATGAAGACGCCCGTACTCGCGCCGCCGGGTCCGGTCCATACGCCACCCGCATCCGGTGTGCCGCCGAGGATCGTGAATAGCTGAACAGGACCATCCGTTGAACAGCGTTGAAATGCGGCACTGGTTCCAGCAACGGGCTGTCTATTCTCGTTCACTACCAGAACGGCCGAGGCAGAAAGGCAAGGTGTTGTCCCTGCAACGGTGTATGTGTATCCACCTACTTGCGAGATGCCCGGTTGGTAATTGCCACTGGGCAAAGCCGTACCATCCGGTCTCGTCCATGATCCACCCGCCTGTGGTGTTCCTCCCAAAGCCGTGATCAATGCGAATTGCGCAGCGCTACTACACACTGTGATTGTTGCATTGTTTCCTGCATTTGGTGCAGCGATAACGTTCACCGTTGCGAATGCCGTATCATTTACACATGGTGAAGTACCCTGTACAACGTATGTGTACGTTCCCGGTGTACTTGTTCCTGGGGTGAACATTTCAAGCACAGTCGTCATTGACGGACCGAGCCAAGTACCGCTTCCATTCGGTGTGCCACCCAAAGCCGTGATCAAGTTGAACGGTCCATTGGTGCTACAGACCGTGATCGATCCATTGATCCCTGCATTCGGTGCAAGCACCCTGTTCACTTGCACAACAGAAGAGGCACTCGCGCATGGTGATGTACCTACAACCGTATACGTGTAGCTGCCACCTGGTTGCGTTGCCGGGATATATGTCCCATTATGCGCAGTACCATCGGGTCTGGTCCATGTGCCCGTTATTGCCGGAGAACCACCGAGCAGTGTAAACAAATTCACATTGCTTGCATCACTACAGATCGTTATCGTGCCGTTCGTTCCTGCATTGGGTGGAGATACAACCGTGATCGTAACCGTTGCCGTAGCATTTGCACAGGGAGCAGTGCCAACAACGGTGTACGTATACGCACCAGCGACGTCAGTTCCTGGAGCGAATGTGCCTGAATGCGGAGCACTAGCCGGCGTCGTCCATGATCCAGTAGCATTCGGTGAGCCACCGAGCAATGCAAAGAGACCGAATGATGGACCATTTGAACAGGTTGTGAACGTTCCGTTATTTCCTGCAACAGGTTGTTGAACAATGGAAACCGTAACCACTGCGGAAGCACTGGCACATGGTGCTGCACCAGCCACAGTATATGTGTATGCACCGGGCACATCGGTGGCCATATTATATGTTACAGGATGGGCCAGACCAGTGGGGCCAACCCACGTGCCTCCCGCAGCGGGTGTTCCACCGAGTGAATCGAACAATGAGAAGTTCGATGCGTTCGAACACTTTATAACCTGCGCGTTACTACCCGCATTTGGTGGATCATTCACTGTTACCGTAACCGTGGCAATTGCATTCGCGCATGGCGCGAGACCTGCAACCGTATAGGTGTACACACCTGCCGAACTTGTACCTGGAATGAATGTACCTGAAAATGCCCCACCACCTTGTGTGGTCCATGTACCTCCTGCGTCCGGAGTTCCTCCCAAACTTGTGCTGAGCTGAAAATTTCCATCGGTGCTACATACCGTTCTGGTTCCGTTGGTCCCAGCATTGGGTGCTTGCCTTTCAGTAATTGTAAGCGTTGCTGTTGCATCCAGGCAAGGTGCTGTTCCTAAAACCGTATACGTATACACACCACTAATATCCGTTGCAGGAGTATAAGTCGCTGCATGTGCAACTCCACTAACTGGACCGGTCCATGACCCTGTCGCTGCAGGCGTTCCGCCTAAAAGTGGGCGCATTGGAAACGGCGCATCACTGCTGCAAATGGTCGCTGCATCACTTGTACCAGCGTTTGGCGCTACAACTTGTGTTATGGTTGCAGTGGCCGAAGCTGCGGCACATGGTGGTGTGCCAAGTACGGTATAGGTGTAGATGCCAGAAGCGGAACTACCTGGCGTGAATGTAGCAGCAACCGGAAGACCATTGGGGCCTGTCCAAGCTCCGCCGGGGTCAGGGCTACCGGTAAGCAGCGTGATCAAATTGAACGCTGATCCATTATCACAGACGGTACGCGATCCACTAACACCGGCTTCCGGTCCTGTGATGATCGTGGCGGCCCACCCTGAAGCAACTACTGTGGCATTGCTGGTCCACTGGAAGGTTAGACAACCCGTTGCTCCGGTAGCTAGAAACGATTGACCTGTAAGATCATTGGTAGAGCTACCCGTCGCTAGGATCGGAGCCGCGGTGGTTGCTCCGTTATACACTACCAGTATATCGCTACCCGCTAAAGGCTGAACCGCGAATTGTGTGAACGTGACCGATGAAGCAGGACCAGCGCCCGAGCCTCCTGTGGGGCATAGCACAACGGTGAACGTTTCAGAATTACCGTAGTTACCGGCCGCTCCACCAGAATCATAGAACGTACCTGAACAGGAGTTTATCACAAGACCGTCGGAAGCAACGAAGACTTGGGCAATACTTCCAGAAACTCCACAAGCCATCAAAAGCCCTAACGAACACCGCAGGGACAACCGTTTAAAAATGGTATTCAGTAGAATCGCAGTCACCGTGAATTATTCAATCCAGAAAAGGGAAGCCAAAGGTAGCGCTAATAGATCATTTGGACCCTTTAGGCTTGCAATTATCAAAGGAAATTGGCGACGAATGACCCAAATCGACCGACGAATGACAAAAGAAGCACGGCCTCCCTAACTAATAACCCCACAAACTCCCGTATTTACACGGCTATTCACCATGCTCGAGGTCAACATTAGGTGGCACAAAATGCCTTCCTGGGCACTCGTGAATTCAACTAGATCCAACCGCGAAGAACGAATTACTCACCGCCTGCAGGCACCGATTTCTTTGTTTTCCCGATCGTTATGGCAAGCATCACTTCGTGTGAACCGGTGCTGTAGTTCTGTAAGTTGGACGTGATCATATCGTATGAGTAGCCGAACTGAAAGGTCTGCTTGTGCCAATAACCGAGCATTACACTGATCGCATCATTCGTTCTGTAGGATGCACCCAACCACACCGCATTCTTGTATTTGATCGTGGCCGTAAGATCTACTTTGAGTGGTACCGGGTCCACGTACTTCAAAAGGAAAGAAGGTTCGATCCGCCAATCATCACCCAAGAAGAAGCGATAGCCTCCAGAAACATAATAGTGTTGTTGCAGTCGACTCAAACTACTGGTGGAACTCTCCAAGAACGTGATCTTATTACCAAGGATCTGAGGAGCCGTTGCACCCAACCAGAATTTAGGATGGTAGAGGTAAAACCCGAATTTGGCATCGGGTTTAATACCGCCGCGCAACTGATCGTCGATGACTGGATCATTGGGGTCATGGAAATCGATCTTGGAACCATCGATCAGGAACTGGAGCATACCTGCGGAAAGTGCAAATGAAAGCTTCAGATCACCTGTTATCTTGAAATGATACGCATATGAGAACTGCACACCAGTGCGTCTTGTTGGTCCAACGTTATCCGTAAAGATGTAGCCACCAATACCCATTTTCTCACCTACCGGCGTTGCGCCGCTGAGCGTAAACGTGCGTGGAGCATCCTGTATGCCCACCCATTGGGTGCGATGGCCACTACGCAATTCAAAGAATGGTCGACTTCCCGCAACGGCCGGGTTGATGATATAATCGTTGAACTGGTATTGGGAAAGCTGAGGTAATTGTTGTGCAATGGCGCCATTCAACGCCAAGGTCAGGATTCCCACTAGGATATGTCTTAGGTTCATCATGGCGTTATCGTATCACAGTTAATGGGCCTGTGTAAGCATCAGGGAACAACGGGTCGTTCAGCTTTATCACATAGTAGTACGTACCCACTGGCACGTATCCACCATTATACCTTCCATCCCACGGTGTTCCGTATCCAACACTTTCAAACAGCATTTCCCCCCAACGGTTGTATATCTCAACTTCCATCTGCGGGAATTTATCCACGAAGTCGATCTGCCAGTATTCATTGTACCCATCACCGTTCGGCGTGAATCCAGATGGGAATACCACGTCCGGCAACACAGTGACGAGTACCGAATCAACTGCGACACAACCATTCGGTCCGGTGACCGTTACGGTGAACCACGACGTTACATTAGGTTCCGCTTCAGGGTTTGAAGCGCCGTTACTTGAGAGCACTGAATCCGGAACCCAGATGTACGAAGAACCGTTCGGCCCTGTTGGTGATCCTCCTAACGTTACGGTTCCGCTCAAGAAAATAAATTGATCCGGACCTGCATCGGCGATCGGCAACTGAATTACCGTTATCGTTACCTGATCGGTCGATGTACACGGACCATCAATTGCAGTCAATGTGAACGTATGGGATCCTGGAGCTAACACACCAACATCGATCACTGCGGATGTTCCTACTTCAATATTCTGATCGTCGGTCCATAAGTACGACGTCGCACCTGTACTTCCGGAACCGTCCAGAAGCGTGATCGTCCCTGTGCATTGTATCACATCCGGTCCCGCATCGGCCTGCACTGGACTTAGTGCATTCACCGTAACAGTAGCTGTCGCTGTACACAAGTTATCATCGGTCACTGTCACGGTGTACGACCCAGGGGCAAGGTTCGCAATATCCTCCGAAGTGGAAGTAAAATTGTTAGGCCCTTGCCAAGCGATCACAGTTTGTCCGGTTCCTCCGCCGATCGTCGAATTGATGAGGCCGTCCGTCGCAGTAAGACAACTTGCATCCACCACAGTATCAATGATAATGGTCACGGCAGAGGGTTCACTTATTGAGAAGATCAATGTCGTATCACAAACGGTTCCATCATCGATCGTAACGCTTATTACTCCCGGACATAAAGCCGTTGCCTCGTTCGGTATAGGACCGTTCGGTACTGTCCAAGCATACGTGTACACACCTGATCCACCTGTCGGGGCGAGCACGATGCTACCATCACATGATCCATTGCAAAGAATATCCTGCTGTACCACATTCGGATCGATCGGAGCATAAGGAAGAACGGTGAACGCAACAATGGTATCGCAACCCAATGAATCCGTAACCGTAACAGTATATGCTTGCGCACAAAGCCCGGTTACCGTATTCGTTCCTTGCCCCGTAATGACACCTGGTTCCCATAAGTATGTCAGTGTACCTGTGCCACCTGTCGCAGACAAAGTTGCTGCACCATCACACGGTCCAACACATGTTTCGTTGGTGAATACAAGAGCCGGATCGATCGCGGATCCCTCAGTAATACCGAACGGCAGGAGAAGCTGACATCCACCGGAATCGATAATGATCAATTGATAGGTTCCGGCGCAGAGCGAACCGATCATGACCGTATCCTGATCGATCAGTGTTCCATTTTGATCCGTCCAGGAAAGAGTGTAGGGCGGCACACCACCGCTGATGGTTGCCATAGCGGAACCGATGCAATTACCAGCGCAAGTATTATTGATCAAGTCCAACTGAGCTTGCAGAAAAGGTGGATCGATCAACGTAATTGTAATTGTTGTATCACATCCGTTCAGGTCCGTAATTGTCACATCATAGGTTCCGGCACACAAGCTATTCAAGCTGCTGGTATCCGGCAATAATGGATCAGACCACGAATAGGAATAACCGGGCGTACCTCCTTGCGGATCAATTGAAATGGTTCCATCACAAACGCCATTGCAAGAAGGGTTCGTGGCAATGATATTGGCAGTTAACAGATCGGGCCCTAGGATCAGTGCACTGAACAGCGTGCTACACCCGGTCACTGTATCGGTAACCGTTACTGATATGGAACCAACGCACAGCTGCGTGGCTTGCGGAGTTCCTTGTCCAACAGGTGGCGGGTTCCAAACATAATCGTACTCACCGCTTCCGCCCGTAGGTGCTATCGTTGCGGAACCATCACATTCCCCGAAACAACTGACCTGCGTGGTACTCAAGTTCGGGACCAGATCAGGCGGAGCTGTAACAAAGGCCGTGTCCAACGTGATACAACCGGTAGCATTGGTGACCTGAACCAAATACATACCTGCACAAAGACCTGAAACGGTATTCGTGTTCTGTAGGAGATCATTTCCTGCCCCATCGAACCAAGCGATCGTGCAACTTGGATCCGAGCAAACGAAATCGACATTCACGGTTCCATCGCATGTATTTGCACACGTTGTAGTATCGCCGGAAGCGGTGATCACTTCGCCATCGATATCCGTAACAGGCACCAGCAGTGCAGCTTGGCAACCATTATCATCCGTTACCAGAACAGAATACAGACCAGCACACACACCACCCAATATGCTATCGGTTCCATAGATCGCGGCACCCAATGTCCAGAGGTAGGTATAGCCCGGCGTTCCACCAATTACATCTACCTCCGCACTGCCATTGCAAATACCGCATTCGCTTTGAATGCTCGTTGCGGAGAGGACAATAGCAGGTGGTTCATTGATCGTCCATGTCTGTGTGGCGGTGCACCCATTCGCATCGGTAAGGGTCAACGTGTATGAATCAGCGCACAATTGTGATGCAATGTTCGTACCCTGTCCATTCCCCGGGTCAGGAGACCATGCGTATGTAAGCGTTCCGGTACCACCTGACACTAGCGTAGTGATCGTTCCATCGCAGACCCCGTTGCAAAGTATATCCGTGGCAACACCGGAGATCGTGATCGGTAATGGATCCTGGATCAATACGGTGACCGTGGTATCACATCCGGTTGAATCGGTGATCAACACCGCATACGTACCTGCGCATAGATCAATGGCCTGTGGCGTCGTTTGGTTATTGGGATCATTCCATACGAACGTATAGGGCGGAACTCCTCCCATGGCTCCAACAGTAGCCGTTGCATCGCAATCACCTGGACAGCTTGGCGGTGTGTTCGTGATGTTGATCGTCAACGTGGTTGATGGTAGAACCTGCGCCGTATCGATCGCGATGCAACCATTCGCGTTCGTCACTTCAACAAAGTAATCGCCATGGCAAAGGCCACTTACAGTAAGCGTATTCGCAATAGAGTCACCGGCCGCGTTGTACCAAACGGTCGTACAGATCGGAGCGCTGCAGATATAATCCACACTTACGATCCCATCACAGTCGTTCGCACAACTCGTGAAACCGTTGATCATGGTGAGCGTTTCCGCATTAGCATTTTGAACAGGGACCAGCAACTGTGCTGTACATCCACTGCTATCGGTCACAGTAAGGTTGTACAGGCCTCCACAGAGATCCACCGCATTCTGATCCGTACCTATTTCAGTACCATTCAACATCCAGCTGAAGTTGAACGGCGGAGTACCACCAACAACCAGTGCACTAGCGGTGCCATCGCAAGCAGGACAACTACTAATTGTACTGGTCGCAGTCACTTCCAATAGTTGAGGTTCGTTGACCGTGATCGTGTCCGTGATCGAGCAGCCATTTCCATCCGTTACGGTCAGAATATGATCTCCAGCACAGAGTCCGGTCGCTATTGGCACACCTTGTCCGTTCGGTGGAACAGGCGTCCAGAAGTAGGTGTAACTACCGTCGCCTCCTTGCGCAGTTGGCGCAATGGTTCCGTCGCAATCTCCATTACACGAAACGTCGGTTACAACTGGCGCTAGTGCTAATGGCAATGGTTCCAGGATCAATACACTTACTGTCGTATCGCAGCCAGCACCATATGTGATCAAGATCGAATAGGTTCCAGCACACAAACCCGTAACGGATGGTGTCCCTTGACCGTTGATCGGCGGAGGCTCCGGGCTCCAGGTGAACGTGAATGGACCTGACACTCCGCTAACGCCAACTGTTGCTTCTCCATTGCACTCACCGGAACAACTCACCGGCACACTACTGATGTTCGCTATCAGTCCTGTTGGTGGCGTGACGAATGCCGTATCGATCGAAACGCATCCGTTGCCGTTGGTCACTTGCACGTAGTAGATTCCAGGGCATAATCCCGTTGCCTGATCCGTAGGTTGATTCAGGTCGTTACCAAGTGCATCTGTCCAAAGCACAGTGCACAGCGGTGCGCTACATACATAAGAGACAGATACTATACCATCACATGAATTGGTACAGGACGTGACTCCACTTGCAGTGGTCAACACTTCGCTATCTTCATCACTCACCGGTACGGTCGATTGTGTAGAACAACCGTTCGTGTCCGTGACAAGAACCGTGTAGATGCCAGCGCAGAGGTCGATAAGTGTTGCTGTCGACCCGACGTTATTCCCAAGCGCATCGGTCCATGCAATTACAAAACCAAGTGTACCTCCTGAGATCTGCACCGTGGCTGTTCCCACGCACAAACTACATTGACTACTCGTACTCGATGTAGAAATTACCAGAACAGGTGGTTCGATCAGGACGTAGGTGAAGGTCGAATCGCATCCGTTGCCATCCGTAACTGTAACATTGTACGTTCCAGCGCATAGGTCAATGGCCGCTCCCGTACCCTGTCCTATCACATTCGGACTCCATGAATATTGATACGTTCCATCGCCTCCCGTTGCATTCAATGTTATTGTTCCATCGCATTCACCGCCGCATGAAATTGGCGTGACCACCGCGTTATCCACTATTGGATCCGGGCCCAATATCAACACGGACTCCGTGTGTGGACAACCTACACTATCCGTGATCAACAGGTCGTATGAACCAGGGCAAAGACCGGTGGCCATTGGCGTTCCTTGACCACCGCCCGGTTCTGGACTCCACGAGAATGTATAGGGCGGCGTACCACCGGTCGGGCCAGCCGTTGCAGTACCATTACAGGTATCCGAACACAATGTTGGTGTGCTACTGATGTTTGCCAGAATATCGGTGAATGGATCCACATTGAATGTGATCGTCGTATCGCATCCGGTACTGTCAGTGAGCGTAACGGTATAGGTCGTGCCTGCGCATAAGCCTGTGGCGGTATATGTTCCTTGGCCACCAATGTTCGCGTCCGGTTGCCAATCCGCAATGATGGTTCCTTGCCCGCCGGTTGGAGCTACGGTAGCAGATCCGGAGCAAGGTGACGCACAGGTTTCCGGCGTGATCGTCAGATCAGGAATGATCGGTGGCGCAGTAGTAATGATGATCGTGATCGCCGTATCGCACCCCGCTGCTTCCGAGATGTTCACAATGTACGTTCCGGCACAAAGCCCCATTCCAGTATCGGTAGTATCCGAACCAATTGTTGGAGCTGGGATCCATTGATAGTGGAAAGGTGCGTTACCCGAAAGTGGATCAATATGCGCCTCTCCTCCACATTCATTCGCGCAAGACCCAGCGGTAACTTCCACATCAAAACTCAGGATCGGAATAGGAAGGATAGTTGTCGTAACCGTTGTGTCACATCCACCACCCACATCAGAAATGGTAACACTGTAATCACCGGGACATAGTCCAGTTGCTTCCGATGTTCCTTGGCCTGTCACGTTCGGTGTCCACAGGTATTCATAGATACCTGTACCTCCTGTCGGCATTACCGTTATGGTACCATCACATGGCCCGTTGTAGCACGTCTCATGCGAAAGTGTCAAGTTCGGGTCGATCGGATCCACGCCACCCACATCGATCAGTAGGGTTGTATCGCAAGCAGCAGCATCGGTGATCACCAGTGTATAGCTCCCTACGCAGAGATCGGTCACGTTGGGTGTGCCTTGGCCGTTGATCGGTGTTGGCGCCCAGACATAAGTAAGCATACCCGTACCGCCTGTGGCTGGAACGCTGATCGCACCATCGCACACATTTCCGCAGGAAACATCAGTAACCGCAGGGATCGCATCGATACCGGATGGCGTGCCGATGATGAATTGCACAGTGGTATCGCAACCATTCGGGCTCGTTACCGTGAGCGTGTACGGACCGGCGCAAAGGCCTGTGGCCATATCAGTTCCTTGGCCCGTGATGGTTCCTGGTTCCCAGAGGTAGGTCACGTTCCCGATCGTACCGGGCACAACTGCGGTAGCTGACCCATTGCAAACTCCGCCACAATCAGTCTGCACTATATCCAGTGACGTTACAAGCGGTTGCGCATCGAGGATGGTGAATGCAATAACCGTATCGCATCCAGCTGCATCTGCAATGGTCAAGGTGTAGTTTCCGGCACACAGGTCAGTAGCCGTGTCGGTCCCTTGACCGTTGATCGGATCGGGTGCCCATGTATACGTAAGTATGCCTGTTCCTCCTGATGCCGTAGCAGAAGCAGACCCGCTACAAACTCCTGCACATGCAATATCGGTCGTCGTCAGCGTCGCATCGATCGCAACAGGTTCATCGATCTCAAAGACCAACGTGGTATCACATCCACCGGATGAAACGGTTACCGAATAACTGCCAGCGCATAGATCCGTAGCGCTTCCTGTTGATGGCGTGATCGGTGGTGTCCAAACATAAGTGAACGTTCCGTCACCACCCGTTGTAGTGAGGATGATCGACCCATCGCAATCACCCGAACAGGATATATCGCTCACAACGGATGTAACGTTGATCGGGTCCGGCGCAGGTACCGTGAAAGCGATCGTCGTATCGCAACCCGCCATGTCGGTTATCGTTACAGAATATGCGATCGCACAAAGACCTGTAACGTTCGCTGTGCCTTGTCCTGGAAGCGTTCCGGTTGGGTCCGGCTGCCAATCATAAACGAATCCTCCAGCACCACCGGCAGCGATCACACCTGCTGTACCATCGCAATCACCTGGGCAAGAAACAGGAGTTACTTGTAACGATAGTGTGATCGGAACGGCATCCAATATTGTGAATGGAACCACTAGTTCGCACCCGTTATCATCGGTGATCAACACGCTATAAACCCCGGCACAGAGGTCCGTAGCATTGGCCGTGCCTTGCCCGTTCACATTAGGGGTCCAGAGATATTCATAATCGGTAGTGCCGCCACTTAGGACAACTCCGGCAGCACCAATGCACGCTGTTCCACAAGTAATGTCGGTCTGTGAAGGCACTGCAGTAAGTGGGAATGGTTCATTGATAATGAAGTTGATCAATGTATCGCAACCGTTCATATCGGTGATCAACAAACTATGCGGTCCGGCGCAGAGATCCATAGCGTTCGGAGTTCCTTGGCCTGTTACGTTCGGTGTCCAGAGATAAATGAATCCACCCGCCCCGCCGGAAACGGACGCACTGGCTGTTCCATCACAAATGCCGTTACAGGAAACATCGGTGGTTGTAAGAATTGGATCCAAGGGAAGCGGTTCATTTACGATGAATGTCAAGGTGGTATCGCATCCGGAGTTATCCGAAACGGTTACGGCATAGGTTCCAGCACAGAGGTTGATCGCACTGGAACTTGTATTTACAAGCGGTAGTGCCCACAGATAGGAAAACACGCCAGACCCACCCGTTGTAGTAAGCACTATCGATCCATCGCATTCGCCTGCACATGAAGCGTCCTCGATCGTTGCTTGTGCATCAATGAACGTTGGTGAATCGATGGTGAACACGATCGTAGTGTCGCAACCACTTTGCGTATCGGTGATCAATACGGAATAGGCTTGTGCGCAAAGTCCTATCGCTGTTGAGCTTGTTTGTCCTCCTGGACTCCATAAAAAACTGTAGTCACCAGCAGCACCACCTGGGCTAACGGTTGCAGCTCCGTCGCATAGTCCGAAACAACTTGCAGGGAACGTAACAAGTGCTGGAACGATCGGCGCTGGTTGGCCGATCGTGAAGACCTGCGTGGTATCACATCCATTCAGATCTGTCAGTGTTACGTTGTAATTTCCAGGGCACAATCCACTTACACTATTGGTCCCTTGACCCGTAATGGTGCCCGGACCCCAATTGAATGTTAGCTGCCCTGTGCCACCAACCGGAGCAACCTGAGCGGTACCGTCACAGTTCCCGAAACAGGTCACATCCGTACTGGTAAGGTTTGGAATGATCGGCTGGAGATTGAATACGAAGACCGTATCGAACGTGCAATTATTCAGATCGGTGACCTGCAGCGTATTGGTACCTGCACAGAGTTGGCTGAATGAAGGACCCGTGCCGGCGCCATTGTTCCAGTTATATGCAGGAGGCTGTACACCGCCTACGGCCAACGCGGTGCGCGTTCCGTTGCAAAAATTCGCACAAGTAGGTGGCGTTCCTTGTCCAAAGAAGATCACACCCAGCGGCGGCGGTTCAGAAACGGTTACCTGAACAGCACATGAAACCCCTTGTCCTTGGTCGGTCACGATCACGATCTGCGGTCCACCGCATGCTGCTGTCCATGTTTGCGTTTGCGGACCACCCAACCAACTGTAGGTAAAACTACCAATGCCGCCGGTTACTGAAACAGTGACCGTCGCATTGCAATTTCCTCTGCAACGCACACCGAATCCATTGTAATTACTGGTTACCGTAGCATTGATCGTGAACGGAGTTTGACCAGGTCCGGTAGCGCAAACGCTGATATCCCTATCATCGCCGTTCAGCACAGGTCCCCATGGAACTTGCACATCGGCTACAATAAGCAGTGCGTTGTCGTGATCAATGGAATTGCGGATCACTACGTCATCCGGCATTTCATTCAATTTCACAATGCCATTGTTGGCTAGTAACCGGCCGCTGCTTCTCCGTTGTTGGATCAATGCTCTCGCCTCCAATTTATTGCCGTTGGTGATCAATGTTCCATGGTTCAAACGAAGGTCACGATCCGTGAGCACAAGGTCGCTTTGCATGGACCAGGATCCACTTGCATCACAACTAACAGTAGCGTTGATCGGCGTTCCGCGAAGGTCGAGGATCTCCCCACCATGTTGTTTGATCAAGTTCACCGTTCCGCTATGAAGCCATTGAACATCACCCATTGCGGACCAACCTCCTGCAACGTTGATCTCCGAACCACTATCCCCTTCAACACGAACGCGCGCAAGCGACCCATACACATGCAGTCCCGCGCACCATGCAACACCGTTTATCGTTAGAACGGAATTAGCCTGAGGTGCTATTACGACATCGTTCTGAATACGCGGCACACCTGCGCCCCCGATGCCATTTTCCGTGGCGCTCCAATTCCCGGCATCATTCCATGATCCATTGCCACCAACCCAATAAAGGGTCTGAGCATGAACCGCAACGGAAAACGTTGCAAGCAAAAGGAGCAGTGCGGTCTTGATCGTGTTATTGATCCGCTTCATGTTTTGTTCTTTACCTAATCGAATGCAGGGCAGTTGATCATTCGTTTATCCTTACCTGCTTTCGAACAGGGCGTAACTCCCAGAATGATCTCGTGTGTATTGGAACTACCTTCACGCAATCGTGAAGTTGTAACATCATAACTATAACCGAGTTGGAAGAACTGCAGGAATCCTACCTTCATCATTAAGGTCAATGCATCTCCGTTCCTGTAACCAATACCCAAGGCGATGACCCTGTTCCACTCGATCATTGCGTTGACATCCAACGCTACCGGTGAACCTTCTGCTACCTTGAACATGGTGCTCGGTGTAAAGGACATCTTCGTACCCAGTTTGAATCGGTAGCCAGCACTGAGTTTGAAATGACGGGCCAATTTGGAACTCGTCCCGATGTTCTTGATCTTATTACCCAATGCTTGTTGCAATGCCAGTCCACCCCAGAATCGCTTTCCGTAAACCCAGATACCTGGTGAAATATCCGGGACGACCAGCGACGTGGCCTTACCGTCGAGTGCAGGATCTCCAGCATCGCTCAGGAACGCTTCGCCCACATCAAATTTCATTTGCTGCACTCCTGCGAACACGCCCAAGGCCATGTAGTAATCCTTCGACATTTGAATGTGGTAGGCATAGGCAAGAAGAAATCGGGTATACCCCCAATTTCCGGCTTGATCCGCTTCCACGAACATGCCAATGCCATGCTTGTTATTCTGGAATGGCTTGTTCTTACCTTTCAATGACGCATGCAAACTTGCCCATCCTGTGGTAGGCGCACCGGGGAGTCCTACCCATTGTTGCCGGAACCCTAATCTCACATCCAAACAATCCTTACTTCCCGCTACCGCCGGATTAATACTGAATTGATTGAACACGTATTGCGTGTATTGCGAAAGTTGTTGGGCACACCCCACTGTCCCAACAAGCATTACGATACACACTATCAAAGCACCCCTCATCGCACAATAGAGATAAAGCCCAGATACGGGTCACTCTGCCCTTGGAGTTGGTTCAGTCTGATGCTGTAGTAGTACGTACCCTCTGAAAGTTTTTTCCCCTTATTGGTGCCATCCCATGGCTCCCGGTACCCAATAGCCCTGTACACGATCTGGCCCCACCTGTCATGGATCACTACTTCAGCACCGGGGTAATCATTGATTCCCGGGATCTCCCAAGTATCATTGAAACCATCACCATTCGGAGTAAGGGTGTTCGGTGGTTCTATTAACCGAATGACATTCACCGTTACTTGGTCAACATAGGTACAACCGTTGGTCGTGGTGGTTACCGTATAGGTCGTTGAACCAGTAGGCGCTGCAATGGGGTTAGGGATATTGTTATCGCTCAAGCCCGTTGTCGGAGACCATATGAACGTACTTCCAGCTGGTCCGGTCGCATTCAATTGCGTGCTACCTCCCTGCCCGATCTCAACGTCTGAACCAGCCGAATAATCCACGCCAACGATATCCACACCGGGTCCGCTCACGTCGATGGTGAAATCACATTGGGCCGGAGTTGTTGCACCACCATTTGGGGCACCGGCAACGGTCAACCAATACTGTGTCGAAGGATTCAGTGCTTGGGTAGTGAATGAAAAATCCTGTGAATCCGAAACACATGGCGGCACTGCACTGAACGTGGAAAGTGTACACGATCCATCTCCGCTGAGGATCAGGGCGGTCAGCATATTGCCCATGTTGGCCACTTGCGGGCAGTCGATCCCAGTGATATCCACATCCAACACGCCACCAAGTGAGTTGGTCGTGAACGTATACCAGACCACATTATTCGTATTCGTGCATAGGCCAGGGATCCCCGGTGGTCCAGTATTGTTACCTCCCACAGGTTGTTGCCCACAAAGTGTTTGTGCCGTCGCGCAGCTATTGTTCGGCGGTTGCGCGAAAGCGGTTAAACCCGCTAATAGCAAACATGGAATGACAACGGCAATGCGCATGGAACAGAAAAAGGACGTTAGCCGCGTACACATACGGCAACGCCGAAGGTAGGATCTGACGCATGCATCTTTTCAGTGGGAACACGCTCATTTTCACACAAGAAGTTGTTAAGCGTGTAATGCTGACGGATCACTCCGGGAAGAGTATCGGCCAGCCAATGGAATGGAATGGTATGCAAGCCGTCCGAGACTAGTGACCCCACCAGGAGTCGAACCTGGATCTAGAGTTTAGGAAACTCCTATTCTATCCATTGAACTATGGGGCCTTTACCTCGCACGAATTGGACGAGCTAAAACGGGCGGCAAAAGTAGGGGAATAGCTGATAATCGGGGCAGACCCGAATCCATCCACAACCGATTGGTGGAACCTTGTCACCATTTTACCGTAACAAACGCAGGATTAAGTATGAACTTCGCAGACCACAGGAACGTAATTTCTTGTGGTTTCGATGGTCGGACCAATGCTCTCCACAGGTCTAATACTTAGTGTAGAACGAAATTGAGCAATACCATATGACCAAGAGCATGGATACAGCATCTTCACCGTTGGAGACGGCTGTGTTATTCCTGATATTCAATCGGCCGGATACTACGGATAAGGTCTTTGAGGCTATACGCAATGCACGTCCACCAAGGCTCTATATAGCAAGTGATGGTCCTCGACCAGGCAAAAAAGGCGAAGCCGAGTTGGTTGATGGTCTTCGAAGTTCGATCCTTGAAAAAGTGGATTGGCCGTGTGAGGTACACACGCTGTTCCGCGATACCAACCTTGGATGCAAACTAGCTGTTAGCGGTGCAATTACCTGGTTCTTCAGTAAAGAGGAGCAGGGGATCATTCTAGAGGATGATTGCTTGATAAGCCCAACCTTCTATCTGTTCTGCCAAACACTCTTGCAACGCTACGCGAACGACGAGAGCGTAGCAGGAATTACGGCCGATTTCCGACCACTGAAGAGCAAGAATGAACCGGACACGTTCGGTCGTATCGGGTATCCATTGATATGGGGCTGGGCCAGCTGGCGGCGAGTGTGGAAGAACTATGACCCGGATGTAAAGAAATGGACGGGTAACATCAATGATTTCCCACGTTTGGCCGTAAAGCCTTCAGCAACCCAGCAATACCTTAAAATGGTATTCGATGGTGTAAAAGAGGGACAGTTGGATACGTGGGACTTCCAATTCAACTTCATGTGCCAGTTGCACGAGCAGGATTTTCTATACCCTCACGTGAACATGATCACGAACATCGGATTTGCAGGAAATGCCACGCATACGGATAATCCGCACGACACCAATGCAATGCTTCCAAGGGCTGATGTGAAATTCCCATTGGCCCCTGAATTGCCGGGTAGAGCCTATGAGCATTGGTTGGATAAAAAAGTCTTCTCAGCAAAAAGCATCACTACAAAAGCGATGAACCGACTGTACCGATGGTCAATGGCCATGCGTTCGAATTCATGAACGTATTGATCATTAACTCTGCCGATCTCGAAGGAGGTGCAGCGCGTGCCGCGTTCCGCTTACATCAAGGCTTACGGCTTATTGGCGTTGGCTCCCAGCTAATGGTGCAAAGCAAAACAAGTGATGATCGATGGGTACAAGGTCCGGTAAGCACGTTCGATAAGGTAATGTCCAAAGTGCGTCCGAGCATTGACATTATACCCGTGAATCGTTACCCCGAGGGCAAAGGCAAGATCTTCTCACCAGCTTGGCTTCCCTTTTCCGGCATGGTGGATAAGATCAATGCGAGCGATGCCGATGTGGTGCATTTCCACTGGATAAACGGCGGCATGTTACGGATAGAGGATATTGCCAGGATCAACAAACCGATTGCTTGGTCCTTGCATGATATGTGGCCGTTCACTGGTGGATGCCACTACGATGGTGAGTGCGGACGGTATACGGATCGATGCGGCAAATGCCCTGTTCTGGGGTCGACCGATGAGAATGACCTGAGCCGAAAGATCTTCCGGCGCAAGGAAAAAACCTATGCGAACAAGAAATTGACGATCATTGGACTCAGTCGTTGGATGGCGGATTCTGCCCGTTCCAGTACACTATTGAAAGACCACAACGTGGTGAATTTGCCAAACCCGATAGACACAGAGGTCTTTAAACCGATCGATAAGCAATTCTGCAAACAGTTGCTTGGTCTTCCGGTAGATAAACCTGTGGTTCTTTTCGGAGCTGTTAATGCCACTGCGGATCCACGCAAAGGATTCATACATGTAAGTGAAGCACTTCGCAGATTACCTAAAGACAGCGTGGAACTTGCCGTATTCGGTGCGTCGCGCCCGGAACAACCACCCGATCTTGGGCATCCGATCCACTACTTGGGTCGCCTGCACGATGATACTACCTTGTGCATTCTATACAATGCCGCAGATGTGGTTATCGTACCTTCCTTACAAGAGAATTTGAGCAATACGATCGTGGAAAGTCTTGCGTGCGGAACACCGACTGTTGCGTTTGACATTGGCGGTAACAAGGACATGATCGATCACCATGTGAACGGAGCATTGGCCAAAGCCTTCGATGCCGATGACCTTGCTACCTGTATTCGTTGGGTGCTGGAAAACCCGGACCCTGCTGCTATTTCTGCCAATGCACGGCGCATTGCCATGGAAAGGTTCGAAATGGCAACCGTAGCACGTCGCTATGAAACATTGTACACCGAAATGATCGCGCGCGGCAACTAGCGGATCTCAGATCCGTTCGGAACCGGACTCCTGGGCTGCACGAACACTAATTTCCCTTGGGCATCTTCACCCATCAGCACCATTCCTTGGCTTTCGACACCGCGCATTTTCCGTGGGTCGAGATTGCAGAGAACGAGTACCTGCGAGCCAACGATCGCTTCTGGCTCAAAATGCTCTGCTATGCCACTAACGATGGTCCGTGGTGTAGGCTCACCCACTTCGATCGAGAGCTTCAGCAACTTATCTGCTTTCGGGATCTTCTCCGCTGCAATGATGGTACCTGCGCGCAGATCTAACTTGGTGAAGTCCTCGAACGTGATATTCGCTTTGGCTACAAGGGCTTTTTCCATAGGCGTTGGAACAGGATCTTTCGGTTCAGTATTCGCGGTGGCCATATTCGCTTCAGAGGTTGCGTGCAAACGCTCAACCTCCGCGGCGATCTCTTCATCCGTGATCGGTTTGAAAAGGTGTTCGGCCTTGGCCAATGGCATACCCGGCTTGATCAGGTCAGCACGCAACGCATCGTCCCACACTAGCTCCTTCAGCCCCAACATGGCGCGTAATTTTGCTGTGGTATGCGGAAGGAACGGCTCCAACACAACGCTTAACAAGCCGCAGATCCGTAAGCCATTGTACAGAACTGTTCGTGTGCGCTCAGGATCGGTCTTTTCCAATTTCCACGGCTCAGTTTCGGTCAAATAGCGATTCCCGATCCTTGCCGCGTGCATGGCACTGGCCAATGCTTCACGGAATCGGAACCGATCATTCTCTGCGGCAACTTTTTCTGGGATCACATTCAATTCGGCCCATAACTCAACATCTTGTTCTGGACCTGCACCAGGCTCTGGAGCCTTACCATCATAGTACTTATTGCACAACACAAAGATCCGCTGAACGAAATTCCCGAGTATCGCAACGAGTTCGTTGTTGTTCTTGTCCTGGAAGTCCTTCCATGTGAATTCCGCATCCTTGAACTCAGGCAGGATCGTCGCCAAGGCATAACGCATTTCATCCTGTCTATTCGGCCAACGTTCCAGATACTCGTGCAACCAGACCGCCCAATTCCGGCTCGTACTGATCTTCTGTCCTTCGAGGTTCAGGAATTCATTAGCGGGCACGTTCTGCGGAAGAATAAAACCACCGTGCAACTTCAGCAACATCGGGAAAATGATGCAGTGGAAAACGATATTGTCCTTTCCGATGAAGTGGATAAGTCGGGTATCATCTGCCTTCCACCACTTCTCCCACTCTCCCGCACCGGAACCCTGATCCAACGCCCATTGCTTCGTGGCGCTGATGTATCCGATCGGAGCATCCAACCATACATAAAGTACTTTACCGTCGGCTCCAGGCAATGGAACAGGCACGCCCCAATCCAGATCACGCGTCATGGCTCGTGGACGAAGGCCCTCCTTCAACCAACTATTGCATTGGCCAAGCACTTGCGGTTTCCATTCGCTCGCATCATGCTGTTGTACTGAATCCAGCATTCCTGTATTGATCCACTCTTCCATCCACTGCTGGCTACGCTCCATGGGCAAATACCAGTGCGTTGTTGGCTTCAGGATCGGTTTGGCTCCGCTCAACGTGCTACGTGGATCTTTTAATTCTTTCGGGCTAAGTGCGCTACCGCATTTCTCGCATTGATCACCATAGGCATTAGGATTCTCGCAATTAGGACAAGTGCCCATGATGTAGCGATCGGCCAAGAACTGGTTGGCCTCCGGATCGAAATATTGTTGTTCTTCTTTCTGTGTGAACACCCCGTTCTTTTCAAGTTCCAGAAAGAACGCTTGCGAAGTTTCCTTATGCAACTGACTGCTTGTTCTGTGGTAGATGTCGAAGTCTATCCCGAAGTCAGAGAACGCCTTCTGCATCATCGCGTGGTACTTGTCCACAATTTCTTGCGGTGTTGTACCCTCTTTGATCGCTCGGATAGTGATCGCTGCTCCGTGTTCATCGCTACCACAAACGAACAGAACTTCCTTGCCTTGCAACCGCAGGCAACGTGCATGAATATCGGCAGGCAGATAAGCACCAGCGATATGTCCAATATGCAAAGGCCCGTTCGCATATGGTAAAGCGGCGGTAAGGGTATAACGTGCTGGTTGTTTCACGGGGATCGATCTAAGAGCAAACGAATGTGGCGCAAAAGTAGGGCGCTGGTAATTGCGGGATCAATGCGGAATGATCTCGTTCGAAATGCGACCTTCGCTCCATGAATGTGATCACCCCAAAACCGTTGCGCAAAGGAGACCTCATTGCAATAATTCCTACTGCGCGTGCCATAAATGCTGAAGAATTGAAAGATGGTATTGCGTTGGCAGAAAGTTGGGGCTTGCGTGTAAGGCTGGGAGCGGGCATTGGGCGCAAGCATTTCCAGCAAGCCGGTACTGACAAAGAACGCGCTGCGGATCTGCAAGCAGTGATCAATGATCCTGAAGTACGTGCTATCTGGTGTGCGCGTGGCGGTTATGGCACCATACACCTTATGGACAAGGTGGATCTAAAACCGCTACTTAAGAATCCAAAATGGATAGTAGGGTTCAGCGATGTGACCGTGCTGCACAATGCCTTACACGATCTGGGTGTGGCAAGTCTTCACGCACAGATGCCGTTCATGATCGCGAAAAAGACCGAAGCCTGCCGAGAAACATTGCGTGCTGCGTTGTTCGGTGAGGCAGAAGAGATCAGTTACCAATTTGATACCGCTGGAACGAAAGATGCATTGACCCGCACAGGCGAAGCCACAGGTCAACTGGTAGGAGGCAACCTCAGCATTCTTTATGCATTAAGAGGTTCTCAACTCGATATCGATCCTGCGGGAAAGATCCTGTATTTGGAAGATCTGGATGAGCTCAATTACCATTTGGACCGCATGTTACAGAACCTGAAGTACAGTGGGTGGTTCAAGAACCTTGCAGGGCTGGTGATCGGCCACATGACGGACATGCACGACAAGAATGATGAAGACCCGTTCGGGCAAACGGCACATGCTATGATCAAAGCGGCCATGGGTGATGTGAACTATCCTGTTTGCTCCGGTTTTCCGGCAGGTCATGATGCGGACAACCGCGCAATTATCATGGGCCAAAAAGCAAAACTCAGCGTCACCAATGAAGGTGCAACGCTGAGTTTTATACTGAAAAGCTTAAAGGCTTAAGCGCGGTTACCGCACTAGTTGCGCTCGAACTTATTGTAACCGGCCGGGATCTCGAAAAGAGCGTCTTTCTGCGGACCTTTAGCAATGTTGGATACTTCCAAGCGGCCTACTTCGGCACCATCGATCTTCTGTTCCAGACCTACGATCGGAAAAACACCTTTTGAATCCGGGATCTCCAAGAAGAACACTGCTTGTTCATCCTTGCGATTCAACGTTTCCAAAAGTGGAATAAAGAAATCAAAGGCATCGGCAGCCACCCAATACGTGATCAGCCTGTCCTCCGCGTTGCTCTTCACGACCCACTTCTCGCACTTATAGTTGAGCATTTCTTTGGATTCGTTCGTTTTCGTGATGCTGGTCTCCACCTCCTTCGGCAAACGCATATTGGGAACGTCCATGAATAATTTGCGCTCGGGGCTCAGCGCCACCACGGTCTTATCATGTGTATCCACCAGCATGATACCTTGAACTTCCCCTTTGGAGCTGACCTCCTCGATCCGCACGTGATCACCTTTTACATAATACTTGTAACTGGTAACGACAGGACCGGATGTTTTCTTGAACTCAATGACACCCTCAAAGGATTGAGCTTGCGTCATGGTCGTGAATAGGCCAGCTACCAGCGCTAGATTTCGCAGTGATCGGATCATTGTGTTCTTTATGAGTGATGCCGGATGAACGGCCAACGAAAAGTTCCTCAATTTTAACCCTTGTAACGAGCCTTTTCACCGAAGGGTTACGATAACTTATCGACGAATGGCAGAGCATAACGTACTCGGGATCCAAGGAGAGCAACTCGCATGCCGATTTCTGGAACAGCGGGGATATGTGATCCTGGAGCGGAATTGGCATCATGCCAAGCACGAGTTGGATATTATAGCCCAGGACGGTAAGGAACTCGTGATCGTAGAGGTGAAAACCCGGAGCAGTGACAAACATGGTGAACCGGAAGATGCCGTAAAACCTGGGCAACGAAGTCGGATAGTAAAAGCCGCCAACGCCTACGTAATGGCAAGTAATTGTGAATTAGCGCTCCGATTCGACATCATTAGTGTGATCTTGCACCCGCTAGGCAAGCCATACATCCATCATATTGCCGATGCTTTTTACCCCAAATTGAATGACCGAACGCTCTAAAGGACCTCGTGGAAGAGGCCAGGATAAACGCACTTCAGCACCAAAAAGAAGCTCAGATCGTTCTGAAAAAGGGCAAGGAAGCGAACGTTCCGGACATCCGGATGAACGCGGCCCTCGCGGCGAGACCGACGATGACCGCTGGAAAAAGCGCAGTGGAGTTGGTCATCCAGGTGCGCGAAGCGAAGGTTCTAAGAATGACCGTAGTAATGATCGCGGTACCGGATCAAGTGGTCGAAGCGAAGACGGTAAGCCCAAAAGCAAAGCACGCCCAAAAAAGCGCACTGCGAGCGGTTCGGGTAAACGCGGGGCCAGCGCCGGTCGTGGAGAAGAAGGACCAGAAAGACCATCTGCACGAGCTGGCAAAAGGCCACCTGCATCAGGAAGGGCCCGCACGGGTGAAGCTCCCGGTAGTCGTGGTGGCGCACGCTCGCCCTCCGGAACGAAAGATGGCGAACATAGCGAACGCCCAGCTCCAAAGAAATTCAGTAAGGATAGATCACGCGCCACCCGTGATGCACGTACCGCCGGCCGAGGCTTAGGTCGTGGCCAGGACCGTAACAGCAAACGGGGCCGCATGGCGGAAGAAGGTAACGACGATGGCCTCATTCGTTTGAACCGTTATTTGGCACAAAGCGGCGTGGCAAGCCGCCGCGAAGCTGATGACCTGATCAAAGCAGGCGTGGTACAAGTGAACGGCGTAATTGTAACCGAACTTGGAACAAAGATCAGCCCCACCGACCGTGTGCATTACGGCGGGCAGCGCCTGACCACCGAGAAAAAACGCTACGTTCTACTGAACAAACCGAAGAACTTCATTACTACCACGGACGACCCACAGGACCGCCGCACCGTAATGGCACTGATTGACGATGCCTGCACGGAACGACTTTACCCAGTAGGTCGTTTGGATCGACACACGACCGGTGTGTTGCTCATGACCAACGATGGCGATCTGGCCAAAAAGCTCACGCATCCCAGCTTCGGAGCCGAAAAGATCTACTCCGCAACATTGGATCACCCAATGACCAAAGCCGACCTGGAACAACTGGTCATTGGTGTTGAGTTGGAAGATGGGCCTGCCGTAGCTGACGAAGCCAGTTTCGTACAAGGCAAACCCAAGAACGAGGTTGGGATCAAGATCCACATGGGTCGGAACCGAGTAGTACGCCGCATGTTCGAGGCACTAGGCTATGAAGTGCTGAAGCTGGACCGCGTAATGTTCGCTGGCCTAACGAAGAAGGATCTACCGCGCAGTAAGTGGCGTCATTTATCCGAGAAGGAAGTTCTGTTCTTGCGGAAGAGGAAGTGAGGAGGTGGATTTTCTAGTACGAGAATAACATGTAGGTCTTTTAGGTGATCTGCATTCGTTGCACTTTTTTTCTGGTGCACAACACCGAAGCTGACCGTTGTCCGGTTCTACAAAGCGGGTTCCGGACCAATTAATGCCGGTCCTCGTGTTCCGCATATTCTTGCGGTTTAGCCAGACTACTTTGGTAGCGATCGGAATCACAACGTTATGCGGTGATCATAGCTTCATTTCCTAAAACACTTTCCCATGTTAAGATCAATTCTACTCGCAATTGCATTCATTACCATAGGCGCCGATCTATACTCTCAAAGGGTCTTACCAGTTGGCGAAGGAACAGTTGGACAAGGCAGTGTGTATGATATGGTCGAATACAATGGCCAAGTTATTCTAGGCGGCCTCTTTGCCAGCTTTAATGGCCATGCACGTAAAAACCTACAAGGCTGGGATGGCGCAAACCATTTCGATTATCCGGGGGCTTTCGAAGCACCAACGAACCGGGTAAGCGCTCTGGAGATCTACAATGGCGATCTCATCGCAGGAGGTAATGAACCCATTTTGGGGAACATTGCGCGTTGGGATGGAAGCACATGGCACCCAATGGGTGCTGGGATCAACGGTACTGTAAAGGCTATCCATATATTCAACAATGAGCTATACGCGGCCGGCTCTGACGGTACGGTAAATACCTGGGACGGTTCGGTCTGGCAGCAGTTAGGCGATGCGTTCAACGGTTCAATTGAAGCAATTCAAGGGCACAATGGCGAATTGTATGTAGGTGGTGATTTCGATCAAAACGCAAGCAGCACAGTGGTAATTCGACGCTTGGCAAAGTGGAACGGAAGCTCTTGGGTAGAAGTAAACAATGGCCTGAACAATAGAGTGCAGAACATGCTCTCAACTTCTGACGGCTTGATCATCGTAGGATACTTCGACTCGCGCGGCGATGGGGTCCAGAATTTCCCGTCTTGGACCATTTTTAACGGGTCAAACTTCAACGAACCAACATTCACAGTACGCAATAATCTCATTGGCATCGAGTCGGTATGTGCTCATCCCCAAGGTGGTTTCATCCTCGGCGGCTATGGGCCATATTCAATGTGGGTCAATGGCAGCGAAACGCTCGATATTCACTTCAACTGGCTTCGCAATATTATCCAGTACAACGGGAAGCTTTTTGTTTGTGGGTCTAGCGGTACGTCATATAATGTGATACGGGGGTTAGGTCATTTAGTAGAAGGCACCGAGTACGCATTGTTGGATGCTGGAAGCAATAGCGCCGCGATAACGCCGACCTCATCCATGTTTCATGACATTTACCGCAGCTTACCAGGATTCGAGGCACCTAAAGGTGACAATACGTTTACGATCAGTTTAACCTCGCCATGGTTGATCGGAAAGAATATGGATACTCTTCACAGTTCTGTGCCAATATATAACGTGAACGACCCTCCGTCCGCAGGTCCTAATGCGAATGTCATGAACAGCGACTATTACGAACGATACTACCAGGTCTGGAAGTTGGATCGAGATATGATCAGCCATCACGCACTGCACTGGAACGATGCCGGCTACACAGCACCTTATGTCATTTCCTCATGGCCCGGCAATGGTGATATGAGCAATGGGGAACCTGCACAGATCGCACCATACGCAGACTTGAACAGCAATGGGCTTTATGAACCAAGCACAGGGGAATTCCCCCTGATCCGTGGCGACCAAGCCATCTATTACATCCAACATACAGTGCAAGAGTCTTGGAACCAACATCCAACGATGAAATTGGACCTGAACATTATGAGTTATGCTTTCAATGACCCGATCGAAACTGACCTCTACTCAACTGTGTTCTGCAACTTCAACATCGTTAATCGCGGCAGCGATAATTATACGGATGCCCGTTTCGGAATTTTCGCGGATCTGGATATTGGTTATTCAGAAGATGATGTTGTGGAGTGTGATTCTGCACTAAACCTTTTCTTTGCTTATAACAGATATGACATTGACCTAGGGGCGTCTTTTACTGATGCTTATGGATCTTTCCTACCCGCACAAGGGGTTCAGTTTCTTAACGAACCCATGACAGCTCACTCCTCCTATAGAAGCGGTCCACTTAATGTGGAAGACCTCATGAGCGGCACGTTCAACGGCGCACCATACATGAACTTGGAGTATCCCACACATTTCCAATTTCCGGGTGGTGCATGGACTGATACGGTTAACAGCGTGCCGACTAGCACCCTGAATCGCATGACTATAGGCTCGATAGGCCCATTCACCTACAACTCCGGCGATACCATCTGCGTGGACGTGGCCTACCCCTATGCCATGTCTGCAAGTGGGAACCGACTGGAGAGTGTGACCGACCTTAAAGCGCGAGCCCAAGCCTTGAGGGCATGGTACGCCACGCAAGATTTTGCATGCGGTTATTATCCGGATAATATCACCCAAGTAGCCACTTTGGACGCATCGACTTTCGCGCTCTATCCGAATCCAACGAGTGGAGAAGTAACGCTAACGGGGTATCCTGCTAAAGAAAGTCTGGCCATAACCGTTCACAATGTGCTCGGGGCAGTCGTTCAGCAACAAACATGGCCCGCTGCCAAACCACAATTCACCCTAAGTACGGATGGATGGAACGATGGCATTTACATTCTTTCCATAGCCGGCAAGGATAGAACAACTGCACTGCGCCTAGTTGTGTCACACTAAAACGTTGGTCGCAATAGTCTTGGATAAGGTGGCTTTCTAGCAAGGACAACACGGTGCGCAAGCCCGCTGTGAGCAAGGCGTCGAAAATTTTCTTCACAACCAACATCCGCCTGTGAACGAACTGCCCCATTTCCAGCGTTATAGCATGAAATGCTTCGATACTTTCGCATCTTGCCGATGCTGCGCCTATTCCGTAATGCCTTGCTGGTACTGGCCACTCTGGTGGTTCTGGGTGCGGGAGCGTTGGCTGTTCTGGCCCATGTTTACGAGGATGAAGTGAAGGCAACCTTGGTCAGTGCCATTAACGAACAACTGAGTACGCCGGTAAGTGTTAGCGACATGGACCTTACGCTGGTAGCGCGTTTCCCGCAGGCCAGCATGCGGTTGCACAACGTACTGGCCAAAGAAGTGCGCACCGATGACGTTGTACCGGACACACTACTATTTGCTCGAGAGCTCTTCTTGGAATTCAGCCTTTGGGATCTGTTCCAAGGCAACTATACCGTTGAACAAGTACACGGCGAAGAGGTCCGTTTGTACGCCGGTCTGGATGGAAATGGTAACGAGAATTACATCATCTGGAAAACCGATTCTACAACAACGTCTTCAACCGCGATCGCTCTCAATAAGGTGAGTGTTGATGACCTCATTGTCCGGTTCAGGGATGCGCGGACCGATCTGAAGATTTTGGCCCATCATGATAAAATGGTCGTTCGAGGACAATTCAGTGATGCTATCAGTGAGCTGAACCTGAGCGGTGACATCTCGCTCGCGCATTGGAGACAAGGCGAACACACACTGCTCGAAAACCGTTCGGGGCATGTGAGCCTGGCAATGGAATTCGGAGGTGCGGATGGGGTCTTTCGGATCACAAAGGGCCAAGTGAATACCGGCAATATGCCAATCGACCTAACACTTGCTGTAACCCCAACAACTGAAGGAAAATTTCTGGATCTCCGCGCCAATGGCCTTGGATTGGACCTCGCTGATGTGATCGCTGCGCTTCCAGAGGGTCTAACTACGCCGATCAAGGAATACGGCATGAAAGGCGAAGTGGATCTCGCTATACACTATGCAGGACCGTTGGACAAGGATGGGCCGGAACTATCCGTTGGTGCTAAGATCACCAATGGTCAAATGAAGGAAAGCCATTCAGGAACCAAGTTCACCAACATCAATGGCGAAATGGCCCTGGACCTCACGGCAAGTGGCGTAGCGAAGAACCTTGCGGTCAAAAGCTTCTCGGCCCGCAGCGGTAGCGGCAGTATTAGTGGAAATTGGAAAAGCAACGGGCTTTCCAACGCAGAGGTCAAAGCAGACCTCAAAGGCGACATTGCGCTAGCTGACCTGTTGCGATTCGCGCAGATCGACACCTTGGAAAAAGTAAGCGGAAGACTGAAAGCCGATGCACGGATCGCGGGCAAACTGCGCGACATGGGAAACATTCGGGCAAGTGATCTTGCGGCACTGAGGATCACTGGCACGTTGACCTTGCGTGATGCGGATCTGAAAATGAAAGGCGTTCGACACAGAATATCACATCTCGATGCGGACCTGGCCTTGCACGGAAATGACGCCACTGTACAAGGTCTACGTGCAGAGTTCCATGAAAACCCGGTCGTTCTAAGTGGCACATTGCGCAATTTGGTGCCATACATTCTGTTCAAGGACCAACGCCTAGTAATTGAGGCCAAGGGATCCTCGCCACATATCGATCTTGCGGCGTTGTTGCGCAGTGATGATGCACAAACCGCAAATGCAAAAGACTACACGTTGGTCCTTCCTGCAAGCATCGAACTGGATCTACAAGCGCATGTAGCGGAACTGGTATTCGAGGAATTTACTGCCACGGATATCGACGGTCGCTTACGCATGAAAGACCGCGTTTTCACCGCATCACCTGTATCCTTCAACACAGCTTCAGGTAAAGTAACCGGAACGCTTTCATTGGATGCCAGCACCGGCAGACCGAACCTGGCCCAATCAGCGATCATGCCGTATCCATTGGCCATTAACGCTGTGGTCACGAACATCAATGTTACCGATCTGTTCAAAGAATTCCAGGACTTCGGCCAGGACTTCATCGGTCATCAACACCTTAGTGGAACCGTCAATGCTGAGGTTGCATTCAACGCGCCGTTAAGCGCAAGTATGAAGTTGGACCCCGATCACGTGGCATGTGTCATGGACATCAATATGACGAATGGCACCATCAAAGGCCATCGACCATTGCTCCAAGTAGCGGACTACTTGCAACAGAATAAGCTTGTGGCTCCATTCGTTGATACGAAAGCATTGCGAAAGAATTTGGGCGACGTTCACTTCGCAACGTTGGAGAACCAGATCGCCATTCGGAATGGAGCCGTGCATATTCCGAATATGCTCGTGAGCAGCAATCTGATGGACATTGAATTGAGCGGCACGCATTACTTCGATGATCGCATTGACCACCATCTCAATTTCCGATTGAGTGATCTGTTACGCACTGGAGAGCTAGCAGATGAATTCGGCCCGATCACAGATGATGGCACAGGCATGCGGATCTTCTTACACATGTCCGGCACTGCGGACAACCCAGAGTTCTCAAGCGATGGAGCAATGGCCGCGGACCGAAGGAAGAAGCAGTTCCAGAATGAAAAACAGGAATTGCGTTCCATCCTTCGCGAAGAATTCGGTCTAGCTAAAAAGTCGACCAGCAACTCTGGTACAACAGCCAACACAGGTGCACAAACAACACAATTCACAGTAGTGCCGGCCGGTACGGATACATTACAGATGGCGGGCGCACGAGGCCCTAAAGAGCGTACAGGATTAAGTCGGTTCCTCAACACCAAGGAAGACGAACCAAAAGCGGTCTTCGAGGTGGAGAATTGAAGTGGGACCCGCATTCGCTTTTACCAAGAAGGCGCCACATCACCACGTTTTCAATTTCAACTCCGGTCAGATCATTCTTTCCTACGCTCGTAACTGCGGGCTACGACCAGGAGTGCGTTCTATCTCTTTGACCATGCAGGCGTTACATCTTCTGATCGTCTGATTTTCTAATTGTCTGATCATCTGCTCCTCTTTCCCGAACTTCACGCCGCGTTATGGATCTCTACTCCCGAAAACAACGATGGAAACTCGTGCTCGCCGCTGTGGCGTTGTTGCTCGTAGGTGCGTCGTTGTGGTATAGTAGCAGCATTGTAGAGCGGGTGCGATCGGAAGAACGGCGGAAAGTGAAACTTTGGGCAGAAGCGGTGCAGAACCGGGCCCAATTGGTCAACTACACAGAGAAATTGTTCGATCGGTTGCGCGAAGAAGAACGCAAGAAAGTAGAACTCTGGGCAGAAGCGATGCTTCGGTTGGTGAACACCAAGGAAACGGATTTCTCTTTTTACTTGAAGGTGGTGAGCGACAATACCACAGTACCCGTGATCATTACGGATGCAAAAGGCGAAGTGAAATTCCATCGAAATCTGGATGAAGGGATAAGTGACGACCCGAACAAGCTCCAAGCAGAAGTAGCCGAAATGGCCAAGCTCCATGAACCGGTTGAGATCGCGATCCACGGCGATCAAAAACAATTTCTTTACTACACGGACTCGAAAGTGTTCACCGAGCTACAGGAGGTCATGGACGGGATCATCAGTTCCTTCATTTCCGAAACGGTCATGTCCACTGCCGCCGTGCCAGTGATCTATACGGACAGTACGCGTACCAAGGTGATCGAAAGCGGCAACATCGAACCTGAAGTAATGGCGGACAGCGCTGCCTTGAGATCACGGATCAGATCCATGGCGCAAGCGAACACACCGATCGTGATCGACCTACCGGGAAAAGGGCGCAACTACATTTTCTATGAAGAATCCTTGGTGATCACCCAGCTACGCTATTTCCCGTTCGTACAGTTGGCCATATTGGGGCTGTTCCTTCTGGTTGCTTATGCCCTTTTCAGTTTGTTCCGCAATGCCGAACAGAACCAGGTCTGGGTCGGTATGGCCAAAGAAACCGCGCATCAATTGGGCACGCCACTGAGCTCTTTGATGGCATGGATGGAATTACTGAAAGCACAGAATGTTGATCCCGATGCGCTCGCCGAAATGCGCAAGGATGTGGACCGGTTGGAGGTGATCACGGAGCGCTTCAGCAAGATCGGAAGTGCGCCTGCATTGGAACTCGAAAAGCTCTACTATACGCTACGTGCAACCGTATTGTATCTACGTCCTCGCCTACCCTCACACGCAAAGATCGATGTGGTACAACCTGCCGATCCGGAACAATTGATTCCGTTGAACAGGGCGCTCTTCAGCTGGGTGATCGAGAATTTGATCCGCAACGCCATCGATGCCATGGAAGGTGAAGGGTCCATTACGTTGGAGATGATCCCCGAAGGCAACGAAATACATGTTGATGTTACCGACACTGGAAAAGGCATACCGATATCTCAACAACGCACTGTATTCCAACCAGGATTTACGACCAAAAAACGCGGCTGGGGACTAGGTCTTTCCCTCAGCAAGCGTATCGTCGAACAATACCATGGTGGCCGTATCGTAGTGAAGAAAAGCACACCCGGCGTTGGCACAACATTCCGGATAACGCTTGCCGCAGAGACCTTGGGCAACAAGATCGTGACCGAACCCATTACCAACGTATGAGCGGCATCTACGTTCATGTGCCATTCTGCAAACAAGCCTGCACCTATTGCGATTTTCATTTTTCAACTTCCGTAAAAAGCAGAACGGAATTGCTGAATGCAATGATCCTGGAGTTGGAATTGCGTAAAAATGAAGTGAGCGGCACTGTTAGCACGATCTATTTCGGAGGTGGAACGCCCAGCCTTCTGGAACCGGATCGGATCGCCTCTTTCATTGAAAAATGCAAGACCCTTTTCAGCGTTACGATCGATGCTGAGGTCACATTGGAAGCGAATCCGGATGACATAACCAAGGAACGGTTGGTGCAATGGCTTGCCGCAGGGGTCACGCGCATGAGCATGGGCACGCAAAGCTTTCGGGAAGATCGATTGAAATTCATGGGACGTGCCCATACGGCCTCGGAAGCAATGAAGGGCATTGAACTGATTTCCAAAGCCGGCTTCGCATCATGGACCATTGACCTGATCTACGGATTACCTCAAATGGATCTGAACGAATGGGATGAGGAACTTACCATCGCATTGGATCATGGCATGCCGCATCTCTCTGCCTATTGCTTAACCGTTGAGCCGCGCACTGTTTTGGCGCATCAAGTACAAAAAGGCACAGTACAAATGCCGGGTGATGACGTGCAAAGTGCGCAGTTCGACCGTTTGATGGAGCGCATGGATTTAGCTGGTTTGGACCATTACGAGATCAGCAATTTCGGAAAACCCGGACATTGGTCGCGGCACAATACAAGTTATTGGGAAGGTGTTCCGTATGTAGGCGTAGGGCCGTCAGCACATTCGTTCAACGGAACCGAGCGGCGATGGAATGTGGCGAACAACGCGCGTTATGTGAAAGCGATCAGTGAAGGTCAAAGATTCTGGGAAAGTGAGAAGCTCACCCCTGCACAACGGACCAATGAGCTACTAATGACGGGGTTGCGCACAAGTTCAGGGGTCGATCGTTCGAAATTGGAAATAGATCCGTTCACGATCAATTCATCGGCAATAAACAACTATGTATCGAAGAGGCATTTATTTGTTACAGCCGAGCGATTAGTTTTGAGCAGAGCGGGACGTCATTTTGCGGACCGAATTGCATCTGATCTATTCGTACCAGAAGATGATCGCTGAGATCTCACACCACGGCCGTACGTTCAAGGTTGACCTTTCAAAACCGCTCGACCTGTCCATTCCAATTCGTTCCGGAACCGGACATTTACGCGCATGGGGAGTTGATCCCGTTCGCATGGAACCCGTTCAGAATAGGGATACGATCTATGCCGTTCAGCAAGGTGCTCCAGTGAATTTCCGGAATGTGTTCTTCAATCCGCATGGACATGGCACGCACACTGAATGTGTCGGTCACATTTCACCCATCGTTCATTCGGTAGGCAGTATTTTCAAGCGTTATTTCTTTACCGCTCAATTGCTCAGTATCCGACCGCAGGATCGCCGGACCGAAGGGCAAACCGTGGATAACGTGATCACCTTGGAGCAATTACGCAGTGCCTTATCAGAACGGCCTCCGGAGGCTTTGGTTCTAAGAACTTTGCCTTACGTTGATCACCGGGAACATGACTGGACCGGGACCAATCCGCCCTATATCCAAGCCTCTGCGTGTTCATGGTTACGAAGTATTGGCGTAAAACATCTATTGCTTGATCTTCCCAGTGTTGACCGCGAAGAGGATGGCGGAAAGCTGGAGGCGCACCACGCATTCTGGGGACATCCGCACACACGGGATCAGGAAAGCACCATTACCGAATTGATCAACGTACCAACTGATATCCGGGATGGGAATTACCTCCTGGAAATACAACTGGCCAACTTCGTGAACGACGCTGCACCCAGCCGTCCGGTGCTTTACGCGATCATCCCATGACCTTACAGGAATTCCGAGATCATTGTCTTAAAAAAGAGTGGTTCAGTGAAGACCTTCCATTCGATAAGGTCACCTTGGCGTTCCGTGTTGGAGGAAAGATCTTTGCGTTAATGGATACCGACATTTTCGCGAGCGTGAACTTGAAATGTGATCCAGAACGTGCGATCGAACTACGCGAGCGTTTTCCCGGAATTACGGGAGGATACCACATGAACAAGCAACATTGGAACACCATTGTTACTGACGGATCCGTCCCCGGCAAACTACTGCTGGAGTTAGCAGACCATAGCTATGACCTTGTTCGCGCGTCGCTCACAAAGAAGCAACGTGAGGCAATGGGAGCGTGATCGACAAGCTGAACATCGTTCTTATAGATTTGTCCCACCCGAAAGGGACCTCGTATGAACACTCGTAGACCATTCCAATACGTTCTTAGCCTATTTTTCAGAGGCTTGCTTTTGCTTGTTCCGGCCACGATCATGATCTGGGCGATGTGGACCGCATTGAAATTCCTGGATGGCATCATCCAAACGGACATACCCGGGCTAGGGCTGATCATCCTGATCACGATCATTACGCTTGCTGGTCTGTTAGGCACCACCTTCCTCTTTCAGCCATTAGCTGCGATCGGCGAAGAATTGTTACAGCGGATCCCATTCCTGAAGACATTGTACGATGCATTAAAGGATCTTGTTGAAGCTCTAGTGGGAAGCAAGCGGAAATTCGATCGACCTGTCCTTGTGCGCATTGGTGACGGTTACGATGCAGAAAGGATCGGATTCGTAACCCAGCATGACCTCAGTCACCTAGGCCTCGGAACAGATAAGGTAGCCGTTTACTTACCCCACGCCTTCAACTGGAGCGGTAATTTGTTCATTGTCCCGGTCAGTCACATCACACCGCTGAATGCCAAAGCAAAAGATGTAATGAAATTCGTTGTTAGCGGCGGCGTATCGCAGGTGGATGATGAAACAGAACCTACCGGATCCGGCATGCCGGTTGCATAAAAAGCTCTCAAAATGAACGCGCGGATCTTACTCTTAACGCTTTTACTAACGCACTGGGGTGCATCGTTCGCACAAACCACAGTTACCCCAGGCTCTTATGCTTTTAGCACCGGAGTACACCCCACGTTCAACTTCATTTTCGAAGGCACCAACTCAAAATATATTGAGAGCTATTGGAAAGATGAATTGAAGAAGATCAGCATTGGCGTATCGAACAAAAAGGAGGTTACGGGTGAGGGCAGTTTGATCCCCTCGATATCGCGGGACACTTTGCGGATCCTGATGAAAGGAGAACAGCGCAAAGGCAGTCCGTTGCTTACGGCACATGTGTCAATTCAAAGCACCAATGGGTATATAGGACCCGATAGCGATTCTGAAGTGTACGCAGCGGCTGTGGCATTCGTACAACGACATTCCACAGCGATCCGCCGCCAATTGGCACAACAAGAGCTTAGCGCTTCGGAAAAAGACCTTGATCGGTTGCAGAACGACCTGGAGCTATTGGAACGGGAAAAGGAACGAGCGGCAGCAAGTATTATCAAGAGCAATGAGCGCGCAGTTGAAGCTGCTCAGGAACAGATCACGACACGAGCCGAAATGGATGATCTGGGCCCGAAAGTCATCGCAATGCGCGAAGAAGCGAACCGCACCATGAACGAGGATCTTGCGAAGGAATTAAAAGGGTTGGAAAAGGAAGAGGCAAAAGCGCTCGCAAAGAACCGTCGTGCAATAGACAAGGAGCAGGACATGAAGAAAAAAGCCGAAGATCTGGCATTGGAGATCAAGAAGAACGAGGAGGACCAAGAGCGTAAAAAGGTAGCGGTCGAACAACAGAAAACGTTGGTCAAAGCACTTAAGGAAAAATTGGATTCGATCCCTTGAAACCATCTACCAGTTGGCAGTGGGCAATTAGCAGTTGGCAATTGCACACTGCTAACTGCCCACTGGAAACTGCCAACTGAAAATGCACGCTCGCCGCAACGCATTATTGCTCCTTCACCTGATCGTATTCATCTGGGGCTTCACGGGGATCCTGGGCAAATTGATCGACCAATCACCTTTGCACCTTGTGTATACGCGCACGGTGATCGGTCTGGTGGGAATGGCGTTGGCAGCTTGGTGGTTGGGCCGTACCATATCCCCACTTACTCCGCATTTGCGGAATTACTTGCTTACCGGCTTGATCATCGCTGGTCATTGGATCACGTTCTTCGCCGCCATCAAACTCAGCACTGCGAGCATAGCTGCGGCTTGCCTCAGTACCAGCACCGTATTCACTGCTTTGTTGGAACCGTTCTGGTTCAAACGCAAGATCCGTATGTACGAAGTAGTGCTTGGGGTCATCGTTGTTGCAGCGTTGATCATGATCTTCGGTATTGAATCGAAGCATCGCATTGGTATTGCTGTAGCCACATTGAGCGCATTCCTAAGTGCGTGGTTCAACGTAGTAAATGCGGTGCTTGTGAGTCGGGATAATGCGATCAGGATCGGTTTCTACGAAATGCTCGCCGTCGTTCTTTCGATCGGGATCTACTTGCTCATCACCAATGACCTGCCTTTGCCATTGTGGGAGTTACCGACCGATACGATCATCTATCAATTGATCCTTGGTCTCGTCTGCACATCGTTCGCATTCGTTATTGGAATAGCCGTCATGAGGCAGTTGTCTCCTTTCACCGTTGTACTAACTGTGAACTTGGAACCCATCTACACGATCATCATCGCATTGATGATCTGGGGCGCGGAAGAGCAGATGAAGCTGGGATCATACTTTGGTATTGCATTGATCTTGGGATGCTTGATGGTGAATGGCTGGTTACAGCGCAAGAAAGCTCGCGGTGAAGTGGTGACACCAGCACCCTTGACCCAAGGGTGACCAAGCAGATCAAGCACAACGCGGAAGGAACCGGAAAACCCCGAACTTTGCGCCATGCGAAAAGTGTTCGGCATCGTGTTACTGGCTGCGTTCGGCCTATTGGTGTTCTTCATTACCAGAGAAGCCTATCAGCCGGAGGCTTCCAGCACTGAAGTAAGTTCCACGATCTTGCTCGAGCGCGTGCGGCCAGTGCTGAAATTGGTTACCGTTGAGGGTGATTTCAGCGAACTCTATACCTTTAAGCAAGCCGACGCGAGATTCGAATTTTTCAAGCAATTCGCAGCGTTCCAGAAACAGGCGATCGTGAGAGTTCAAGGAAGGGCCAGCATTGGGTATGACCTGGAAGGAATGGAACTCGCTTTCGATACAGCCACGCATACCGTGCGCCTAACGGGCATGGATACCCCAAAGTTGCTTTCATTGGAACACGATATGGACTATTACGACCTGGAAGCAGGCGCCTTCAATGCCTTTACTGCTGCAGATATGACCAAGATCAATTCCGAGTCAAAACAACTGATCTCTGACAAGATCGAGAATAGTGGTCTTTATGAGGCTGCCGCAAAACAGCGGGACCAGATGCTTACGGTAATGCGCGCAGTGATCGAGAACTCCGGGTGGAATTTCGAGGATAATGTTTCGCCCCGTGATGGTCGTTCGCGGCTGAATGTAGAATAGCAGCACTTTACCTCAGACCACAGCAAACACATGCCCGATACGATCGTGATCCCTGCATATAAATACTGCCCATCGCTCTTCCAATACGAGCGTTGGAATACCCGATCCGTACAAGTTGGTGACATCGGTATCGGTGGAGAGAATCCCATCCGCGTGCAGAGCATGACCACCACGGACACGATGGATACCGTGGCGACCGTTGCACAAAGTATCCGGATGATCGAAGCTGGATGCGAGCTCGTTCGCATTACTGCACCGAGTAAAAAAGAGGCGGAGAATTTGGCCGTGATAAAAAAGAAACTGCGTGAGCAAGGATACACTGCGCCACTTGTTGCCGACATCCACTTCACACCGAATGCAGCCGAGATCGCAGCGCGCATCGTAGAAAAAGTGCGTGTCAACCCAGGAAATTACGCCGACAAAAAGAAGTTCGATGTACGTGAATACAGCGACGCACAATACGAAGCCGAACTGGAACGTATCCGGGAGCGCTTTACGCCATTAGTGCGCATCTGCAAAGAAGAAGGTACCGCAATGCGCATCGGTACGAACCACGGAAGTTTAAGCGATCGCATTCTGAATCGTTATGGCGATACGCCACAAGGCATGGTGGAAAGTGCCTTTGAGTTCCTGCGCATTTGTAGGGATGAAAACTACCACGAGATCGTGTTGAGCATGAAATCCAGCAACGTGCAAGTGATGGTGCAAGCGTATCGCTTATTGGTGCATCGCATGATGGAAGAGGGTTGGAACTACCCTTTACATTTAGGCGTGACCGAAGCTGGAGACGGCGAAGATGGTCGCGTAAAAAGTGCGGCTGGCATCGGGGCTTTATTGGAGGACGGACTAGGCGATACCGTTCGTGTTAGTCTTACTGAAGATCCCGAAGCAGAGATCCCGGTTGCACAAGCATTGGTCAAGCGATACACTGCTCGTCCGGGCCATAGCGCGATCCCTGCTATCGGGAAAAGTCCGGTCGATCCATTTACGCATGAACGTCGACTCACGCATGAAGTGCTCAATATGGGTGCTCGCCATGTGCCTATTGTTATGGCGGATCTTAGTATGAAGCAGTCGATCTCGCAAGCAACTTTCTTTGCATGGGGCTATCGGTATAGCGTACCCCTGGATAAGTGGAACATTACGGACCAAGCATGTGACTATGCCTACATCGGCCAGAACACCATTGAATTCGAATTGCCCGGGACATTGGGCATACTACAGGATCACGCAACATGGTTGACGAATAGGACCAAGGTCCAACATTATCCATTCATTCAAAAGAGGGAGTACGTTGATGGCGTGGAACTTCATCCACGATTCAACATGGTACATGCGACCTTACAAGATCTTGATGAAGCGTTCATTTCAAAACTGGAGGCCGACGAGACAGCAGTGCTGCTGATCGTAACGAAGAACACGCATGGCATGGCGGAACAACGGCGCTTGTTCTTCGAACTGATGGAACACGGCTGTGAAGTACCGGTCATCGTTGCTCGTTCCTATGGCAGCATCACGAAAGACGACCTGGTTTTGCAAAGCAGTACGGATATGGGTCCGCTTTTTATTGATGGATACGGCGATGGAATATTCATTACCGACACCGACGGTGGCCGTGAGGATCTTGTTTGCCGAACTGCATTCGGCATCCTTCAAGCTACACGAACGCGCACCAGTAAAACGGAATATATCAGTTGCCCAAGTTGTGGGCGCACCTTGTTCGATCTACAAGAAACGACTGCAAAGATCCGTGCACGGACCAGTCACCTGAAAGGTGTTAAGATCGGTATCATGGGTTGCATCGTAAACGGTCCAGGCGAAATGGCCGATGCCGATTATGGCTACGTTGGAACTGGTCCGGGCGTGATCACATTGTACAAAGAGAAGAACGTTGTAAAGCGCAACGTACCGAGTGCGAACGCTGTGGATGAGCTTATTGAGCTGATCAAGAAAGGAGGAGATTGGGTGGAAATGGAGTGAGGCTCACACCCAATTGCAAGGTGATGGTTTCATCACCTTGCAATTGAATGAGTTCCACGTATTGACGATCAGTAAACTGACCTCGGATGCAGAGAACGGCTGATATAATTCCGTGAAAAAGTAACCGTGGAAAACCGTTCTAAAGGGAATTGATCGTCCTCATGAACGGCTCCAGCATACTGGTCGCTCAACGTGTTACTGCAACCTTGGCTTCGGAAGAGATCTGATCCGTAGGTGGTTCGTAGGTCACAACAACGATCGCGAGAAGTGCAGCAATTGCAGCAGCTTGTATCAAGGTGAGGTACTTCGGTTCCATGGTGGTCTATTCTAATTGGTTCATCCCTTGCTACGGGAGCATTCCACCGAATGTGACACGGCATCGACACAAAGACCTAGGACCATGTCGAACCAAGGAAGTACATCGACGGACCTCCTTGGCGAACAACGGTCAAGAACACCGAAAGAGGTCGGTCATGGGGCCAAATAACCTTTGATCGACTCCACATACGTTCCGAATGCCGTGGCGCCTTTTGGTGAGATGGAACACGTTGTTAACGGATAGTTATCCCGGAATCCCTTCTTTACAAGTACATACCCAGCTTCCTTCAGCTTGCTGATCTGCACACTAAGATTGCCGCGCGTTGCACCTGTCTGCTCCAGGAGCCATGTGAATTCTGCATGTTCAACGCTCACCAAAAGGCTCATAACAGCCAATCGGAGCTGGTTGTGCAATACGGGGTCCAATGGTTCAAACGCCATTTTCGTGACGCCGAAGGAGGAGACCTGGGATCAAATAGCCAAATATGATGGCCGCTGCAAATACCAAGGAAGAGTATTCGTGCAGAAAGAAGAACGATAAGATCCCGAATGCCCAAAAGACCACTCCACCGAACATTAGGGGCCGAAAGCGGATCAGAGCGCCAGTAGCGAATGTGGGCAATCCGGTAAGAAGCAGTATGTACGGATTCGGGTTCATCTGATGAGAAACCGTACCAATGATGATCAGGATTAACGTAATTACGAACGAACCCCACAGCACGGATTGAACGCGGTCCATTAACGTACTTACGCCACGCTGCTTGCCTTCGCGGTATCCGTAGACCGCTGAAACCACACCACCTATCACGCCGGCAATTCCCCATGCTGCACCTTTGGTCTGAATGCCGTTGGATCGTAAATAATGATCAGCGATTCCTGCCAAGGCAAGCAAGATCCCCCATAACAGGAAGAAGAAATTCGATCGTTGAAATGAACGTTTCGCTTGAGCGACCATTTGATTGATCACATCCAAGCTTTGGGCGGGGGTCAGTTGGTTTTCCATTTTGATGTAAGTATAGTGCAAATGTAAACTAGTTTATATAATAAACCAAATATCAGGATAAATTTGTGAAATGTCATTCACACTACTGATAGCAGGCGCCACAGGATTGATCGGCAAAAAGACGCTGGAACTTGCGCTCGCTGACCCGTCCATCAACAAGGTCATTGCACCGGTCCGCAAGAAACTTCCGGATCATCCAAAGCTCGAACAATGGGTTGATAGCGACTTTGCAAAGGCATTGCGCCCCGGAAAAGCCGATGCCGTGATATGCTGCTTAGGAACCACGATCAAAAAAGCGGGTAGCAAAGAAGCCTTCCGGCATGTGGATCATGACCTGGTGATCACGCTTGGAAAGTGGGCGAAGGAAAATGGCGTTGGAACCTTCTGTGTTGTGAGTTCCATGGGGGCAGATGCAGGATCCTCTATCTTCTACAACAAGGTGAAAGGGGAAATGGAGCGCGATCTTTTTGCGCTTCAGCTTCCTACCCTGCACATCTTCCATCCTTCCATATTGAAAGGTCCACGAGAAGCAGTACGTATTGGTGAACGGATCGGAATTGCGGCAATGAGCGCATTCTCCTTTATTACACCGGATAACTATAAGCCAATGCCTTACGATACGTTAGCAAAAGCGTTGATCAGTGCCTCTAAGATCAAAACCAGTGGCACCTATACGTATCGGAAGATCTTTGAACTCGCAGGGAGATAGACCGATTTGCTTTCCAAATGAATCTGAAAGTGCCATACTTCTGCCTATATTCGTGATATGTTCCGCGCAATTATGATTTGGCTGATGTTCGTTGCCGCATCTGCGCGTGGACAAAGCGAGTCCGTATTACCGGAAATATCAGGTTTTTGGTACATGCAGACAACCTCTTGGTTTCCTGTCGGAACGAATATGAACTTTGAATATACGGAACACGTATTGCAATATTCGTCAGAGCCGGAGCAGCTAGCTTATGGCCTTTCATGGCGTGCATTAACGAACTTCGATTTCGAGCAGATCGGTTGGTTGGCGGTGGATCAGAGCAGCGTCTATTTCAGAAGTACTTCGCCATACCATGTTGGGTATGTCTCGTACTACGACACTACAATGCGCCAAGTATACGACTTCGACTTAGCCATCGGAGACACGGCATATTTGACCAACCCGCCCAGTTCGGAATTTCCTGCCATAGTGTGGGACATTGACACGGCCTTCATCGCCAGTGCGCCAAGGACACGCTTTATTTTGGACAATGGCGATATTATAGTCACAGGGATTGGGAGTTTGCAAGGACTGCTTCGTCCACTATTGTATCATCACGAAAATTACTTCGAACTGCTTGATTATTGCGGTGAATACTTGGATACGGATAGCATTCAATACACCGGATGTTGGCCGAATGCCGTTGGAGTAGCACAAACGTTGAACCCAAATATCAGCATCTTTCCGAATCCGAATGGTGGAGAGTTCTCCATTTTACATTCAGATCCTGGGACCAATTACACTGTCTTGGATATGCGAGGTGCAACAATTGTATCGGGTCTTATTGACGGAGAAAGCACATTAGTGCAGATGCCGATTATTGCTCCCGGTCTTTACGTTCTTGATGTGAACGGCCAACGCAACAAACTGATCATCGAGTAAGGTGTTCTCGGATGGCTCGGTCTAACCAGACCTATTGGGTCGAGCAGGCCAACAAACGTAACTTCAAGAAGACGCTCAAGCTTGAGCGAATTCCTTCGCGTTAGAACGTGATCACTTTGGTCTTACGCACCACCGCCAATTCGGCACCATCCAGCTCACTCGTGCGCTCTTCGCGCATGCGGTTGAAGGCTGGTCTTAGCTCTTCCGCCAAAGGCTCCGTATTCGGGAATTCCTCGCGGCGGTGATCCACTTGAACACCATTTTTCCAGAAACGGAAACAGACATGCGGTCCGGTGGCCAAGCCCGTGCTGCCGACCTCGCCGATCACATCGCCTTGCTGAACAGCGTCACCCGCTTTCACCAACGTCTTCCGCATGTGCAGGTATTGCGTGGAGTAGGTACCGTTATGGCGGATCTTCACATAGTTGCCATTCCCTCCCGTATACCCTGACTTTTCCACAACACCATCCCCTACCGCCAAGATGGGTGTACCGTATGCCGCAGCGTAATCCGTTCCAAGATGCGCTTTCATCACTTTCTGAACAGGATGCAATCGCCTGCTGGAGAAACCGGATGAAATGCGACTGAATTTGATGGGTGACTTCAGGAACGCCTTACGCATACTATTCCCTTCGCTATCGAAATACTGCTCCACCCCATCTGATTGCGCAAATTCAAATGCCTCTTTGATCACGCCACCACTGGCATACCGTGCCGCAAGTATCTCCGGTCTACCGTAAGGTTTTCCTTCAACGCTCTGCTCTCGGTACACCACGGAGAAAACGTCATCCTTCTGGATCCGATAGAAGTCAATGGTCCACGCGAACACATCGGACAATTGCATTGCGAGTGCTGGATCTGCTCCTGCTGCAACAAAATCATTGTAAAGCGCACCGGTCACTAAGCAAGCGACGCTATGTTCTTCGACTTTGATAGGTCGATGCCCTACACGTACATGCAAACTATCCTTCAGCCCGAACACTACATATTCAACGGGATCCGATTCATAAACAAAGTAATCAGGGCCATTCGTATTGTCCGCTTTGTAAACGAACGCATAAGGGTGCCCAGTGCGCATTCGTCGAACATCAAAATAAGGTTCTGCCAATTCAACCATATCCTGTACCGTGTTCATGGACACTCCTTGCTCAGCAAGTAGGTCACCGAACGTTGCACCTGACTTCACGGTACCTTGTTCAATGGAATAGCCCGACATTGGAATTCCGTAAGTACTAGGTGAAGATGGAATGGTATCCACAATGCCCACGGGATCACTATCCGGCTTGTATTCCACGTGGGGACTGACATCCACGGTCAAGAGTGTTCCTACTGCTCCTGCCGTCAGCACGGAGCCCAGCGCCCATTTGATCCAAACTTGCATGCAGTGCAAATAACGTGCGTTCAGAATAAACGGATCGCATCCTGTGGAAGATCATTTCCACTAACGAGTGTTGGTTGGTATTGGGATGATGCGACGAAAAAGGTACAGGGCACACACCCAATTTGCCTCCGGTAGTCTATCAACTGATCAAACTTATTCCTTCGCGATCGGGTGCGCCAGGCCTTCGTAACTGGCAAGTTCCATCTTAATGGAGCCCACGAGCACTTGCGCTTGCGCAAGCACTGGAATGTGGTTTCCGTCGTCCGTGATCCACACATTAAGGTCATCGTTACCCTCGAAAATACGGCCTTCTTGCACGACTGGTTGGAATTTCAGACACTTGTATTTTCCATTGCGCAACTTGATCGTCTCTTTACCCATGAACTGCATGCGCAGCGGCCAAAGCTCACCATCCATGAACGTCTCGATCGTGTACACATCACCCACTACAGCGGTGCTATAATTGATCGTACGTGCATAATAGAAGGCGCTAAGCATGTCCTGAACACTTCCCGGCACTTTGTACACCTTGTCCTCTTGGGTCTTAACTTCCCGCTGGTTCTGTGTATAGATGTAGTTCTGGGTAAATTCATACCCACCTTCACTCACCTTACGATCAAAGATCCACGGGAACACCCCTTGCGCATCAAAGTAGGACTGGTATGTATCATCCACTTTAAAGAATGCATTGAACGCACCCAAGCTTCTACCTGTACCGACCGCATGCCAAACCTCGCGGCCTTGAAGATCGCGGTCGCTTTTTTTGAGTTCAACGACTGCTTCACCCGCATCTATCCAGCCGTAGTGAACTACATAGGTTAGTTTTTCACCGGGTTTGAAGGCATCGTGTTGGATCGTGCGCAACGGATAATTGATCGCGCGACCGGGTGAAGGGGTTACAGGGCTTGGCGGAAAACCACCTTGTGCAAACGCCAAGCTGAGAACACCTGCCCCGAACAATGAAAAGACTGCTTTACTTGCCATGCCTTTTGATATGCAAAACCGGTGCCGAACCACGCCTTTGTCTGGAGAACAGGACATTATGTCGGGCAAATTTGCGTTCACACTACGATATTCACGATGCGTTTGGGGACCACGATCACTTTTTTCGGAGTTTTTCCTTCCAACCGTTCCTGCACCTCAGGATTTGCCATTACCTGCGCTTCCACCTCTTCTTTTGAAAGTGTGGCGGGGAATTCCAGCAACATGCGGGTTTTTCCATTGAAGCTGATCGGGTATTTGAAACTATCCTCAACCAAATACTGTGGATCGAAAACCGGCCAAGGCGCTGTTGTGATGCTTTCCGTATGGCCCAATTTGCTCCAGAGCTCCTCCGCGATATGCGGTGCAAATGGCGCGAGGAGTATGGTCATCGGTTCCAGCACATCACGTTTGTGGCTCTTCAATGCACCCAACTCGTTCACTGCGATCATGAACTGCGCAACACTGGTGTTGAAGCTCATGTTCTGAATGTCTTCCGTTACCTTCTTCAGGGTGGAGTGCAAGGCTTTGAACTCGGCTTTCGTGGGAGCTTCATCGCTCACGCTGAACACATCGCTTTCATAGAACAGATTCCAGAATTTACGCAGGAAGCGGAAGGTGCCTTCGATGCCGTTGGTGTCCCACGGCTTGCTTTGCTCCAACGGGCCGAGGAACATTTCGTAGAGGCGCAGGGTATCGGCGCCGTATTTGGCAATGATCTCGTCGGGGTTCACCACGTTGAACTTCGACTTGGACATCTTCTCCACGTCGCGCAACACCCTGAAAGCGCCCTCAGACACATACACGCCATCTCGAAAATCAGTGTTCCAGTTCTTAAGTGCCTCTAAGTTCACAGAGGATTCATCAGCCTCGATGAACTCAATCGGTATCAGAACTCGATCCATAGCCTCTGTCATTTGCAAGAGGTGCACATCGTGAAACAAGAGGTCTGGGGCAATATCATTTTTGGCTCCAATGGCATTGCACGCAGCGCGACGAATGGCGTTCTGGGCAGCTATTCGACTGCCTCCATCATCGGAAAATTGTTGATTGAACAAATCCGCTGAGACATACAAAAGAATATCCCAATTGAGAATCGGATAAGGACGTTCAACATGAGTTGGATTGTTGTCGACCAATGGTAATCGATTACGAAACGCCACAGCAGAGCGCCCAGTAATCATCCCCTGATTCACCAACTTCTTAGCCGGTTCATCAAAAGGCAACCAACCGCGATCATGCAGGAACTTGGTCCAGAACCGGAAGTAGAGCAAGTGGCCTGTGGCGTGTTCGCTGCCACCCATGTACAGATCGATCTGGTTCCAATACTTGATGGCTTCCGGTGATGCGAAACGGCCCTCGTTATGCGGGTCCATGTAACGCAAAAAATACCAACTGCTTCCGGCCCAACCGGGCATTGTGGTGGTCTCTAACGGATGGCCATCGTAACTCCAATTCTTCGCTCGAGCCAATGGTGGTTCTCCATCTTCTGTAGGAAGGAATTTATCAACCTCCGGCAAAACCAAAGGCAATTCACTTTCTGGTAAAGCGTAGGGAATATCGTCCTTGTAGTAGATAGGTATCGGCTCGCCCCAATAGCGCTGGCGGCCAAATGCAGCATCGCGCAAGCGGAAGTTTATGCGGCCTTCACCGGCACCCAATTTTTCCAACTCTTGGATCGCGCGCGTGATCGCATCCTTCACTTTCAAGCCCTTCAGAAATCCTTCGCTACAGATGATCGCGTCCTTGCGCTCGTCGGCTTCCTTTTCGATATCTGCTCCTTCGGTCACGGCAATGATCGGCAGGTCGAACTGCTTCGCAAAACGCCAATCACGCTGGTCTCCACCGGGCACGGCCATCACGGCACCAGTTCCATATCCAGCGAGCACGTAGTCACCCACCCAGATCGGAATATCGGCGCCCGTGAACGGATGCTTGGCGTAGGAGCCTGTGAAAACACCACTCACCTTTTCCACCTCGGCTTGGCGTTCGCGTTCACTTCGGTTACTGGCGGTTTTCACGTAAGTCTCGACTTCTGCTCTGCGATCATCAGTAGTGTACTTGCCCACCAACACATGTTCCGGTGCTAGCGTGATGAACGATACTCCGAACAGCGTATCTGGCCGCGTAGTGAATACCTCGATGAAATCTTCAGCCACAGTAAAACGGACCAACGCCCCCTCACTTCGCCCGATCCAATTTCGCTGCGATTCTTTTAGCGAGGTACTCCAATCCAATTCGTCCAGCCCTTCGAGCAGCCGTTGCGCATAGGCCGTGATGCGCATGCTCCATTGTGGCATGCGCTTCCGCTCCACTGGGTGTCCGCCGCGCTCGCTCACACCATCCTTCACCTCATCATTGGCAAGCACTGTTCCCAGGGCGGGACACCAATTCACCCAAGCATCGCTGAGGTAGGCCAAGCGGAAATACTGCAACACCATCTGCTTTGTCCGTTCGCTATACGAACTCCATTCTGCCGCTGTAAATCCGCCCACGAACTCCTCCACATCTCCCGTAAGGATGGACGCATCCTGTCCTTGGCATCCCTGCTGTTCGAAACGCGCTATCAGATCTGCAATGGGTCTGGCCTTATCCTGTTTTGGATCATACCAGCTTTCAAAAAGTTGCAAAAAGATCCACTGGGTCCATTTGTAGTACTTCGGGTCACTGGTGCGCACTTCGCGACTCCAATCGAAGCTGAAACCGATTCTGTCGAGTTGCTCGCGATAACGTGCCAAGTTGATCTCGGTGGTCTTTGCAGGATGTTGACCTGTCTGGATGGCGTACTGTTCTGCAGGCAACCCGAAGCTATCATAGCCCATGGGGTGCAACACATTGAAGCCGCTGTGTCGTTTGAAACGAGCAACGATATCACTTGCTATGTACCCGAGCGGGTGCCCAACGTGCAGGCCAGCGCCACTGGGATACGGGAACATGTCCAGGACATAATACTTAGGTTTCGACAAGTCGTTCTCCACACGATAGGTGCCATCGGCTTTCCATTTCTCGCGCCATTTCTTCTCGATCTCGTTGTGGTCGTACTGCATATTCTTCCGTCTACGGTGGCAAATGTACTGGGCTACGCCAAGTCGGAACAATGCATTCGCCGCCCTAACTACATTTGTCGCCGATGAGTATGGACCGCAATTCAAGATCACGCACTCGTTCCGCAGGGTTTGGGACCATTATCGGAATTGCACTTGTGCTGTTCATGCTGGGCATTCTCGGCTTTTTGGTCCTGAATGCCCACGCCTTGGAGCAGTATTTCAAGGAAAACGTGCGCGTTGAGCTTTTTCTGAAGCGGGACCTGAAGGAGGTTGACATTATGCAGTTCCGTAAAGAATTGGATACGGAGGCCTACTCCCATGAAACCCGATACGTTACTGCAGACGAAGCGGCCGAGCAATTGAAACAAGATCTCGGCGAGGACTTTTTGAATGTGCTCGGCAGTAATCCCTTATTACCCTCCGTGGAATTACGGTTAAGCGCAGACTATGCCCAAACAGATAGTTTGAAGTGGATCGTTGAGAGTTTGAAAAAGGACCAACGCGTACAAGAAGTAGCGTACAATGCGGCAGTGGTCGAGAACATCGATGCTAATTTGAGCAAAATAGGCCTGCTAGTGCTTGGGTTCACTGCATTGTTGTTGATCATTGCCATAGCGCTTATCAACAATACGATCCGCTTGGCCATATACAGCAAACGCTTTCTTATCCGCACGATGCATTTAGTGGGAGCCACGCAATGGTTCATCAAGAAACCCTTCATTTCACAGAGCATGTGGCAAGGCATAGTGGGTTCCATTGTTGCTGTTGGTCTAATGGTGGGGGTGCTTCAATTGGTAAAGCATTACATGCCGGATATGCTCGCGTTCACGGACATGTTCACCTTGGCGCTTTTGTTCATCGGAGTAGTGGTTCTAGGACTACTTATATCGTTGGTCAGCACGTGGTTCGCAGTACGTCGTTACCTTCGCATGAATTCCGAGGACCTTCATTGGAGTTGAATAAGCAGATCATGGCATCCAAGCACAACGAACAAATGGATATGGCGTTCACCGCCACCAATTACAAATTACTGTTGATCGGCCTCGCGATCGTCGTAGTTGGGTTCATGCTCATGGCCGGGGGTGGTAACGGCGATCCGAATTCCTTTAATGAGGCTGATATCTTTAGTCCAAGGCGCATAACCGTTGCTCCTATTGTTACGCTGATCGGCTACTTATTCGTGGTCTATGCGATCCTGAAAAAGACAGGTGGTTCGGAGGCATGACCATTATCCAAGCGATCATCCTCGCGATCATCGAGGGAATCACCGAATTCCTGCCCGTTTCAAGTACTGGGCATATGATCATCGGATCCAGCATCATGGGGATCCAGCAGGACGAATTCGTGAAACTTTTTACCGTTGCGATCCAGTTCGGAGCTATCCTTTCCGTGATCGCTTTGTACTGGAAACGCTTCTTCCAGACCTTCGATTTCTACACAACGCTTTTCGTCGCATTCCTGCCCGCAGTTGTTGCAGGCCTTCTGCTGAATGACTTCATCAATGCCTTGCTGGAAAATGTGGTCGTGGTCGGGGTTATGTTATTCCTTGGTGGGGTCGTGTTCTTGTTCATTGATCGTTGGGCTCCCGGTGGAAAAAACGAGGAAACACAACCCATTAGCTATAAAAAGGCGTTCATCATCGGTGTGTGGCAGTGTATCGCAATGGTGCCTGGTGTGTCTCGTTCCGCGGCCACGATCATTGGAGGAATGACGCAAGGTTTATCGCGAAAGAACGCGGCGGAATTCAGTTTCTTTTTGGCCGTACCGACAATGTTCGGAGCCACGGTAAAATCCATCTACGATTACATCAAGGACGGTGGTGAATTCACCAGTGAGCATTTCCAGCTTTTCGCCATTGGCAATGTGGTGGCGTTCATAGTCGCGATCATCGCAATTCGTTCGTTCATAGCCTTTCTGAGTAGGCATGGATTCAAGGCATTCGGTTGGTACCGGATAGTGGTAGGCGGGGTCATTATCGTGTTATACTTGATGAATGTACCCTTGCAAATGATGTAAGCGCTACAGTCACAAAGGCTACCACCAACATCCTGGTACCTTCGCCGCTGTTGATCCGTATGGAGGAAACCGGAAAATTTGAGGATTTTGTATTTCTACCCGATGACGGAGGATTCGTTCTGGTGGACAAGCCGTTGGACTGGACCAGTTTTGATGTGGTAAAGAAGATCCGCGGAGCTATGCGGAGCGTAGTTCAAAGACGGAACTTCAAGGTAGGTCATGCTGGCACGTTGGATCCATTGGCTAGCGGGCTATTGATCATTGCTTACGGGTCCTTCACGAAAAAGCTTCCCCTCATTACCGGACAGACCAAAGTCTACACCGGCACCATCACATTAGGCTATGTAACAGATAGTTATGATGCTGAAACGGAAAAGATCCGCTTTGGGCCATGGGAACAACTGGATGATAATACCATCAAGTCCGCCTTTGCCCAGTTCCATGGCGAGGTAATGCAGCGCCCACCTAACTATTCTGCCAAGCGCTTTGAAGGTGAGCGCGCGTTCTGGTTGGCACGCGATGAAGAACGTGCCCATTTAGTCGATTTTCCAGAGGTTAAAGTATTGATATCCAAGCTGGAAGTAACTGGAATCCGCGACAACGAGGTCGATTTCGAGGTACATGTGAGCAAAGGCACTTACATCCGATCCTTGGCCCACGACATTGGTCAGGAACTCGGTTGTGGCGCATACCTCAGCGCATTGCGGCGCACGCATATCGGCGACTTTTCCGTTTCCGACGCCCGACATCCGTTTGAATGGACGCAATTGATCGCCCCGTTGTGAAATAGGCCTCCAAGCCCGACACACCTGTTCTTACCACCTGCTGGTCAACCTTTTTGACCTCGGCGCAGTTATGATATTATCTTCGGCCCCCCAAATAAGCAGCGGGAGCCTGTAAGCTCCGCAAAATTCATGAAACTAGCATCATTCAAATTCGATCTGCCAAAGGAGCAGATCGCCCTATATCCAACCAAAGATCGCGACGGCGCCAAATTGATGGTTCTGCACCGCAAGGACGGGAAGATCGAACACAAGAAATTCAAGAACATCCTTGATTATTTCAATGAAGGCGACACCTTCATCCTGAACAACACCCGCGTATTCCCTGCACGTATGTGGGGCAACAAGGAAAAAACAGGAGCGAAGATCGAGGTCTTCATGCTGCGCGAATTGAACCGCGAAAGCCTGTTGTGGGATGTGATCGTTGATCCTGCTCGCAAGATCCGTATCGGTAACAAATTGTACTTCGGTAAGGACGATGAACTTGTAGCGGAGGTGATCGACAACACTACCAGCCGTGGCCGCACCTTGCGTTTCTTGTTCGATGGCACCTACGAGGAATTCAAAGCCGCGATCACCGAAATGGGTGAAACACCTTTGCCTCGCTACATCAAACGCGAAACTGAGCCTAGTGATGCCGAGCGCTACCAAACGATCTACGCCAAAGAAGAAGGCGCTGTAGCAGCACCAACCGCTGGTCTTCATTTCAGCCGTGAGCTGATGAAGCGGATGGAACTGCAAGGACTGGAGTTCGCCGAAGTAACCTTACATGTAGGTCTTGGCACGTTCCGCCCAGTGGAAGTTGAAGATCTGACCAAGCATAAAATGGACTCCGAGCAGGCCATTATTACGCCAGAAGCGTGTAAGATCGTGAACAAAGCGATCGTGAACAAGAAGCGGGTATGTTGTGTAGGTACCACCACGATGCGCGCCATTGAAAGCAGCGTGAACACGGAGAACCAGTTGAATCCATACAACGGATGGACCAACAAATTCATCTTCCCGCCATATGATTTCAGTATCGCGGATAGCATGATCACCAACTTCCATATGCCAGAAAGCACGCTCTTGATGCAAGTAGCTGCATTCGGTGGATATGACCATGTTTGGAACGCCTACAAAGTGGCCATGAAGGAGAAGTATCGTTTCTTCAGCTATGGCGATGCGATGTTGATCATCTGATCGGGATAATTAACTCTGAACGAAGCCGTGGGTCCATGATCCGCGGCTTTGCGCTTTCAGCACATTTCGATCGTAACTCATTTATCGGTTAATTCGTGATCATGGAACGTAGCGCCATCATTGTAGCCGGAGGCCTAGGCAAACGCATGGGAGCCTCCATTCCGAAACAGTTCTTGTTGCTCAAGGGTAAGCCGCTGCTATGTTATTCCATCGACGCGTTCCGGGCCTATAATGTCACCATGCAGATCGTGGTCGTCTTACCAGAAGCGCAGATCCCGATCTGGAAAAGCCTTTGCATTGGTCATAAATTCTTTACAGAACATGAGATCGTGGCCGGTGGCGAAGAACGATTCCATTCCGTTCAGAAAGGACTTACCAAAGTCACTCACAACGGTGTGGTTGCCGTTCATGATGGCGTACGACCACTGGTAGATGTAGGTCTGATCGGTCGTTGCTTCGATGGTGCCAAGGCCAATGGGTCAGCCATTCCAGTCGTACCGATAAGTTCGTCAATACGGGAGGTCATGCCAGAGGGGTCCAGAGCGATGGATAGAACAGGGTTCCGCATTGTGCAAACCCCTCAATGCTTTCGTACGGACCTTCTGCGTAAGGCGTTCGAACTACCCTACGACCGAGCATTCACGGATGAAGCCACGTTGGTGGAGCGCTTAGGAGAACCCGTGCATTTAGTGGAGGGCGATGACGCTAACCTGAAGATCACCACGCCAATGGACCTAAGGGTAGCTGAAGGGCTGGTAGTGTGATCATCCCGTATTCCACCCCATTTAATGGATTAACACCGACCTTTGCGCCGTGAGCACTACACCGATCGATATCCGCAGCCTTTCCAAGGAACAACTAACCGCTTTAGTCGCTGACCTTGGCGAAAAGCCCTACCGCGCCAAACAACTCTGGGATTGGTTGTGGAAGAAAAAAGCACGTGCCTGGGATGATATGTCCGACCTACCCAAGGCATTTCGTGAAAAACTGAGCGAGCACACGTTATTTCGTCCGCTAGAATTGGTAGAAGAACAACGAAGCGAAGATGGCACGATAAAGTGTGCTTTCAGGACCTGGGACGGTCACATTGTTGAAGGCGTTCTGATCCCGACACCAAAACGGCAAACGGCATGTATCAGCAGCCAGATCGGGTGTAGTTTAACGTGTACGTTCTGCGCAACGGGCAAGCTGAAGCGCATCAGAAATCTGGATGCCGCTGAGATCGTGGACCAAGTGACCTTGATCGATGATCTTGCACTGAAATACAACAAAAAGAACGTCACCAACATTGTTTACATGGGCATGGGCGAACCATTGCTCAACTATGCCAATACCATGGCTAGTGCAGATCTCATCAACTCGCAGGATGCACTGGGAATGGGCTCGCGCCGCATAACGGTGAGCACTGCTGGTATTGCAAAAATGATCCGGAAATTAGCGGATGACGGTGCGCGTTTCCACCTTGCGATCAGCCTTCACGCCGCTACGGATGCCAAACGTGATACCATCATGCCGATCAACGAACAAACGCCCTTGGCAGAGCTGAAGGACGCCTTGCGCTACTATACCCGCATGACGAAAAAGGATGTCACCTTCGAGTACATTCTATTGAAGGGGTTCAACGATTCCATCGCAGATGCACAAGACCTTGTGCGCTATGCAAGCGACGTGGATTCGAAAGTGAATCTGATCGAATACAATCCGATCGATGCTAGCGCGAACGTAAAGGGATCTTTCCAACGTTCAAGTGATGAGGATGCAGCAGCATTCATGTACCACTTGGAAAGCAAGGGCATTGTCGCTCGTATTCGCCGCAGCCGTGGAAAGGACATTGATGCAGCCTGTGGCCAGTTGGCGAACAAGAATACGCCTGCTATAAAGGACGGTGAGCGGGTGATGAAGTAGTATCTTCGCTTTTCAAGCTGCTTGTCAGAACCCTAGACCGACCTTGAACCCAAGGAAGAATGCGGGAACCGTATCATCGGACTCTATAGTACTGTAGAGGTACTCAACCCGACTATTGGTAAAGTCCACTCGTGTTTCCTCAATGACCTTTACTGAATGACGCGATCGCATAGCGACCCCACCATAGATATCACACATCCAATTGCTTGAAGAACTGAACAACTGGTAACCTATGTATAACCGGAGGTCATTGTAGGTGCGCACATCAAGCGAACGTTGCGGATCTTCCGGGAAGCGTCCTAATGAGTCCTTATGGAGGATCTTCTTGGAATACTCCAAGTGAGCGAATTCAAGCTGCGAATACCACCCTTGCGGCTCAATATCGATCTGATGATAATAACGTGCACCGATGTGAAAACTGGGGTTAGCTTGGATCTCAACACCTCTTCCATAATCGTCGGCATCATCACCAGCAATGGATAGTGCCAGGAAATTCCGATACGTAACGCCAATACCGACCTCAAGGCTCAATCGCGGTGTAAGCGCACGTTCATAATAAAGCGGGATCTCTCCTCGAAAAAAGAGCAATGGGTTGATCTTGAATACGTTTTTCACACAATTCACCGTGTCGAATGCTGCATTTACCCGGTCCTTGTACAAAAGGGTCTTCGGTTTTTCCTTTTGGGCCATGGCCACCATACTCAACGTACAGGCAGCGATCAGCAGGAAACTGCGAAAAATGGAGGAACGGGAATTCATGCGTTGCGAAGGTAGGTAGTTGTAGGCTTACCCAACGCAGACGAGAATCTTGAAAAAGGTTGCGCGGCAACGTGCGGTGTTCGCCATCTTTGCCGTTCCCGGCAGGCCATTTGTTCTTCGAGGGTGCAAGCATTGGTGACCATTGAAGCCATACAGCGGCCGATCGCCGAGGAAATGAAGGCCTTTGAGCCGCATTTCCGAGAAGCCATGCGCAGTAAGGTCGCGCTGCTGGACCGGGTTATGCACTACATCGTTAAGCGGAAAGGCAAGCAAATGCGGCCGATGTTCACCTTGCTCAGTGCGAAGCAGTTCGGGCCTGTGAAGGACAGTGCGTTCATCGCTGCAAGTTTGATCGAATTGCTTCATACGGCAACCTTGGTCCATGACGATGTGGTGGACAGCAGCTCCATGCGTCGCGGATTCTTCAGCATCAATGCGCTTTGGAAGAACAAGATCGCGGTATTGGTCGGCGATTACCTGTTAAGCCGAGGCTTGTTGCTCGCGATCGAAAAAGATGAATTCCAGTTACTGAAGATCGTCAGTACTGCTGTTCGGGAAATGTCCGAAGGCGAATTGCTTCAACTGCAAAAAACACGGAACTTGAATTTCAGTGAGGACGTGTATTTCGACATCATCGGCAAGAAAACGGCCAGTCTTATTGCTGCGTGCTGTGCAAGTGGAGCAAGCGCTGCAGGCCAGCCTCTTGAAGCCGTGCAACGCATGCATAAATTCGGGGAACACACCGGCATCGCCTTCCAGATAAAGGATGATCTGTTCGACTATGGCAATGGTGAGGACATTGGCAAACCGACCGGGTTGGACATCAAAGAAAAAAAACTGACGCTCCCATTGATCTATTCACTGGACAAGGTCTCGAAGTCCGATCGTCGGTGGATGATCGATGTGGTCAAGAACAAGAACGAAGATGACCGATCGGTGAAGCGTTTGGTGGAAATGGTATCGGAAGCAGGTGGGATCGCACATGCGCATGCACGCATGCTCGAATACCGCGACAAAGCCATCGGAACACTGCATACCTTTCCGAAGAACGAATACCGCGACGCCTTGGAAGGCCTTGTACAACTGACCGTGGAGCGAACGAAATAAGAACGCACTAGACAACGTATCCGGAACAATGAAATTCATCGATCACCTACTTCACACCACCGTATGGTTTGCGTTCGTTGGAGCTCTTGTGGCTTGTACACCGCAACAAGCACCTCAGAAAACACAACCGCCGGCAGAAGAAATAAATACCGCACCAAAGGATACGATCAAGGCTTCGGTCCGCAAGGATGGTATCCAGGACATTAAGATCCCGGATGCTGGTAGAATGACCGGTCTGCAAGAGAATGGCGAACGGCAAGGGCCGTGGACCTCTTACTTCGGGAATGGCACAATTCGCAGTAAGACCGTGTATAGCGATGGAAAGCAGAATGGCTTGAACGAAGTCTTCCACGATAATGGAATGTTGTTCTACAGCGGTCAATACAAGCTCGATCTCAAGGTCGGAGAATGGAGATTCTATGATCGTAAAGGCGTATTGATCAAGACCGCCCAGTTCGATAGCTTAGGTGTGGAGCTGAAATAGCACCAACCGTAAATTGTACCCGTTGGATCAACGGCTGCGGTCGCTAGTGTAATTTCACACCCCGGTAATGATCGCGCCCCACGCCATTCAGGAAGTAAAAGAAGCTGCTCGCGTAGAAGAAGTAGTGGGCGAATTCGTTGCGTTGAAACGGAAGGGTTCGCGGTATTTGGGACTGTGTCCATTCCACAACGAGAAAACACCCTCCTTCAATGTTACCCCGAATCTGGGCATCTACAAATGCTTCGGCTGTGGCGAAGCTGGTGATAGCATCACCTTCCTTACGAAGCATGAGCACCTCAGCTATGTCGAGGCGCTGAAGTGGCTTGCGAAACGGTACAACATCGACCTACCGGAAGAAGAACAAACACCGGAACAGGAGATCGCGCAAAGCGAACGCGAAAGCCTTTCCGTGATCCAGCAATGGGCCATGAACTGGAGCGTGGAACAGCTCTGGGAAACGGACGAGGGCAAGCGGATCGGGCTCTCCTATTTCCGCGAACGCGGTTTCTCCGATGCCACGATCAAAGAGTTCCAATTGGGCTATGTCCCGGAACAAGGCAATGCGTTTGCATACGCAGCGCAAGCCAACGGATTCAACGCGGAATTGTTGGCGAAAGCGGGATGGATCAAACGCAGAGAGAGCGATGGATCTCCTTGGGATTTTTTCCAAGGCCGTGTTACGTTCCCGATCCACGGACTAAGCGGCTCGCCGATCGGTTTCGGTGCGCGCACATTGAAGAGCGATAAAAAACTACCGAAGTATTTCAACAGTCCAGAGAGCTTGCTGTACATAAAAAGCAAGTCGCTTTATGGTATCTACCAAGCCAAGAAAAGTATCGTGCAGCATGAACTGTGCTACTTGGTGGAAGGCTATACGGATGTGATCAGCTTACACCAAGCGGGGATCACGAACGTTGTGGCAAGCAGCGGTACCAGTTTGACAGAGGATCAAGTTCGTTTGATCAAGCGTTACGCGGCCACGGTCTGCATATTGTACGATGGCGATGCCGCTGGAATGAAGGCCAGCTTGCGCGGTATCGATCTGATCTTGAAAGAAGGATTGAATGTAAAAGTGGTCACGTTCCCGGAGGGCGAGGATCCGGACAGTTACGCGAAAAGCCACAGCAGCAGCGAGGTAACGGCACACCTCACGGAACACGCTCAGGATTTTCTGGTCTTCAAGGCCGAACTGCTCATGGCCGATAGCGGCAATGACCCGGTGAAAAAAGCAGCTGCGATCCACGAGATCGTGGAGAGCGTTGCGTTGGTTCCGGATCTGGTCCTGCGTGCATTGTACGTGAAACAATGCAGCACCTTGTTGCAGATCAACGAACAGGCCTTGATCAGCGAAATGAACAAGGTACTGCGCCGGCAGTACAAGAAAAAACTCGGCGGCGACTTTGTTCCGGAAGAACATTTGGCTCCTGATCTATCAGCGCCACAACCGATCGTAGAGGACCTCGGCACCGCACCACAGGAACGTGATCTCCTCCGCATGCTCTTGAGCTATGGACACGAACGGATCATGGTGAAATTCCAGGATGAAGAAGGCAATGCCGAAGAAGAAGAAACCAGCGTGGCCGAGTTGATGTTCGAGCTGTTGGCACTGGATGATATCCTCTTTGACGAACCGTTGTTCCGCGAGATCTACATCGACTACCGGCACAAGAGCAACTTAGGTGAAACCATTGATGCAGCCCGCTACGTTGGGCACGAACAAGAGAACTGGCGCGCCATGGCCATAGACCTTCTAACGGAGAAACATGACCTAAGTCCGAACTGGAAAGCTCGCCACAAGATCCATGTGAAACGCGAAAGTGAAGCGCTGCGTGATGCACTTGAAGAAGCTGTGGACATCTTGAAAGAGCGCCGCGTGGACCGCATGATCCGGGACAAGCAAGAAGACCTGAAGACCGCCGATGAACTGAACGTGATCGCCACGTTGCAGGAAATCATAAAAATGACCGAGGCCAAAAAAAAGTTGGCAAAGAAGACCGGGCGGGTTGTTGTTGGGTGAGGGTGTGGGGGTTGGTCTAAAAACAGAATAGGACGGCTCGTTCTGACCATGGGCTTATTCGGAAATTAACTCCTCCACCTACCTTCGCCAAATGTCACCCGCGCATGCACACGCGCATGACCATGCCGGTCATGAACACACGCACGGCGAGCCGAGTATGGCCAGTGCCATTGCGCTGCGTACTGCGTTCTACATCAATCTAGCTTTTACGATCATTGAAGCAGTTGGTGGTTGGTGGACCGGCAGCATTGCGGTGATCACCGACGCCATGCACGACGGTGGCGATTGTTTGGTGTTGGGTGCCGCGTGGTGGTTACAACGCGTAGCAATGAAAGGCCGCGATGCGCGGTACAGTTATGGTTATGGCAGGTATAGCATGTTGGGCGGTTGGCTCACGGCGTTGGTGTTGATCGCTGGTGCATTAGGCATGTTGTTCTTCAGCATTCCGCGGCTCTGGGACAATGAGCTACCGGATACGCCGGGCATGATCGGCATTGCGATCTTCGGGTTGGCGATGAATGGCTTCGCTGCTTGGAAATTGCATGGTGGAGAAACACTGAACGAACGCGGAGCCTACCTTCACTTATTGGAAGATGTGTTGGGTTGGGCGGCGGTCCTGGTGGGTGCCGTGATCATGTATTTCACCGGATTTGCTTGGATCGATCCATTGATGAGCATCGGGATCAGCTTGTTCATTCTGTACAACGCATTCGGCACGTTACGCAATGGCACCGCGATCTTGATGCAAGCGCAACCGCACCGGATCCACGCAGAGGAATTGGAAGCCGAGTTGAAACAGATCCCCGGTGTTGCCGAGTTGCATGATCAGCATACTTGGACATTGGATGGTTCCTTCATGATCCACACCGTTCACATTGTATTGGGTGATGTAGATGCCACACGTGCTTCCGAGATAAAGATCTTAGCGCGAAATAAGTTGAAAACACTTGGCATACACCACGCCACCATAGAACTGGAGTGGCCGGGCGAGCACTGCAGCATGGAAGAACTTACTCCCAACAATGCGTAAGAACCTGTTCCGCCTAGTGGCGAAGATCAACAAGGCAATTCTTCCACGACTGTGGGACAAGGACCTTCAACGCCTGAGTAAATTCCAGAAACTGATCGTAGGCTGGCGGATCTGGGTGACGAAGAATGCGCTGTAGGCCCGGGAGGGTCGACCAATGGAACTAAAATGGTTGCGAAGCTGGATCTCTGCTTGCATGTCAAACAGAAAGTACATGAACTTCAGATGCGGTGGTCTTATAAAAGATCTTGTGTTCACCTACCTCTTTAACCCGCACGTCCGGGTCACTTGTTGATCTTCCTAGTTTTGGATGTACAGCGATCAAACGTAACGCTGTACGGAACATACTATCCAGCTTTTCACTGTATCGGAACGAACCGTTCCGCTCCGCCCAATAGGTCAAAATTTGCAAACGCTCATTTTGCGCATTTGCGGTCCAGATCACTTTCCGAGCCATTCATCCACGGCCTTATCCGCGTCGCGTGAAGAAAGCGTTCTGCCCGCCTTAACGTCTTGCTTTCCTTTAGCGATCGATGCCTGTTGGTCTTTATTCAACTTATAAAGCTCCAGATCCGCTTCATCGGTACCGAACAACCTAAGCGCCTCGCGCAGTAATGCGCTATTTCTAGAACGCTGAATGCGACTGATCAACCGTTTCTTTAATTCAACCTCTGACATCCACGTTGTATTTGGAAACGTAAATATACGGCCATTCCGAAGTGCAACACCACTGCAAAGCGCAGCGCATTGTACATGGTATCGATATACCCATAGCACTTTGGAGGCCACGATCCGCAATGGCATTAGTGGGTCGGTGGAAAATATCCCGGCCCGCATTACCCTATGCCCTAATTTTGGCCGGTGAAAACCATTCTTGGCTTTTTCTTGTGTCTCTTCCTCCTTGTTGATCCCGCTTCCGCGCAAACGGTTACGATCAATGAATTGCAGGCAGCGCATGCCTTCGAACCAAATGCGGAAGTAGGCAAGATCTCCGATTGGGTGGAATTGTACAACGCAGGTCCTGATTCCTATCAATTGTTGGGTACGCGGTTGGTGATCAACGGTGTTAGGCACATGATAGATGCCCCAATGGTAATTCCTGCAGATTGCTATTTCGTTCTGTGGTGTGATGGTGAACCAGCCTTAGGGCCGGACCACATTCGGGCTACGTTGCCGCGTTCCGGTGCATCCGTCCAATTGGTCGCTGCGGACGGTAGAACCATTATGGATTCAGTATCCTATTCCGAACTATCGGCGACATTAAGTCTCGGCAGAGAGAACAGTGGTGACGGCAGCTTTACGATCTTTGACACACCCACTCCGGGAGCCGCGAATCGCTATCCGGGTTATGCAATTGCGCGAACAGCCACGCCTACTCCCTCTGTGCAAGCGGGTATCCGGATCACACCGTTCGAACTTGATCTTGTTGGCGATGAACACGATGAGATCCGTTATACCACGGATGGCACTGCTCCGAGCCAACATAGTGAACGGTGGCGATCTCCGATAGAGGTCACTGGAACGAAGACGGTCCGTGCGATCGCATACCGGAAAGGGTCCTTACCTAGTTCTGAGATGCATGCGTCGTACGTATTTGAACCAACGCTGCACCGAGCGATCCACCTAACCACGGAGCCGGAAGATCTTTGGAATGATAGAACAGGGATCTATACGAAAGGTGCTTTCGCCAATAACACCCGCACGGGCAAGGAATGGGAGCGTCCAGTGGTTGTACAGTTCCTCACATCTGAAGCCAATGCTACCGAACATCAAGGCAGCATTTCAGCAGGGATACGGATCAGTGGAAGTGGATCACGAGGAATGGAAAAGCGTTCATTCAAACTATTTGCACGTGAGGAATATGCAGGCCCTGGAATTGGTTTCCCTTTCCCGGATGATGCATTTTATACCGAAGCGATCCTACGTGCAGATGCAAGTCCGAACGGCTACTTGCATAATACCATCATGGAATCCGTTGTTAGCCAAGGCAAGCTAGCGCTGGATGTACAGCCTTCAACGACGTGGCCGCTTTACCTGAACAATGTTTACTGGGGAACCTATCGTTGGATGCCGCCGAAAGATGAAGAATGGTTGTGCGCTTTGAGCGGTACCGCTGATCTGGACGTGTTGGTCGGTCCGGCATTGCGTGCGATCTGCGGCAGTAATACCGACCTACACCACGCAATTGGGCTGATCGAACAGAAAGCCCCGATGCAGGAGATCGAGGAGTTGATCGACCTGGAAAGTTTGATCGATCTGGCCTGCATGGATCTGTATACAGGTCGTGCGGACCATGACCTGAACGTGCGATGCTATCGGCCGCATAACAATGGTGAACCAGGAAGGTGGCGCTGGGTCCTTTACGATATGGATCTCTGGAGTGCCCCGAAAGAGAATAGCGTCCGGCGCATGTGCATGTCCACGGAATTGGAAGCCCCCTATCTATCGTTGTTGTTGGCACATCCCGAAATTCAGGAGCGTCTGTTGATCCGCATGGTAGCGTTACAAGCCACTATTCTGGATCCATTCAACCTACAAGCCATTGCGGATAGCATTTACCAAGCGAACAGTGCGGTTCTTGCGGAGGATCAAAAACGATGGGAAGGCCAGTTGGACCGTCCGGATCCACATCAAGCACTAGAGGAAGTCCATGAAATGATAGCAGAGCGCGGTCCCCTCTTAATGCAGTATCTCGGGGAACATACGGGGCATGAAGTACATACCGTTACGATAATTGCTCCCGATCCAGGATCAGGCCATTTCTTGGTGAATGGTCGCGAGCTGGCTCCGGGCCGTAAACGTATCCGTTCATTCAAGAACATCCCGACCACCATTGAAGCGAGACCACATCCAGAATTTACATTCACGGAATGGAATTCGCATTCGAGCGACCCGGTTCTCACATTCTATGGAACCGAGTCCCAGAACGTGATCGAGGGTGGATTCACGCCGTTATTACGAACGCACAAGGACATCCTTCAACAAGGAGTCGAACAGAAAGCGGCCGTCGGTATTCCCTAGTCTAGGATCCATAGCGCGTTCCGGATGTGGCATCATGCCGAACACATTGCGCTCCTTGTTGCAGATGCCCGCAATGTTCTCTTTGGATCCATTTGGGTTCGCCGTATCGAATGTGCGTCCTTCGCTATCGCAGTATTTGAATAGGATCTGATCGTTCTCCTTCAAACCTTTCAACGTTGCTTCATCCGCATGATAGCGTCCTTCACCATGTGCAATGGGGATCTTCAACGCTTTGTTCGGTATTGACCGCGTTAATTTGGTTCGTTGAGTAACCGCTTTGATATAGACGTTCTCACAAACGAACTGTTGGCCTTCATTGTGCATAAGCGCTCCGGGCAACAGGCCCGCTTCGCAAAGCACTTGGAATCCATTACAAATGCCGATCACGATCCCGCCGTTCGCAGCGTGATGTGCAACCGCACGCATCACCGGAGAAAAGCGCGCAATAGCACCGCTCCGTAGATAATCGCCGTAGGAGAACCCGCCTGGCAGAACCACCACATCAACGCCTTTCATGTCCACTTCCTTATGCCAAAGCCGTTCAACGGGTTGCTCCATCAATGTACCTAGCGCGTAGGCCATGTCTTCATCGCAGTTGGAACCAGGAAAAGTGACTATGCCGAATTTCATAACAGGAGTGGATCAATTGTTAACCGACCGCGAAGTTACGGAGGTGGTTGGTTCTAGTGGTCTTGGCATTTGACGGGAGCCGCAATTCATTGTCCTCTGAGCATTGGGGATGGCTTGTGGAGCACTCGACCAACTCAACCCCACATGCCCCAAACAGCTAGTGCTCCCAGTGCCAGCACACCGAGTTCCCCAACCCACGCACGCTTATTGGTGTTTACGGCATACCCGCATAAAATGGCCAAAGGAACCGCTACGATCACGGGCGGAAAGCGTTTGGAAAGCATCCAAAGCAGCCCGCTCAATACAATGGTTGCCGCACAATACGCAAGGAACGAAGAGCGCAAGTTCTTTTCGCGCATTACGCCACTGCCATAGCCTTTTGCGAATGCCAGTGCTCCTGTACCTATAAAGGCCGCTAACAGAAAATAGAAGAGCACCCGTTGTGATCGAACTACTTCATGTGTCGAAAGCGTGTTTCGGTCCATGATCGTATACAAAGGCCTCCAATGCTCCACGCCCATCAACTTCAGTATCCCCCATGCCAAATAAAGCACCACAGCAACACCCAGAAAAGGAACCAAATGATCACGCCAGAAGAATGGGCGGATCACGGAGACCGAAGCCCACACCACCACGACCATGAAGGCGTAGGGCAAATAGAAAAGCGAGGCAATACCGATCAACAATCCGGCATCGAATAAGGGTCCTAACGCACTACCCATGTTCGTAATGGACCACGTGCGTTGCAGCGCGAACAAAAGGAAAGGCATTCCGAATAGTGCGGGCCCTATAGGCACCGGGTCGCCAAAAGCCGCAAGCAATAACGGGAAGAATAACGCTGGCAGATGGTTCCGGCGCAACATCAGCTCAGAATTATTGACAAGCGCGGTCAATTGAATAGCGACCAGGATGATAACGACCATACCAGCCGTTCCGCGGATCCAGCTCGTTTCATTTACCAGGACCAGCATGGCCTGATGAAATGGCATGGATACACGCGGTGTCGAACCTGCATCCCAGACCCAGGGCAGGAACAGCGCGGGTACAATAACCATCAGAAGCGCAAGAACTGCTGGGCGATTGCTTCGAAATAGGCCTGCGAGCATGATTTTACGTTGGTAACTCCTGATCGCTATCTTTGGCCGCGCTCAAGAGCACGCAGCATGCAAAAGATCTTCTTCGCCATTGGCCACTTTACGGAAACCTGTCTTAGCCTATTGGTAGGTATGGGATGGTTGCCTAATATCTTGATCTCGATCACCCTGTTCATCGGACTGATCTACTGGTTGAACCTACAAGGTAAATACAACAAGAAGGCACAAAAGAACAGCACGTTGGCTTAAATGCTGCTATTGGCCTTTTGATCTGCATTTTACGCTTTCTGGGGAGTTGCGGCTTTTCCAGTGGGCTTCTTTACGAGGTCCAAACCGATATCCAACCGCATATACCGACCTTCGAAATTGATCAACGCGGCCGAACGATAGGTGGCCATGATCGCCTGTTCCAGATCTTTACCGAATGCGGTCACGGAGAGCACGCGACCACCGTTCGTTATTAGCTGATCTCCTTTCATTGCCGTTCCGGATTGGAACACGTATGCATCCTTAACGCTCTCGAGTCCGAGGATCGGTTCACCAGTGGCATACTTACCGGGATATCCTTCAGCGGCCATTACGATCGTAACAGCTGTGCGGTCCTCAACATCCACGTGGCATTCGCTTAACGTACCGGACGCAATACCTTCGAAGAGATCCAGCAGGTCGCTACGTAGACGTGGCAGAATGCATTGTGCTTCGGGATCACCTAACCGTACGTTGTATTCGATCACATACGGTTCGCCGTTCACGTTCATAAGTCCCATGAACAAGAACCCTTGGTAGTCAATACCCTCTTTCCGCAAGCCACGAATAGTGGGAGCAGCAACACGGTCGTGTACTTTCTGCATGAAGTCCTTGTCCGCGAACGGAGCTGGCGAAACCGCCCCCATACCTCCGGTGTTCGGACCCGTATCTCCTGTACCAATACGCTTGTAGTCCTTTGCTGATGGCAGTATCTTGAAATGCTCGCCATCAGTAATGAGGAATGCGGAAAGCTCAATGCCCTTAAGGAATTGTTCGATCACCACTTTTTGACCTGCATCTCCGAAACTGGAGCCATCAAGCATTCCCTTGATCGTTCGAAGTGCTTCCTTTTTATCATTTGTAATGATCACTCCTTTGCCTGCAGCGAGGCCATCGGCTTTGATCACATAGGGTTCGGTCATGCGATCCAAATGCTCCTCCGCTTCTTTCAATTGACCTTTAACGAATGTGCGGTGTGCGGCTGTTGGAATGTTGTGCCGGAACATGAACTCCTTCGCGAAATCCTTGCTGCCCTCCAACTGTGCAGCGATCTTGCGTGGCCCGATAACGGTAACGTCCTTGAGCGTGGGATCCTCTGCAATGCGATCGTGGAATCCATCCACCAACGGTCCTTCGGGCCCAACAACGATGATGCGGATCTTCTTTTCCTTCAGGAATGCACGCACCTTTTTCTGATCGTTCAGATCAAGTACCACTTGCCTTCCATGGCGCACCACACCTGGGTTTCCAGGAGCTACGTAAAGTTCATCGAGGAGTGAGCTCTGCGCTAGTTTCCAAGCCATAGCATGCTCTCTTCCTCCGCTGCCGATCAATAGAACGTTCATGTGTTGCCTTTGCTACAAAGGAACATCGCTCGACCGGGGTGCCGAAATGTTCTTTTCAACAAACCCGCCGATCCACGGGCAGAAGTCCAATCCGACGGAAATACGCGTGTATCAAAAAACGAACGGCGGTGAAGCTCTTAGCCACACCGCCGTATTAAAAAATCAAAAGGTCAAGAATTGAAAAGATCAATGCTCGTGCTTAATGCGCTTAATGCTGCAACCCACATTCCGTGTTGTTGCTGGATCAATGGCTGCACCACTCGCCAATGCGTTCAACGCATTCTCCAACCACTTTTCTTTTACCGCAGCGGGATCGGAAACATTATCATCGATCGCGCCTTTGTACACAAGCTTCATGTCTTTATCGAACAAAAAGACGTGTGGCGTAGTACGCGCACCGAAGGCATCTGCAACGACATGGTTCTCATCCAAAAGGTACGATCCACGAAATCCCTTTTCCTTATAGCGGGCCTGCATATCAGCGAATGCATCTCCGTCATCACGCTTGGCCTCGTTGCTATTCACCATGGCCATTCCTATTCCGGAACGTGCGCTCATTGCAGCAAGTTCAGGGTATCGTCCTTCCCAACCAACACTGCCTTCGCTACCAATAACGAACGGACACGTATTACAAGAGAAAATAACAAGCAGGCCATTGTTACCGACCAGATCCCTCAATGAAGTGCTGGTACCTGAAACATCCATCATCACCTTATCAGCTGCAGGCAAGGTCCCACCAATAGCGAGGTCCGGAAGTGGTTCGTGAGGGATGACCGTGAATAATGCAAGTACGCTTAAGGACAGAAGTTTCATGATCATTTTTATTGACGTGTTGTGATTGAAGGACCAAGGTACGAAATGGCCATCTTTTCCTGTTGCTTTGAGTGTGACATAATGACCTCAGTATTGTATGCCCCACCGCCGCTACTGCATGAAAAACTAACTTCGCCTACAAGATATGGAAGAGGTACTGATCATTCTTGCGGCATTGCTCGCATCGGTTCTTACATTGATCAGTGGCTTTGGATTAGGCACGTTGCTGCTACCTGTATTTGCGTTGTTCTTTCCATTGGAGATCGCTGTAGCATTGACCGCGGTCGTTCACTTGCTGAATAATCTTTTCAAGACGGGTCTGCTATGGCGAACCGCTGACCTTGGTGTGGTATTACGCTTCGGTGTTCCCGGGATCATTGGCGCGTGGATCGGTGCATTATTGCTTACCCGTCTTGAAGGTCTATCACCGCTTTATAATGGACTCCATGGGCCTGTGAGCATTACGAAATTGGTGATCGGTATATTGATGTTGGTCTTTGCAGTATTGGAATTGATCCCGAACAGTAAGAGCTGGTCCTTACCTCGTAAATACCTTGTTCCGGGTGGTGCTTTGAGTGGTTTTTTCGGAGGACTCAGTGGGCACCAAGGGGCATTACGCAGCATTTTTTTATTGCGCTGTGGCTTGGATAAGGCCTCATTCATAGCAACCGGTGTAGTGATCGCCGTGTTGGTGGATATTGTGCGGATACCGATCTATTTAAGATCGATGCCGGATGGTTTTTTGCGTGAACAAGGCGTGATACTTATACTGGCCACTGCTGCTGCATTCCTAGGTGCCGTGATCGGCAAACGGCTAATTCCCAAGATCACGCTACGCAGTGTTCAACTGATCGTTGGGTTCATGTTGGTGTTGATCGCGATCGGTCTGTTGCTCGGGTTTATTTAGGTGACCCCAAACCTGTTTTGATCGGGATGCGATGACCCAGGAACAAAAAAGAACGCCGCCCATTGTTGAACGGCGTTCTTTTAACGCAGTAGAGAGAGCGGACCTATTGAATGGTAACTGTCTTCGTCCGCACTGTTTCCTTTCCGAAGTAGATGTTCTTCCCACCTTGATCTTCGTTGATGTAGGAATATGCAGCAACCTGCACAAGGCTGGTACCAGTGGCTAATCCACTAAGCTCATCAGCGGTAAAGTCGCAGGAAGTAGCGCTACCCACGAGGGTTTTCGCAACACTACCGACCAGGAATAACATGCTATCCGCACTTGCCACGGCCTGAACCGTAAGCGTGTAGCCATTTGCACGAACCACCACATCACTGCTTGAGACCGCGTCAATTGCAGGAAATGCGAACTCCGGGACACTGCGCGTAAAACCTGCGAACCCATTATCGCCAGCAACGGTCCAGTCCGTGTTACTGTTGCTAAAGTCGATCCCCAATGGGTTGGCCTGTGATGGTGTTGACGTATAGCTATTATTGGACTGTGCCGTTAAGTCCGTCCCATTCACTCCAACAGTACCCACATTTACGAAACTTGCGAAATCATCATTACTGAATACCGCTATACCGACACCGATCTCTACGGTGACATTACCAATTGGTGTCGTTGTGGTCGTCCAGGTCTTAACACCCCACAAAGAGGCATCCGCATCCACGAAATTCGGAGTTGTACTTGGTGTCGACGAAGTGCTACCTCCATCAGGAGCAGCTGGTTCAGGATCATCATCCTTTTTGCAAGCGGTAAGTACAATGCCTGCAGAAAGTGCGAAAACAAAGAGCGAGCGGGAAGAGAAGTGGTGTTTGTTCATGTTCACTGTTTTTTTACGAAAATTCGAATTCTTAACGAAAGCAAGACCTCCGTGAAGAACAACATTAGCATACGGAGAACATCCTTATTCATTCTTAGAATGCCAAGATCGTGCTGTCCATAGTTCCGGCCGAACAAGGTAGGCATGAACTACAGCGGAATATTCCCATGCTTTTTCTTTGGCATGGAGTCCACCTTGTTCCTTAGCATTTCCAACGCAGCCATGATCTTTACTCGCGTTTCCGAAGGCCTGATCACTTCATCAACGAACCCCCGTGCAGCCGCTTCATAGGGATTTGCGAATTGCTCTTTGTACTCGCTTTCTTTTTCCAGTAGCTTGGCCTTAGGATCTTTGGAATTCGCGATCTCATTCTTGAAAATGATCTCCGCTGCTCCTTTCGCACCCATCACGGCGATCTCCGCACTGGGCCATGCATAGTTCATATCACAACCAATATGCTTGCTGTTCATTACGTCATACGCGCCACCATATGCTTTGCGCGTGATCACCGTTATACGCGGCACCGTTGCTTCACTGAATGCGTAAAGCAATTTCGCACCGTGGTTGATGATACCACGCCATTCCTGATCGGTACCAGGTAGGAATCCCGGAACATCCACGAACACCAACAATGGGATATTGAATGCATCACAGAATCGAACGAAACGAGCGGCTTTTACGGAAGCGTCAATGTCCAGCACTCCTGCAAGTACAGTCGGTTGGTTAGCAACGCAGCCAACGGTCCGGCCTGCGACACGTGCAAAACCAATGACCATGTTCCGCGCATATTCGGCATGCACCTCCATGCTACTGTCCGGATCGATCACCGCATTCAGGACCTCTCGTATATCGTACGGTTGGTTCGGGTTATCGGGGATGATCGAATCGAGTGCGGGGCGCAATTCATCAGAGGCCGTGTAGGGTAACTGTGGCGGATCCTCTTCGCAATTACTGGGAATGTAGGCGATCAGTTGACGTAATTGTTGAATGGTCTTCAACTCATTCTCCGCTGTAAAGTGGGCGACACCACTCTTGGTCGCATGGGTTGAAGCACCCCCAAGGTCTTCACTGGAAACCTCCTCATGCGTAACGGTCTTCACAACATTCGGACCTGTCACGAACATGTAGCTCGTGCCTTCCGTCATTAACACGAAGTCCGTGAGCGCAGGGCTATAGACCGCTCCGCCAGCGCACGGTCCAAGAATAGCACTGATCTGCGGCACAACTCCACTGGCTCTAACGTTCCGGTAGAAAATATCGGCATAACCCGCAAGGCTGACCACACCTTCCTGAATACGTGCTCCACCACTATCATTGAGTCCGACCACGGGTGCACCATTCTGCATAGCAAGGTCCATAATGCGGCAGATCTTGGCAGCATAGGCCTCAGCAAGCGAGCCACCGAGCACCGTGAAATCCTGCGAGAAGACGTAGACCGTTCGACCGTCAATTGTACCGAAACCGGTAACAACACCGTCACCTAAGAACTTTTGTTCAGCCAATCCGAAATTATGGCTGCGATGCGTCACCAACTGACCGATCTCTTGGAAAGAACCTTCATCCAAGAGCAGACCAACGCGTTCACGTGCAGTGAGCTTTCCCTTTTTGTGTTGCGCTGCAACCCTTGCCGGACCGCCGCCTTCCAATGCTTTTTCAGTCTGCTGATCGAGGAGGTCGAAGTGTTCTTTCATATCAGAATACGATGGGGTGTTCCGTTCAAATGCCGGTGCCAAAGTAAGTGCGTATGCACATGGCATGGAATATCGACACGAACAGGTGCGTACTTTCGGCCACTATGACCTGGCGATTTGCGGACCTACCCGTACGGACGAAGTTCATGTTCACACTAGGCATACCTGTGTTGGGCATGATGCTTCTCATTGGCAAGCAGGTGGACTCCAATATTAAGAGGAGCGCCGTTTATGAGTACATCAAGGGCCAGACCGAACGCATCGGTCTGTTCGCCAATGTGATGCATGAGCTCCAGAAGGAAAGTGCCTATAGTGGCGGATTTTTGATAGGCAGACCAGTGACACCCATGAAACTGAAGGTGCAATTCGTAAGAACGGATGTTAGCATTGCCGCGCTACAGGACCCAACACGGAAAACGACCTATTCGGCGGAGGAATTCGGCGCATTTACGAGCCTACCGATCTTACGCGAACGTGTTCTGGAAAAGCTCACGGATATAAGTACGGTATGTCGGGCATACCGCACTTTGGACCAGACCATGTTGGATGAGCTTGGTCGGGTACAGAAACTTCAATTGGACCCCGAGACCAAGGATCGTATGTACGCGCACGTTGGCCTTTTGAATGCCAAAGAAGCATTGAGCGTTGTGCGCGATCAGTTAAGCATTGCATTGAACAGTCCAGCCGTTTATGCGGAGACGATGGCCCTATTAGGAGAACAGGTCTCTGTGTATGAGACCAATATGTTGCTCTTTGAACGTGATGCACCTCCGGAGGTAATGGCCACTTATAAATCCGTGTTCCAAGGGGCCGATGTGAATTTCATGCGATCGGTCATTGGCACGGTTAAAGAACGGCGTACGCTGGACCGAACGAACATTGCTTCCACGGAATGGTGGGAGCTATCTCTTCGTGCTTTGGATAAACTGAAAGAAGTGGAAGATCATTCGCTTGCACTGATCGTGCAGAACACCGTTGCAAATTCGCGTAATGCGCGTTTGCGATTGATCATTGTACTGATCGCATTGTTCGGTGTTGTTGGTGCGGTAACGGTAATGGGTTATGTGGTGTTGCGCGGTGTAAGCAGTACGGTGAATGAGGTGAATCAAGCGGCGCGTTCATTGTCTTTGGGCGAAGTTGGTACGGACGTTCCGGTTAACAGTGCGGACGAAATAGGACAGATGGCCGAATCCTTCAACAGTATGATCGACAACATACGTTCCCTGGCCAGTAGCGCGGAAAGCATTGGTAAGGGGAACTACGAGACCAGTGTATTGGTCCGTGGTCCAAATGACGTGTTGGGCAACGCACTTACGCGGATGAAGGAGAACCTGAAGGCAGCCCGATTGCGGGATAACGAACAAGCCTTGGCGCTCAATCAGGAAAAGAAAAAGATCGAAGAAGCAAATGTAAGGATCCAGATGCTGATCAAGGAAATGCATCACCGGGTTAAGAACAACTTTCAGGTCATCGCCAGTTTATTGCGCATGCAGGCCGCAACGTTGGCCAATGAGGAATTACAGGAAGCATTCGCTCAAAGTCAAAGCCGCATTACATCGATGGCATTGATCCATGAGAAACTATACCAAGGCGATGAGCTGGCCACGGTCGATGTTGGAAATTATATCCACGAATTGTTCGCCGAGCTTGTTCGATTCAATGATGTGGACGAGAGCATTTCCTATAGCACGGACCTCGACAAGGAACTCGCATTTGATCTTACGACCATGGTTCCCCTGGGTCTATTGATGAACGAATTGATAAGTAACTCCTTCAAGCACGCCTTCAAAGGAAGTACCGAAGGCCTTATATCGTTGTCGATCCACCACGCGAGCGAAAGGAATTACGATATGGTCTACACCGACAATGGCACAGGCATTCCACAAGAAAAACTCAATGCAAGTCCTGAAACACTTGGTGTATCGTTGATCAACAGTCTTGTGGAGCAGCTTAATGGGCGCATGGCGGTACAGGGTGACGAGAACGGCACCACGTATCACATCCGTTTTGCTACGCGACCTTCAGGGCACTAGTCCCATAATTCCGAAGTTTATGAATACTTAGGTCCATTCGGTCAAAAACGCTGCAACCTTGGCGGCTCTGCCCTCTGCGGTGAGTGATCCAGCATACGAAAAGCCCACTTCCGAAAGACCCTCGAACTGAAGCGTGAAGTGAATAGCTTAGCGTTTCACCTGTTCCAATACGTTGAAAAGGTTCAACTCATCAACTCGGCCTCCACCTCTTCGGTCAGGTCCATGTTGTGGTAAACGGTATTCACGTCCTCATCCTCCTCCAATAGGTCGATCAACTTCATTACGTTCCGGGCCGTATCGATATCAGCAGGGATCGTACTCAATGGGAATCGTTTCAATTCAGCGCTCTTACTCTCTACAGCAAGGCCCTCCAGCTTTTGTTGGATATCCCCAAAACTGGTAAAGGCTGCAAGTACCGTAAGTGTCTCGTCATCGCGGATCACATCATCGGCGCCAGCATCTATCAACTCCATCTCGAACTCGTCCAGATCACGTTCACCCAAAGTCGAATTCTCGATCACGAATTCTGCTTTCCGATCGAACACATGTGCAAGAGACCCTGAGGTACCTAGCGTTCCATCGCATTTCGAGAAGAACATACGAACGTTTGCAACGGTACGCGTGGTGTTGTTTGTAGCAGTTTCAACAAAGATCGCAATGCCCCCAGGTGCATACCCTTCGTAGGTCATTTCGGCATAATCCGCCTCATCCCCTCCTGCTGCCTTTTTTATGGCGCGTTCAACGATCTCCTTGGGCATATTCATGCCACGCGCGTTCTGCATGGCCATTTTCAACCGGAGGTTATTGTCCGGTGAGGGACCGCCAGCCTTAACGGCCATTGCGATCTCTTTTCCGATCCGGCTGAACAATTTGCTCAACTTGGCATTGCGAGCAAAGATCTTGTGTTTACGTTTTTCGAATATGCGGCCCATCTAGTTACGCTGAAGTAAGCTATGTCCGCACTGGCGAACAAGTAGCCAAAAGTAGGTGTTGACAGGCGAATACCTAAATGCGAAGCCGCAAGTCACGGTGATGTGCTTGCGGCTTCCGGATCCAACCCCTCATCGCGCGTACCATACGGGGACGTTCAAGTAACCCTATATGAAATTGGACATACGCTTTAACCCGGATCTTGCATTAGGATTCGTAGCGAGGATCAAATTCACAACGGTATCAAGGATTTCATTGAGGAGGAATAGCCTGAGCTCTACTGACGAAAGGAAATCCAGTGAAACGATTGATACCACAGTGAAATTGGGCCGTAGCAGAAGATCTACTGCAAGATCCGGGTTCAATTGAACCCGATGAGCGTAATGCCAATATTGAACGGAGTGAGTTCCGGCCCTTTGTTGTTCTGGAACAACGGAGTAAGCGCATATTCCGCAAAGACATTGACAGGACCGTAACCAAGTCGCACGGTAGCGGTTGCACGGTATGGTAAGAGCAGGTGATCTCCTTTGTCACGGTCTTTGTGTTTCACACCATCAACACTGTATTTCTGCTTGTACATGGTATCGAAATACCACGTACCGATGACACCGAATGCAAGATGTACATTATTCTTTCGACTATAGCTCTTTGCTGTACGCGTAAGGATCTCATCCTCTGATGGCAGGGGCGCGCGTTTTGTGTTGAACTCCAACATCAACGGCACACGCAGACCCATTTGACGCAACTTGTTCTTGCGGTAATCCGGGCTTTCCATCGGCACTCCATAGATCGAATCACGGTCATAAGCAAGTAGAACATTGTTCTTCAGATGGTAGTTCGCGAACTCTAATCCAAGGCCGGTTACCAAGCCAGCATGGTGGCTACCGAATTCCAATTTCTGTTCCATGAAATTGATGCTGAAAAAGCGGGACTTCAAATTATCGATCTCCATGAATTCAGCGTCCTTATCCAGATCGGCATCACCATCCAGGCCAAGCAAAGTGTTCACACCAACGTCCAGGCCTGCCCAGTATGTGAAATCGTTCCTACGGCCTCTTCGTAAATCCTTTAACCGCTCCTCAACGTTAACATTAGTAGAGTCGAATTCACGCTTTTCCGTAATGATCTTGAAGATCTTCCGCTTGGTCGTGATCCGGATCGTGTCCCGATCTTTATTTCCGGTCGTATCCGCCTTGATAATATCCGCATAGAGTCCTTTGCCAGGTTTAACGCCGACCACCAAGTTGCGCCCATCCAGGCCTTCAGGCGTTCCGGTGGTATCGGTCTGGGCATAAATGCCCGTTATCAGGCAGATCAGGGCGAGTGTTATCAGGGTGCGCATGGTCGTTGGTTTTAGCAGTCCTCATTCATAGGACGAGGTAGGGTCTCGTTTGTTACACGTGAGAGCAATAAAACAGACAATGAATACCCGTACATTCATGGACCGATCTCCGCGGCGCCATGGAATTAAAATGGTCCTGTAATAACCCGCTCATGGCCTGATCCGCCTTAATAACAGAAAACCCTGCACGAATGCAGGGCTTTCACTGGAAGAACGGCGATCCGCTCATCCGTTCTCAGGACGGAAATTGAAGCGCATATGTGTGGTCTTCCATATACCTTCAGGGTTTTCACCAATGTCGATGCGGGCCAGTTTGCGAAGAACGTACTCCGTCAATGCTACGTTCTCTGAGTGGCACGATAGTACCTCGACCTTACCTTCCTTATTGATCACGAAGCTCACATACACCTCACCATGCATGTTCTCTTTGGCCAACACTGGGAACGCTACGTTCCGGTTCAATGCACGTTCCAAGTTGCGCTCCATGACAGCAAGCTTGGATGAGTTATCGACAACTGCTGTGGGTGGGTTGATCGCCTTGGCCTGGCCAAGAATTGCGATCGTTGCTAACAAGAAAATGGAGCGGGAGATCATGGTTTTCATTGTGTTTGCTATTTGTTGGTTTACACTGAATAAGACAGCAACACCCCATGATCGGTTACAGGTTCAAATGATGGTTGTGATGAACGGTAATAATTTTGGTTGAGTGGATACGCAGGAGAACGGAACGGCGGACATGTCCCACTGTAGCAGGATGATGCAGAACATCCAGAACAACGTAATACAGGGGTGATCGCTGTTCGGCGATCCGTACTACCGCTTAGCGGTAATGGAAAGGTTGCGCCCTAAGCGCAGGTCGAACGTACGGTGGCGATCACCGGTCTTTTCAATGGTCAGTCCGGATCTGTCACCCGCGATCACTTTCAAACCCTTATCGACAGCCGCTACGGCATCGCTAATGCCTAACGGTTCAGTCGTGGCATCGGGTTGGTCCAGAACACGTTCACGAACGGTAGATGCGAACAATCCACCAACGGATACCGTCTTCGTATTTGTAGCTGGCGAGGTCACTTCGGCCAAGGACTCAATGTAATCAGGCACTTCGGCAACCTCAACATTGTCCAGTACCGGACGATCAACTTTTACATGAGGGACTACGACGTTTTGCTCAGCAAACTGCAAGGGTTCATCGCGTTGTATGGGTCGCACGGATGGCATGTCATTCTCCTTCTTCAGAGGCGCATTAATTGCTCTATTCTGTTGTAAGGTGATCGGATCTATTGACGAAGGTCCGTTCTTATCATCAATGACCGCTTCATTCTCAGCGACCTGCTGCTCCAAAAGAACATCCATCTTGTCAGGAGTAGGAGCGTCGTTGGTCGTGGTATTGTTAAGGTTGCTCGCAGGTTCAATTTTCTCAGCCACCTGTGGAATACGTTGAGGATCCTCTCGCAACATCCAGAAACCAACACCGAGCAATATTGCGATACTAGCTGCAACGGCCAACGCCATTTGCCAACGGGCTGCTCCGATCGCGATCACCTTCGCTCCTTTCTTCAATGCATCCTTATAAGGGAACCCCATTGGTTCAGGCTGCACACGAGCTTGTTGCACTAATGACCACGAGCGTGCCAATGATGCATCTTGATCGATCAACTTTACTATCGCGTCTTCTTGCTGTGCGTTCAGGTCTCCTTCCGCTAGAGCGATCAAAAAATCCTCTGCGGTATACAGCGATGGCATTCCCACAGGAGGCAATTCCCTTACCAGTGATCCCTTTTCTGCAAAGGCCATCGCTTCAGGCACCAACTTGGTCAACGCATAGATCCGTTCCGCGCTTTGATGTTCAGGGTTTTCAACAAGATAAGCCGTCAGCGCATTCAGTTGCGCCGGTGTAAGGTCTCCTTCCAACCGGGCGATCAGCATATCTCCCAATGGGCCTTCGCCCGGCATTCCAACTGGAGGAAAAGTGCGCTTAAGCGCCTTCTTCTCCACGTTGGAAAGCGATGCCTTCGTTATCGTCAACGAAGGCAGCTCTTCATCATCCGGCATCAAATGAGGATTCGCTAATAGAAAGGCCTCCAAGTCATGCTCTTGAGCTGGTGAAAGGGTTCCTTCCATGCGATCAAGCAGGTAGGCCTCGTAGTTGGTATGGTCAATGCGTGTGCTCACAATACGGTTTCCAAATGGCCGATGTATTCCTTCAGTGCCGAACGGCCTCGATAAATGTACACTTTCACTTGTGCCAGGTTCAAGTCCACTAACTCAGCGATCTCTTCATAACCATAACCTTCCAGATCGCGCAAGAGCACCACACTGCGTTGAATAGGCGGTAATGTAGCCAGCGCAGCATCAAGAACGGCTTTCAGATCCGGCTGCGACTGGCTTACGTGCTGCATGCGTTCATGATGGTCTTCCAAGCGCGTACTTCGTGTCCCTTTTCTAACTTCATCCACAATGGCGTGGTGCGCTGTGGTGAACAAATAACTTTTCACTTTATTGGCATCCACTTGATCCACCTTCATCCAAAGCCGGGCAAAACTTTCCTGTACCACATCCTTCGCTTGTTCTTGATCACGCAGGTGCTTCACTGCAAAGCGATAGATCCCATCCGCATGAGCATCAACAGCTGCATTATAGTCGAAGAGAGTCACCTTGAGGGAGGATTTCTTTTTGTGTGACGGGTACGTACAACATAAAGTTACAGCGATCCAGGAACTGATCAGGATCAACTAATGGTCGGCGATTAATTTACGAAGCAAAAAAATCCCCGTCCATGCCTTTTCGGCCCGGTACGGGGATCTATTATCGTAAAGGAACTCCTTAGTTCTTCGCAGCTGCACGAGCGCCATTTGCCACTTCGTGAACAGCTTCTTTTGCACGATCCTTGGTCTGCTTCACTTTGTTACTGGCGTCGTCTGCCAACTCGTCAGCATCATTCTTCATACTCTTCAGAATGCCTTTGCCTTCATTGGCCATAGCTGCGAGTTTGTCACGCAGATCGCCACCTTTCTTGGAGATCTTCTTCCGTGTTTCTTTGCCTGGATCGGGTGCAAAGAGAATGCCCAGTGCTGCTCCCGCTGCTAATGCGGCGAGTGTAATTGCGATGGTACTTTTTGTACTTGCCATGATGAATTAGAGATTAGAATTGGTTATGCTTTCTTTCTTCACGTAAGGTAGTATATGTTCGGTCAAATTCCAAATCTGACACCTATTTACCATAGTTTAAGATCCGGACATCCTACTGCATCATGCGTATTGTGCATGGCTTTGAATTGAGCTAGTGAATGAAAAGGACAGCCAAGGATACTGGAACTTGGAAATATTCCTAATGGAATTACCAGAGGCACAACCATTCCCATTATACTGCGTCTATCTTACGCTACCAAACCGATCCATATGTGCAGAACATTGAGCCTCTTCCTGATCCTCTCTACTAGTCTCATCTTCGGGCAATTCGGTCCTGTGCAGATCGCATTCGAGAGTGATGTGGCCTACCCCTCAAAGACCTTGGCCGGCGATGTGGATGGCGATGGGTTAGTAGACCCCATCACTTATAGCCTTGTTGGCGGATATACGTACGGCACGCAGCTCACATGGTATCGCAATTTGGGGACCGGAGCATTCGCGCCCAAACAGGTTATGTTCACCGGCAACATCGCGAACAATGCAAGCGTGTTGATCCGCGACATGGATGACGACGGTGATGGCGACCTGGTGATCGATGGGAGCTGGTACAGCAACGATGGTACGGGCGCAGTGGCCTTGGTGGGAGCCTTCTCTCCGAACGGGGGCGCAGCACTTTTGTTGGAGGATCTGGATGGCGATGGTGATATCGACGACCTTGTCCGCACGGCCAATGGCGTGACTATATTACTGAACAACGGCTTTGGCACTTTCAGCGAGGGTGCGGCGCTAGGACCCACGGGGACCAATACCACCTTAAGCGCATCGTACGCTGATGTGAACGGTGACGGCCTCGCGGATCTCATCATCGGTGGCGATAATGCGCAAGTGGGTTGGTACGCAAACCTGGGTAGCGGAACCTATGGACCACAGCAAGTGATCATCGATCTCGTTTCACCTACGAAGACATTCTGTGGCGATGTCGATGGCGACGGTGATGCGGATGTCATCGGTTTTGGCCTTCCCGGCGGCACAGTATGGTTCGCGAATAACGGCTTAGGCGCATTCTCCATCGGCGATACTATTCCGTACGGATATCCGCAGGTGATCGCTGACGTCGATGGTGATGGTGATGTGGACTTCAGCGTAACTAGCGGTACGAGCTGCGATGTGAAGATCCTTCTCAATGACAATGGCGCATCTTGGACTATCGTGAACGTGGAAATGGTGAGCGGTTACAACCTAGTAGGTACCTCTTACAGCATCGGCGATCTGAACGGTGATGGTCGCATGGATCTGCTCGCTTCCAGCGGCATGGATATCGCAGGCTGGTTCGAGAATCTCGGCAATGGCACTATCGGAGCACGAAAACGATTTTGCCAAACCATGGCCGGTGGATACGATCTATCCGGTGCCGATATCGATCTGGATGGCGACCTGGATCTGGTTACGGCAAGTTATTATGGCGACTGGGTGTCCTGGTATGCGAACAACGGCGACGGCACATTTGGGAGACAGCAAATAGTGGTAGAAGATCGAGATAAAGTGAGCGTATCAAGAACTGCTGACCTCAACTACGACGGCCTGCCGGACATCATTACCAATGTTGCAAGTTGCGCGATCATTTGGAACAACAACGGTGGCTCGTCATGGACCGTGGGGACATTGCCGGATCTTGGTTCCTCGCGTTGCGAAGTGGATCTGGATGCCGATGGAGATCTGGACCTGATCGGTACCGGGAGTTGGTATGAGAACAACGGTTCAGGGGACTTCACGGTACACGCGGCGATCGAACTGGCACTTACGGGGGATGTTAAAGCCGGTGATATGAATGGTGATGGAGCCATTGATCTGGTGATCGGCGGCACGATAGTTTTAAGTGATGGCGTCGGCATTTTCACCACCGTGCCTGGAGGAATTAGCTTGGACGAATTCGCGCTAGGGGATCTTGATGGTGACATGGACGTTGACATATTGGAATACCGTTACGGTTATCTCGTGGGATACTACAACAATGGCGTTGGCAATATGACAAGTGACACACTTTCCACAACACCTCCAGGCATGCCGCGCACACTGATCTTAGAGGACATCAATGGGGATTCGTACCTCGATGCTATTTGGGCATTAAGCAACGGATACACGCACCAGACGTACTACAACTTGAACCTCGGAAATGGGCAGCTGAGCGGCAACTCGTTGATCGACCCCACCGCCGAAAGTGCTGCGGCCATGATCTATGCAGACTTGAACAATGATGCAGTACCCGACCTCGTGACCGTGCGATTCCGTTCGATCAGTTGGCAACAGAATCATTTCTATGATGCATATCGCTTACGAGGTTCGGTATTCCTCGACTTTGACGTGGATGCCATGCTTGATCCCACCGACCAAAAAGTACCCTACCAACTAGTAAAGACCGATGCGAACAATATTCTTGTTTGGACCAACAGCTTTGGCGATTACGACCTGCCGGCTGACACTGGGACATGGAATGTGTGGACCACACATCCACCGATCTATGCGGTCACTAACAACCCGGATACGTTGAGCGCAACACTGACCAATGCGTTACCGATCGCGGCGGATCTCGACTTTGGGCTAGCACCATCCGCGACCGCCGATACGTCAATTGATCTTTCAATAACCACTGGCGGAGCATGGTCATGCAACAGAGAAGTTGGTATCTGGCTGGATCTGCGCAACACCGGCACATTCATTCCGCAGAATGGATACATCGATGTGGAGATACTCGGGACTATTACGGTGGATGACTTGTATCCGGCTCCTGATTCAACATCTGGCGATCACTATTACTGGAACATCGACAGCCTCGGTTGGTTCCAACACTTCGCAATAGGTATCGCTGTTACCCTCGGCCCGATCGGAAGTTCCTCTAGCCTCACAGCAACATTTAATGCAGGAAATATGACAACACCGGTCTTCACGAACACTGGTGGCTTCATTGGAACATGTGCCTATGACCCTAACGACAAACTGGTCACGCCACAAGGTTATGGACCGGCAGGTGCGGTGCCGGTGGATATTGATTGGTTGGAATATACCATCAGGTTCCAGAATACGGGTACCGATACCGCATTCACCGTGGTATTACTAGACTCGCTTGATCTTGATGTGGATCCAAACTCATTGGATATCATTAGCGCATCACACTCGCTCACACACATTCAAGTGGATGCTGATCACGTAGCACAATTCCGATTTCAACAGATCCTATTGCCGGATAGCAATGTGAACGAGCTTGCAAGTCATGGCTACATCAAATACCGCATCAAACCGAACGAAGGTTCACCCCACCTCACGGAGATCACGAACACCGCCGCGATCTACTTCGACCTGAACGAACCGGTGATCACAAACACTACTTTGAACACTTTGGTGGATTGCAACTTGTTCACGGCAAGTGTCACAGATCTTGGTGGTTCAGTTTTGGAAGCCAATGCAAGTGAAAGCTACCAATGGTTCATGAATGGTGCCATCGTTACGGATGCGACGGAACAACAGTTTACTGCCACCGAAAAGGGTATGTACACCGTTCAAGCAACCAGCGAATATGGATGTGTGGCTGTGAGCGACCCGTATCAAGTGATCATTACGCATATTACGGACCACGACCAATTGGGCGTGACCGTTACTCCGAATCCATTCAACACCCGAACACGATTGGATTTCAATGAGGTGTTGACCAAGGATCACATGATCGAAGTGATCGATGTAAGTGGGCGAACCTTGCGCACTTTGCAAGGGAACGGCACCTCTGCATTGATCCTGGAAAGAGGTGAATTGAGCGTTGGGCTTTACATGGTTCGCATCAGTAAAGCCGAAAAGTTGTTGAGTGCCGTGAGTGTCGCGGTTGAATAATTCACGTTTCACGCGGCTTGATCATGACGAAATTCCGCACAAGGATCGGGATCTCGTTCAAAAAGATAATAGTGCGAGGCAGCCATTTGCCTTTATTTACGTCTAGTCAGTGTAACCGCCAGAAACAGCTAACACCATCTCCAAAACTCAATATCGAATGAAGACCAAAGCAACGATCCTAACAACGCTTATTGCCATTGCGGTGATCGTAGGCTGTAAGAAAGAGCCTGATAACCCTGCTGCACCTTCAGATCCTGTACCGGACCAGTATGCATTCCAGCAGTTCTTCGCAGACAATATCGCGGATGCTACACAGAGTTTTTCCGTTAATGCTACCACTGGGGGACAAGTAACCGGCATGAAAGGCACGCAGTTGATCTTCGAACCCAATACATTCCTAAATGCTGACGGCACACCTGTTAGCGGCCAAGTAAATGTAAAATTGGTTGAGGTGCTTTCCGTTAGCGATATGATCTGGTTGAACGTACAAACCGTAGGCAATGATAATGGCACATTGAAGATGTTGCGCAGTGGTGGCGCAATGAATATTACTGCTTCTCAAAGCGGAAATGACCTACGCATAACACCGGGAGGTCTTGTTGTCAATATTCCAACGGAGGTTGGTGACCCCGCGATGGAGCTCTTCAGTGGAAATATCAATACCGATGGAAGCATGACATGGGAGCGCATTGACTCTTCTACGGTAGTCGTTGAAGAAGACTATTTTGATCTATTCTACAACTTCGCTCCGGACTCTTTGCAATGGATGAATTGCGACCAATTCTACGAATATCCTGACCTTACGCACGTAACAGCTACGGTGCCCACTAACATATCTTTTGGCAGTACCTTCGTTTGGATAACCTTCCCCTCTGAAAATGCAGTGGTCTGGATGAATCCGACAACTGGTCAATTCTTTACCACCCCATTATCGTACCAAGGAGTTCCTGTGGGTATGCAGGCAACGATAGTCGCTTTGAATCGTACGATCGCGGGAGACTTCTCATCTTTCACACCGATAACAATTACCAATGGAATGAACGTAGCATTGACATTCACGCCCACCACATTGACAGAGTTCTACGACCAACTGAACGCGCTTTGACCACTTAGCATCCTGTTGAAGAAATTCCTCATCCATAAGCTAATCTAAAATGAAGACCAAAGCAACGATCTTAACCACGCTTATTGCCATTGCGGTGATCGTAGGCTGTAAAAAGGAGCCGGATAACCCAGCTTCACCTGCACCGACGCCGAACCCCGTGACAGGTAGTTCGCCTCTCAGAGCTTTATTTGTGAACAACGTAGCCAACGCTACGCAGACCTTCATTGTCAATGCCGCAACAGGCGGCCAGGTCATGGGCAATAAAGGAACGCGGTTGGATTTCGAACCAAATGCTTTCGTATATGAAAATGGCACGCCAGTGATGGGTCTGGTGCAGGTTTCCTTAGTTGAAGCCCTATCGGTGATATGATCTGGTTGAACAAACAGACCGTTGGTAATGATAACGGCACCCAAAGACTGTTGATCAGTGGCGGTGCGATCAATGTTTACGCGAATCTGGGCAACACGCCGGTTCAAATAACCGATGGCGGACTAATTGCCAAGATCCCCACAAGTGTTGGCGATCCATCAATGGAGTTGTTCAGAGGGAACGAGAACGACTTAGGGGACATGATCTGGGATCGCATTGACTCCGGAATAGTTTCCGTTGATACCGCGTACTATGACACCACGGACTACACGTACACCTTTCCGTACTACTTCTACTACGACATTGCCGGAAACACCGACGTTCAGTGGACCAACTGCGATTACTTCATGTATGATCCGAACCCGACCACTATTACTGCGAGCATGCCTACGAACCTATCCACCGATAGTACCGCGGCCTGGATCGCATTTCCAACATTGAATTCGTTATCAAGCTTATATGCATCAAGTCCGCAAGCCTTTACGACCATGCAAGTTGTACCCATAGGTATGCAGGCGGTGATAGTCGGGCTTAGAGATGAAGGCAACGGTAATTATTCTTCATCATTCAACCCCATAACGATCACTAGCAACATGAACGTTCCAATGACCTTCGCTCCAACGACTCTCCAACAATTCAATGATGACGTGAATGGATTATAACATTCGCTAGTGTCTTAATCGGTCAGTACGACCTAAGTTCCTGCGACGTCTTGTTGAACGCCTTTTGAGAGTAGCCTGGTTGACTTGCTTGACTAACATTCATCGTGATAGACCCGACCCCCATTGGCGATCCATTTGAGTGTGCTGTTACCAAACGACTATTGACCACTAGGCTCGAATAACTTTAACCATAAAAACTCAAAAAATGAAACCGACTCGATTAATTCTGATCGCTCTTGTCGCAATAGCTACGATCTGGGGATGCAAAAAAGATGTTGTTGACAATACACCAGCACCATCACCATCACCAACACCAACATCGAGCGAGCCAATGTTCCGTCAGTATTTCGCGGACAACGTAGCTGACGCAACGCAGACGTTCACGGTAAATGCTGTTACAGGTGGTCAGGTAATGGGCACAAGGGGAACTCAATTGGACTTCGAACCTGGAGCCTTCATATATGATGACGGTACACCCGTAACTGGTCAGGTCCAGGTATCGTTGGTCGAAGTTCTTTCGGTCAGTGAGATGATCTTGTTCAACATACAAACCGTTGGAAATGACAACGGCAACCTAAGGATGTTGCGTAGCGGTGGTGCAATCAATGTATATGCCAACCAAGGCAGTACGCCAGTGCAAATAACGAATGGTGGCCTTATTGCTAAGATCCCTACCGATATAGGCGATCCGTCAATGGATCTGTTCAGTGGCAATATCAACAGTGATGGGAACATGATCTGGGATCGCATTGATTCTGCTATTGTTTCCGTTGATTCCGCTTACTATGACACAACGGATTATACCTACACATTCCCCTATTACTTCAATTACAATTTCAATCCGGAAAGCAATTCAAACTGGAACAATTGTGACTTCTGGTGGGACTATCCGACCACAACATCGGTACAAGCAACTATTCCTTCAACGTATACTTGGTACAACACACAAACGTGGATCATCTTTCCTACGGAGAACGCTTCGGCAGGTATGTATTCCAATCCTTCGCTAATTGTAACCTCCCCCCAGGTCGGTGTAGGTGCAGACGCGGTAGTAGTTAGCATTTACGGGGATTCCTTGGGCGTTTATTCCTCCTTCAACCCCATAACGGTTGCCCCAGGCATGAACATACCGCTTTCATACACACCTACTACAATTGCCCAGTTCGAAGCCGATGTGAACGCACTCTAGCGCATGACCTTTGAGTTCATAGAGCCTCGGCCATTGCCGGGGCTCTTTTTGTTCCTTGGTAATGATCCTTCCACATAAATGTTTGAGAACGGGATCGCATTTGCTGGCCAAGAAGAGCTACTTTCCAGCCGATGAAGCCATCTCGCATCGCCACCATTCTATTGGGCATACTTCTGGTGAATGCGGCTGCGATCCTGTTCTTCCGATACTTCATTACGATCGATGGTCCCATGCATGTGTTGCATGCCTCGTTGCAGAAAGCACCTTGGCCTTCACCTGAACATGCAGCGCATGGGTTCACCTATTACTGCGGCATGCGTTCGCTTGGAGATGCGATCACCGCAGTGTTACTTCTCTTCCTGGAACCGCAACATGCACATGACGTCTTTGCGACACTGGTCAGCAGTGCGGTGGTGATCGCGGCAGTCGCCTTTTTACGCGCACAAGGCACGCGGGTCGGAATTCCGATCCTATGGCTCGTTCCGGTCATGTTCAACACGCTCTTCATCTTAGGCTTATTCCACTTCCTGCTCGGCGTTGCGATAAGTCTTGGTTCAGTGGCTTGGTGGAAATGGCACGCTGAAAAGCCACGTATACGCTGGTTCGGATTACTGGTAGGCATGGCCCTCGCATGGTTCACACACCGAGGCGCACCTGCACTCTTGTGTTTGTTCATGTTCCCGACATATTTATTCGAACTACGCCAAGAACGCAGAACCGCATTCTTGACCGACCCTCGAGAACGCAACAAATGGCTCGCTTCGGGTGCCGTTATCCTACTGATCGGTGCGTTCCAATTACATAGAGTTCTTGAGATCATCAACGTACCCATACCGACCTCACTCCCGCCATTCACCAGAACATTTCTCTTGAAGACCCTGTTCATTTTTGACCAAACGAAAGAAAAATGGCTGATCCTTGGTATTGGCCTCTTGCTCTTGATCTCCATAGCCACAGGAATTTGGGCACGGTGGCGCCTTGGGCGTAAATTGGTTTGGCATGATGTATTGATCATCCTTTTCCTCGTCCTGTTCGCGATCACGTGGTTAACCAATTCGCCTCATGGTCGCAGGCTTATTGTATCGGATCGTGTGCATTGGCTAGCGCTTGTTGTTCTTGTACTATGGCTGATCGCCATTGCCGATAACGCACGGGGCATAGCTGCACGCATTATCGGAGGTGCGGCCATTTGCGCACTTCCATTACAAGTGATCAGACTTACGCAGGCCGAGCGTTCTTTTTCGACCTTGGAACCATCACACATGCTTACAATGGAAGCGTGCGCAGCATTGGAGCCCAACAGCATTGTGCTTTCCGTAATGGCTGGGTCCGATCGGATGCAACAACATATACAGGCCTATGTGGCCACTAAGCATAACGGAATACTCGTCGCTCCTACTGAATTTCTCCTGTCCTATGGCCCGTATGCCAGAACGAAAAAGACTGACTGGCTCCGCTTTTCCCGGGATCCAAATTGGTTGTTACGTCACTGGCGCGAGGGTATTCCCCCGGAGGTGGATCAGGTCCTTTTCATCGGCCAGGGCATCGATCAAAAAGTAAGCAAACACCCTTGGCCTACGCTGCTAGGTGAACGCTTCCAGCCAAGTTTCGAAAATGAGTTTGCTCGGATCTACACGGCAGTGAGGGACACGAGCATTTCGACGAGTCGTTGACCACAAAGGTCTACGTTACGAAACTTCTTTCGATCAATCCAACTTCAGCACAGCCAAGAACGCCTGTTGCGGCACTTCCACATTGCCGATCTGCTTCATCTTTTTCTTACCCTCCTTCTGCTTTTCGAGCAACTTGCGCTTGCGGGAAATATCGCCGCCGTAGCACTTTGCGGTTACGTCCTTACGCAATGCTTTAACGGTTTCGCGTGCCACGATCTTTGCACCGATCGCCGCTTGGATCGGGATATCGAATTGCTGACGAGGAAGTAGCTCTTTCAACTTACCGCACATCTTCTTACCCAGTTCATGGGCATGATCGCGGTGGATCAAAGCAGAAAGCGCATCCACTTTTTCGGAGTTCAACAGGATATCGAGTTTGATCAGGTCACTTTCTTTTTGACCGATCGGGTGGTAGTCGAAACTTGCGTAACCGCGCGAAATGCTTTTCAGTTTATCGTAGAAATCGAATACCACTTCCCCGAGTGGCAATTCAAAGGTGAGCTCAACGCGATCCGTAGTGAGGTAGTTCTGACCCGTGAGCATGCCGCGCTTTTCAATGCAAAGGGTCATGATCGCACCAGTATACTCGGCCTTAGTGATCACTTGTGCCTTGATGTAGGGTTCCTGAATACTATCAATGTGCATTACCTCCGGCAGTTCGCTCGGGTTGTGGATCTCCATTACATCACCGTTGGTCTTGGTAATGGTGTAGCCCACGTTGGGTACCGTGGTGATCACGGTCATGTCGAACTCACGTTCCAAACGTTCTTGGATGATCTCCATGTGCAACAGCCCGAGGAAGCCGCAGCGGAAGCCGAAGCCCAACGCTGCACTGCTCTCTGGCGTCCAAGTAAGACTGGCGTCATTGAGCTGGAGCTTCTCCATGGCATCGCGAAGCTCTTCATATTCGTCGGTCTCCACCGGGAATATCCCGGCCCAGACCATTGGCTTCACGTTCTCGAAGCCTTTGATCCCTTCGGCGCATGGACGGAGAGCATGCGTAATGGTATCTCCCACTTTTACTTCGCTGGCGGTTTTGATCCCACTGATGATGTAGCCCACATCACCGGCCCGCACTTCGGGCTTCGGTTGAATGGTCATCTTCAAGCAGCCCACTTCATCAGCATTGTAAACAACGCCAGTGTTGAAGAATTTTACCTTATCGCCTTTTTTGATGGTTCCGTTCATAACGCGGAAATAGGCAATTATCCCACGGAATGGATTGAAAACACTATCGAAGATCAGTGCTTGTAATGGTGCTTGAGGATCACCTTTTGGTGCCGGAACGCGCTCCACCACGGCCTCCAGAACTTTGTCTACACCGATACCCGTCTTGCCGCTTGCACTCAGAATATCTTCCAGTTTGCATCCCAAGAGATCTACGATCTGGTCTTTTACCTCTTCCGGGTTGGCGCTGGGCAGGTCCATTTTATTCAGGACAGGAATGATCTCCAGATCATGTTCCAATGCCAAATACAAATTACTGATGGTCTGCGCTTGTATCCCTTGGGTAGCATCCACGATCAACAATGCCCCTTCACAGGCGGCAATGGAACGGCTTACTTCGTAGCTGAAATCCACATGGCCGGGCGTATCTATGAGATTCAAAATGTATTTCTGACCATTCAAGGTGTAATCCATCTGGATAGCCTTGCTCTTAATGGTGATCCCGCGCTCGCGTTCCAGGTCCATGTCATCCAGATTCTGGGCCTGCATATCGCGGTCAGAAATGGTACCGGTCATGTGCAGCAGCCGGTCAGCCAAGGTGCTTTTGCCGTGATCAATGTGGGCTATAATGCAGAAATTGCGAATGTGTTCCATGGAAAGGGCCAAGCCCAAGGTCGAAAAAGTCCGCGAAGGTAGCTTAAGGTACGCGAGATCCAGATCCCTAATGCTATTACGGCACCGGAGCGGATCTGTCCAATGTCATCCAACGGTCAATATTTCCATGCTTCCGATACTTCATACGTCGTATCTTGCAAAAAAGCCCCATTCATGCGGAGCTCAGGCAACTTTTCCACCCCAATTCCCATCACTACCGGGAATGCCATGACAGACGAAGAACTTGTGCACGGTTGCACACATGGTGATCCAACAGCGCAAAAAGCTCTTTATCAGCAGTTTGCGCGAAAAATGATGAGTATTTGCATGCGGTATGCCCACAATAAGGACCAAGCACAGGACATTCTTCAGGATGGTTTTGTGAAGGTGTTCCAGAAGATCGACCACTTCCGGGGCGATGGGCCTTTGGGTGGATGGATCGCGCGCACGGTGGTGAATACCGCGTTGGATAATATCCGCCGCAACAAACCGTACGACCATAGTATTGATCTTACGGAAGCAGAATACCTGCATCAAGAGGATGAGCATGTGCTAAGTGGCATGTCGGCAGATGAGTTGATGGGCTTGATCCAGAATTTACCCACCGGTTATCGTACGGTCTTCAACCTGTTCGCAATTGAAGGGTACCCGCACCGCGATATCGCTGAAATGCTTGGTATCTCCGAGAATACGTCGAAATCGCAATTCATGAAAGCGCGGGCCTACCTGCGAAAAATGCTACCCAAAGAGGTAGCTGAACACTATCACTACGGCAATGAGTCTTGAAATGAACGATCTGTTCCGCGAGCGATTCCAAGGGCATGAATCCCCTGTGGATCCTGGTGCATGGGATGCCATCCAGTCCAAACTGGCGATGGGTGCCCCGGCGGCAGACCCGGTGATCAAACTATTCCAGGAAAAATTCCAGGGGCATGAAGCACCTGTTGATCCTAGTGCATGGTCCAATATCAGCAGTCAATTAGGCCACCCGGCTGCTACGGGCATTAGCAGCGTATGGGGCTGGGCAGCAGCAGGTGTTACGGCATTGGTCATTGGCGGAGCAGCACTATTCATGACCAATGATCCAGCAGTTGAGTTAGCCGATATCCCTCAGGATCCCAAGGAAATACACATTCCCACATTGGTTTCCACCACAGTACCTGCTAAAGTTGACGCTCCTATACCTGCTGAACAAGAGCTTATTATATCAAATTCCGCGGTGCTCAAGTCAGTGGCACCTGCAAAACTAGCTCAGGCAGTATCATTGGGTATAGAGCACATTTCACCTGATCCAATAGTTACGGAACCGGTTGATGGGTCGGTTAAGGGTGCTCCAGAAGCAAAGGAGGAGGATCCAGTTAAGACCGATGCTGAATTTCCTGAACCGATTGATGGCCCCATCATTGTTGCACAGATCATCGATGAGCTGACCACCAAGGCAGCAGAAGCCGCCAAGAATGTACTGGAAAATGCTAAGCCGGAGCTGAGTTCATCAGCGACTACAAGTGTTGCGGACGAACCGAATGAGGATAACACCGATCAACCATTGACCGATCTAAAGCCAATGGCACCTTTACCGGAGTTGTTCATTCCGAACACCTTTACACCGAATGGGGATAACATCAACGATACGTTTGAAGTGATCGCAGAGGGTTACGAAAAGGTCATGGTTCGGATCTTCTCCGTCAAAGAGAATGTTCAGGTCTTTAGTACCGATAATGGATCCGTCTGGAATGGCGACAACTGTTCGGACGGTTATTACCTTGTTGCGGTTGAAGCAATTACCAAGGATGGCCGATCAAAAACTGGATCTACCATGGTTTGGCTCAACAGGAACAGGTTGAATTGATCTCGAGCAATTGTTAGGAAGGTCTTATGTTCGGGGCATATATCCTAGTTGAGGATATGAGTTGGAAGAAGACCCCTTTTTACGACGGATGCAGTAACATCTCTTTACCATGCGGATATTCATTTTTCTAACCCTTTTGTTTTTAGGAGCGGCAACGTCTCAAGCGCAATTCATAAATATCGCTGACGGTGGCACCGCTTATGGATGTTCTGGTGCATTGCTGGATAGTGGAGGTGAAGGGGCAGCCGGATACAGTAATAATGAAGACTTCACCATTACCATTTGCACGGACGGCACTGGTGGGCAAACAGGCATATCCCTACAGTGGATCACGTTCAATCTTTCAACTCAAGGCACCGCACCGACGGATAATATAACCATATATGATGGTGCTGACATCAGTGCACCGTTGATCGGCACATGGTTCGGAACGGACAATCCAGGGATCATCTCATCCGGCTTCGGGAACGTTAACGGTTGTTTAACGATCGTATTCCATAGCAATGACGTGGGTACCGGTGTTTTTGCAGCTGCACTCTCATGTGCAACACCTTGTAACCCACCGGTCGCATCTGCTACTATGGGCCAAGCGATACCAGCGTTGGTATGCCAGGGCGAAGTAATTACATTCGACGGCTCTGCGTCCACAGCCGCTGGGGGTGCTACGCTCGCTGAATACCGTTGGGATTTTCAGGATGGAACCCAAGACAGTCTTACTGGACCGATCGTTACGCATTCATTCGCCGAAGCGGGTGAATATGTGGTGCAGCTTATACTCACCGACGATAACGAGTGCAACAACAATAACTTGGTAGACCTACAGATCTTCGTAAGCACCACGCCCACATTCGCTGGTACATTGCCAGGCGATACGATCTGTGAAGGTGAGTCCGTCAATCTTTTGGCCAGCCCTACAGCCGTTACATGGTCCGCTCTTCCAGAGAACAATTTAGGAGGCGGCATCTTTCTTCCCGACGACCAAGGCGTACCTTTCACTTCAACCTTAATTTTTACCAATTTTTCTCCGGGACAAACACTAACGAACATCAACGATCTTCTATCGGTATGTGTTTCCATGGAGCACTCATTCATGGGTGATCTCGTGATCTCGTTGGCATGCCCTAGTGGCCAAAGCGTCACTTTCCATCAGCAAAATGGGGGAGGAACCTATTTAGGAGAGCCTGTGGATATTGAAACATTGCCAGATTCCATTGGAGTGTGCTACAATTATTGCTGGAGTCCATCTGCGACAAATGGTACCTGGGTGGATAATGCCCAAGCAACATTGCCAGCTGGCACGTACGAGAGTTTGAATCCAATGGATGCGTTGGTCGGATGCGAACTGAATGGAACCTGGTCGTTTACGATAACTGACCTATGGGCTATTGACAATGGATTCTTGTGTGATTGGAGTATGAATTTCGATCAGTCCCTATTCCCTAGTCTTACAACATTTACACCTGTATTGGGAACAACTACCGCAGACTCTTCCAACTGGGTGGGTAACGGAGTATCTTCAGACCCGAACAATCCTCTTGCAGGTGTAGCAACTCCAGTAGGCGTTGGTAGTCATGACTATGTTTTCTCTGTAACCGACAATTTCGGTTGCACCTACGATACGACCATCACCATCGTGGTAAACCCAGGCATCACGGGGCCGATCATCCATGCGGAGGCGGGCAAGCCGTATTGGGTACCACAGAGAATTATGCATCCTATCAATGGTCCAACGCCAGTACTGACCCTACCATTACCGTAGGAACCGGTTCTTACTCCGTTACGGTCACCAATGCCGAAGGTTGCTCTACCACTTCAGCGCCATTCACAGTTACGGTAGGATCCAATGTCAATGCTGCATATCTGACGAACCTTCCATCACCACAACCGTTCGGTGCTACGATCATTTTCTCCGATAATTCCAGTGTTGATGGCTCCACCATCGTCAATTGGCAATGGATCTTCGACCCGGTGAACGGGGGAAGCACCCAACCCAACACCACCAATCTCTATGAAACTCCTGGAACCTACCCTGTTACCTTGATCGTTACCGCAGCCGATGGCTGTACGGACACGATCAATGGCTCATTCCGGATCCTTCCGGCGGATATCGAGATCCCGAACGTGTTCACCCCGAACGGCGATGAATGGAACCAAAACTTGGTATTCGAGAACGTACAGTATTACAAGAACAACCTTACGATCTTCAATCGTTGGGGGAACAAGGTCTACGAGAAAGAGAACTACGCGAACAACTGGCAAGCATCCGATGTTCCGGATGGCACCTATTTCTATGTGCTTTCCGTTCCTGAAGCCAACAAGGAATACACCGGCCACGTGACCATACTGCGTTGATATTACTGAACGCTTAATGGAAAGCCCATGACGTTCCACTTTGTAGGAAACCCGGACCATAAGATAACTATTTAACCTCTTGTCCGATCGAATTTGAACGCTCGTATCTGCAAGGTCCTTGGCTATAACTTGGACTAGCACATCACGAATAGATGCAATTAACAACAACATAATTGCCTTGAAGGTCTTAAGTTTGCGAGCCTTTGACCAAGGACCGGATGGATAAAGACCGGTTAACACGAAAGCATTACTACAGATTTACCATGCGGATACTCAGTTTATTGACATTCTTCTTTTTCTTGGCTTATGCTAGCAACGCTCAGATCATTAGCATTGCGGACGGAGGCACAGCTTACGGATGTTCGGGTGCATTGTTGGATAGTGGTGGTGAGGGTGCTTCAGGCTATGGCCCGAATGAAACGCAAATGATAACGATCTGTTCGGATCAAACTACTGGTACGGGCATATCGCTACAATGGGTCACATTTAACCTATCAACAGCTGGTAGTGCACCAATTGACCAGCTCTCGATCTATGATGGTGCTGATACAAGCGCCCCACTGATCGGGGTATGGAGCGGGTCCGATAATCCGGGTATTATTGCTTCTAGTTTTACGAACACCTCTGGTTGCCTTACGATAACCTTCACCAGCAATGAAACTGGCGAAGGTGTATTTGCAGCCGCATTGAATTGCGTAACCCCATGCGAACCGCCTACTGCTTCCGCTACTATTGGGTCTGCAATTCCTGCCCTGGTTTGTCAAGGAGAGGTCATCACTTTCGATGGTTCAGCATCAATAGCCGCTGGTTCGAACTCACTGGTTGAGTACAATTGGAATTTTGATGATGGGATCCAAGACAGCCTTACAGGGCCTATTGTAACACATTCATTCCCGAATGCAGGCGAATATGTTGTGCAACTAACATTAACGGATGATAATGAGTGCAATAACACCAATTTAGTGGACTTGCAGATCCTTGTAAGCACCACACCCATTTTCGCTGGTACTTTACCAGGGGATACGATCTGCGAAGGAGAATCCGTGAATTTATTGGCAAACCCTGTAGCCGTGGAATGGACCGGACTTCCTGAGTCCAGCTTGGGTGGCGGTATTTTCCTACCGGATGACCAAGGTGTAGCGTTCAACACTTCAATCGTCTTTACCAATTTCGCTCCTGGCCAAACGCTTACGAACATCAATGATCTGCCTGCTGTATGTGTGGATATGGAGCATTCATACATGGGTGATCTCGTGATCCAATTGACCTGCCCTAGCGGTCAAAGCGTCACGTTCCATCAGCAAAATGGTGGTGGCACATTCTTAGGAGAGCCGATCGATGACGATTTTACTCCGGACGCAATGGGAGTGTGCTATACATACTGCTGGAGTCCGACAGCGACGAATGGCACGTGGGTCGATAATTCTGGCGGCACTCTTCCTACGGGCACGTATGAAAGCCTGAATCCAATGAACATATTAGAGGGTTGCGAATTAAATGGAACCTGGACGTTTACAGTAACGGACCTTTGGGGGTCTGACAACGGTTTCATTTGCGACTGGGGCCTTACTTTCAATTCCTCCCTATTCCCAAGCCTAACAACGTATACACCTGTATTGGGAACAACTACCGCAGACTCTTCCAACTGGGTGGGTAACGGAGTATCTTCAGACCCGAACAATCCTCTTGCAGGTGTAGCAACTCCAGTAGGCGTTGGTAGTCATGACTATGTTTTCTCTGTAACCGACAATTTCGGTTGCACCTACGATACGACCATCACCATCGTGGTAAACCCAGGCATCACGGGGCCGATCATCCTCACCGGTGATCAATTGGTCTGCGATGGTGGCATTGCATTCATCAATGCACCAGCGGGATACGATACCTACGAATGGAACAATGGCGCCTTCGGCCCTAACATCAGTGGTGGCCCCGGCACTTATATCTGCACCATTTCATTGGGTGATTGCTCCTTACCATCCGAGCCCTTCGTTGTTACAGGGGCCCCAAGTCCGGACCCTGTCATTACCGGGCCAGGGTTCAGTTGCGGAGGCGGGCAAGCCGTATTGGGTACCACAGAGAATTATGCATCCTATCAATGGTCCAACGCCAGTACTGACCCTACCATTACCGTAGGAACCGGTTCTTACTCCGTTACGGTCACCAATGCCGAAGGTTGCTCTACCACTTCAGCGCCATTCACAGTTACGGTAGGATCCAATGTCAATGCTGCATATCTGACGAACCTTCCATCACCACAACCGTTCGGTGCTACGATCATTTTCTCCGATAATTCCAGTGTTGATGGCTCCACCATCGTCAATTGGCAATGGATCTTCGACCCGGTGAACGGGGAAGCACCCAACCCAACACCACCAATCTCTATGAAACTCCTGGAACCTACCCTGTTACCTTGATCGTTACCGCAGCCGATGGCTGTACGGACACGATCAATGGCTCATTCCGGATCCTTCCGGCGGATATCGAGATCCCGAACGTGTTCACCCCGAACGGCGATGAATGGAACCAAAACTTGGTATTCGAGAACGTACAGTATTACAAGAACAACCTTACGATCTTCAATCGTTGGGGGAACAAGGTCTACGAGAAAGAGAACTACGCGAACAACTGGCAAGCATCCGATGTTCCGGATGGCACCTATTTCTATGTGCTTTCCGTTCCTGAAGCCAACAAGGAATACACCGGCCACGTGACCATACTGCGCTAACTATTGACTACGTCCTTAATGAACGGCCACCCTGTTGCGGTGGCCGTTCTACTTTTGCCCCCCGAACCAGTTCCGTATCCATGAAGGTCATTGATCATCTGAAACAAGCCAAAAAGCGAACACTATTCTCCTTTGAGATATTGCCACCGCTCAAAGGCAAGGACATCCACTCCATCTACGAAGGCATTGATCCGCTTCTGGAGTTCAAACCGAGTTTCATAAACGTTACCTACCATCGTGAGGAGGTGATCTACAAGGAGCGTGGCCATGGACTATTGCAGAAGATCCGCCTGCGCAAACGACCCGGCACGATCGGCATATGCGCCACAATAAAGACCAAGTACGATATTGATACCGTACCGCACTTGATCTGCGGAGGTTTCAGCAGAGAAGAGACCGAAGATGCATTGATCGAACTGAACTTTCTTGGGATCGACAATGTTTTGGCGTTGCGCGGTGATGCCATCAAGAACGAATCACACTTCATCCCGGAGCGGGAAGGACACCCATTTGCAGTTGACCTGATCCGCCAAGCAGCCGGATTGAATAAAGGACAGTATCTGCACGATGAAGAAATGGAGGCGGCGCCTACGGATCTCTGCATTGGTGCGGCCTGCTACCCGGAAAAACATCCTGAAGCGCTGAACTTGAACGTGGATGTTGCCTACTTGAAGAACAAAGTGGATGCAGGCGCGGAGTATCTGGTCACCCAGATGTTCTTCGATAATACCAAGTACTTCTCATTCGTTGAACAATGCCGAGCCGCAGGGATCACCGTGCCGATCATTCCAGGCCTGAAACCGATCACCACCATGCGGCATATTGCGTTCCTTCCCAAAACATTCCGTGTGGATCTGCCGGATGCATTCGCCAAGGAGTTGGTAAAATGCAAGACCAACGATGCGGTGAAGGCCGTTGGTGTGGAATGGAGCATTGCCCAATCAAAAGAACTGATGGCCAAAGGTGCTCCGTGCCTCCATTACTATACCATGGGAAAAAGTGACGCGGTGAAGCAGGTGGTGAGCAGCGTATTCTGAGCAGTCTTCTTGGGTACCGGGATGGATCATCGTAACTTCGTGGAACCCGGCACATGCGCACCCTGATCATCGTCCTGAGCTTGTTCACAGCGCATTTTCTGTCCGCTCAAGTATGTTACGATAAGTGCGAGATCCATGAGATCGCGGAAACAGAATCACGCGGACATCTGGGATGGATCAAAGATGACCGGATATTGACACCGCGTGGTTACGACATGACGTACCACCGAATGGATCTCCATGTTGATCCTGCGGTTCGCACTATCGAGGGCACCATCACCCATGTATTCAGGTCAACTTCTGAATTAACCACTTTGGTCTTCGACCTGAGCAGTGACCTGAACGTGGACTCTATCAATTACCACGATACACCGCTTTCGGGAGTATCGGATAATGACCTATTGGCCATTGCATTGCCGCAACCCATTGCAGAGGGTGTTCTGGATTCGATCACCATCTCATGGTCGGGCATTCCACCGGTTGCTGGTCTGGGCTCCTTCAACCAAGCCACCCACAGCGGCACACCGGTACTTTGGACCTTGAGCGAACCGTACGGAGCGAGCGATTGGTGGCCGTGCAAGGAAGACCTTGAGGACAAAGCAGATTCATCGGATATGTACGTTACGGTACCCAACGGTCAGCGCGTCGCGAGTAACGGTCTGCTTATTTCTCAAGATTCCTTAGGCAATGAGTCAGTGCGTTTTCATTGGCGTCACCGCTATCCCATCGCCCATTACCTAGTAGCATTCGCCACTACCAATTATGCGGTGTACAGTGACTTTGTTCAGCTCCAGGACAGAGTAATTGAAGTACAGAATTATGTTTATCCGGAAGATAGTCTGGCGGCTACGGATGACACCCCGATGTTGATCGCGCAGATGCAGTTGTACAGTAATCTATTTGGTGAATACCCCTTTGCGAACGAGCAATATGGACATGCGCAATTCAACTATGGCGGCGGTATGGAGCACCAGACCATGAGCTTCATGGGTGGATTCAGTTTCGAGCTGATGGCGCATGAATTAGCGCACCAATGGTTCGGGGATAAAGTAACCTGTGGATCATGGGAAGACCTCTGGTTGAATGAAGGGTTCGCCACGTATTTGAGTGGTCTCTGCTACGAACACCTGGCACCGGAAAAATGGTTACCCTTCAAATACAGCCAACGGGATAATATCACGAGCAGACCTGATGGCAGTGTGCGCGTGCAGGACACAACATCCATACAGCGCTTATTCAGCGGAAGACTCACGTATGCGAAAGGTGGGTTTCTGGTCCACATGCTGCGTTGGGTATGCGGAGATGACGCCTTCTACGCCGGTTGCCGCAATTATCTATCAGATCCTGCCTTGCAATACGGAAGTGCACGAACTCCGCAACTGAAAGCGCATTTGGAAGCAGCAAGCGGTATGGATCTCACCGAGTTCTTTGCGGATTGGTATGTCGGTGAAGGGTATCCGATCTACAAGATCCGCTGGAGCCAGAACATGGATAACACGGTAACCGTGGAAGTGAACCAGACCACTTCGCATCCCAGTGTTCCTTTCTTCGAAATGCCGATCCCTATGCGGTTCACGAATGCAACAACTGACACCACCCTTGTCTTCGAACACACATATAGTGGTCAACGCTTTACGGTGCAATTACCGTTCAGTGCAGACAGTGCTCAATTCGACCCTGAGGTATGGGTGTTGAGCGGCCAGACGGTTATCTCGAAAATACCACCCGCTGCCTTTGAAAGCGATCGTTTGGTTGCCTTTCCGAATCCAGCTATGGACCAACTTTCCGTATACGTTGGAATGGCTTTGCATGGAACGGTTACGGTTACTGTCTCGGACCCATCCGGCAGGGTTGTCCTGTCCCGATCAGTTCAAATAAGACAAGGGCAGCTTGATCTCAACGTGCAGCACCTAGCATCCGGGGTATACCACCTCGGAATAACGAGCGAGGATAGAAGCGCAGTTGTTCAGTTCGTTAAGCAATAGACCCTTGGGAACGAAGCATTCGCTGCACGTATTTACCGAGTACATCGAACTCAACATTCACTCGTGCGCCTGTCCTTAGTGCCTTGAACGTAGTGTGTTCAAATGTGTATGGAATGATGGCCACACTGAACGAACTATTGGTCAGTTCCGCGATCGTAAGGCTTACACCATTGAGGCAAACACTACCCTTCTCCACCAACAAATGGGATTGCTCCGGCAGGGTGAACGTGAACGTCCAACTGCCATTCAGGTCTTCTACGCCAACGCACTTCACAGTGGTATCCACATGTCCTTGGACCATGTGCCCATCCAAACGATCACCAATTCTCAAGCACCGCTCAAGACCTACAGCATCGCCGACCTTTAGCGCACCAAGATTCGATCGTTCCAGCGTTTCCAGAACTGCTGTGACCGAATAGGTGTCACCGTTAATTTCTACTACGGTAAGACAAACACCATTGTGGGATACGCTCTGATCCACCTTCAGCTCCGTAGCGATACTCGCACGAATTAAAAGATCCCTGTTCGAGCCAGTCGTAGTTACGCCAACAACCTCGCCAAGTGCTTCAACGATACCTGTGAACATGGATCAATTCTGGTTGGCCGGAACACCGCTTCCAGTGATGTGCACATATCCTTTCAACACCATAGCTTCATCACCTGCAAGACGCTTGTAGACCACTTGGCAAACGTAGTAATACACACCATCAGGTAGTGGCTGGTCGGTATCCATGTATGTGCCTTTCCAATTGATATCCGGGTCTGTAGCTGTGAATACGACCTGCCCCCAGCGGTTATAGACCTCAAGATCGATCTCCTTTACGCCGCGATAAGGGAATGGACCGAACTGGTCATTGGATCGATCCCCGTTTGGGCTGAAGATATTGGGGAGCGTGTATTCTGGGCAATTATCACCACACACCGGCGTACCGAATGCACTTTCATTTCCAACGGTATCAACAGCAGTAACAACGTAGCAACCCGCAACGGAAGTGCCATCAACATGTGTAAATACCGTATCAACGGCATTCGTAATGGTTGCGATCAGGTTGAACGTACCGCCCAATGAATCCGCGAAATACACGAAGTAGCCGTAGGTGTCATCCGCACAACTGGAATTCGGGTTGTTCCATTGAAGGGTATTCAACGGCTCCTCGCAATCATTGTCCAACGAAACAATAGGCGCACACGGCGGAGTAAGATCCACGGGTATAGCACACACCTCCTGACTCCAATTGTACAAGGGTGAAACAATGGTCGTATCGCCATAGGCCCCAGTGCTTACCACATAGTAGCAATACTCTGCGCCGTTCACCAATCCAGTATCAACGTAGTTCTCTTCGGTGCTCGTGCCAACAAAGTCCCATGTAGCACCATTGAACCGGTACACATCGAAGGAATTGTTCAGCCAAGGAGTTTGGTAGGTCCACGAGATGGTAACCTGTTCATCATTGGGATCTGCATCTATGAATACGGAAGAAGCAGGACTGCTGGACCCGATCGTATCATTCCCTCCGGCACCCAACAGTTCCACACGGTAAACGTGTGCCATGGTCTCGGTGTCGATCCCGTTATCAATGAACATGGTGTCCGGGTGGGCAATGAAATTATTGAGGCCACTTGTGTAGATCAATTGGTTCGCAGAGGTAAACCCATCACCACGATACAGTTTGAACTGATAAGGGCCCGGACGTGCAATGGTATCCAGATCGTAGGCATTGCTCCAATGCACGGTATCGACCCCTACAGTGGCGTCGGTAACCCCAACGCTCACCTTGGTGATCACCGGTACCTGGCGATCAAGGATCGTACAGAATTCCACGCTTGCATAGCTTTCTGCATTACCACCATTCGCAAAGCGTGCAACGATCATGTAGCAGTATTCACTGCCGATCGCAAGCGCCCCATTGTCCGTAAAGCTCGTGGCATTCAATCCGGAAGTGGATCCGATCTGTGTGTAACCCGTGTAAGCTGGCACCCCGGTCTCGCAATACCCATGAATAAATCCGTAGGAGCCGTTGCGCCGGTAGATATCATAACCTGTTGCATTCGCACACACGCTAGCATCCCATGTAAGTTCGATCTCATCACCGCTAGGGGTTGCCGCCGGATTCAACGGTGCAGGAGCAACAACCTTGACGTTCATCACGCTATAATTGCTCAGTTGCGCATTACTGGGTTGTTCGGCATTATCCGTAGCGCTGAATACGATCTGATAGGGCAAGGTCCGCACATGACTACAATCGATGTTCCAATTGAATGTACCGTTGATCGGGTTCGTAGGAGAAGGACTAATGAACGTTGCCGGAGATATTGGCACCTCGAATGGCTGGCCTAATGCTTCGAGCGTAACAAGTTGATCCGTATTCGGGTCGCTCGCTTGGACATTGAATGAGAGGACAGCTCCTACCTCCATGCACGTATCAGCAACCAACGAAACCACAGGAGGAACATTCGTACACGGGATCACCGTGATCTGCATATCACGGAGAACACTACCCACTTCATACCATTGCCCACCTACCAACTTCCATTCATGTACAACAAAAGCTATGTTGTATTCACCTATAGCATTCGGCGCGTTCCAAACAATGGTCCCGTTCGTTGGGTCTATGCTGTAAATATCTGGTGGCGAGGTGAACCCCGGACTTGGAAACACATATCCCGGTATGGGCAAGGCATCAAAACCCAGACAGACAACAGGTTCGTAGGATAAGCTATCGCCATCCGGATCGAATGCCGCAGGGTTATGGATCCAGGGTTGAAAAATACAGGCATCCTGTATGGGTTCGTTCAAAAACCGAACGGAGCAATTCTGCCCTGTATTAGGAGAAATGGTAAGCGTTGTCCTGAGCGCGAATTCAAGGGTAACGGATCCTGGGAGATTAATGACATTCGCATTCCGGTTCGGGTCGATCATGGTCAGCGTAAAATTCCCTGGTCCAGTGTACTGGTGATTTCCGATATACCGATTGATCCGGAGATCACGATCATCGTCGTCCACGATATTACCATTGCGCCAAAGTGTATCCAGCGTACCGTCTCCCCAGTTCAACTCCAAATGATCCCTATCCGCAGCAATGGAACTAAGCTTCGTATAGGTAATGATCGTGGCCTGGTAAGTGAACCCACCTATGGAACAAACGATGATCTCTCCCGCACGATTATGGGTCGCCAATGCCGAAGTGGACAGCAGGGCGAACAAACAAAATGCAAAAAGAGCCTTAAGTGGATTCATACTTTGCGGAACGTACAAAGTTCGGTGTTCTTGCTCAGGAACCATAACCGTTGCTCGTTCTTATCGAGAATAACCACACGAACGCCTTGTAACGGTTCGGCCATTCTTTCCACGCTCGGATGAATATCTTTACCCACTTCGTAAAAAAACCTATCAAGCCATTATTCGTACATCAATGATCGTTCTATCCAAAAGCACGCGCCCCACAGTTGGTAAAGACACCTTGTACATTGTCAACTCGATGCAGGACCTGCGGCAGCTGGACGTGGAACGCAACGACCGGCAATACCTTATTGAGCAGCTCAAGGTAGACCCACTAATGGCCAGTTTGGACATTAGCGGGCGGTTGGTCCTTGTACATATGGTGCAGAAAGGAGAACGACCTCATCAGTTGGAAAAGGCCCGTTGCGCTGGTGACAAAATGGCTATTAAACTGAATAGCACCAAGCGAAGAACGGCACAGTTGGTAAGTCTACAGAACGATCCTGAACTCACATTGGCAATGGCGGAAGGAGTTGTATTGAGCAGCTACGCCTTCAGCAAGTACATGAGCGATAAAGGGGAGGCACCGACCATGTCGAAGCTTTCGGTGGAAGCCAAGGAGGTCACCACTAAAATGATCGAGGAGTTGGATGATGTTTGCTCTGCTGTGCATACTGCCCGCGATCTGGTCAACGAACCGGTAAGTTTCTTGAATGCACCACAATTGGCATCTGAGCTGAAGGACCTAGGCAAGGAAAGCGGGTTCAAGGTGACCACATTGAATAAAAAGCAGATCGAGGCTTCTGGCCTTACTGGACTACTTGCTGTGAACAAGGGAAGCATTGATGAACCCACTTTCAGTATCCTGGAGTGGAAGCCTAAAAATGCGACCAATAAAAGACCCATTGTTCTTGTGGGGAAAGGCGTGGTATATGATACCGGCGGCCTTAGCCTTAAGCCGACGGCCAACAGCATGGACCAAATGAAATGCGACATGGCCGGAGCTGCTGGTGTGGCCTGTGCAATTTCAGTTGTTGCACGTCAGAAACTTCCGATCCATGTCATTGGGATAATTCCCGCAACGGACAATCGTCCGGGAGGCAATGCCTATGCACCCGGAGATGTGATCCGGATGCACAGCGGCAAGACCGTTGAGGTATTGAATACCGATGCCGAAGGCAGAATGATCCTGGCAGATGGACTAAGCTACAGCGAGCAGTACAAGCCAGAACTGATCATGACCATGGCCACATTGACAGGTGCTGCCATGCGTGCCATTGGTACCTATGGCACCGTGGTAATGGGTACCGCATCGGAAAAGGAATTCTCGCAATTGGAAGCCGCCGGTGCCAAAGTTCATGAACGTACCGCCCGACTTCCTTTTTGGGATGAATATGGCGATGAGATCAAGAGTGATGTGGCTGATATCAAGAACTTGGGAAGTGATCTAGGCGGTGCTCAGACCGCGGGCAAATTCTTGGCCCACTTCACTACCGCCCCCTACATCCATTTGGACATTGCAGGCCCAGCCTTCATTAGCAAGCGCAGTGCGTACCGACCAAAAGGAGGAACTGGCACAGGTGTACGGCTCTTGTATCAATTCCTGAAGGAGCGCTCGAAGAAGTGAGTGGGAGTTAGCAATAAGCAGTTGGCAGGGGCAGTAAGCAGTTGGCAGGGGCAGTAAGCAGCTCCGGAAGCTTTTCGTTTCGCTGTAGAAGATGCTTCGGGAAGTAAGACAGAAGAACCAAGACTGATCAGCACCCTTATAGTGAACGCAGGGAATTAGGAATGGAGCGAAGCGACCGATCAGGAATCAGGAATACGACCAACGGGAGAAATCTGGAATTAGGAATCAAGCGAAGCGAGTAATAATAAAATGACCGAAAAACCTTTACGCATTGGAATAAGTTGCGGCGATCTTAACGGGATCGGCATCGAGACCGTACTGAAATGTATGGAAGATACCCGCATGCTCCAAGATGCCACCATCATGCTCTATGCCTCGGCACATGCGGTAAGCCACCACCGCAAAGCCTTGGGACTGGAGGAGGTTCAATTTCAACGCGTTAACGATGCACGTGACGCTGTTCCCAAGAAATTCAACGTGGTGAGTGTTTGGGAAGAGGATGTGAACATCGAACTAGGGCAACAGTCCAGCGAATTGGCAGCTTATTCAATAAAAAGTCTCGAAACAGCTGCACAGGACCTAGCCACCGGTAAGATCGATGTGCTGGTTACAGCACCGATCGATAAGAACAGCATGCAAAAAGCCGGTTTCGCATATCCGGGGCATACGGAATTCCTGCAACACTTGGCAGGCGCGGACAGTCAGGTATTAATGCTCTTGGTATCGGACAACTTACGTGTGGGCACCGTAACCGGTCACATACCGATCAAGGACGTTGCCAGCGCCATTACCACCGAACTCATCTTGGCCAAAGGACGCCTCATGCACCAAAGCCTTCTCAAGGACTTCTGCATACCAGAACCGCGCATTGCCATCTTGGGTCTTAATCCGCATGCTGGTGACAACGGTACGCTGGGCAGCGAGGACAAAGAGCAGATCGCACCGGCCGTCCGGCAACTCAACAGCATAGGCATACAAGCGATGGGCCCCTACTCTGCTGATGGTTTTTTCGGGAACGGTTCCTACAAGCACTTCGATGGCGTATTGGCCATGTACCACGACCAAGGCTTGGCACCATTCAAAGCCCTGAGCTTCGGTACGGGTGTGAACTTTACGGCCGGTCTACCCATTGTGCGCACCAGCCCGGATCATGGTACTGGTATGGATATAGCCGGGAAAGGAGTTGCCGAAGAGGGCAGCATGCGCAACGCGATCTGGTTGGCCTGCGACATCCTACACAACCGCGAACGCTATAAAGAGATCAACGCGAACCCGTTGCAGCCACAGAAGCGGGAGAAGGATCGGTGAGGGAATTGATTGAAACTCCGACCACTGATCATCGGCAACACTTGTATGACAGATCCCACAAAGTGTGCAGTAGTTTTCGAAAAGTGCGGTCCGTGTTATTGGCTTGCACTAATCCTTCTTCAAAAAAACGCCTCGTTCCGCCAACAACCAGCAAAGACGATTCTGTAACGTCAACCCCGGTCACGAATGGACCTTGAGATCCGCCGTCATTAGCTATCAAATATTCGGCGATCCTATTTCTTAATTTAACTGATCTTCTTTTTACCAATTGCAGACCATTCGAATTGACTTCGGCCTTAGGGTCTTGACTGAACGGATCCATTTCATAACACTCGGATCTTATGGTATCAGAATCCAAGTTCCTAAGAACGACTAGCCTCATTGCCACTTTCAGTTGCAACGATCTAAACTTACTCAAATAGTAAAGGCAATTCTTTTCGAGTGAACCAACTCCAAATGCGTGCAATAAATAGGACTTTGCGGCATCTTCACTCAATTCATCCATAGTGTAAAAAGAGTGGTTTTCAGTGACCTCAACCGGCAATGGATATGCTTTGTTCGGAAAGTAAGAATGTAACGTATCGACCGGCTGAATAATAAAATATTCCCTACGGGTCACTACAGTGTTCTGTAGGCTGTCAAATGAGAGTATCACATACCAATTGTCAATGGAATCGGGATACAGGAAATCTCGATGGAACTCGATCGTTCGATCTGTTCGTATCACCTTAGAAATGTGATACGCCGTGTCATCTGCAACGAAGTAGACGTGCTGAATACCGACCGAGTCAATGGTTTCAGGGATCACAGTTTCCTGACCCAACATTCGGAGGCTACTAGTAATGAGAAGAAGAAACACGAAATATGAAGATCTCATCCCTGATCAACTATGAGAAACGAATACATTGATCTATCTCCGTGCTAATTCAAAGGACCCTCATCGGCTTTCTTCCCAAACTCAGGACAAAAATCAATCGTAACGCCGCCTTTAATCACCGTGAACCGTGACGTCCCCTTTTCTTTCCTCACCCGGTAAGGTGTATCAACCTCTCCTAAAGACGTATAGCCCATGCTAAGGTTACCAGCACAGGGTTTATATGTCTTCCACAAATAAATGCTGTCGCCAATTATGATAGCTCCACGATCCGTTCGCTGTGTATTTGTGCTTGTTATACCAACATCGATCAATTCATCGGCACTAGTAATTTCTCTTATCCGATCAATTTCGCGATAGGCATAAATAATATTCGGCACCAAAAAAACACCCGCCACAAAGATGCAAACGGCACCAAGCAATATGTTCAGTTTCGTTTGGATCTTCATGAACTCAATGCTTCATCAGGGCCGTTGCTCAATTCAAGAGTTCATCTTATTCACATTCAACCGTCCTAAGATAACGAGCAGTTCTCACCAAATGTGCATTAATTAACGTGGATCAACGTTCATTCACGGTTAAACCACCTCAGCAAAGCTTAATCACCCTGCCGTCACTTTTCCCCGTAAAACACTCCGGCTCCACGCATCACCCCCATCCCATATGCTGGATCCCACTAATCACGTACATTTGCCGTCCGCTTTTCCAATGGACCCGCTCAAGGAACATACCATTGCATTCTCTGGCCTAAAGGATGGTGAACATACGTTCACCTATAAATTAGGCAAAGAGTTCTTCGATGCCGCTGGCGTTGAGGACTTTGAGGGTGGTGATGTGGCCGTGAAGGTTTCCATGGACAAGAGCACGACCATGTTGGTGACGAACATTCATGTTGAAGGCCCAGTGGCTGTGCGTTGTCACCATTGCAATGAGCCCATGGACTTCGCTTTGATCGGAGACCAGCGCCAAATATTCCAACTAACGGATCAGGAGGAATACGATGATGATGAGCTCATCGGCTTGGGAACCCATGCCTATGAAGTAAATTTGACGCACTATATCTACGAATGCTTGCGCCTATCAGTACCTGCACGGTTGGTCCATGCCCCGGGAGAATGTGACCCAGAAGTGGAAAAAGTACTTGGCAAGTATAGTGTAGAGCACGAACCTATTCCCGACCCACGTTGGGAAATACTCGATAAATTGAAGAACCAGCAGCCTTAAGCTGCACTTGTTTAGTAAGACCATGCCAAATCCAAAACGTCGACACTCGAAGCAGCGCACTGCCAAGCGCCGTACTCACCAGAATGCTGGAGTACCAACCTTGAGCAAGGACCCGAACAACGGGGAAGTGCATTTGCGCCACCGTGCCTACAAAGTGGGCGATGACCTCTACTACAACGGAAAGTTGATGGTAGCAGGAAACGAAGCCGAAGCCTAAAAGCCTGAAGCCTGCCGCAGGAATATCCCGTTGCGAATTGCAATGGGCATACGTTTGCGAATAAGGCTTTTTGCTCTATGAGGATCGGCATCGACATCATGGGCAGTGACCACGGGCCGGAGGTTCCCATTCGTGGTAGTGTGCTTGCATTTCGCGAGCTTCCGGAAGAGGTACGTCTTGTCCTTATTGGTGACGAAGCCGTGATCAAGACCGTTCTTGCTGAAGAGGGCGTGGATCATACCAAGTTCGATATCGTTCCCAGCGCGGACGATATGACCATGAACGATAACCCTACCAAGGCTTTCCAAGCGAAACCGCGGAGCAGTATCAGCATAGGGTTCAATTTGTTGAAAGAGGGCAAGCTCAATGCTTTTGCCAGTACCGGGAATACCGGAGCCATGTTGGTGGGAAGCGTGATCTTCATCAAGCCCATCGAAGGTGTATTGCGTCCTTGCATACCTACTATTGTACCTAAGGAAAAAGGTGGTGTCGGTATACTATTGGATGTAGGCGCCAATGCCGATTGTAAGCCGGAGTTTCTGGCCCAGTTCGGCCTTTTGGGTTCGATGCTCGTTAAGCACGTCTATGGTGTGGAGTCACCCAAAGTAGGCTTGCTCAATATCGGTGAAGAAGAAAAAAAAGGCGATGCGCTTCGCCAAGCCACCTTCGGCTTAATGAAGCAGCAAGGCGACTATAATTTCGTCGGTAATGTGGAAGGGCGCGATCTCTTCAACAACAAAGCGGATGTAATGGTCTGCGATGGATTCACCGGTAATGTTGTACTTAAGGTGGTTGAAGGCTTCCACGACCTGCTGGAGGACCATGGAGTGGATGACCCATTCCTTCATCGCTTCAACTATGAGAATTATGGCGGTTTGCCTATTTTGGGCATCAGCGGTAATGTGATCATCGGTCACGGGATCAGCAATGATGTTGCCGTAAAAAGCATGATCATGGCCTCACGCGATGTCGTGCTCAGCAAATTGAATCAACGGATCCGCGAAGCATTGCAATGAGCAGTACCACTGCAGCCATAACAGCCGTATTCGGGTATGTCCCGGAGTTCAAGTTGAGCAACAAGGTGCTCGAAGGCATGGTGGAGACCAGTGATGAGTGGATCACGGAACGCACAGGTATCAAGGAGCGCAGGATCCTTACTGGCAAAGAACAAGGCCTCAGCGCGATGGCCATTCCGGCGGTATTAGGGCTTCTTAAAAAACGCGGTATTTCACCTGAAGAGATCGATCTATTGATCGTTGCGACGGTTACCCCGGATCGGGTCTTTCCAGCAACGGCGAATATTATTTGCGATTCGATCGGTGCTACCAAAGCTTGGGGCTTCGATCTCGGCGCTGCGTGCAGTGGATTCCTCTATGCACTGACCACGGGCTCTCAATTCATTCAGAACGGCGTACACAAGAAAGTAGTTGTGGTCGGTGGGGATAAAATGAGCAGTATCGTGGATTATGAGGATCGCACGACCTGCATCATATTCGGTGACGGTTGCGGTGCGGTATTGCTGGAACCAACAACGGATGGCACCGGCATTCTGGATAGCATTCTACGCAGCGATGGAAGTGGCGCCAAATACCTACATCAAAAAGCGGGAGGCAGTGCAATACCAAGCTCGGCACGGAGCATTGAGGCAAAACAGAATTTCGTCTTCCAGGATGGTAAGCCGGTCTTCAAGTTCGCTGTCACCAATATGGCGGATGTGAGCGCGGAGATCATGGAAAAGAACAAGCTGAGCGCGGATGATATCGCATGGCTGGTTCCTCACCAGGCCAACAAGCGTATCATTGATGCCACTGCACGTCGCATGGGGTTGGATGACACTAAAGTTATGGTGAACATCGAGAAATACGGGAACACCACCAGTGGTACCATTCCCCTCTGTTTGTGGGAGTGGGAATCAAAATTGAAGAAGGGAGACAACATCATACTGGCAGCATTCGGCGGCGGATTCACGTGGGGTTCGATATGGATCAAGTGGTCCTATGACGCATGAATCTCCTACTTTCATACTTTAGTCCCGTGCTCACGGGCGAAAACAGCAAAGACACATGAACCTAACGCAGATCCAAGACCTGATCAAATTCGTGGCCAAGAGTGGCGTGAGCGAAGTAGAGATCGAACAGAAGGATTTCAAGATCACGATCAAGGCGCCTCGCAAGGAACGGGAAGTGCAGATCGTGACCCAAGCGGCAGCTGCCGCCGTCGCCTCGCCTGCGGCGTCTGCACCAATAGCAGCACCTGCACCAGTGGAAGTGGCACCTGCTGCAGCGCCTGTTGCCGACACGAAATACATTACGGTCAAAGCGCCAATGATCGGCACATTCTATCGAGCAGCTGGTCCCGGCAAGCCCATTTTCGTGAACGTAGGTGATGTGATCAAACCGGGTAAGACCATTTGCATCATCGAGGCAATGAAGCTTTTCAATGAGATCGAAAGTGAGGTCACCGGCAAGATCGTAAAGGTGTTGGTCGATGACGCCAAGCCCGTCGAATACGACCAGCCGTTGTTCCTGGTCGATCCTTCATAGCCGCTACGTGGAATTCAGAATGAAGAATTTAGAATGAAGAATTTTTGCGCCTAGCTCTCGCCGCCATCCGGTAGTTCGGCAAGCCAACTGACAACCAACTCCCATGTTCAAGAAGATACTGATAGCCAACCGGGGAGAGATCGCCCTCCGTGTTATCCGCACCTGTCGCGAGATGGGGATCAAGTCCGTTGCAGTGTACAGCACAGCGGACAAGGAAAGCCTGCACGTGCGTTTCGCGGATGAAGCAGTTTGCATCGGTCCACCACCTAGTAGTGAGAGTTACTTGAGGATGTCGCGGATCATTGCGGCGGCGGAGATCACCAATGCCGATGCGATCCACCCAGGGTACGGGTTCTTGAGCGAGAATGCCAAGTTCAGCAAATTGTGCCAACAGCATGGTATCAAGTTCATTGGTGCATTGCCGGAGCAGATCGAAGCCATGGGTGATAAAGCCACGGCCAAAGCAACCATGATCGCAGCAGGAGTCCCTGTAGTTCCAGGTACTGAAGGCTTAGTCACCGACCTGACCATTGCGAAAAAGGAAGCGAAGAAGATCGGCTACCCGGTCATTCTGAAAGCTACGGCTGGCGGTGGAGGAAAAGGTATGCGCTTGGTGTGGAAGGAAGAAGAGTTCGAAGAGGCCATGGAAAAAGCCAGTCAAGAAGCTGGTGCTGCATTCGGCAATTCCGGCATGTACATGGAGAAGTACATTTTGGAACCACGGCACATCGAGATCCAGATCGCTGGCGACCAATACGGTACGTTCTGCCACATGAGCGAACGCGATTGCAGCATTCAGCGAAGGCACCAGAAGTTGGTGGAGGAAACCCCTTCACCGTTCATGACCAAAGCGTTGCGCAAGAAAATGGGCGAAGCGGCCATCAAAGCAGCAGCCAGTGTGAACTATGAAGGTGTAGGTACGGTAGAGTTCCTTGTGGATAAGGACCGCAACTTTTACTTCATGGAGATGAACACCCGGATCCAAGTAGAGCACACCATTACCGAGGAAGTGATCGATTACGACCTGATCCGTGAACAGATCAAGATCGCAGCGGGTATTCCGATCAGCGGACTCAACTACGAGCCAACGCGCCACAGCATTCAGTGCCGTATCAACGCGGAGGACCCGTTCAATAATTTCCGCCCGAACCCAGGAAAGATCACCAGCTACCACAGTCCTGGCGGCCACGGCGTGCGTGTTGACACCCACGTATATGCTGGCTACACGATCCCACCGAACTACGACAGCATGATCGGCAAGGTGATCGTTAGTGCCCAAACGCGTGAAGAAGCGCTCAATAAAATGGAGCGTGCGTTGAGCGAATACATCATCGAAGGGGTGCACACGACGATCCCGTTCCACCTGCAACTGCTGCAGAACGAGGAATTCCGCAAGGGCAACTTTACGACCAAGTTCCTGGAGGACTTCGAGCTGGTGAAGCCGAGTTGAACCAAGGCTTGGCCGCACATGGCTTAGGTTCTTACTTCATTTTCCGCCAAAAGCGGAGGCCTTCTCATCTGGTTCAGTTAATGATGCCGATCCTTCGCGAAGGAGGATCGAGAACTCCCTATTAATGTTGAGCAGAACCAAGAAGTGTACGATAGAGTTCGCGTTCCGCAATGAGCACAATTGGTAGCGCCAGAAACAAGGGATCAGCCTTAGGCCAACAACCACGGCATAACGCCGAAGGCCACCACGGCCACGCCGCAGAGTGAGATCACCAACCAATTCAGCGGAGTAACCACCAAGGTCGTGCCTTGCTCATAGTCGCTAGGTGTGAATGTTTCACGGATCACCAGAACGTAGTAGTAGATGCCTACCACGGCCATAAGCACTGCGAATAAGGTGAGCTTGATGAAGCCTGCACTTATGGCCAAAAGGAACACTTGATATTTCGCGATAAAGCCAGCGGTCAACGGTATTCCGGCCAACGAGAGTAGGAACACCATGGCAAGTATCGCAAGCCAAGGATGTGAGCGGAACAAGCCACGGAATATGCGGATGTTCTCGTCGCCATTTGCGGCACGCTTTACTAACGTGAAAATGATGAACAGGCCTACTGTTCCAAGCGCATAGGTAAAGGTGTAGTAGAACAATACATTCGCCGTATTGGGCTGATGGCTTAACAATGCCATCAACAAAAAGCCGCTGTGCGCAATGCTGGAATACGCCATAAGCCGCTTGAATTGGGTCTGACGCAATGCAACGATGTTACCGATCAACAAGGTGGCAAAGGTCATCACCAACAACGCTTTGGTCATGCTCGGCGGCAACGCGGTGATCTCCAAGAAGCGATAGAACGCAGCAAATGCCCCCATTTTTACCACGGTGGCCATGAACGCCGTGATCAACGTAGGTGCACCTTCATACACATCGGGACTCCAAAAATGGAATGGTGCAGCAGCGATCTTGAATGCCAATCCGATGGCTGTAAAGAACAGACCCAACAGGAATAACATATTGGAAGGCGCTAAATTGGATGTAGCAAATGCCTGAATGGTCGCTATGTCAAATGAACCAGTGGAGCCATACAGTAACGCAATACCCATCAAGAAGAACCCGGAGGAGAATGACCCGAGCAGGAAATACTTGAAAGCGGCCTCACCACTTCGCATGCTATGCCGTTTCCCACCCGCCAGAACGTATAGTGGAATGCTGAGGATCTCAATTCCGAGGAAGAGCACCAACAGGTTATTGTAGCTAGTGATCAGCATGGCACCGACCAACGAGAACAACATCAACGTGTAATGCTCCGCCACATGTTCCGTCATACGCTCGTAGTAGTCCACGCCGAACAGGAAGATGAGCATCGTGATAATGATCAACCCGCTAGTGAACAGCACGCTGAAACGATCGAAGCGCACCATGGTCTCGAACATCGGGTGGTTCAAGTTCCAGCCAGTCTGGAGGAAGTACAGTGCAGCCAATAGACCAATGACCGCTACCGGGACCAGCAGTTTTCTATTCCCGAACAAGCCTAGGTAGAGTACGATCACACCAAGGACCGATATAAGGATCAATGCGCTCATATCAGTGGAGTATGGGGAAAGCGTTGATCATAAGCTGCACAGGGCCATTCACCAGGTCGAGGATGGGAGCGGGATAGATACCGAGGATCAACGTGATGGCGATCAACGGTACTAAGAAGAGATGATCAGTGGTGTCGGCATCCTGCATATCCGGGTGTCCTTTATCCGGACCCAGCATGATGCGTTGATAGACGTATAGCATGTAGATGGCACCAAGAACGATCGTACTAACCGCTCCAAAAGCCATCCAAGCGCCACCATCCAATTGCCAAAGACCGTTGAACATGAGCCACTCACCGATGAAGCTTTGGGTAAGCGGTAAAGCGATCGCATTGCCCAGGACCAACAGGAACAAGGCTGCAAGGCGCGGCGTCTTAAGTTTCAAGCCACCCATGGCGGAGATCTCACTGGTGCCGGACCGCTGCTGAACTGCGCCTACGATATAGAACATAGCCATCATCAGTACGGCATGTGCGAATGTTTGGTACAATGAACCACTAATGCCGTAAGTGTTCCACGCGAAAAGGCCAGCGGTGAGTATACCCACGTGGCTCAACGAAGAATAAGCGACCAACCGTTTGAAATCCTTCTGTCGGAACGCAATGATCCCTGCATAGATCGCACCAATAACGCTCAACCAGATCACCGTATTCTGCCAAAATGCAGCACCTTCCGGAACGATGGGGAAAATGAACTTCAACGTACCGTAAATACCCATTTTCAGCATAACAGCACTCAACACCATAGTGCCCTGTAATGGTGCCATGGTATAGGTCTCCGGCTGCCAGCTGTGGAACGGGAAAATAGGAAGCTTGATCGCAAAGGCTAGGAACAATGCCCAGAACAACCAGGTCTGCGTATTCCCATCGAGAGCAACATTTGCTAGTGCAGTAAAGTCCGCGCTATGTGTGGGTTCGTGCACCACCAAGTAAGCAATTCCAAAAAGCAATGCTAAACCACCGAGCAAGGTGTAGATGAAGAAGCGCATCGTGATCATCCTGCGACCCTCTCCTCCCCAATACAGCAGCAAGAAGAAGATCGGCACTACGGAAAGTTCATAGAAAATGTAGAAGAGGAATGCATTCTGGGCGGTGAACACCCCCAACATAAAGCTTTGCGAGAACAGCAACAGGGCATTCACCAGAGCAGGCTGACGCAGGTCCTGTTTGTATCCGGTCGCAATGATGAACGGGAAGATCACGGCAGTAAGGATCACCATGAGCAAGCCCGTACCATCGAAACCGAGTTTGAAATTCAACCCCCACTCCGCGATCCACACATGATCGAAATAGGTCGCTTCGATCCCTCCGAAACCTTTCCAGAGCCAGAGTGCCACACCCAATGTGAGGAATGTCGAAACAAGCGCAATTGTCTTAGCAGCAGCGTTCGGCCGGAACACCGCGAGCAGCAACGCTGTAACAAATGGGATCAGCAAGAGAATGAGCACTTGCATCTCAATTGACGAATAGGGTGATCAACAGAAAAACAAGGATACCGGCAACCATTCCGAACACATAGAAACTGGTGTTACCGGTCTGCAGGCGACTTATCACTTTACCAGCGCGCAGGGTCATATTCCCCACTCCGGTCATTAGCGGAACCATCACTTTCTCTTCACCGATGCTGAAGAAATGGGCGCTGATCCAACCGTACGGTTTTTCGAAGAGCATGGCATAGAGCTCGTCCAGTTTCCATTTATTGGCGATCAATTTCTTCAAGCCGAATAGTTGAGCCGGGTCACCATCCAACGTGGTCTTCTTCACGAATCTGCCATAGGCGTATACGATCGTAAGGATCACCAAAACTGTACTTACTCCCATAAGGATCCACTCCGTAGTATGGCTCAATCCAAGACGTTCACTGAGGATACCCTCTGCGGCGGTGGCCAGGTAAGTCTTCATCCCTTCATCGCCCCCGAAGATGTGCGGAACGTTCAACATGCCGCCAACAACACTTAGCGCAGCAAGCACCATTAATGGCACGGTGATCACCAATGGACTTTCATGTGGATGTGCAGTGCCGCGATAGGTCCCATAGAACGTAAGGAACAGCAACCTGAACATGTAGAACGCCGTGAGCACAGCGCCGAACAACAGCAGCCCATAGACCACTTTGTTGTCCTGGAATGCGTGCGCCAGGATCGCATCCTTGCTGAAGAAACCACTCAACGGTGGCAAGCCTGATATCGCGATCGTTCCGATCAAGAATGTAATGAAGGTGATCTTCGTAACGCCTTTCAATCCACCCATCTTCCGAATGTCCTGTTCGCCACCCAGCGCATGGATCACACTACCTGCACCTAGGAACAATAAGGCTTTGAAGAAGGCGTGTGTGGTAACGTGGAACATGCCCGCACTGTATGCACCCAGACCAAGCGCAGCGAACATATAACCCAATTGACTGACGGTAGAATAGGCCAGTACTTTTTTGATATCGTTCTGGAACAGGCCAATGCTGGCGGCCAATAAGGCGGTTGCCGTTCCGATATACAGGATGATATCTTTGGTGAATGGAGCGAGTTCGAACAACACGGAACTGCGAACGATCAAGAAGATACCGGCCGTGACCATTGTAGCGGCGTGGATCAAGGCACTTACCGGTGTTGGACCCGCCATAGCATCCGGCAACCAAGTGAACAACGGGATCTGCGCACTTTTACCCATTGCTCCAACGAACAACAGCAGTGTTGCGCCAACGATCATTCCATGTCCGGTTCCGAAAGATCCAGCGCGATCCATGATATCCACATAGTTCAACGTCCCGAACAGGTTGAAGAGCAAACACATCCCCAACACCACACCAACATCACCGATGCGGTTCATTACGAATGCTTTCCGAGCAGCATAGTTGAATTCCGTGTTCGTGTACCAGAATCCGATCAACAAATAACTACAAAGACCAACGCCTTCCCAACCGATGAAGGTGATCAAATAGTTCGCTCCCATCACAAGCAATAACATAGCGAACGTGAATAGATTCAGCATGGCGAAGAAGGTTGCCACACGCTTATCGTCATGCATATAGCCCACTGAATACAGGTGGATCAGCGAGCCGACGCCGGTAACGATCAGCATCATGGTCAATGAGAGCGCATCGATCTGGAAGGCAAATGGGATCTCCATTCCACCTACGTTGATCCAGTCGAAGAACTTGACGATTTTGACCGGATGTGCTGCTGGATCATGCCCCATGAACAAGAGCAGGCTCACCACAAAAGATCCGAGGATCATCAATGTCGCGAAACCGCCACTTGTATTCCCGCTCAATGAACGGCGCAAAGCGGCGTTGATGATCGCGCCCACCAAGGGTAGTACCGGCACCAGCCAGCTCCAGAGAACGAGTGTGTCGAAATTCACCACTTCAATCGGTTCAATTGGTTAACGTCAACGCTATCCACATTCCGTTTCATCATTACCAGTATGGCCAGGCCAACTGTTACTTCCGCAGCGGCTACCAACATGATGAAGAAAACGAAAACTTGTCCACTAGGGTCACTGTGGTAGGCACTGAATGCGGCAAGGAGAAGGTTCACGCTATTGAACATGATCTCTAGGCACATGATCAGAATGATCGTATTGCGGCGGAACAGAACCCCTGTAACCCCGATGCTGAACAACGCAAAGCTGAGGAACACATAATGCTCCAAGGGTACTACTTGTATGGCGCTGATGACGGGTTCCATTACCTGCTGCCTTGCGTGTTAGAAGGATCCATGGTCGGTGGTGTAGCACCAACCAGTTCGTTCCCTGTATAGGGCTTTGGAAGGTCACTTGGTCTTTCCCGTTTTGCCAACATCATGGCTCCTACCATGGCGCTGAGGAACAACACGCTGCTCACTTCGAACGGCAATAAAAAATCATTGAATAAACAGATCCCGACACTTTTCACCAACCCAACACTACCATCAAGTGCGCCAACCTGTGGTGCTACGGTGATCCCTTGCCGGACCGCGGCGACCAACGTTAAGAACAACAGACCGCCAGAGGTGGCTGCAGCGATCCGCGTGGCCACCGACTTACGCAATCCGCCGACCGTATTCAGATTCAAGAGCATGATCACAAAGAGGAACAGCACCATGATCGCTCCGGTATAAACGATCACATGCACCATGGCCAGGAATTGGGCATTCAGCAGGATATAGTGCCCTGCAATGCTCAGGAAACAGATGATCAACGCGATGACACTGTTCACCGGGCTCCGCGCACTTACAACGTAGGCCGCACTTACCAAGCTGATCAAAGCGAAAAAATAGAAGAAGTACTGCATGATCAACGATTATGAGCGAAGCGCTCTTGTTGTTTGAACTTGATCACGGCCGGTGTCTGACGCTTGGTCACATCCACCCTTTTATCCTTTTCGATCGGCTCCACAAGTTCATCCTTTCCGAAGATGAACGGCATGCGCAAGTAATCGGCCTGCACGATGCGATCGGTAAGGAAGATCGCCTCCTTCGGGCAAGCATCTTCACAATCGCCACAGAAAATGCAGCGCAACATATTGATCTCGTACACCGCAGCGTATTTCTCTTCACGGTACAAATGCTCTTCTCCTTTTTTACGCTCAGCACTAACCATGGTGATCGCTTCAGCAGGACAAGAAACGGCGCATAACCCACAGCTGGTGCAGCGCTCGCGCCCTTGGTCATCGCGTTTCAACACGTGTTGTCCTCTGTAGATATCGCTCCTTGGGCGCTCTACTTCCGGGTACTGGATCGTTGGCCGTTTGATCCTGAAAAAGTGCTTCAATGTGATCCACAGTCCAACCATGATCATCGGCAAGTAAGTGCGCTCCACGAGCGTCATCTTCTTATTGCTGACCACTTTGGATCGGTTGGTGAGGGGTTGCATTGCGGCTGCCATTAGAACCCGTTCTTGAATACAAGCCAACCGCCTGTTAATAGGATGTTCAGGATCGCTAGTGGGATCAGCGTTTTCCAACCCAAGTTCATCAGCTGATCGAACCGGAAACGCGGTACCGACCAACGCACCCACATGAAGAAGAAAATGAAGAAGAACGTTTTTGCGAACATGGCGATCATCCCAAGGATCGTTACAATGTTCGGGTCCCAGCCCAAGCTATGGATCCCGGGAATGTCATATCCACCGAAATAGAGTGTGGCAATGACCGCGCTGCTCATGAACATATTGGTGTACTCCGCAAAGAGGAAGAACCCCAGTTTCATGCTGCTGTATTCGGTATGGTATCCGCCCACAAGTTCCGTTTCGCATTCAGGCATGTCGAACGGTGCGCGATTCGCCTCTGCGAATGCACAGATCAGGAAAAGCAAGAAACCCAGCGGCTGTTGAACAACACCCCAATGTGTTGCGATCTGATACTCCACGATCCCGCTCAGACTAAGTGTTCCTGTAAGCATCACCAGCGCCACAACGCTCATACCCATGGCCAGCTCGTAGCTTACCATTTGACTGGCCGCACGAATTGCACCCAGCAAAGCGAACTTATTGTTACTGGCCCACCCACCGAGCATGATGCCATATACACCGATGCTCAAGATGGCGAAGACATAGAGAATGCCGATCTCGGGATCGGTGCCCTGTAGGTTGATCGTGGTTCCGAAGACCTCGAGCGTACCACCCCACGGAATAACAACACCCGTAAGCAAAGCCGTGGTCATGGCAATGGCAGGTCCTAAGAAAAACAGCTTGCGGTTCGCGGTAGCAGGAATAAAATCCTCCTTCATGAACATTTTAGCACCATCGGCCAACGGCTGCAATATCCCGAATGGACCTGCGCGATTAGGTCCGATCCTATCCTGAATGAAGGCTGCCACTTTACGTTCTCCGTACGTGGAATACGCTGCTACTGAAAGCGTTACCACGAAAAGCACCAATAAGAAGATCAGCGTAGGTAGCATACTTCGAGGTCATTGCCCCGGTATCCATGGACCGGAACGGTCGCGAAAGTAGCCAATGCTCTCTGTAACCCAAAGTATGCATTGGAAATTCTACTAAGCCCTTTAATAGTTGCACCGATCCGGCGTCCGGAAAAACTCAGACTACGTATCAGAATTTCAGTCGCCATTTAGAGAGCTCGTTCATTCACCACCATTCCGGAACCCTTGCCACCATAGCCTTTCAACTATCTTGACCAGTCCTCGAAAGTAAGCGCCCATGCATAAAAAGCAGGCTAAAGCAATGGGTAATTAACCGAAAGGTCAACACTGATCGTTGGTAAGTTGACGTTCTTTAAGTGATGGCTGATCTCCTCCGAATTAGAGCATTCCGAACAATTCCACGTCTCGTATGTTTCTTTTGAACATCAACTTCAATTGGCCTAGCTAAAAAAGCCGAATTGGGTTTGAAAGACTTTGTTGAAGCGCTAGATTTGTGGTCCGGTCTCCCTCGGTCCTCTTGAGTGAAAAGTTTCTTAAGTAAGTGACCGATCTCAAACTTGTCGTCATAAGGTAGTTCGCTGGTCACACCGACGAACTTGAAGATCTTGGAAAAGGGGCTTAAATGCCGTGATAAGAGGGGTGGTTCGGTGAATTGGAGGCAACTTCAGTGAGTCGGTCTACCGGGAGAGCCTTGAGTCATGGTATGCGGCCCCTGATCCTTTTTATACAGGTAACGTTCCGCTTCCGGGTCAACAGAACCCATCATTGCAGAACACACGTTTTCCGCTTCTTGATCTGAAGAATTTCAGGAGCGCGAACGCGGATCCACTTTCGGAGGATCACCCTTCCAACCCCTTCAACCGGAACGGCTCCACGTGCGGATCATCCGGCGCGGCGGTATCCAGCACTTTTTGCTGCACCTTCAGTGTGTAGTGACCTTGGCTGATCACACTGTGGCGATCGATCTTACGCGGACCTTCCTCAACCCAATCACCTGCGGCTTTTTTATCGAAGCGACATTCGTTACAAATGAATTCCTCCACTTCGCCCCACTGATCCTTGCGACCGGTGATGCGTAGAATGTCGGCTCCTTTCTTCCAGATCACGACCTTACCGGAACATTTGGTACAATTTCGATGTGCATCAATAGGCTTCGTGAACCATACACGGCTAGCGAATCGGAACGTACGGTCGGTCAATGCACCGACCGGGCATACATCGATCATATTACCGCTGAAATCGTTGTCGATGGCTTGTTGAATGTAGGTACTGATCTCGCTGCCATCACCGCGATTGATGACCCCGTGAACACGACCATCGGTGATCTGTTCCGCCACTTTTACGCAACGGTAACAGAGAATGCACCGCGTCATGTGCAACTTGATCGTATCACCGATATCGATCGGGTCGAATGTGCGGCGCTCGAAACGGTAGCGGCTCCTTTCGTCCCCGTGCGTGTAGCTCAGATCCTGCAGATCGCACTCACCTGCCTGGTCACAGATCGGGCAATCCAACGGGTGATTGATCAACAGGAATTCAGTAACGCCTTTGCGCGCATCGAGCAGTTCCGGGCTGGTGGTATTCTCTACCACCATACCATCCATAACATTGGTCCGGCAACTGGCTACCGGTTTAGGCATTGGGCGCGGGTCCTTATCGCTACCCTTGCTCACCTTTACGATGCATGTACGGCAATAGCCACCACTGGTCTTCAACGAGCTGTAGTAGCACATTGTCGGAGGCACCACATAGCGCTCGGCAACGTTGCGTTCACCGATCATGCGTGCTGCCTGAAGGATCGTGGTACCCTCCGGCACTTCGATCTCGATGTTATCTATGGTAACCTTAGGCATGGCTTAAACGGTGGCGAATTTCTGTTTCCGAACGAAGGGTTCCTTTTCGAAATGTTTCGGGTCCTTCACCTTCGTTGGATGAGTAGCATGGAATTCGAATTCTTCACGGAAGTGACGGATGGCCGCTGCCACGGGCCAAGCAGCCGCATCCCCTAAAGGACAAATGGTATTCCCTTCGATGCGCCGCTGGATATCCCACAGTAGATCAATGTCATCAATTCGGCCTAGTCCATGTTCCAAGCGATGCAGGATCTTGTCCATCCAACCGGTGCCTTCGCGGCACGGGCTGCATTGGCCGCAACTTTCATGTGCATAGAACCTAGCGTGTGCCCATGTGCTGCGCACGATGCATTGTGCATCATTGTACACGTAGAAACCGCCACTACCCAACATGGAGCCACTTTGGAAACCGCCGTCGCTGAGGCTTTCGTAGGTCATAAGGCGCTGTTCCAACTTCAAGGTCTTGAACAGCAATTCAGCAGGCAGAATGGGTACGGATGAACCACCGGGGACGCAGGCCTTCAATGCTCTTCCAGCAACGCCACCGCAGTACTCATCGCTCATAACGAACTCCTCTACCGGAACGCCGAGATCAATTTCGTACACCCCGGGTCTGTTGATGTTGCCGCCAGCGCTGATCAATTTGGTACCCGTGCTTTTACCGATGCCGATCTTGGCGTACTCGGCACCACCATCATTGATGATCGGCACCACCGCAGCAATCGTTTCTACATTGTTCACCACCGTAGGGCAACCATACAAACCCTTCACTGCCGGGAACGGTGGTTTGATGCGAGGATTGCCCCGCTTGCCTTCCAAACTTTCCAACAAGGCGGTCTCTTCCCCGCAGATGTATGCACCTGCACCGATCTGTACGTAGATCTCGTGATCGAATCCACTCCCCAGAATATTCTTGCCCAGCCAACCGGCAGCACGTGCTTCGGCAATGGCTTTTTCAAGGATTCGTAAGACGTAGAAATATTCACCACGGATATAGATGTAACTCGTGTTCGCACCCAGCGCAAAACTGCTGGTGATCATCCCTTCGATCAACAAGTGTGGGATCTTCTCCATCAGGTACCTGTCCTTAAAGGTGCCCGGTTCGCTTTCATCCGCGTTCACCACCAAATAGCGCGGCACGCCTTCCGGCTTCGCCATGAAGCTCCATTTCAAACCAGTAGGGAAACCTGCACCACCACGACCACGCAGGCCGCTTGTCTTCACCTCTTCCATCACGGCTTCAGGCGCCATGGTGCGCAATGCTTTTTCCACACTGCGGTAACCGCCATTCGCGCGGTAACCCTCTAGTCCTTGGATCCCTGGCTTTCCGTCGTGTTCAAGCAATAGTTTACGTCCCATTACTGATCCGTGTATTTGGAACGTGGCTGATCACGTAGTTGATCGATCAATGCATCGACCTTTTCAGGGGTCAGGTTCTCGTGGTATTTAGCTCCACATTGTAACATAGGTGCAGTTCCGCAGCTTCCCAAGCATTCCACCGTTTTAAGGGTGAATAGTCCGTCCTTGGTGGTTTCACCGGGATGTATGCCCAATCGTTTTTCAATGTGTGCAATGGTATCATCCGCACCACGTAAAAGACAAGGTGTTGTGTGACAAACTTCAAGCACATGCGTACCTACAGGACGCAGGTTATACATGCTATAGAAGCTGGCCACTTCGTACACTTCGATGTGTTGGATACCTAACACGTGTGCAACAGCATCCATGGCATTCACGCTTAACCAACCATCATTTTCTGCTTGCGCAACATGAAGGATCGGTAACAAAGCGCTCTTAGTACGGTCCGCAGGATATCGTTTCATCAACTCCTTGCATTCGGCAAGGCCTGCTTCGCTGAAGGCAAAAGGCAGTGTGCCTTCCTTGGTGGTTATGGGTCTTACTGTAGTTGACATTACGCGTCCAATTCACCAGCGATCACGTTCATACTGCTCATGGTAAGGATCGCGTCGCTCAACATGCTGCCTTTAATGATCTCCGGGAATGCTTGATAATAGATGTAGCACGGTCTCCGGAAATGCACGCGGTAAGGATTTCTGCCACCATCGCTCACAATGTAGAATCCCAACTCTCCGTTCCCGCCCTCAACGCAATGGTAGATCTCACCACGTGGGATCTCTGTTTCGCCCATGACCAGTTTAAAATGATAGATCAAGGCCTCCATTTCACTGTAGACAGCCTCTTTCGGTGGTAATACCCATTCCGGTACATCCGCATGGTAGGTGGTCTTGTCGGACATCTTATCCAACTTCTCCAACGCCTGGCGGATAATGCTCAAACTCTGGCGCATCTCCTCTTGCCGTACCATGAAACGATCATACACATCCCCGTTCTGTCCTACGGGAATGGTGAAGTCAAAGTCCTCGTAGCTGCTGTATGGATCTGCAACGCGCACATCATAATCTACACCACATGCGCGCAAATTCGGCCCGGTGAACCCGTAAGCCAATGCTCTATCTACCGGAAATGCACCACAGTTTATAGTGCGGTCCATGAAGATGCGGTTACGGATAAGCATATCGTCGAATTCCTTCAACCCTGCTGGCATCTCTTTCAGCAAGGATCGGATCCGTTGGAATGCGAGTTCAGAGAAATTCCGTTCGAACCCACCGATACGACCCATGTTCGTGGTGAGACGTGCGCCACATATCTCTTCGTAGACCTCGTAGATCTTCTCACGCCACTGATAGACGTAGAGAAAAGGAGTCGTTGCACCGGCGTCCTGACCGATAATGGTGTTACAGATCACGTGATCCGCAATACGCGCAAGTTCCATGGCGATAACGCGGAGATACTCCACACGCTTAGGAAGTTCAATGCCACACAGCTTTTCCACCGCCATGTGCCAACCCATGTTGTTGATCGGTGAACTGCAGTAGTTCATACGATCCGTAAGGGTAGTGATCTGGTAGAACGGTCGCCGCTCCGCTATCTTCTCGAATGCGCGGTGGATGTATCCGATGGTTTGCACTGAATCCAGAATGATCTCGCCATCCATGGTGAGTACGTTCTGGAAAATACCATGTGTCGCTGGGTGCGTTGGGCCAAGGTTGAGCGTGGTGAGCTCGCGCATATCGCCGCCATCCACTCGGTCCTTCTTCCAATGATCGATATGTTGGTTGTCGCTCATCGTCCGAACATGCTATCGTTCTTATCCCTACGAGTTGGGTCTTCCATTGGGTAATCCTTCCGCATAGGGAAAGCCGGAAAATCCTCCATATTGAGGATACGGATCAAATTAGGGTGACCCTTGAACTTGATGCCGAAAAAATCCCATGCCTCCCGTTCCATCCAATTTGCTGTTGGCCAGAGATCGGTAGCAGTGTCGAATTCCGCATCCTTCAGCGTGGTAAAGCTCTTTAGGCGGATACGGTGGCCGTTCCGCATACTGTGCAAGTGGTAAACCACACCAAGCTCCTTCTCAGTTCCAGGAAAGTGCATGCCACACAGCGTGGTCAAAAAATTAAAGTCCAATTCATCGCGAAGAAGTCGCAATGCATCATGCACACGGCCTTTAGGTAGGGTCCAGCACATCAGATCTACCTGTTGCTCATGGCCCAATAGATCAGCACCAAAAGCAGCGGTGAGCTTTTCATGGACCAATTGGTCGCGCTCGGTATGGGTGGCAAAACGTGGCACTAATCAATGTGGTATTTATCCATAAGATCCTCGTACTCTTTACTATAGCGGCGACGGAGGCTTTCATTCGCGGCCAGTTCCTGGATCTTCAGGATACCATCGATCACCTGCTCCGGACGGGGCGGGCAACCTGGGATGTACACATCAACAGGAATGATACGATCAATTCCTTGCAGAACGCTGTAGCTATCGAAAATACCACCGCTGCTCGCACAAGCACCCATGCTCAATACCCATTTGGGTTCAGCCATTTGGGTGTACACATCCCTAAGTACCGGTGCCATTTTCTTGGCGATCGTACCCATTACCATGAGCAGATCACTTTGGCGCGGGCTGAAGCTGAGGCGTTCCATACCGAACCTACTAAGATCGTAGTGCGAGCTCATGGTGCTCATGAACTCGATGCCGCAACAGGACGTGGCGAACGGTAGTGGCCATAAGCTGTTCTTACGGGCCATACCAATGGCGTTTTCCATGCTAGTCGCAAAAAAGCCAGTGCCCGTATACCCTTCCGGAGGGGCTACAATGGTCGGCTTACCGCGTTCGCTGGATGGTTGTATGGAGTTCTCGTCTTTCATTTAAGCGTTCATTCCCACTTGAGTGCACCTTTTTTGATCACGTAGAAAAATCCTGCCAGCACAAAGGCGATGAACAATACCATTTCCACGAAACCGATCATGCCCAACGCCTTGAAATTCACGGCCCATGGGTAGAGAAAGATCACTTCCACATCGAAAAGAACAAAGAGGATGGCGATCAGGAAATACTTCACGGAGAACGGCCTGCGCGCGTTGCCCTGTTGCTCGATCCCGCATTCAAAGCTCTCGTCCTTGGTCTTACCGTGACGCTTGGGGCCGAAGGCTGCCGCCGCCGCCAAAGCAAAGCCCACAAAGCCAACGGCAATGAAGATCTGCATTACGATCGGCAGGTAATCGTGGGGGGTGGATAGCGTTTCCAAAGGCGACAAGTTCCGTTGTTGGGGCGCTAAGGTAGCAAGCTGCGGTTATTTGTGGAAGGTGATAGTTGTTAGGGTGGTAATGTGAATTGCGATCTGGATATAAATTGAGAAAATGAGAGAGAACGAAACCTCGACGTGGCAGCTAGCTCACTTAAGAGCAGCTAGAGGCGAGGAGGCATGGCGGAGTGCAATAGGCCTTACCGCTAAAAAGGTCCAAAAGAAGTACCATTATTCCTTAACCCATTTCAAATGCCACGTACGGCCATGCCTTGCTTGCAAAAACACGGTGTAGAATCCAGAACGCACGCTAAGCATATCCACGTATGAATTCGTAAGAAGCTCATCCAGAACCAACACGCCTCGTGCATCGAATAATTTGAGTGAAACCACACCCTTGTCCTTCAAGCCATCAATCCAAAGTTGATCGATTCCAGGATTTGGATAGATGGCTACCATTCCATAGCGAGACGCATTGTCACTCATTCCCCCATCCAAGCCATACAAACTACCTATACCAATTGCTCCTTATACTTAGGGCTATCCTTGGTTAGTCTATACCCTTCTGCGGCGTTACAAATTCGCTCCTATTTATCTGAACAGGATCAATTTTCCTAGATCTTTTTCGTTCAGCATATACAAATAAACACCGGCTTGCAAATGGCTAAGGTCGATTTGGTCAATTTGGTTCGAGAGTGTTTGGGTATAAATGGATCGGCCACTCATATCGACAAATTGGAAAGTTTGGATAAGATCGGTTTTACGGTTGATCGTGATATGACCAGATGAAGGGTTCGGCGAAACTATACTCGGGACAACGGACCCCACAGGTTCAATACCCATGTTAATAGGGCATGAGATGGTATACAGTTCATCAGAATCGATCTGTGGCACACCATTTAACTTGTAACAGGTCAAGGCTTGTTCCACGCCCGGGCCTGTAATGAAAGGAAAGCTGATTCCTGTAGATCCACCGATTCCTTCGATGTAAATAAATCCAGATTCTAAATTGAACCGCCTGCGAACTTCCCCATTCGCTAACGTAATGATGTCAATACTATATATTGTACTTACAAAATAATCATACCAGAATATCGAGTCACCGACCATAGCGCTGTAGTCGTATAAAACAGTTTCTCCCGGTCCACCGTACGGATCAAGAACGCTGTAAACCTTTCGTGTTAAGGTGTCTTCCCTAACGTATCTTTTACCGAAACCCGGGTTATACAAAAGACCACTCACGATCTTATATTCCACACCCAGTATTGTTGTATCTCCAATAATAGAGTACGTGTCTGATCCGGTCAGATAGTCGCATTCTGGCGGCATTCCATAAGCGACTAGACATTGAACATCCCAAGTCGCATTTTCGTTCAATGTTGGAATGTAGGCTTGTGCCTGAAGAAGCGCCGGAAAGCATTGTAGTAAAGCAAATAGTATCGAGCTGAATTGCGGTGCTGTGGGTTGCGGATTTTCCATTTGTGTCATTGCTGAATAACTAGTTTTTCGCTACGCAAGTCACGCTCTTTGTTTACAAGTGAAACTATGTATGTTCCGGCACCAATTGAACGCGTATCCCATACTATTTGGTGTTTCTCTTCGAGCAGTTGAAGACGATACAATTCCCGGCCGCTCAGATCCTGGACAATCAAATATGCATCAGTCGGTGGTACCAATAGGTCGTAGTGAAAGGCAACCCAGCCATTTGCAGGGTTTGGGTGTATGGCTAATTCTGGTTTTGGTTGCGTGTTTGCATTTTCACTTATACCCACATCCAAGCCATACAACCGACTAACCATGCGCTGGGTAGTGTCGTTGGTGGTGCCATCATCGTAGCCGTGGTAAGCCCCCCAGATGTAATAGCTGCCATTGGGAGCTTGAGTAAACCCATCAATGCTGCCGTGCGTAAAGCCTTGGTAATCGTAATATCCGCATCCAGCATCCACGAAATGATCATCCAATAAATTCCCGGCAGTATCGATCATGCAAATGCCTTTCCTAGTTTCACCGTTCACACGTTCGTAACCGCCAACAACGATCAACCGGGTTTCATCCAGCGCGTATACTTTACTAATTATGGCGCCAAACCCATTGTTAGTTTCTACTGTCTCAAATGACAATAGGTTGAAACTTGGATCCAACGACCCATCTGGCGTGAATCGAGCAAGGCGTAATGTATCCGGGTTCCCTAGAATCCTGAACAATCCTGCCGCATACACCCGCCCATCATCAAGAGGTAAGAATCCATAGGCTTGGCCCCAGTTCACATTCGCTTGGAACGAGGGATCCAAGGATCCATCTGTATTAAAGCGAATGATGTTGCTAGCTTGCTGCCCATCCCAGACACCTGTTGAGCCGGAACCGATGAACTGGCCATTGGGCAATTCAGTAAATTTATCCAAACTTCCTGCACAGGTACGGTGGGTCTTGGTAGTATCCAAATAACCGGTGTTGCTGAACCAGACCAAACAATAGAGTCCTTCGAATCCCCTAATTGAATCAAGCAGATTGTGAACCCCGCTCATTAAAATGCGACCGTCAGGGTATACGTGGTAGTCGCCGCCTTGTAAAGAACTGAAGTAGGGGTCTGCATTCATGTGAATAAATGAAGAATCGACCAGCCCCGTTGATAGTAAGCGATGAACCGTATGCTCACCCACATAAAACTGGTCATTCCATGGTTGGATCCTGCCTCCACCCCATGAATAAGGAAACCATGGCCTACGGTTACCAAGTTGATCTACTCTAGTAAGGAGCCGAAACGTGCCCGGGGAGTCCCCGGAAAAACGAATCTGTCCGGATAATAACAAATCCCCATCCGGCAAAGGCATAACAGAAGACACATACCAAGTGTTGATCTCAGTATTGAATGACGGGTCCAGATCGAAAGGCTGCTGGGAATATGCGACATAGGTCAAGGTTGAACAAGTCGTCATTAGAAGCAGCCATGCAGGGCTGTTTCTTCTCATCGCTGAATGACCAGTTTTTCTGTACGCAAATCTCGTGACTTATTCGTCAAAGTCACAACATATGTGCCGCTACCAACTCCTCGTGTATCCCACACCACTTCGTTCTTTTGCACCAGTAATTTCATCCGGTAAACTTCGCGGCCTTGTTGGTCCCGAATAATAATGAATGCATCCGTTGGCGGTACCAGAATATCATAATCAAAGGTTACCCATGTGTTGGCTGGGTTAGGGTGTATGGTCAATTGTGCTGGAGGTCGAGTGTTAGCATTTTCGCTTATGCCCACATCCAACCCATACAACCTACTTACCATGCGCTGGGTGGTATCATTGGTGGTGCCATCATCGTAGCCGTGGTAGGCCCCACAGATATAATAACTGCCATCAGGTGCCGGAGTAATACCAGCTATTGAACGTGTGTATACAGGAGTTGAGTTGATATTCACTTGATAGAGATAAGAGCCACCGCCATCTCCAGAAAAATGGTCACTCAAGAGATTGCCAGAGGTATCGATCAATGCAATGCAACCGCGTTGTTCCCCATCAACAGTTGCAAAATTACCTGTAACAACTAAGTGATCCGGTGCTATTGAGTAAATGGTGCGAATGATACCATAAGGATCATTATTGGGATATAACGGGTTTATGAATCTGTATCTGGCCGTGTTGTTGAAAGTGGGATCCAAAGATCCATCCGGCATTAGGCGCACTAAGTTGAGGGTGTCTGCTATGCCATCGACGATAAAATTTCCTCCCACGTATACCCTCCCATCATCAAGTGGCAAGAATCCATACGCCTGCCCCCAATTCACATTGGCTTGGAACGAGGGGTCCAACGACCCATCTGCATTGAATCGTATGATATTACTTGCTTGCTGGCCATCCCAGACACCAGTAGAGCCGGAACCGATGAATTGACCATTCGGTAATTCAGTAAAGAAATCTAAACTGCCCGCACAGGTTCGGTGGGTTTTGGTGGTGTCCAAATAACCAGTGTTGCTGAACCAGACCAAACAGTAAAGTCCCTCGAACCCTCGGATCGTATCATGCAGGCCATGAACTCCGCTCATTAATATCCTGCCATCAGGGTATACGTGGTAGTCGCCTCCTTGTAAAGAACTGAAGTAGGGTTGAAGATTCATGGGTATAAAGGACATGTCCTGATAGCCATCTTCCTGGATTCTTCTTACGGTATGGGGTGTGTTTACATAGAACTTGTCCATCCAAGGTCTTATTCTTCCACCCCCTAATCCACTATTGTAGAAAGAATTATCTCTTATGCCGTTAGGGAGCAAGCGAACGAGTCGATACTGATCAATTTCGCCATCAAAGCGCATAATACCCGACGCGATCAATTTTCCATTTGAAAGCGGAAGCGTGGATGATACATACCATGAATCCATTTCACAACGGAAGGAAGCGTCGATGTCAAATGGTTGTTGCGGATATGCTAAACTGGCAATTATTGAACCTATTGCCAGCAGAAGCAGCCGCATTGGGCTGCCGAACGCTTCCATTCTTGGTTTTGCCATGGCCCGTGGTATCGAAGGCTGCTGCCGCCAACGCAAAACCCACAAAGCCAATGGCAATGAAGGTTTCCATAATGATCGGCTGGTAATCATTGGTAGTGCATATTGTTTCCGAAGGCGACTATATCCAGTGCTGGCACGCTAAGGTAGCAAGCTGTGGTTATTTGTGGAAGGGGATAGTTGTTAGGGTGGTAATGTGAATGGCTTCATCGTTTGAAATGAACCGATCGGCACAGCCATGTGTTTACTGATTGAGGCACTTCACTTTTAAAACCCCTTTCAATCAACAATGACATACGGAAACACCTCGTACTCCGTTCATCCATAAGAACATCCGCATCCGTACATTTGCAGTTGATATCCAGTTCCTAAGACCGCTCCATGCCCGAATCCACTTATCCTCTCCTCGAAAAGATCATTGTACCAGCTGATCTGCGTTCAGTGCCAGAAGAGCAATTGGAACAGGTGTGCACGGAATTGCGCGAGTTCATTATTGATGTTGTGAGCGTTAAGGGTGGGCATTTCGGTGCCAGCTTGGGTGTGGTGGAGTTGACCGTGGCACTGCATTATGTATTCAATACGCCTTACGACCAATTGGTTTGGGACGTAGGGCACCAAGCCTATGGCCATAAGATCCTTACCGGTCGGCGCGCGAATTTTCATACAAACCGTCTTCATGGCGGATTGAGCGGTTTTCCTAAGCGAAGTGAAAGCGAATACGATACGTTCGGAGTAGGCCATAGCAGCACCAGTATTGGAGCAGCCGTTGGTATGGCTGTAGCGAGTAAGCTGAAAGGTGAAGAGGACCGACATTCCGTTGCCGTGATCGGCGATGGTGCCATGACCGCCGGCATGGCTTTCGAAGCGTTGAACCACGCGGGTGGCGCGAATACCGATATGTTGGTCGTGTTGAACGACAACTGCATGTCCATCGACCCTAACGTTGGGGCCTTGAAGCAATATTTAACGGATATCACCACCAGCCACACCTACAACAAGGTGAAGGACGAAGTGTGGAAGATCCTGGGAAAAGTGAGCAAATTCGGTCCTAACGCGCAGGCCGTTGCACAGAAAGTAGAGAATGCAGTTAAGAGCGCTTTGCTGAAACAAAGCAATTTATTCGAGAGTTTGAGCTTTCGGTATTTCGGACCTGTGGATGGGCATGATGTGGATCACTTGGTAAAGGTTATGCGCGACCTACGCGACATTCCCGGCCCTAAGATCCTGCACGTGGTCACCAAAAAAGGCAAGGGCTATGCACCTGCCGAAGCTGGAAGCCCGACGGTATGGCACGCACCAGGACTCTTCAACAAAGAGACAGGCGAGATCATTAAAGTTGTACCGAAAAGCCCGCAACCACCGAAGTATCAGGACGTTTTCGGACATACGATCGTTGAGCTGGCCGAGAAAAACCCGAAGATCGTGGGTGTTACACCTGCTATGCCGAGTGGATGCTCGTTGAACATCATGATGAAGGCCATGCCTGACCGCGCATTCGATGTGGGTATTGCCGAGCAGCATGCGGTGACCTTCAGTGCTGGAATGGCCACACAAGGCATGGTCCCGTTCTGCAACATTTACAGCAGCTTCATGCAACGGGCGTACGACCAAGTGGTGCATGATGTGGCCTTACAGAACCTTAGTGTGGTATTCTGTTTGGACCGTGGTGGCTTGGCCGGCGCTGATGGTCCCACGCACCATGGAGCTTTTGACATTGCCTATTTCCGGTGCATACCGAACATGATCGTAAGCGCACCGATGAACGAGGAAGAGTTGCGCAACTTGATGTACACTGCACAGCTCAGGGAACACGGTCCGTTCAGCATACGTTACCCACGTGGCGAAGGTGTTATGACGGAGTGGAAAACCCCGTTCAAGGAGATCAAGATCGGCACTGGTCGCAAAGTGCGCTCAGGAGAAGATGCGGCTGTACTCACGTTGGGACATATCGGAAACATTGCTGCAAAAGGGATCGAAGCATTAGAGTCTGAAGGCTACAGCGTCGCCCACTACGACATGCGTTTCGCGAAGCCGATCGATGAGCTGTTACTACATGAGGTCATTGGAAAATTCAAACACGTGGTAACGGTCGAAGATGGTGCGATCATGGGCGGTATGGGCAGCGCCGTGCTGGAGTTCATGGCCGACCACGGTTATCAGGCCCAAGTTAAACGGCTGGGAATTCCGGATCGCTGGATCGAGCACGGCTCGCAGAATGAACTCTATACCGAATGTGGGTTCGATGATGCAGCGGTTGTAGCTGCGGTGAAGGAGATGGTGCAAGAGCAGAAAGGAAAGAAGGAGAACCGGGCTAGTGCTTGAGTTGCCTTCGTTTAAAACCCTGAGATCACAAAGGCGATGGCAAAAGCGGTCAAACCAAAGTGTATAGTGATCGCTGGTCCAAATGGTGCTGGTAAGACGACGTTTGCGAAAACATTTTTATCAAAGGATGCGAATGTCCTGAGCTTCTTGAACGTGGATCTCATCGCAGCTGGTCTTTCGCCTTTGCGTCCTGAATTAAGCGCACGGGCAGCAGGTCGCATCGTGTTGAAAGAAATTGAACGGTGCATTAAGCAGCGTAGGTCATTCGCAATTGAATCTACTTTGAGTGGAATGACCTATACATCCATTTTTAAGAATTTGTTGACCAAAGGATACGCGTTAGAGATCCTCTTCTTAAAGATCGACGATCCAAAGATCTGCATCCGGCGTGTAGCTGAGCGCGTAAAGCAAGGCGGCCATCATATACCAGAGCACGAAATTCTAAGAAGACATGCACGAGGATGGAAGAATTTTAACTCCATGTACCGCGAACTGGCAACTAACACATGGGTATTTGATGCTTCAGGTCCGATACCCGTACTTTTGGAACAATGAATGACCACGCCATGAATGATAGTCCACGAAAGATCACCACTGAAATGATCTTGAAGGCTCTAAAGCGTTCCGCCAAAGAAGCGCGTCGTTTGGCAAAAATGCATGGCACCAAGATCTGGGTGATGCAGGATGGCAAGGTGGTTGGGTTGGAGCCTTGAGGTAAATAAGCAACTAGTTAAATTTTCTCGCGGCATGACTCATATATTAAGTGATTATGGGGCTTGATTTTTACATATCTGAGTGCAAAGAATTGGGCAAACACTAACATGTTCAACTCAGCTTGTAAACCAGTGATCCTATTTTTACTTGCTTCCATATTCACATTCGGTTGTAGTCAACACGAATACAAGCCTGAGGGCATAAACCTTGCTTTTGCTGAAGGTTGGAAAAGAGACACATTGGGCTGTTCGGGCGAGCGTTTAAACTTCGCCAAAGACAGTCTGTTCATTATCCAGAAGTTCGAGGGCGTTACCGTCGAATATTTCACCGAGGTCTTTGGCAGTCCTGATCGAGAAAAAAGACGGGAGCTGGAATGATTCTTTACTATTGGGTTTCATGCGCTAAACCTCCTCCAATTAAAATGATGGACGGGTCAGTTCATGAATATCCCCCGGGAATTTTAAACACAGGTGCCAGAACATTAGAGGTAGTAATCGATACCAAGAAAACAATCACGGATATTTCGTTGCCCGTGCAATAGAGATCAGGTTTTGCGGAACACAAATTCCAAAGAAGCACGCCGTTTGGCCAAAATGCACGGCACCAAAATCTGGGTGATGCAAGATGGCAAGGTGGGGGGGAACCGTGAACCCCTGTGGCTACCGCCGGGTCAACCGCGTACTCCCAATGACCCCATCGGTTCCCATCCAGGTCAGCGTGTAAGTTCCACTGGGCACATCATTCATTTGCAAGGTCATTCGGCGGGTTTCGGGTGATGTGAATTCGGCGAGCCATTGCTTGGCAACATTTCCTTGGCCATCGATCAATTGAAGGATCGTACGATCTGCTTTGGTTGCGGGGAGGTCCACCGTGGCGATCTCATCACACGGATCCGGGAATGCGCGCAATTGGATCGGTTGGAAAAGTTTATTGGGACCATCCTGCCAAGAACCATCCAACCAGCGCACGGTCCGTGCGGGTGACCATCCTTTCCGGTCACTGATCACCAACAAGGGCATCGGCATGCGTTCGGTATACCATACGTGGCGTACTTCGCTTCGATGGACCACGTTATAGTCATCGGCATCGGTAAGCTTGAGGTCATAACGTATTCGGATCACATTATCCACCACACCGTATGGCATGATCAACGAACCCCAGCCATCAACGTTCGCATTCAGGATCGTTTTACGGATCACGATCCGTCCCGCACCAGTAACGGCTGCAACCACGGTATCGGCCCACTGGGAATTGACGGAACACGGAAGGTCCAATAACACCAACGGCGGATCGAAACGGACCAGCGCATTATCGGAATACGTACCGAGCCAATAGAACGCCGTATCACCTACTTGGTAGAATGCGATGGGATCACCAGGAACTTCAAGTACCAATGCATCATCAGGAAATGCACCCGCACGTGGAGCAAGCGACCGTGTTGTCCAGTTGTACGGTACGAGCACCCCGGCTGGCAAACTGCTGTAGTCCCATTTCGAACCCATACCTGCAAGCCCTGCTTTAACGTAAGGCACGTCATGATAGCCCCAAAGTTCATTCTCACGTGGGATCACACTATTATTCAACGTGACTTGAGCGAACATGCTAGTTGAACACAACATCGCGATCGCGAAAATGTAACGCTCCATGCAAACGAATTTACGGTAAAGATGATCCACCTTCATCCGGGAATGTCAAATATTCAAATTGGCCTGTATTCCATCGAACTACGCGATCCACTGAACGCATCTGCATGGTATCCGAAAGCTCAGCGTAGGAGAACACTTTTGTTCGAGGTGGTGTTCCTGGTACGGCAAAAAGGATATCCACCTGCTTGATCCCACTCGTATCTCTTCCGGCCATTAACAATGCTTCTACAAACCCGTGCCTAAAAATAAATGCACCGCACGTGTCGCTCGGTAAGCCTTGGATGAAGATGTGCTCACCGGGCAATGGTTCCGGCGTGTTGGCAATGATGGCTCCGATCGTCTTTGAGGCAGGGATCCAGTTGTCGTTATTCTGCTGAAGAAAACACTCTGAAGCAATGAGCAGAATGGCTATCAGCAACCAACGAAACGGTCCTTGCAAAATGCGGAACAGGATGATTGTGATCAACCCACACAGGAACGCAGATGGCATGTACAAAAAGCGATCACTCTCGCTTGTGCGTGTGCTAACGCTTGTGATCAGCGGCACACTACATGCGATGATAAGCATCCAGGACCAAGCGAGCGCATTGATCCTTTCCGATCGCACATCACGTGTTCGGCGCACGTAGATCCACCCGACAAGAACGAGGATCAAACCAACGAGGACCGTAGCAACGATCATTGCATTCGTGTCAGCATTGGGTGGTATGAGCAATCTTCCCAGCACCTTCGGAATGTTGCTGAAATAGTTCGTGAACGGTTGCGAAAAGAAATCGACACCGTACGAGTTCGCGACCTTTTCTGTTGCCCATGCACGGATCAGGAAGTGCAGAACGAGTGCTCCCATCCATGCCGTTGCGAAAGAAGTAAGTCGCTTGGCGCGAATACCGTTCAACCACAAGACGGGCAACGCGATCAAGGAAAAGGTCATGGCCGTTTCGTAAACCAGCATACCTGTAAAAAATGCAACTGAGGACCAGGTGATCCGCCAACGATCGGTCATGGACGACAGTGAGATGATCAACGCGAGCAGAACGAATAAGGTCGCTAGCGATGCTCCCCTTCCAACGATCCAAACAACACCTTCGTTGTGGAACGGGTAGCATAGGAAAAGCAGACCAGCGAACATGGATGCATTACGCAGATCGTCGTTCTTTTCTTGAATAGTGCGGCGTACGAGAAATGCTAAGCACAGTGCATTGCACCAGTGGATGATCACATTCGTCACCCGGTATCCTACAGGGTCCGTGCCAAATAAAAGGTGGTTCGCCCAGATCGAAAGTTCAGAAAGTGGGCGGAAAAAACCATGATCGCTCAGGTCACCTTGAACACCGATCCGCCAAACCGCACTGAAGTCATCTGCGAAGAACGATAAGCCCAATACACGCCAGTACAACGCAAAGGCGACCACTAGATACAGCAAGGCGATCTGCCAGAATGGGGTCTGTTCTTTGGACGTCGACATTACGAAGCGCTAAAACTACGTGGTTCCGATGCCTAAGTTCGCTCCGTGTTACGTCGACCGTTCCTCATCATCCTTCTGGCCTTTGCCGTGAGCGTAGTTGTACGCACACCACAACTGGACCGGCCGCTCAGTGCACACCATGAGTTCTGCACTGCGATAGCGTTGATCATTCTATACAATTGGCACACCGATGGCTATTACACACACCACGGTAACCCGATCGTATCGTTCACCGGATCGGCAGACCTCTACCCTTCCGGTTTCGCCGATGGACCTGCTCAGCACGATGGTCTGATCTACTATTTCTCACACCCTCCATTGGCCTATGATGTGCCGTATGCATTGTTCCGGATCACCGGGACTGCTCCGAGCGTGATCGGCCTACAGTTGTTGAATTTGGCCTTTCACTTGATCACCGCATGGTTCCTTTTCCTTGCACTGAAGGCACTTTATCCGCCGGAAAAAAAGACGCTTGCTCCAGTGTTCGCTGCGGCACTGTACCTCTTCATGCCCGCTCCCTTGTGGTTCCATGGCAACGTGTACATGAGCGATATGTTCGTACAGAACTTCTGGGTGATGCACTTGGCGATAGCGCTGCGGATGTTCTTGGGATATTCGCTCGATAAACGATTACTACTTGCATTCTTCATCACTCTATTTCTATCGGTACTAACCAGCTGGTTGGGTGTGTTCGCGGCAGTGGCATCCGGGTTGGCAGCATTGTGGAAATGGAAAAAAGAACGCTCCGCACGCTGGCTAATTCCAATGGCCTTGGCTGCGCTGGCCGTGGTTTTAGCATTGAGCTACACGGCTTGGCGTTACACCCGCGTGGTCGACTTTGATCAGCTCATCGCGTTCTTCCAAAGTCGGTTCGAGGTGCGCGGTTCTGTTGGTCTGGAGGAAGGTGTTTGGCCGCACCTCAAGCAGATGATCGTTAACTACCGAATGGGATTTCTACCCTTGCTGATCCTATTCTTCGCGATCGCTCTATTCAAATTGAAAGGGCGATCGAACACAACCGTCCTACGGCCTAACTCGCTAACGCTATTCATCCTATTAACGGGACTTCCTGTGCTTTTGGACCATGTCTTCCTCCTTCAATATGCGGATCATGATTTCACCGTGTTGAAAGCAGGACCGATCCTCTGTGGCCTTGCTGCGATCGGCATCGCGCGGCTTGAAGAACGCTGGAGTATCTCATTGATCACGCTGACGTGTTTTGCCGGCGTACTGTACTTCTATCGCATAAACCCACTTCCTGATAAGGACGGCACACGCTATGCGCATGAACGGAACATTGGTCAAGCGATCGCTGCAGAAGTATTGCCGAACGAAGCAGCATTCACCTTGGGTTCAACACCTGAACCACAAGTGCAATGGTATGCAAAGCGCACCTTGTTCAGGATCGACAGTATGCCTCAGGCCGAAGCGTTGATGCGCGCTCAACAAACACCGAATGGAGTTGTATTCCGGATCAATGATCAAGAAGTAACGGCAGCGAAGATCCGTGTTGCGCTACCGCCTATTTCGCCTTGAGCCGCGTGACCTTCCAGCCCATGTAGCCGAATAGGATGGTCATAAGGGGTGATACCCAGTTGAAGATACAGTACGGAGCAAAGGCCCAGACCGCCACGCCCAATACGCCACTCTGTGCAACGCCACAGGTATTCCACGGAACCAGCACGGATGTTACCGTACCTGAATCCTCCAATGTTCGGGAAAGGTTCTCCGGTGCGAGATCGAACTCCTCGAACGCCTCTTTGTACATCTTGCCGGGCACTACGATCGCGATGTATTGATCGGATGCGGTGAGGTTGAAGAACACTGCAGTACCCGCCGTGGTGGCGATCAAGGACCCTGCGGAATTCACCATGGTCAGAAGTCCATCCGTGATCCTACGCAGCAGGCCGACCGCCTGCATGACCCCACCGAACGTAAGCGCGCAGATGATCAGCCAAATGGTATTCAACATCCCGCTCATACCTCCTGCGGAAAGCAGATCATCCGCCATTGCATTGCCGGTAGTAATGCTGGTCTTCATGGCCATTGAAGTGATAATGGCTCGGTAGGATCTTTCCCAATAATTATCCGCTTGCCCACCGATCGAAGCCACGATATCCGGCTGGTAGATCAACGCGAACAACCCGCCAAGCAAGCTCGCGATCAGCAATGCTGGCAATGCAGGCATGCGCTTGTAGATCATAAGGACCACAGCTAATGGCACAAGAAAAAGCATTGGTGTGATATTGAAATTAGCATCAATTGCTTTGGTGAGCGAATCAACATCAGAAGAATTCACCGCTCCATTTCCCGTAAATCCTGCGATCACAAAAACGAGCAACGAGATGATCATACTCGGTCCAGTCGTCCATACCATGTGACGGATGTGCGTGAACAGATCGGTGCCGGCAACTGCGGGAGCGAGATTGGTAGTATCCGAGAGCGGCGACATCTTGTCACCGAAATAAGCACCGGAAATAATGCTGCCGGCGATCCAGCCTTCCTCCAGACCAAGTGCTGTGCCTATTGCCAAAAGTGCGATTCCAACGGTGGCAACTGTGCTCCACGAACTACCTGTTGCCAATGACACAAGTGAACAGATCACACACGATGCGAACAGGAAAAAATGCGGTTCAAGAATTTTCAATCCATAATAGATCATGGCCGGAACAATGCCGCTCATAAGCCAAGTACCGGCCAGTGCACCGATCAACAAAAGAATAAGGATCGCACCCATGGCACTGGAAATGCTCTCTACGATTCCATCGTAGATCACTTCCCAAGTGCGTCCCGTAGTAATGCCTACCATACCAGCCAATGCCGCCGCAACAAGTAACGCGATCTGATTGGGTCCATAGCTGGAATCCTCACCGAAGTAGATCACGTTGGCTGCCAACACGCCTATCAGCAACACGATAGGTATCAATGCCTGAAGCAAGGATGGGCGTTGGAGCGTTGGCGTATCCAAAATCACGTTCGGTTAGGGGTGCCCAATGTAAGCGGCTGACAGCGTTCCGCAACCATTTGCCCATTACATACTACAAGACCTTCTCACGTACCTGACGACCACGTTCACGGATGAATGCCTCAAAGAAAAAGGAGCCCTTTGAGCTCCTATTCCAAAAAACATGATCTACTGATCAAGGCAATTCACACGGAGTAGGATCCAGGTCCTTCAGCTCTTTTGTGGTGAGCATATCCATTGCGATCTTGGTATTCCCGGTACCTGCATTGATCGCACTCACTTTTTCGAAGTAGCACTTTGCTTGACCACGATCACCTGATGTGTAGTAGTAGTAAGCAAGATAAAAATTAGCTTCTTCCGCATCGGCAAGTGACTTGGCCGCCTCCTCTGGTTTCATTTTACGTATCACCTCCTCATAGAATGGTTTTGCCTGCCATGTGGTCTTCTCAGGGTCCAGCCCAACATTGGCACGAGCACGGCCCATGTAGCCCTGGTAAATATCCGGCTGGTAGGTGATGTACTTGGCCCAAGCACTATCTGCAATGGCGTATTCCTGCGCACGTTGTGCGGTAGATCCCAAATAATAATAATCGTTCACCTCAACCTTTCCGCTCAAGGTCTTTCCTTGATAAGCTTCAGTGGCACGTTTGTACATTTTTGCTTTGTTGAAAAAGCCACCGGCTTCCATGAACAATTGTGGATCGGAGTTCTTCATTTTCGCAGCGGCCAATAGTTTTTCACCGGCAAGGGAATCATTGCCCAACATGCTTATTGCACGACCGTAGTACTGCAGGTCGCTCGGGATCAGTTCATCCTCAGGCTGTTCTTTCATATAAGCTTCAATGGCTGGCATCGCGTTCACGGAATCCTTCAATTCCACGTAGTTATAAGCCTTCAAACGTGTAAGTACTTTGTTCTTTACTCCGCCCTCTTCCAACTTACTGATGAGGTCCAATGACTCGTTGTACTTCTCCACAAGGAACAAGAATTGAGCATAGCGGACACGTGCGCTTTCATTCCCTTTGTTCAGCTCCAGATACTTGTCATAGTCCGCAGTTGCTTTGGTAAAATCACGTTTGAAGTAATACGCTTCCGCACGCCCGCGGTAGGCTGGAGCGTAAGCGGGGTCAATTGCAATTGCGTTATCGTATTCCGTGATGGACGCATCGAAATTCTTTGCGCGGTAGTACATGAATGCCTTCTTGGCAACCGGTTTAGCACTGGTACGTTGAAGGTCCGCAGCTTTCTTATAGTTAGCCATCGGCTCCGAAGCTTCACGCGGATTCTGCTCGAACAATGCATCGCCCTTAACGATGTACGCCTCAGGGTCGGCAGGGTTCAATTCAATTGACTTCTCAATGAATGCCACCGCGGTCGCTGGATCTTTTACATCACCATAGGTCAACCCTTCCGCCGCTTCGCGATAGACCTCTGCCTGCATGGTCTTGGCCATTTTGTTCTTCTTGTCGATCGCATTAGCAATGGCAGCATCAAACGCTGTTCTTGCTTCAGCTGTCTTGCCTTGAGCTTGCAAAACTTTGGCTACTCCCACTGCATTCAGCGGCATTAGTGGGTTTACCGCAACACCGCGTGAATAAGCGTACTTGGCACTGTCCAACTTATCGTTGTAGTAATAATTCTCACCCAAACGGAACCAGGCGTCGCCGTTCGTAGGTTCTGCAGCCAGAACAGCCATGATAGCGGATGTGGCCTGCTCAAAACGCTCATTTTCCGTGAGCTTTGATGCCAGATCCAGCGGAGTCTGTGCGTTAGCAGAAAGTGTTACTGCCACGAGCGAAGTGGCCAAGATCAAATTCTTCATTTTTCTATAGTGTCGTTATCAGGGCTGAACGATCTCAATATCACGACTTGGGGTACGTTCTGGTGCCAAGCCTTGCTTTAGAATGATGCGTTGCCCTTTATGACCAGCGACAAAGGAAGCAAAACCGGTGCCAAGGCCGCTTTTCCCTTCAGTAACAAGCATGATCACCTTACGCCGAAGCGGATAGGACCCATCCTTAAGGGTGCCTTGGTCAGGTGGGTATGCCGCACTGGTATCCGTACGGGATACGGGCAGCATCCGGATCTGGGCCCTCAACGCATTGCATGCTGGATCATCCTCATCACTGACCTCAGCGAAGGGTATGAAACCGATGAGAAGGGTATCACTGGCCACGCGTTGTACAAGGTCATCAATTCCTTCAGCGGCAGAGCCGCGCTTCATGCGCTGCACATCACCCGCTAAAAGCGAATCGACCAAGGTGCGCGGCACGCTGCTCCCTTTACGATCGAACAGCAACGTTACCTTTTCCGAAATCCCAGGAACCACTTCGCCGGTGATCAATGCGACCAACTGCTCATTAGAGATCTTCTTTAGGGAACTATTCGGCGATACAATGACGGCGATACCATCGGTGGCAACATTTTCCTTTTGAACGGCCAAGCTTCGGGTCCTGAAATAAGTTTCTTGTTCTCCTCCCGGAAGGAACGCGCCGAAAACCGCCCGCACGCTATCCGCCATCATAGCCTGGACCAACGCAGCTTCCGGCATGTAGTGAACAACCACTTTAGCATCCTGATACGTGCTATTGAAGACCAAAAGTTGATCTTCCAACATTTTCTCGAACCCCTCATCGGCCAATATCACTGCACGGCCAAAGGTGGGGGAGTCATCTACGTTCGGGTCCCGTGGAGCTTCGTTACACGCCGTAAAAAGTATCGAGACAAGAAGCACGCTGCTGATGGTCTTCCGTTGAACGAACTCGAATATCGTGTTCATCCGAGCACCTCGAACGCTATTAGAGAATAACGAACCGGTATCACATGTCGATCTTACTTTCATCGTCTCTCCTGTTTTTCCGGAACCATAGGATCCCGCGTATTAAACCGTATCCGACCAACACAGCGCCAAAGAGGGTCCTGTACTGCCGCACCGTATCACCGGCAAAATTCGTGAATAAAAATAAGCAACCTGCCACGATGTAGATCATGAACATGGATACAGCGAACCATTTCATTGGAACTTGGTTGATGGTAGATAAATATAGTTGCTACAATGAGGGTCCAAAAACCTGATTCGATCCAGAATAAGAAGGTTGTCACCAAAAGCAATGTTCTGCATCAGAACAGATCCAGGCCCGAAATGGATCCAATACGTTCCAAGAGGACACTCAGCAACACGGATGGATAGCCTTTAGCATTGAGCTACTTCAGTGTATAGACCACTGGAAGGATATAACGCACTTTAACGGCCTTTCCATTCATCTTTCCAGGGCTCCACTTCGGCATCGACTTTACGACGCGCAATGCTTCCTTATCCAAACCTGCCGAAACCCCACGCTTGAGGGTAACATCCGTAATAGCACCAGAGCTGGATACCACGAATTCGATGTAAACCTTCCCTTGGATCGCGGCATCCTTTTCCATGGCCGGATATTTCGTGTTCTTCCCTAAGTACTTGTACATTTCCTCCAGTCCACCTGGAAATTCCGGTTGTTCCTGAACAGATGCCAAGTCGAACGTAGGCTCGTCAACAGGAGGAGGAGGCGGAGGTGGAGCCACGATCTTTTCTCCTTCTTGGTTGAAGGTGCCTACGTTGGTCTCCACAAGTTCTTCCATTACCGGTGGTGGTTCTTCCACGGGGTCATCAGAAGCCACGAGCTCGGTGAACTGTACCACTTCTACTTTAACCGGTGGAGGAGGTTCTATCGGAGGAGGAGGTGGTGGTTCCTCCTTTTTCTCTTCCTCAAACAGATCAAGGTCAACATCCACGATCTTTTTAGCAGCTACAACTTCTTCGTCACCACTCATCATTGCAATAACCTTAGGGATACTAACCGCTGCCCCGAAGAATAACAAAGACCCGACCACAGCAATGGCCAACCCGCGCACATAATCTCGGCGTAAGGTGAATGCACCGTAGTCCTGATGACGATCTGCAAAGACCATTTCATTACGCGCAGGCGCAAGGACGTTGGTCCAACTAAGGTCGATGGCCATGATAATGGACAAGACCAATAACACACCTATAAGGATCAAATATTCCATGTTACAAGGTGCCTTTAGTTGCGTTCAACAATTGGAGTTCGCCCACTTTGAGGCTATCCATCACACCATAGGAACCAATACCGCTGATGTCCATTTCATCGACCATGTCGATCATGTTGCGGTACTTGGCGTCTTTATCCGTCTTAATAATGGCTTTAAGGTTATCCGGCTTGCTCTTCAGCTCTCTGCGTTTGGCCGTGTACTCCTCTTCTGTCAATTTCTTGTCGTTGTACTGTTTGGCAAGATCATTCAGTAGAGTCACCGTTTCCTTATTGCGTTCAACCAGGATCTTCTGCACGTTGCTAAAGTCTGTTTTCTCTAGAACGGTCGGTGGCTTTTCTCCACCTGCCAAAATGAACTCTCCGAAATAATAATAGACCTCATCATTACCTGTTAAAAGCAGTGTGATCGCGTTGCTCAATTTGGTTTCGTTCTTTACCGCGTTCTCATCGGGAACCGGGAACGTCATTTGCAGGCTACTGGGCCTGTACATCGTAGTGGTAAGAATGAAGAACGTAAGAAGCAGGAACGCAAGGTCCACCATCGGCGTCATGTCGATGTGTGTACTGCCTTTCTTGGCTCGTTTTTTCTCGTGCCGGCCACCGCCTCCACCACCTTCGGGTACTTGTGCCATGGTGTTGTTCTGTTATTCGTTCCTTCTTACTGGTGCTGTACACGCAACGGTGTCAAAGGTTCGATCGGTGTTAGTTACAACCTCGATGATTCGAGATCGGTGATCATTTTGAATTTACTGATCTTGATGGCCGGTGATTGGAAGATCCGGATCACTTCGGCCACCTTTGAATAGTTCGTATTCCCATCCGCCTTCAGAGCAATAACGGGGTCCAGCCCTTGGTCATTGCCATTGCGGAAGATGTTCCGGGTAAAGGTGATCCACTCGCGCAGTTGGTTATTGAGGCTATCGGTAGGGATCCCTTGGTAATTATTGGAGAATTCCTTGCGTTCACTTCCGCTATCCAATGCCATGAATTTCTTCATTTCCTGGAGTGGAATACCGACCGGCCCAACGTTACCGAAGCGCTGAAGCTCTTCCGCAGAAGGTGTGTAGTTCACCAGTTTCCCAAGTTCTACAAGCACTTCCTGTCTCACTTTAAGGTCGGTCATATCCCAGAATACGCGTCCTGCGCTATCCACGATGATCGTCATCATGTTATTCACAGGGATGGAGGACTCGGAAGTAGAAGCAGGCGTATCCACGGCTACGGCTTCTTCTGGCCGGAACTGTGCGGTAAGCATAAAGAAGGTCACCAACAAGAACGCAAGATCCACCATGGGCGTCATGTCCAGCGCGGGTGTGCCTTTGGGCATTTTCAGCTTAGCCATTGTCGCGGAGCTATTGGGTTGATTCGTTCATGGTTCTGTGCAATGCACGCATCACACTTACATGTGAACAGAACGCAAAGCATTCGTTTACTTGTGGTTGGCCAAGGTCTTTGCTACACTGAAACCAGCCTCGTCAATACCGTGGGTAATACCATCGATACGGTTGCTGAAATAGTTGTAGAAAATAATAGCGATCGCGGAACCTGCAACACCAAGAGCTGTATTGATCAAGGCCTCGGAGATACCGGTAGAAAGTGCTGTAGCATCCGGGGTACCAGCAGCTGCCAGTGCGGAGAACGCTCGGATCATTCCAAGTACGGTACCGATAAGACCCAACAGTGTACTTACACTGGCACAGGTTGAAAGGATCACCATATTCTTGCTCAACATCGGCAATTCCAAGGAAGTTGCTTCCTCGAGTTCCTGCTTAATTGAGTTGATCTTGGTCTCCTTGTCCATTTCTGGATCCTTAAAGATCGTATTGTACTTCTCCAAGCCACTGCGCATTACGTTAGCTACAGAACCTTTCTGCTCGTCGCAAACCGCGATAGCCTCTTGGATGTTGTCATTGGCCAAGTGCTGACGCACGTTAACGATGAACGAGTCGATACGGCCTTTACCCTTGGCGCGACCAAGTGTAATGAAGCGCTCAACAGCAAATACCAGAACGATCAGGTTCACACTGATCAGGATCGGCACGATGAATCCTCCTTTGTAAATGGTACCAAAAAGCTTACCGGGATTCGTCTCTATCGGGTGGCCGTGTATGGGGTCGTTGTTCTGGAAGTTGGCGGGATCACCAAGCACGAACATGTAGAAGCACACCGCTACAATTAGGATAAGAGGGAATACGATCGCTACGAATAGGGAATTCATTTTCCCGCTCTTCTCGTTGCTCATAGGTTCCGGTTTAAATTAGAGTTATGGTTGATCAGGTTTCTTATGGTCTTGCCGATCATGCGTGTTGCATGAGGCCGGAAAGGTAGGGGGCAAACTTAGTAAGTTCTGCGAACGGTTCTACAAACATCACTTAACGAACCATGGTGATCCCAATGAACAAGGACCAAGTGGTCATTATCAGGGCGTTCAATAAGACTTAGCTGGATGTACATGGGGTTCATGGTCTTAAGCACCTTTCAACGATGAGATGCGATCGATCCTTGCATTGCATAATGCGGTTTCAAGGAACGGTTGTGTTTAGCCAAGGAACGGTATACATTGCGCTACAGTGCATATTCATTGAAAGATCTAGAAACGCAAGGCGTGATCGACCAACACAAAACACAATGACAATTGGACTCGTCAGCAATGCTACACACTTGGCTTCAATGAAGAAAACGCCGCGCTCTTAGCGAGCGATGGACAGAACTTCACTGAAGTACCGTGGACCGATCGTTGCCTTGAATACATATAACCCAGGAGCTAAGCCTATCACAGAAATGCGCCCGTACTTGGCAACTTCATTCTTTACCCGTTTCCCATCCTCGGTAAACACTTGGACCAGCACGTTTGCTTCAGAGGTATTCAATAATACATCATTCCCGCTGATCCGGAACAATTGATCAACGAGATCTTGAGCATCATTTATCGACTGGTCAAGATCCAAGAACAAGGACCAAAGACGAGCTGGGCCACTTAACAGGTTCTCGTGCGTGAAGTAGACCGTATCGGGCGCCATCCATACGATGCTTTCGGTCTGCACAAGCGATAGGCCGATGTCGCTTCGTAATACAGTTCCACCAAAAAAGTCGTGCTCTTCATAATTGCCGAGTTGCCAAACGAACGGTTGACCTGTAGTGGTATATCCAATAAGTGCAATGGTATTTGATGTCGCATCCAATGAAGCACCCGTGATCAACCCTTGCGTAATCAATGTGTCTCTGCGTATGGCCGAATGCACACCGGGGTCAGCGGAAAGGGCGTACAAGTGCGTTCGCTGATCCACCCAATTCTTGGTGAAGATGAAAAGGCTATCATCTAACGCTATGAAGGCCTCACAATCCCAGTTGGTACCATCGAATATCGGAGTGAAGTCGGTCTGGTCAGCAAAGTTGAATTCGATCACCTCGGCCAAAATTTCTGTCGTAGAACTATTTTCCAAGGAAGTCACGGGAATTCGAAAGACACGTAGATCCGTTCGTGAACCCAAGTTGTTCCCAAAGTCACCAACGAAGACCCATTCACCATCAGTGGTCAGTTCCTCCCAATCGATGTTGGTGGCATTGGTAACGACCACGGTCTGTAGAACATTGCCGGTTGTTGGGTCGAACCGATAGATCGCATTGGGGTTTCCGCTATCGGCAACGCCCCACAATGCGTCCCCGATAAGAATAGTTCCGCTGATCTCATTCAGGGTTTCAGGAAGGTCCGTAAGCAACTCCGGCACCAGAGGCTGAGCTGTAGAACTCAGCGCTGACAACGACAAGGTGATTGCACTTAGTAATAAGCGGGACATGATACGAAGGACTGGAATAAAACCTGAAGGTGGTTCAATCCACCCTTTTCACCTCACCAGAACCGGCAATGGACTTTTTCACTTGTGGGTCTCCGGTATACCGCACACTACCACTTCCGGCAATGGTCGCATCAAGAACTGCGACGGCGTTCACCACAATATCCCCGCTCCCTGCAATATTCGTCCTTGCATTCATGCATTGCAAGCCCTGTGAGTCAACATCACCACTACCTTCTATCGCAATGTTAAGATCCGTGCACGAGCCTTTCAGAACAAAATCACCAGATCCCTCGACCTTTGCTTTTATCGAACGCGCTTCATATGTCATTTGGATATCGCCGCTGCCTTCGATCTTCAGCTCAACGTTGTCTGCTTTGAATAAGCCAGTTCCAGTCACATCTCCGGAGCCTTGGATCTTAACTTTATCCATAGTGGGAACTATAATCTTGACCGTGAACTCTTCCTTCGTTCTGAACCCTTCGCTCGTAGCGATGACCCAGATGCCATCATGCACCTCGGTGGTGATCAGATCCGCGATGTTCTGTTGCGCTACGATCTCCACGGACTGTTCATTGCCGGGCGTGATCACCACATCCATGGATCCTTGGAGCGTTATCCCATGAAAGGCATCAACACTTACCGGTTTATGCACTACATCACCTGTCCCCTTAACATTATTCGAATTCCAAAAAAGGTCAATGCCATTCCCTTTGCCGAAAATAAAGTACCACGCACCAATGACCAGCGCAACGAGAATGATCTTTTTCATGCTATTTCAGGATGTTGAAGTTGTCGAAAGATAAACGCGGTAACAATGTCATGCATTGGATCATGATGAACGGTCCCAAAGAATTAAGGGCGGGTCCCGTAAAATGGAACACTGCCGTTAATGGACATGCGTTGGATCAGATCGGCACGGTGTTCGCATAATACCGGTTAAGAACCCAAGACAATGAAAAATTTAACCACATTCATTCTCACTGCTCTGATGGCCACTTCGCTGCATGCGAATACCACAGAGCAAGACAGCACCGGCTTGCCGGGAGATCAGTTCAGCTTGGAAGCTGCGCTGGATCTGTTCAAGAACTCCGCCGATCTGGAGTCGTTCGAAACGACACTGAATCTAAAGGACAAGCAAGTGAACAACTTGGATCTGGATGGCAACGGTGAGGTGGATTACATCCGTGTGGTGGATCATTCAGAAGGTGATGCCCATGCCATCGTTCTCCAGATCGCTATGGGGAAGGATGAAGCTCAGGATGTGGCTGTCATCGAACTTGAGAAAACAGGGGAAAGAACCGCAATGGTCCAGATCCGTGGCAGCGAAGAGCTGTACGGCAAGGATGTGATCTTCGAACCTTACGAAGAGCAGGATGTTGTAGACCCGAATAGCAAAAGTGGTCCTGCTCCAGTTGATATGTATTGGGTCCGTGTTTGGGTGAACGTGTGGTCATGGCCTTGCGTGGATTACATGTATGACCCCTATTACAGTGTTTGGGTATCGCCATGGTACTGGGGTTACTATCCACCATGGTGGAGGCCCTGGAACCCATGGGGTTACCACACCTACTGGGGCTGGCACAGCCACTATGACAACTGGTACCAACCGACCTATGTGTGCCGTACAACGAATGCGAACGTGATCTACGGACATCGCGCATCATTCTCACCCCGCATCCGGACTTCAACCGCACCGATACGTTCGAAGTTGGATGCATCCAGAACAACACGGAAGGAATCAATGAATTCAGACACGCGTAGAGCTACGGGCAGTGAGGATCTGATCGCACCACGATCCGATCGAAAAACAAAGGAACCCGTTCGCACGCAGCCGGAACGCACTGTGCCAACTCCGGAGCGCCGCAACCCTGTTGATGAGCAGCCGAACAGAGCAACTCCTGAACGCCAAACACCTGACCGTACACGGACCGCGCCTACCGAACCGCAGCCTACAAAACCGGCACCGCGCACACCCGATCGTAAACAACCTAACCACCGCAATCCTGGAAAAGGCGACAAGCGCACTGCACCAAAACCATCGCCAGATCGTAGCATACCGCAACGGAGTCCAACTCCATCGCCGAACCGCACTCCAAAGCGGTAACGTGTTGGAGAAAACCATCCAAAAGTTGCATCTTGGCGACCCGAACCAACGCCAATGACACTGATCCAAATGAAACGCCAAGCATTCCTAGTGCTTGGCGTTTTTTTGCTCCTCGCAGCATGCACCTCCACAAAGCCCGCTGAAATGCCCTCTTTACCTGACACCGTGGTGTACATAGTGCGCCATGCAGAAAAGGCGGATGCTTCTCCGGATACACCACTTTCCACTGCTGGCATGGCCAGAGCAGAAGCACTCGCAGACAAATTGATCAATGAGCCTATAAGCCGGATCTATGCGACCACCCTGCAACGCACGCAACAAACCGTAGCGCTGCTCGCCAAAGCCAAAGGAGTTGCCATCGTTCCATTGGACCCGAATGATACTGATGAGCTGGTGCGGCGGATCAAAACAGATGACCCAGGCCAAGTGATCGTTGTTGCAGGGCATAGCAACACCATCCCCGGTATTATTCAGGCGCTGAACGGAACAGTAGTGGAACCGATCGAGGAACACCAATTCGATCGGATCTATAAAGTAGTGCTTTCCGCAGATGGAACCTCTCGTGTGGACCTATTGCATTTCGGTGTGGGCACTCCCTGATAGAGCTATACCCAACTTGCCCGGCGTGGATAGGAACCACGTGCCACATCTGCTGCGGTCTGCGGCAGATTGATCAATACCTGAGCATTATCGGGTGAACAAGCCTGATACAATGGGAGTTCCATTCCTGGCCGTACCAGGATCAAACTAGAACCCGTTGGTTGGAATAGGAACCGTGCAGCCTCCGCAGTTGGTGTAGTGATCACATTTGCCTGATCATCAGTTGTGCTCATCCGTATGCACAGCCCTTTTGCGATCAGTTCGTTGATCTGCAGGCTATGCCGTTTGCAGAACATATCCAAGTGCATATAGCCCTTCAGCAACCAGATACGCAATGGCGCAGTGCTCTTATCGTCACGATGGTTCTCACTCTCCGTGGCCAGGAACTGCGCTGCTGAACACTCAGCAAAAGCTTCCTTGAAGGGGGCATCAGGTTCAGGGTCCTGCTTCAGCATAGCGCGAAATGCCCGTTCCGCTCCCTTGCGCACCATGATCAATTCATTCTTTGCGTTGTGCAACAATAATGTCGCAGCAGCCTCTGTAGGAATGTATCCGTGATAGCGTTGGAACTCGTGGTCATCCTCCCTGCGGCGCAATAAACCCATACGAACAAGAGGACCAATAGAGGCATAGCGGCCCAATACGTCCATCAATTCCTGATGGCCCAACTCCTGAAGACTACGCAAAGTGCGCAACCGAGCGATATAGATTTCAGCGGACATGGCCCGAAGGTCCGGCGCTATTTGCAGCGTTGAACCACCGCACTGATTGGATCATCAACAGTTCGTGTCTGATCATAAATAAAATGCTCCGGAAACCTGCGTGGATCGGGGGAACCCAGCGATCAAAGCGTATTATCAACGCTTGGCTGTCGGGAAATAGCATGGCATTTCCGCAGGCTTTTATTAGGATGGCTGCTCCCCTTTGATATGGATCTCCAATTCCGCTGGATCGCTGCGGATCGGAACTACCTATACCTTGCACCATCAATGAAAAAAATAAACGACACCACCATTGCGCTTTTGATAGATGGGGATAATGCCGCGCCGAAACGCCTGGCAGCTATTCTGGAAGAAGTAAGCAAACAAGGCACCATAACCATTCGCCGGATCTACGGTGATTGGACCACCACGGGAATGACCGGTTGGAAAGACCTTTTGAATAGCAACGCCATCCAACCGGTGCAGCAATTCGCCTACACTAAAGGAAAGAACAGCACGGACAGTGCACTGATCATCGATGCCATGGACATTCTGCACGGCGAACTGGTCGATGCGTTCTGCATCGTGAGCAGTGATAGCGACTATACCCGTTTGGCCACCCGCATTCGGGAAAGCGGCTTGTTCGTAATGGGTGTAGGCGAAAAGAAAACTCCCGATGCATTCGTGAAAGCCTGTGAACGCTTCATCTATGTGGAGAATCTGGACATTCAGGAAGGTCCGAAACAAGAGGCAACACGCGCTGGTCGGGGAAAGACATCCTCCGTGAAACAGGCATTATCGGCAAATGCCGGACTTATGCGGAAAATGCGAACAGCGTTCAACATCGCAAAGGGAGAAGAAGAGGAGGTTTCGTTAAGTCTTATTGGTCAAGCATTGCGACGTTTGGATCCCGGGTTCGACCCACGGAGCTATGGGCATGCATCGCTTTCGTCCTTGGTCAGTGCATTGAAGGATCAATTGGAAACTCGCCGCGAGGAAAAAGGGAATATGGTGATGGTACGTTTCAAGAACTGAATGCTTAGCGGACTGTTCTGAAACAGTTGAACTTGCTTGTCTTTGATGGCTTGTATCGCATTTATCTACTGTAGGTGTGGCATTGAAAAATTTAGAATGAGAAGTATTTGGTTCTTCGCTAGCTTAGTCATTGTACTCTCTCAATCAGTGAATGCACAGACACCAATTTTGACTGACTACTTGCTCTATCCGAGACTAGATACTGCAAATTGGTTTGTCGATTTCGAACAGCTAAATGCTGATTATTCTCGCGTTGCTAATCAATGTCAGACTTGTATTACATCGAGAACGGATACAACCAGAACAAGGTCTTGTTTTAACACTTCAAGAGCCCATGTGCGTCTTGATACCACTTTCCATAATTTAAAATCTGAGAACTTGATCGGTGAGTGGCGGGTTATTAATGCTGGTGTAATTGAAGTAGCTGACAGTCTCGCTATCAATGCCCCAGAATATGGTCGAGTGCAAAAGATAATTGCTGACCACGGTGATGGGCAAGGACAAATTACCTTCACAAACAAAGTGATGAAAGGAGATATAAAATTTGGGGGAAAAAGACTGAAAAGGAGAAAGCGATACGTAATCATTGAAGGGAGGCACCTCATGACGAAGAAACTAATTGGTTTGTGTGGCCCAATTATGATTGGCCTTATTGATGACCGTCTGCTGATATTAGATCTTCTATCATATGAGGAGATCGTGAAAAGAGATGAATATTTTGTTTTTCGGACAATCATCAATCGAACGATCCTAGAGAGAAAAGAATAAAGCGAACACTTAACACCCGATCATAGATCCGATAACGACGATCCGGAACTCCTTGGTCAATAAGGCATTGAACTATTGACACCGGGTTCATGATCCAGTATTTTGCGAACCATGCCCATGCTTCGCCTCTCCCACGGTGATCGGTATCTGGTCGCCAAACACCACACTATTGTCCTTTTTTTCGGTGTCATCGCTTTCATTACGTTGGCATTCGTACCCGATCTGTTCGATCCGGATAGTGGCCTTCAGGATCCCGAACCCGTAGGTCCATATCTGAATGGTGTGTTCACTGATGAAGCACCCACACCCGGTACCGATTATGCAACGTATACCATTGAGAACGCCTTTCCGAACCTGACCTTCAATGATCCAGTGAAAATGCTGGAGCTGCCCTCCAATAAATTCATGGTCTTCAGCAAATCCGGCTATGCGTGGATTTTCAATAATTATCCTTTAGCGAGTACGAAGATCTTGGTCCTCAATGTGAATAGTCAAACCCAGATCAATGAAGATGGGGGTATGCTGGGTGCCGCATTGCATCCGGAATATGGCCAAGCTGGGTCTCCGAATGCGCATTATTTCTATGTATGGTATCGTTACCATCCGATAGGCGACCCTAGGGGCCAACAGGCTTTCATGCGCCTCTCCCGATTCACCATGAACGCCGCGGAAACCTACGTTAACCCAGCATCCGAATATGTACTCGTACAACAATTCGATCGACAGAACTGGCACAACGGTGGCGACATGTTCTTCGGTCCGGATGGCTTCTTGTACTTCGCTGTTGGAGATGAAGGCGGTGCTAACGATCAGTACAATAGAACACAGAATATTAACTCTTGGTTCTTTGGGGGTGTTTTCCGCATCGACGTGGATATGCAGGGAGGTTCCATCAGTCACGCCATTCGCAGACAGCCCATCAACGGCGCTAGCCCACCTTCTGGTTGGCCGAACAGTTTCAGCCAGGGTTATTTTGTGCCCAACGACAATCCTTGGCAAGATGCAGGAGGTGGCATTCTAGAGGAATACTGGGCGATAGGTACGCGCAGCCCACACCGTATGACCTATGACCCGCCGACCGGAGATATCTGGATCGGGGATATCGGCCAAAGTTCACGAGAAGAGATCTCGAGGGTTTTCATTGGAGCCAATCTGCAATGGCCTTATCGCGAAGGTGATATTGCAGGGCCCAAGGCAAAGCCCAACCCTTTGATCGGAGTTGACCAGCTCCCGGTATACTCCTACCCGCGCAGTTTTGGCCAATGTATTATTGGTGGTTACGTGCTACGAGGTGATAAGTACCCCGAATTGGATGGCAAGTACATTTTCTCCGATCATGAAACGCAGAACATTCACACCTTGGAACTTTCTCCTTTTGGTACTGCGCAGAATCTTCAATTCCTACTGAATGTGCCTACAGAGGGCTCTGGAAGCAAGGACGGCATCTCATCCTTTTCACTAGCATCAGATGAAACACTGTACATCCTGGACCTTTATGGGACCAACCTGGATGGCGGAAAGATCCACAAGTTGGTCCGCGTGCAACATGGTGTGCCTTCCCCACCAGAACAACTTTCCCAATTGGGTGTGTTCACCAATATGACCACCTTGGAAACCGCACCGGGCATCATTCCATTTACCGTGAACAGTCCACTATGGAGCGACCGAGCAGAGAAAAAACGGTGGATGGTCATACCGAATGATGGGTTCCATGACTCTCCAAGCGAGCGTATTGGTTTCGACCCGGATGACCATTGGACCTTTCCTGCCGGCACGGTAATGATCAAACACTTTGAATTACCCCTGAACGAGAACAACCCTTCACTAACGGCGCGACTAGAAACCCGTTTCATGATCTACAAGAACAACGGGGAAGCTTATGGACTTACCTACCGTTGGAACGCAGCGGGTACAGAAGCCTTTTTGATCGAGGGCGAAGAGATCGGCGAGTACACAATAACCCTTGCCAGCGGTGGTACCTACGAGCAGACCTGGAATTTTCCGAGCCGACAACAATGCATGACCTGCCATACGACCGCGTCCGGGTTTGCGCTAGGCCTAAAGACCCATCAACTCAACGGAGACCTGCTCTACCCTTCCACTGGAGTAACTGCAAATCAGATCACAACGTTGAGCCATTTGGGCATGTTCGATCAGGCCATACCTGATGTGGATGAACTACGTCGTGCAAAGCCACTGGATGACATCACCGCGAGCGCAGAAGACCGAGTAATGTCCTACTTGGATGGGAACTGTTCTTCGTGCCATAGACCCAATGGAGTAGATGGTGCGTTCGATGCGCGGTATGCTACACCGCTTGCCCAAAAAGGCCTCGTGAATGAGCCGACCATAGGCATGAATTCGCCGATGGGGCAATTCGTGATCGCTCCAGGAGATACACTTGGCTCTGAATTATGGATGCGCGACTCCCGGCCGAACGGCGTCGCCAACTCAATGCCGCCCATGGGCAAAGAGATCGTACACAATGCCTACATGAGCGTACTTACGGAATGGATCATGACCGTGGACCCGGTGACCTATGCGCAAGAACGTACACCACTATACATAAAGGTATTCTTACAAGGACCCTATGAAAATGGCGCCATGTCCGATGCGCTGCGGAGCACAGGGTTAGTACCAACAGACGACCCATACCCCGGTCTGGCGATGCACACAGGGAACAATGCAACCGTATACGCTCACACCCTAGCGGCTACTACAGAACGCAAAGTGATCGATTGGTTGTTAGTGGAGCTACGCGATAGCCAAACCCCCACCACCGTACTGCAAACATTTGCAGCGCTCGTGCTAAGCGATGGCACGGTGATCGACCCGCAGGGAGGACCTTTGATGGTACCAAGTTCAACAGGTGCGCGTTTTGTCGCGGTACGACATCGGAACCACTTAGGAGTAATGACCGCAACCCCCGTTGACCTCAGCACAGGAGCTGTGGTCATTGACCTTACCGACCCGGTTACGGCGGTCTATGGCGCCGAACCTCTGGCTACCATGGCGAATGGTTCAAAAGCATTGTGGACCGGCGACGTGAACCGGGATGGCTTCATCCGCTATACCGGCACAGAGAATGATCGCGACCGAATATTGTCCCTCATTGGAGGCGTAGTACCAACCGCGACTGTCCCTGGTTACCTATCCGAAGACCTCGATCTGGATGGAATCGTCCGCTATACGGGCACGAACAACGACCGGGATCTGATCCTGCAGAACATTGGTGGCGTAGTACCGACCAACATGCGCATGGAGCAACTTCCTTGATCGGTCCAATGTATAGGAAGGATTCCAGGTACCTTCAAAGCGAACAGAACCAACACCAAATGGAACTTGCTACCGTAGCGATCCCGGGCAGCTAGCGTATTCTTCTTGCCAAACTCAGGACGATCATGCCCTCGGTGATCGCACAAGCACGTTAGTTACCTTTGCCGCCCTTGAAAAGTCCGGCATGTCCAAACAATTCGCACACTACGACGAACTCGATCTCCCAAAACTTGCCGATGAGGTATTGAAGCAATGGGAGCATGAGGACACTTTCGGGCGGAGCCTTCAGTTGCGGAAAGACGCACCTCCGTTCGTGTTCTATGAAGGTCCACCAAGCGCTAATGGGCTTCCCGGGATCCACCACGTAATGGCACGTGCCATCAAGGATATTTTCTGCCGGTACCAGACCCAGAAAGGCAAGCTGGTGCATCGCAAAGCAGGTTGGGATACGCACGGTCTACCGATCGAACTCGGCGTTGAAAAAGAACTGGGTATTACTAAGGAGGATATCGGTAAGAGCATCAGCATCGAGGACTACAACGCTGCATGTAAAAAAGCAGTGATGCGGTACACCGATGTCTGGAATGACATGACGCGGCGCATCGGTTTCTGGCTCGATCTGGAGCATCCGTATGTAACGTACCAGACCAAATACATCGAAAGCGTTTGGCATTTACTGAAGCAGCTCTATGATCAGGACCTGTTGTACAAGGGCTATACGATTCAACCCTACAGCCCCGCTGCGGGAACTGGACTAAGTTCTCATGAACTGAACCAACCCGGAACGTACAAAGCCGTGAAGGACACCAGTGCGGTGGCCATGTTCAAGGTTCAGCAGGATCATGCTTCCGAGTTCCTTTTCAAGGATGCGGTCGGCGATGTTTTCATTCTTGCTTGGACCACCACGCCTTGGACACTACCGAGCAACACGGCGCTCACTGTTGGTCCTAAGTTGGACTATGTGCGGGTATTCAGTTTCAACCCTTACACCCATGAGCCACAGACCATGGTCTTGGCAAAGGCGCGGGTATCGGCTTATTTCAGTGAGGGTGCGAAGGACGCCTCCTTTGAAGACTATAAGAAGGACGGGAAGAACATCCCTTGGAAGATCGATGGCGAATTCTACGGTCACCAATTGGAAGGCATCCGGTATGAACAGCTTTTCCAGTACGGCACGCCGGAAGGTGGAGATGCCTTCAAGGTGATCGGTGGAAATTTCGTGACCACAGAGGACGGTACGGGTGTCGTTCACACGGCACCAAGCTTTGGAGCGGACGACATGCGCGTTGCGAAAGAGCATGGCATCGGATCGCTTACGCTGGTGGACCTACAAGGCAAGTTCACCCAGGAGATGGGTGAGTACGCTGGCAAATACGTTAAGAACGAATACTACCCTGCCGGCACTGCGCCGGATAAAAGCGTGGATGTGGAACTCAGCATCAAGCTGAAGGAAATGGGTCGCGCCTTCAAAGTGGAGAAGTATGAACACAACTACCCGCATTGCTGGCGAACCGACAAGCCCATCCTCTACTACCCGCTGGACAGTTGGTTCGTGCGCACCACGGCCAAGAAGGACCGGTTGATCGAACTGAACAAGACCATCAACTGGAAACCGGAAAGCACGGGCACCGGGCGTTTCGGGAATTGGCTGGAGAACGTGCAGGATTGGAACCTCTCCCGCAGTCGTTATTGGGGCATTCCGCTACCGATCTGGCGCACTGCTGATGGGGATGAGGAACTCTGTATCGGCTCGTTGGAGCAATTGAAAAAAGAGATCACACGTAGTGTAAAAGCAGGTCTCATGAAAGCGGATCCGTACGCGGGATTCGATGCTGCCGACATGAGCGAGGCGAACTATGCCAAAGCTGATCTGCACCGCCCATTCGTGGATGACATTGTGCTGCTAAGTCCTGGAGACAAGCCCATGCACCGTGAAACGGACCTGATCGATGTGTGGTTCGATAGTGGCAGCATGCCGTATGCGCAACTGCACTATCCATTCGAGAACAAGGACCTACTGAATGAGCGGTTCCCGGCTGAGTTCATCGCGGAAGGAGTGGATCAAACGCGCGGTTGGTTCTATACCCTGCATGCAATTTCGACACTCTGTTTTGATAGCGTAGCCTATAAAGCCGTGGTAAGCAATGGCCTTGTTCTGGATAAGAACGGGCAGAAAATGAGCAAGCGCCTTGGTAATGCAGTGGACCCGTTCAAGACCTTGGACGAGTTCGGAGCGGATGCAGTGCGGTGGTACATGATCAGCAATGCATCACCGTGGGACAACCTCAAGTTCGATGCCGACGGGATCAAAGAAGTGCAACGCAAATTCTTCCGGGCGCTGTTCAATACCTACAATTTCTTTGCGCTCTATGCGAACATCGATGGCTTCGATAGTAGCACAGCACCTGTGCCCATGGCGGAACGCAGCGAAATGGACCGCTGGCTACTTTCCCGGTTGAATTCATTGATCACCATCGCGGATGCGAACTATACCGATTATGAACCGACCGTCGCAGCTCGTGCCATTCAGGACTTTGTGATCGAGGACCTGAGCAACTGGTATGTGCGCTTGAATCGGAGACGGTTCTGGAAAGGCGAATTGGGTACCGATAAACTAGCAGCATACCAGACCTTGCATCAGTGCTTGGAGATCATCGCGATGCTGAGCGCACCCATTGCACCGTTCTTCAGCGATCGGTTGTACCGCGACCTTACCGGAACAAGCGTTCATTTGAGCGATTGGCCGAACGTTCAGGAGAATTTGATCGACACCGAATTGGAAGCGCGTACAAAACTGGCTCAACAACTGACCTCATTGGTTCTGAGCATCAGGAAGTTGGAAGGCCATCGGGTGCGCCAGCCACTTCAAAAAATGATGGTCCCAGTATTGGATGAAACCATGCGGAAGCGTCTTGAGGCCATCAAGCAACTAGTTCTCAATGAAGTTAATGTGAAGGAATTGGTGTTGTTGGACCCTAGTGAAAGCAAGTTGGTCAAGAAGATCAAGCCTGACTTCAAAAAGCTAGGTGCTCGCATGGGAAAGCTCATGAAAGCCGTGGCTGGGGCGATCAATGGGCTGGACCAGGTTCAGATCTCGCAGTTGGAAGAGCAAGGCGCCATCAACTTACGTGTTGAGGACCACGATGTTGAGGTAACCTTGGCTGATGTTGAGATCACGGCCGAAACGGTGCCCGGACTGAGTGTTGCCAGTGAGGGAAAAGTCACAGTTGCGCTGGATATAACGCTGAACGACAGCTTGATACAGGAAGGCATTGCCCGGGAGTTGGTGAGCAAGGTGCAGACCTTGCGGAAAGAAACCGGCTTAGAGGTAACGGACCGGATAATGCTCCACATCCAGCGCAATGGAGACCAGCAGTTTGAGCATGCGATCGAGGCCCACGCTGCCCATATTCTGGCTGAAACACTTGCGTTAACAAACGTCAACGAGCTTTTGGTTACACAGTTACCGAATGGCAACACGGCTAGGCACACCGTGGAATTGAACGAAAAATTGAGTTGCCAGCTGAGCGTTGGTAAAACGTCCCAATAGCCTTAATAATCGCTATATTCGCGGCTCAAATTCAAGACCTTTGCGCCATGGCCAAGAAAACCGCTGCCAAAAAAGCTGTAAAACCAGCAACCAAAAAAGCTGTTAAGGTTGCTCCTAAGAAGGCAACGAAACCGGCCGCTAAAAAAGCAGCCAAGGCGAAACCTGCGCCCAAGAAAAAGGCGGTGGCAAAGAAGCCCGTGAAAAAAGTTGTTGCTAAGAAAGCACCTTCAAAAAAAGTAGCTGCCAAAGTGAAGAAAGTGGTTAAGCCATTGACGAAGAAGAAAGCAGCTCCGACGAAAACAAAGAAGGCCGTGGTAACCAAAAAGGTAGCCAAGCCAGTAGCAAAAAAACCAGTGGTAAAAAAAGCAACACCCGTAGCGAAGCAAAAGCCAGCTGCGCCGAAAGCCGCACCTAAACCTGCGCCTGAAAAAGCTACCCCGAAGGCCGCAAAGACCACCAGAAAGCGTGCGCCTAAAGTGAAGGAGCCTAAGATAAAAGTACCTGCAAAACCGTTGGTAACACAGCGTGTTGCGCCCAATCGCCCAATGCCGGCACCTGTTGTAAAAAAGCAGGTCTCCACATTGGAGCATCCTTCGAAATTGCGCTACAATGATGACGAGCTGGTCGAGTTCCGTACGCTGATCAACAAGAAGTTGGATGAGGCCCGTAAGGACTATGATCTGTTGAAACAGACCTTGGCGAACAACGACAACAACGGAACCGATGATACAAGCCCTTCGTTCAAAATGATCGAGGACGGTAGTGAAACATTGAGCCGTGAGGAAACGTCGCAATTGGCGGGTCGTCAAGAGAAGTTCATCAAGCACTTGGAAGATGCATTGCTACGGATCCGCAACAAGACCTATGGTCTTTGCCGCGTTACGGGTCGCCTTATCAGTAAGGAGCGTTTGCGTCTTGTGCCACATGCTACGTTGAGCATTGAGGCAAAGCAGCAGATGAGCAATTGATCATTCCGCAGGCAGAACTTATTCCAAGGAGCACTTGAAGCGTTCGATCGCGGTTATCCTACTTGTTCTTTTGGCCGACCAGGTGCTGAAAGTCTGGGTGAAACTGAACTTCTTCTACGAGAGTTCGGTCTCCATCCTTGGCACCAAGGGCTATCTCCATTTCATTGAGAATCCGGGCATGGCCTTTGGCATGGTGTTCGGCGGTGAGCGCGGTAAGTTGTTGCTCACCTTATTCCGGATCATAGCCGTTATCGCGATCGGATACAGCCTCTGGCGCATGAGCAAACAGGGTGCGCGCACCGGCCTGTTGATCAGTGTTGCCTTGATCTTTGCCGGAGCGTTGGGCAACATCATCGACAGCACGTTCTACGGACTGATCTTCAGTCAAAGCACCCCGTATCAAAAGGCAATTCTCTTTCCTCCCGAAGGCGGCTATGGAAGTTTGTTCCATGGCTCTGTTGTGGACATGTTCTACTTCCCGCTCTGGCAAGGTCATTTCCCGCAATGGTTCCCTTTCTGGGGTGGCCGATCGTTCGAGTTCTTCGAACCGGTATTCAATGTTGCGGATGCGGCAATAACCGTTGGTGTGGTGCTCTTTATCCTTACGCAGCGCAAAGGGAAAGAGGCCGATGCAGTTGAGGCAGGACCTATGCGCACCGAAACATCCGAAGTCGGTCCGGCAGCTCAGGGCGCAGTAATCTGATCACCGAAGATCCAGTCGCATACCGAACACGTTCTGGAATGCGCCGGTAGTTGCCGTTGAAGAACCCGGCACCTTACTGAACAAAAGCGTAGGGCGCAATTCGTTGAACAGGTGTATACTGCTCCAGAACGGACTCTTAGTGCCAAGGCGAAGGTCCAATCCGGCAAGGGCATACCCTGCACCCCACGCGGTAGAGGCAACGTGTACCTCCTCGTACTCATCGGCTTCGAACGATGAGTCCAGTTCGGGATAATCACTGAATGAACGGGATGTCGTGGTGTTTACTATTCGTTGGACCGATGCTGAAGCGTTCAGTGTAGTGCCCAACATTGCTCCGAAACCTGCATACCACGTCAATTTATTCGCGGACCGTTTGCGCACGAGGTAGGAAGCGTTCAATCCAATGCGGGTAAAGCGGTATTCTGCGGAATATTCCTCACGCCAGGTAGTATCCACGTAGGACTGTTGCCCGTTCAAACTGGAGGTGAGCGTGTCATAACGCCCGGTAGCGGAGCGGTCCCACGTACGGCCCAGAAAGCCGTTAGCCAAGTAGGAAACCCCGACCCGGAGTTCTTTATCAAAGCGAGCCTCTGCCCCTTTCTTTCTACCCATATCCAAACCGAGCGATACTTCAAGGACCGGTCCGCCATTCGCCATGCTTTCCCACTCTTCCGGACCATTCCGATACGTGCTGAACGTGCTCTGGCTGCCGGTATCCCACGAAAGGTCCCGCTGCAACAATTCCGAAGTAGGCATCAGGTTCCGCCAATCCGTGGTGGTCAACAACGGTGAACCCCCCGCGAAGAACCCGACCGGGAAATACACCGTAGTGATCAGTGGAGCACGGTCCGTTGAAGTGGGTTGCTCTTGAGCGGATGCTACAACTGCAACGAGCAAGGAAAGAACAAGGTTAAAAGGCCTTACGGCTTTCAGTAGCGAGGTCATGGTCCGGATCAAATGAATGAGTACAACGCTGGTCGCTGTTGGATAGTACACCTGACGATAAAAGACCGGGAATACCTGATCACACTAGCTTCTTGGCAACGTTTTGGCGCTTGGCGAAGGTGGCGATTTTCACCACAAATGTTGATGCGGAGAACCAATCTTTGATTAACCACAAATGTGTCTGCGGAGCACTGAACCGCCACTTTTGCCAAACGCCTGTTAGCGGTTCGTTGTTTTTTGTTTGCTATCATTGCTTTGTCTGCTTAACTCCGTCTCTTATTGCAGTTTCAAGGGTGTCAATATTTATGTCCTTTAGAGTTTTGAACTTAATGCAATAGCCTGTAACACTTGCCTTACCAATTGCTTTTCCGTATGTGTCGGGCAAATACTTTTTGTCTTCAATGCCCATAATGTATACAGATATTCCTGTCGTGTTTGCACTTATACCAATTTGATAAAACTCTTTGGTTTTACCGTCAGCATATTTTATTGTTTGAAGTCCGTACCCAATATTTGGATTTGAAACAATTTTTCCTTTATCGTCTTTACCGTCTAAAAACCATAGTTTACATTTTGGCAAAGCTTGCATTATGCGTTGGTGCAATGTTTCAAGGTCAACTCGCTTTGGTTCAGATTGGCTTTCAATATGCTTTTTGATTTGTTCTTGTGTGTTCATATTTAATTATGGAAGTCCATTTTAAGAGGATTTGTTGTTTTATTCTTATTCGTCATTTAAAGAATTTATTCCTTGTTCTTTGAGTTTAGTTAAAGCATCTTTCATTGTCTTTACTTGCTCGGCTGGATGTCCTTGCCAAATGGCAACTTCACCGACAACTCTAAATGGTTCAGTAGAACGATACGACATTGTCGGATTTCCTGAAAATTTTTTGTCAGTTAAATCAGGATCGTTTTCAATTTGTCCTGTTGGCTCAACCAAGTAAACTCTTTCTCGTCCGTCACCTACAGCAAGTTCAGCCCCCCAAATTGCAGGGTCTAATGTAGCAGCAAGAAAAATATATTTTGAATTTTTTCTTTGTCCATAATTTGAATTGTAACCAACTTCTATGAGGTCACCAAGATTTAGGCCTGCTTTTGTCCCGTGAAAATAGGTCTGAGCAAAAGGTGTTGGAGCTAAATTTTTTGAGTTGTCTTTTTCTTTTATATTGTCCATAGTTAAAATTATTGTCTACTGTTCGATGGGTCGTCCTACAATGACCGCTAACTAGTGGCTTGTAACAACAGTTGCGTTTATTTCTGGACTTGGTCGGTGCGTTGAGTTCATTCTATTGCACTATTAAGGCATGTAAAGCACAATAGAGTGTTAGATGTCAAGATCTCCCAATAGACTTCGGACCTTATACCCACGCTGTCTCTTCTGCCGTCCGGCAAGACCCTGCGCACTGCGGGTGGGGTTCCTAACAAGGAGCCAGTGCCGAGGTTTAAGTGCATTCAACTTTGTGTTCATGTCAACTGGCAATTAGAAAAAACACCACTGATCCGCTGCACGAATTATCCGCACGGATCAAACGCTAGTAACACCTGTTTTGACCAACCCTTCCTTCACCAATAACTCCGCGATCTGCACCGCGTTCGTAGCAGCGCCTTTGCGCAGGTTATCCGAAACGATCCACAGGTTCAACGTGCGCGGTTGGGTTTCATCCCGGCGAATGCGGCCCACGAACACATCGTCCTTTCCATTGGCATGCATCGGCATCGGATACAAGTCCTGCTCCGGGTCGTTCTGAACGGTTATTCCCGGTGTCTGTTCCAATAATCGAACGATCTCTGTGAGCTGGAACTCCTTCGCGAATTCCACATTCACGGCCTCGCTATGTCCACCGGTAACCGGCACGCGCACAGCGGTTGCGGTAACGCGGATATTCGGGTCAAGGATCTTCTGCGTTTCATTCACCAATTTCATTTCCTCCTTGGTGTAGCCGTTCTCCATGAACGCATCGCACCGCGGGATCACGTTCCCTTCAATGCGGAACGGATACGCCATTTCGCCGGGCACTCCGTTGCGCTCATTGGTAAGTTGTTGCATAGCCTTAACGCCGGTACCCGTTACGGATTGATAGGTGGAAACGATCACCCGTTCCACACCGTACGCTTTGTGCAAGGGAGCCAAGGCCATCACCAATTGGATGGTGCTGCAATTCGGATTGGCAATGATGCGATCCTCGGATCCAAGCAGATGTCCATTGATCTCCGGCACGATCAATTTCTTGGTGGCATCCATGCGCCACGTACTGCTGTTATCGATCACCGTACACCCCACTTCAGCGAAGCGCGGTGCCCACTCCAGCGATGCCGCACCACCCGCAGAGAAGATGGCAATGGCGGGCTTCATGGCAACCGCTTGTTCCATGCTGAGCACCGTATGTTCTTTACCGTTGAACTGGATCGTGGTGCCTACTGAGCGTTCACTTGCCACTGGCAAAAGTTCCGTGATCGGGAACTTGCGCTCCTGAAGCACCTTCAACATAATTTCACCCACCATACCGGTGGCACCAACGACTGCAACGTTCATGCTTCTGTAGGAATATTTGTCCGCGTAGTAGGATACCGTGCTACAGTGCCCGAAAGTACTACCTTTCCGATCCTATACCCCCACATGCACTACGTACTTCGATCACTACTTGCAGCATGCATCGCCTTGTTGTTCCCGTTCCTTGGCACAGCGCAGTTCACGGATGACTTTACCGATGGTGACTTCAGTGCGGCACCGGTCTGGAGCGGCTCCACCACGCAATTCATCGTTGTACCCGATGTCAGCAACAACCGGTTACGCAGCAACAGTCCGGGTGCCGCAACGTATCAACTTACCACACCGAGCGCCCTTGCCAGCAACGCACGCTGGGAGTGGTTCGCGGACCTGCGCTTTGCGACCAGTAGTGCCAATTTCGTGGATGTGTATCTGATCAGTGACAACGCCGACCTCAGCCTCACGCTGAATGGTTGGTTCGTACGGATGGGCGGTACTGCCGATGTGATCGAATTGTTCAAACGCGTTGGGGGCGTGAATACATCCGTAGTGGTAAGTCCTGCGGGGATCGTGAACAGCAGCAGTACCAATCCATTCAAGATCCGCGTTGAGCGAAGCACTGCGAACGCATGGACACTCTCCTACGACGATGGGAACTTGGGTACGTTCGTTGACCTTCCACCGGTTACCGATACCGACATCACCACCAGCACGCATTTCGGCATCTCCATCGTGCAGAGCACCTTGGCTGGCGCGGTGAACGGGCATTTCTTCGATGACTTCTTCGCAGGTATCATACCAGTGGATCTTGCGCCACCGACCATCGTAGCGGTAGAGGTCATTGATGCGTTGAACATTGATGTGGTCTTTGATGAGCCGGTGGATCCCACCACGGCGAATGTGGCCAGCAATTATGACATTCAGCCCTTTCTTTCAGCAACCGCTGCCGTGCGCGATGCCATTCAATTCAACCGTGTACACCTAACCTTGATCAGTGCGCTTACCGGTGGCAACACCTACACGTTGATCATCAATGGCGTAGAGGACCTTGTTGGAAACGCGATGGCCTCCGCATCATTCCCGTTCACTTACGCGGTGCCTGAACAACCCGCCTACCGCGACGTGGTGATCAACGAGATCTTCGCGGACCCGAGCCCCGTGATCGGATTGCCCGAAGTGGAATACATCGAACTCTACAACGCAACCACCAACAAGACCTTCGACCTGGATGGGTGGACGTTCAGTGATGGCGGTACGCCGGTATTGCTGCCTTCTTACACCTTGCTGCCCGGTGAATATGTGTTAGTGATCGCCGCAGCGAACCTGCCCGTATTCGCGACCGTTCCGAACAAACTCGGCATCACCAGCCTACCTGCGTTGAACAACGATGGCGATGCGTTAGTGCTTACCGACAATGTGTTGACCACCATCGATGCGGTCACCTATGCGCTGAGCTGGTACCAGGATGGCATCAAGGATGATGGCGGTGGGTCCTTGGAACAGATCGACCCGACATCACCGTGCAGCGGTGCAAGCAACTGGCGTGCAAGCGTGGCACCAGCAGGTGGCACACCGGGCACGCAGAACTCCATCTTCGCGATCATCCCCGACACCCAACCACCAAGCCTGTTGAACGTGCAAGTGGTCTCCCCTACTTCGCTCATCGTGGTCTTCAGTGAAGCCATGGATGCAAGCAGTTTGGTGGGCGCCAACTATTTCATTACACCGCTGATCGCCACCGGCGATGTGTTCCCGAACGTCACCAACGGAGCGACCGTAGAATTGCTGCAGCCCCTTGTGGAGGGCGTCGTCTATACGCTTGTGGTAGAAGATGCGTCGGATTGCACGGGCAACCTGATCAGCACCAACAACACTGTGAACTTTGCGTTACCCGAACCGGTGGATAGTGGCGATGTCGTGATCAACGAAGTGTTGTATGACCCCGTTGTGGACGGAAGCGATTTCATAGAACTTTATAACCGTTCACAAAAAACATTGACCCTTGCCGGAATGCAATTGGCCAACATTACTGGCGGTGTCATCGCAAGCCCCACCGCGATCAACAGTGCATTGCTGCTGCTCCCCGGCGAGTACGTGGTGATCACAACGAACGCCGCTAACATCGCTTCCGTGTACCCTCAAAGCCGCACCGAACGGTTCGTGGAGAATGCATTGCCAAGCTACAACAACGGTGAAGGTTCAGTCGTTCTGCTAGCCCCGGATGGCAGCACATTGGATCGCTTCAATTACACGGACGACCTGCACTTCGAATTGGTGAACAACCCCGAAGGCTACAGCTTGGAACGCGTGGATCCGGACCGCCCGACCGATGATAACAGCAACTGGCAAACGGCATCCGATGTAGCCGGCAGAGCAACGCCTGGCTACCGCAATTCGCAGTACTCCGAGACCGCGGACCCAAGCGGCGAGCTCACCATCGAACCCGCGATCTTCAGTCCGGATAACGATGGCTACCAGGATGTGCTCACCATCGCCTACACCTTCAACGAACCCGGTTTTGTGGGGAACATGATCGTGTACGACATCGCAGGGCGTGAAGCAATAAAGCTGATGGAGAACTTACAGCTCGGCACACAAGGCGCCATCTCGTGGGATGGCATCATGGATGGCGGATCCTTGGCTCGTATGGGACCCTACATCGTAGTACTGGAAGTGTTTGACCTGGCCGGCAACGTGGAGAAGTATAAGAAGACGGTGACGTTGGCGCACCGGTTGGATTGAGGGGGGTGCGTTTAAGCCTCGGTACCCGCAGATCGCAGGGTCTCGAAGCAAAGACCGTGCTGCTGTTTAGTTGATATCTGCGCTCAAAACCTTTCACGCGCCATGTCCCACTCGCGACCAGTTTACGTATCTTTGGCATGCCTGAGGTGTATGAAGGTCGGCTTCATGCCGTTGAAGTGCAAGCTTCTTAATACACCTCGGGCATTTTAGTCGGCAGAGAAGTTATCTAATGCCTCGATCCTCAAAAAAGAGGAACGCAAGTACCGATCCTAAAGCCCAATGGCAACTTCCGTAATACAAACAAATGGCTCCAAGCCTTGGGAACTGACCGTACCCAAGAAGGATCATTACAGCCCCGACGAGGTGATCCAAGCATATTTCAAGGGCAAGGAAGTTGGAAAAGCCGATGGACTTAAGGAAGGCAGTGAAGCAACTCGTCAACTACTTCTGAAGGCCTTGACCGAGAATCTTTCCAAGGCCGGATCGGAAACCAACAAGGTGCTGAAGGCTTTCAAAGTACAAAAGTTGAAGACCGAAAGTGCCCTGTTGCGCATTGATTCTTGGCATCGATTCAGCGTAATGATCGTCGCAACCGAAGCAGCCTTCAAGAGCGATAAACTGCTGAAGGTGTACGACGTGGTCAACGCGTTGGAAAGCACCGTCACCAACGATCAGTTCCATATTCGGTTCTCCTTCGTGGCTGGTGGAAAAGACCTTGATCCGAAGGCACTTGCAGCCGATGGTTATGTGCTGAAGCTAAAGAGCTGAACTCGTGAAAGGTCACGCTGCGCACAACGAAGCCGCTTGCGACCTACTGAATACATCAGGGACTTTTCCGGATTGGGTGATCACTACTGCATTCTATTCGGCGATGCACTTGGTCTATGAAAAGCTATTTCCGCTGACCGAGAAAGGGGAAACGCTCAACTCCTTCGACCAATATTTTGGGAGTAGATACGCGCGAAAAGGGCCGGGCGACAAACCCTCGAAACACGAAGCCACTGTGGATCTTGTCAAATCCCACTTGCCGGGGGTGGCCTCATATTACCGTTTGCTGAAGGATTCTTGCCACAATGCGCGCTATCGGAGCTATGTGGTAAAGCCTTATGAGGCAACAGTAGCGCGCAACCAGCTGCAGAACATCAAGGCAGGGTTGGCAAAAAGGAAGGGTAAGTAGGCTGGGTTCTATTTCCCCTCCACAACCCTAACCTCCTCCTCTGTCAATCCATACAGCTGGTACACCAGCGCATCAATTTCTTTATCCGTCTTGTCTATCTGGGTTTGCAGCGCTCGGGCCTTGGTCTGCTGCTCGGTAAAGTAGCCCAGCCACTCCGCCTCCTCGGCAAGGGTTAGCGTCACATTCGCTTTCTTCAACTCCTTCAAGAAGCCCTTGAAATCCAGCACGGGCCAGTTCTCCAAGTTGCGCGAAAGTTTTGGGAGGGTGTACTTGGATAGGAGAAGAGTGGTAAACCTGATTGATAATTCGTTCAACTGAGTCGCGTAATTCAAGGCTGCTTCGGCTTTAATCTTGAATGGGGACTTATCAGAATCTTTGAGTTTCTTGATCGGTAGCTTCTGGATGTATTGGACTTTATATTCCTGATATCCGCCTCGCCTAGTGATCGCAAGTTTTGACATCACAAACTGCAATAGAGCACTGTTCAACAGTGCCAAGATGTATAGATCATTGGTTGGGATGACGAAGCCGGTCATGTCTAGTACACAACTCCTACTCAGAGTGTAGTTCGCTCCCAAGGAAACGTTAGGATAGACTATGTACTCTTGATCAAAGTCCAGTTTGCGGTTGATCTGCTGGTATTCGTACCAAATCTTTGAACCATTCTTTACCCCGTCGCAAATAATAGCGCGAGTTTCCAAGCGACCTCTCTGTAGTTGAAGTGTGTGGAGCGCAATCCCTAGTTCTTCCTCGTTGAGTAAGGTGTATTCACCATCACGTCGCTCATATGGGAAGATGACCTGGGTTTCAGCCATCGGACGCGTATATCGCTTGATGTCTTTCCCGAATATGTAAGGTTTGATTGTAGCCTGGGTCGACGCAGTGGTAAGGTAGCCTTCGTTGTATCCGGTCTTGATTCCTACTAAAGGAAGTAACCCAAGGTCCTTCAGATAAATTGAGCCATAACTAAGCTTATTGATAAGTGCCGCTTCAATGGGCGTATGAAAACTGAAATCGTTCGCGATGAAGTCAACCATTCGAATGCTGTCGTATGGCAATGCACCCATCAACTCAGCCAAAGAGTGGTAGATCAAGTCAGGCACAAAGGCATAAGCGAATTCGTAGTTCTTGGGTTCTTCCTCCTTGCGTCCAGTGAAAATCAATGGGTACGCCGAAATCCCCTCAAAGACATCAAGGTCATCAAAATCAACTACCTCAATAAAACGGAATCGCTTGGTCAGGAACGTAACGAGAGGTGTCCCATAACTTGCTTGGAAAAACTTTCCTGACGAGATAAAGGATAAGAGACCGTGCGGCGATAAGATGCGATATGCAAGTTCATAGAAATATGTGAACAGATCGGCCTTTCCCGAAAATACTTGATAACCTGCTTCAAGACTTGCTGAAAACGGTTTGATCAATTCCTGCCGCACATACGGCGGATTCCCAATCACCACATCAAACCCACCCTTCGCAAACACCTCCGGAAACTCCTTCTTCCAATCAAAGGCCTTGTCACCGGCCACGGCGGGGTCGTCGATCAGGCTGTTGCCGCACTTGATGTTGCTGCTGAGGTCGTTCAGCTTGCGGCCCTTGGTGGCAGTGCGCAACCAGAGGCTAAGGCGTGCGATCTCCACGCTCTCTTCGTTTATGTCAACACCAAAGATGTTGCGCTCCAGGATGTGGTCGCCGATGTCCTTGAAGGTGATGCTATGGCCCAGCAAGCTGGCCTGTAGTTCGTCCACGTAGCGGTGCTCAGCGATCAGGAAATCCAGTGCTTGGTTCAGGAAGGCGCCGCTGCCGCAGGCGGGGTCGCAGATGGTGAGGCTCAGGAGCCAATCGCGGTACACATCCAACTTCGTATCCAGTTCTTGAATGGTCTTCTTCTGCCTGCCCTTGCGGCCCTTGGCATACTCCTCGTCCAGCACGCCCAGCTCGTCCTTCTTCTCGGTACACAGCCGGCCGACCGTATGCTCCACGATGTATTGGGTAATGTACTTCGGCGTGTAGAACACACCGTCCTTCTTGCGCTTGGTCTTCTTGCTATCCACGGCGCGGCCCTCCAGCTGCGCGGTGATGTTCTCGATCTCATTGAGGCTATGCTCGAAGATGTGGCCGAGGATATTCACGTCCACCTCGCTACCGAAATCGTACGCATGCAATGCGGTGAGGTGTGTCTCCAGAATCGCATCGCTGATGCGCACACTGTCCAGCAATTCATCCGGTTTGAAGAGGCCACCGTTGTAAGCGAAGATCTCCTGTGTACTGCTCTTGTATCCGGCATTCAGCCAACCGAAATACTTCTGGCACCGTTCGTAGAGCGGTCGGTACTCGTCCAGTTCAGTAAGCTTGCGCCACTGTTCCAGAATGCCGCGCAGCGTGTTCGGCGGCAACAAACCTTTATCCTCGCTGAAGAGCACAAAGAGGAAACGGTCCAGCAGCTTCTGGGTCTTCTTGTAGAGAACCAGTTTATCGTGTTCCGGGTGGTTGGTGCAGAGATCCTGCCACAACGCATTCTTGAAGGTGCTGTAATCCTTGTAGAGCAGCTTCGTGATCTTCTCCCTCCTGTTGCAGGCTCTCGGCCTTCACTTTTTGGGGATGCCACTCAGCAGATTGTCGCGCTGCAAACAAAGCCACAGCAACCGGAACCCTTCCGCATTCAACGTGAACAGGTCCCACTCGATGTGCTCCACCGCATTGTCAATAAAGAACCGCAACTTGTGGAAGTTGCTGGTGATCACGTAAACGCAATCGGTGTGGTTGGCCTTGTAGTTGAAGGCCTGCGTATTGATGGTCTGTAGGTCGGTGGTATCGGTGCCCTTCAGCTCGATCACCGCCAACGCTTTGCCCTTTTGAAGGATGGCGCCATCGGCCTTTTTCGCGCCTTTCTCGTTCTTGAATTCGCTGGTAAGCTCGTAGTCCTTTTGCGGGTTCAGCGTGTAGCCCAGCACATTCACGAAGAGGTCGCGCAAGAACCCTTCTTGGTACTGCTCTTCTTTCGCTTCGCGGATGTTGGCCTGTATACTGGGATCATGAAAGTGCGCCGTGAACGTGGCATACGCCGCAGCCACGCGGGCATCATTTTGGTCTTTCAAATACTTATTGAGAACGGCAGATTGGAAGAGGGACATGGTTACAAAGGTGATCAGATCGAAGTGAATCCAATGCGCCCCACCCTGCCCTCCCCGGCGGTGAGGGTCAGAGTGCTACGATCGACGGGCGCTGCTGAATGATGGTTTCGATGCGTTCAAGTACGCTGTTCAAATGCAATAACACCTCTTCGTTGCGGAAGCGCAGTACGTGAAAACTTGTTTGGTTGAGCCACTGCGTGCGCAAGGCATCATAGTCTTGTTGGTGATCATGGATGTCGCCATCCACTTCGATCACCAACCTGCGATCCAAGGAAACGAAATCAACAATGAAATTGCCCAACACATGCTGCCGCCGGAAATAGGTGCCGGTCCTGTTACCTCGTAACGCACGCCACAGCACCTTTTCAGCCTTGGTGGGGTTCGTGCGCATCGTGCGAGCACGCTCCTTCAATAGTTCATAGATGCGCACATTGGCCGTATGCAACCCATGCACGGCACCACCCACACCACGCGCGCTTGGCATTGCCCCCTCGCTGCCGACTGGCGGAAGGGCCGGGTTGGGGTCTGCCCCCTCCCAATCGGGGAGGGCCGGGGTGGGGCGTATTTCCTTCTTCATTCTCCAAAGTTCTACTTCCCTTCCACAACCCCAACCACCCCATCCTTCAACCCATACAGCTGGTACGGTGGCAAGGTACTTTGGAGCGGGGCATGTGCGCCCACGATGTTATAAACAGGAACACGCGCAACCTAGCGTGCTGCGGTTTCAACCCCTTCAAACATTAGCAGCGTCTCCCATCTTCGGAAACCCTGCTTCTTTTCCATCACTCCATTTTCCCCCTTTCCGATCCGTACCTTATCGCCAACCCCTTGACGAGAAACTCGGCGATGCGCATACCCAAGACCCCTTGCCCGGTGCACGGGCTGGTCCCTTTCTGGAACGGCATTTACCCCATCATCAGCAAAACGCCGCACCCGGTGTTGCTGTGGTTGTATACCATCCACGCCAAGGCCAAGGACCAAGCGTTGATCATTCATTACAACGTTTCGCAAGAGGATATTGTAAAGGAGATCGAGCTCTTCTGCAGGTACAAGGTGGGCGATAGCGTGGAGTTGGGTCCTTTTGCGCGGCGGCGCATCGTGGGCCGCAAGTGGGACTTCCAGACCGGTACCATGGTGTACCAGTTGGAGGGCAACCGGCAGGGCAGCGAAGTGAGCATGGACCAACAGGAGTTGACCCGGCGGATCGAGGAGGCGGTGCAGCCACTTGGGTGAACAGTGCAAGCGGTTGCTGTGCGTTCATGGAGCGTACCATCAGCTTTACGTTGGATCGTGTCCTCGTTCGTAAACGCTGCGCTCCCTACTAGGATAGCAGCGCCAAATACGCCTGTATCCTGCGTTGGTCCGTACGTGCGTATCCCGGTTCATGAACGTGCGGTAGTGTCAACTTTTCAGCGTCGCTGAAAGATCGACATTCGTACACTAGGGTCGTTTACAAAAATTGTTCAACAGGACTTACAGATCGTCAGGTTGCAGGCATTGGCAAAGGATCTGTGATCCGTAGATCAGAACTCCGACCATGGTGGCCGGGGAAAATAAAAAACCAAACACACAATGACACTTATGAAGTATAAGCAATCTCCGGTGACTTCCGCTTCACCGGTGGATCGTTTGGCCAGTGAGATCTTTGGCCAGCACATTGGTCGTTTTCTGGGAAGCGACGGATGGCAGGACCACGCGCCACGCGTGAACATCACCGAGAACAATGAAGCGTTCAAATTGGAGATGCAGGCCCCGGGATTCGACAAGAAAGACCTGAAGCTGGAGATGGTGGACGATACCCTTACCATACGCGGAGAGCACACTGTGGAAGATGAGAACAAAGAACTCCGATGGACCCGGCGCGAGTTCAGTCGCACGGCGTTCGAGCGCAGCTTCGTGTTGCCGCAGAGCGCGAATGCCGAATCCATCAAGGCAGAGTACGTGAATGGCGTACTGCAACTCACAATTCCAAAAAGCGAGGAGGCCAAGCCCAAGACGCGCATGATCAGCATCAAGTGATCGTGCAAGTAACCGCGGCGTAGTGCTGCGGAGATGGCCGGAAGTGGGATGTCGTCCGCTGTGCAGCGGATGGCATCCCGATCCTCCTAGAACATTAAAAACCCCTATGGACCAATGAAAACCAAGAGCGCATTCATGGGCATGCTCGCTTGGATAGCGATCATGCTCAACCTTTCCGCCTGCAATGGGCAGACCACCAACCAACATACACCTTTGAGCACGGACACGCTTGCCCAAGGGATCAGCACTCCGCACGTGGACGTGCGCGTGAACAAGCAGTACGATGAGAACGGTAACCTGGTGGCCTTCGATTCCACGTACACCTCCATCTATCGCAGCCAGAACAGTGATCCGGCCTTCATGGACAGTGTCTTCAACGACTTCAAGCCGCGTATGGGACTGCGCTATCCATTCTTGAACGATCCCGGGTTCAACGATCTGTTCTTCAACGACACCCTCTTTCATCATGACTTTTTCCATGATGACTTTTTCCAGAAACGGATGGAGATGAATGATCGCTTCATGCACCGCATGATGGTGGAGTTGGACTCGATGAAGAACGCTTACCTGCAAAGCGAGGTCAGGAAAAGAGAACCCACCCATTAACGACCAAGGCGATGAACAGTTTCGAGGAAGCGATCATCAAAGTATACATGCTTCAGCGCGATACGCTTCGGGAGCGTGCGCGTAGCATGCTGGAGCAGGCTCCGGACCTCGACATTCCGCCCACGTGGGTGGTGCCCATGGATGTGCCCGCGATAGATAAGCTCGTTGGCAGCCAGAAGCCCTACCTCTACTTCGATCGCAAGCGGTCGCGGTTCACACACATCGTACACGCGTTCACGGTAGTGGACAAAGCTTCCCGACCAGAGAACGTTTTCCCTGTGCAACGGGTGATCACGATACCGGAACCGATGGGCTAGTGCAGTAAGCCGCGCTCCGGTTCCAGCCCATGCGTAATACTTCGTGCTGATCGCAGGGTCTCAGCACTCCCGACCAACTCCATCAAGTTCCCGCCAGAAGCTAACGGCACCTGCGGGTCGATCTACATTTGTTGATCATGAACTCTTCTGCTATGCGAACAACCCTACTTGCAACCTTCGTTGTCCTCTTTATGGCCAAGACACATGCACAGTGCGGTTGTTGGTTGGAACCCGATAGCAGCTATACCACCATTACGAACAACATGTGGTACATCCCAAGCAATACCCAAACATCCACCACCCCGCCGGATGATGGGACCTTCGGACCGATCACGCTACCGTTCAACTTCCAGTTCCTTGGTGTGGACGCGGACACGGTCTTCATCAATACGAACGGTCTGCTATCCTTTGACTTTGCCGACATCACGTTCAACGCAAATGCCTTTCCCGCTACATGGGTCCCGGTTCATTGCGCCGTTCTGGAGCGATGTGGACCTGCGCGGATCCTGTGTGGATTGCAACAGGGTCAGCTACAAGCTAACTCCTACTGCACTTTTCGTGAGTTGGCATCGGGTCGGCTATTGGTCGGCCCAGACCGATCTGCTCAACTCCTTTCAGGTGATCATTACCGATGGCACTGATCCGGTGATCCCGGGTGGCAACAATGTGAGTTTTTGCTATGGTAACATGCAGTGGGCCACTAGCGATGGCAACAGCGGCGCGAATGGTTCTGGAGGGATCCCGGCCACGGTAGGTGTAAATCAGGCAACGGGCGCCGATGTCAGTTATGCCCAAGTTGGTCGTTTCCGTGAGCTGGGTATGAACTACGACGGACCCTATGGTGAAGGCTCAGGTGTGGACTGGTTGGATAGCGCACATTTTGTCTTCAGCACTGCGGATCCCGTTGGGGTGTCGCCTATTTTCGCTTGGCAGAGCGACTGTGATACCATCGTTGTGATGGTAGGTGGTGAATTGGAATATGACATGTTGGTGTTGGCCGGTGGTCCGGGGCAATCGGTCAACGTGGTCTCCGAGTGTACCACGGTACAGTCCTACACCGAACTGTCCAACACGCAAGGGGCGCAAGCACTGGTAACGTCGTTCATGGCACCGGATGAAGCGGATATTGGTTTCCATACCATAACGTATGTGGCACAGAACGACACGGCCAACACGACTTCCGCGACTGGCACGTTGGTAGTGCAAGTGGTGCCCGACATTACTACAGGGATCTCCGATCATACGGAAGATCGGTTGTCCATCTCCCCCAATCCCGTGGAAAGCGTATTGCGTTACACCATTGATCGCGATGCACAGGACCGCTTCTTACAGATCCTTACCATGGATGGCCGTTTGATCCGGCAATTGGCAACACTTCCCGGTGCCTACACAGGTACCATTGATGTGCATGATCTAGCACCGGGCACTTACTTCTTGCGCAACGGAAGCTTTGCAATGCGCTTCATGAAGGACTGAGCAGAACGCACCGTAAAACCTCCGCACGTTCACCTTTAAACCCACGTAGGTTCTTCACCTCCAAACCCTGCCCGCCGCATGGCGATAACCCTATCGAGGATCAGAGCATATTTATTTTCTTAAAAGCACACCAACTGTTCAATTCCATAGTAGCATTGTAGTACAAAGGTCACCTCCCGACCATGGAAAAAGAACAACTGCGCCTTGCTATTGTGGACGACCATCCGCTTGTTCGTGATGGATTTGTGCGACAGTTAGAGAATTGGCCCTATGCGGGGGAAGTACACCAAGCAGCCGATGGCGTTTATTTTGAGGAGCTGTGCCGCACGGTTGGGCATTTCGATATTGTGGTAATGGACCTGAGCATGCCACGGCGGGATGGGTATGAGACCACGCAATGGTGTACACGCCACCATGCGCGCACCAAGGTGTTGGGCTTAAGCCTTGCAGTGGATGAATACATTGCCCGAAGGATCATGGCGTGTGGTGCCCGTGGCATTGTCTCCAAGGAAAAAGAACCACAGGAACTCCTGAGGGCCTTGGACCACTTGCGCACTGTTGGTTTCTATTACAACGAATGGGTGACCAAGGCGTTGCGGTTGTCTTGGGAAATGGAGAATGAAGCGAAACCGCCGGAGTGTACGGCCGCCGCCATAACACCCCGCGAACGCCAATTCCTGATGTGCTATGCACGGCCACCGTTCCCGCAACTGAAGGAGGTCGCCGTACGCTTGGGCATTAAATACAATGGTGCCGAGAGCATGCGCAAACAAGTGGTGAAGCGCACAGGTTGTGCTTCGCGCGAGCAGATGATCGACCTCCTACGGCGGTTAGGCTGGGGGTAGCACATGCTTGTTCTGGGGGTGCCGGGAACTGAATGCTATACCATACTACTATAGGGCGCATTCTTCTATTCTTTTCGTGAGGCACTCTAGTGGTCCAGAACGGGTACTTGTAGACCGCGTGCCGCCAGTCGTTTTTGTTCCCGTGGTACGTGTACTTGTGCTTTTGGTATATGTACTTGTCTCATCAGTACATGTACTTGCGTTATCGGTAGATGTACTTGCCCCATCGGTACATGTACTTGTGCAATCAGTATATGTACTTGCGCCATCGGTACATGTACTTGTGCCACCGGTACATGTACTTGCGTCATCAGTACATGTACTTGTCTCATCGGTACATGTACTTGTGCGATCAGTACATGTACTTGCGCCATCGGTACATGTACTTGTCTCATCGGTACATGTACTTGCGCCATCGGTACATGTACTTGCGCCATCGGTACATGTACTTGCGCCATCGGTACATGTACTTGCGCCATCGGTACATGTACTTGCGCCATCGGTACATGTACTTGCGATCAGTACATGTACTTGCGCCATCGGTACATGTACTTGTGGCGCATGCAGGGCTATGCAGCACACGCACAACACTACTTGCGACGTGGGTATGTACACTTTCCTACAACCCACGGTGGGCGCAGGTTTCAGCAGGCCTACCCCCGGCTAGCCGTTGGTGAATGACACCCCGGCCAGCCGGGGGTATTTGAACGAATGCGAACCGCGCTACGATTAACACCCCATAACAAAAGCGTTTGTGGGTACAGCATGATAGGCCCTCGCAAAATGAACAAACTATGGTATGCAGTAAAACTCGGACACAGCCGAGTGACCTTTGTGGCCTTGGTCGATAAAAGCCGCACGAACATCAGCATGCTCACGGGCAATGCAGCGTACACCACTCCGAATCCGACGTTGGCGGCCTTCACCGCCGCCACGAACGCTCTGGACACGGCAGTGCAGGCCTACGATTTCAGCCGTAGCCGCTTGGACAAGCAGGACCGTGACCTGGCCTTTGTGGCACTAAAGGCCATGCGTGCCGATCTGGGTGCCTACGTGCAGACCACCAGTGGTGGCGAAGCGACGCTGATCACCAGTGCCGGTTTCGAAATGGAAGCGGGACGCCATCCGCTGGGCCTGTTGCCAGCACCGCAGGATGTGCGTGCTGTTAGCACCGCTTACCCCGGCAAAGTGGAACTACGTTACAAAGGCGTGAAGGGCCGCTTGGTGTACGAGGTATCCATCTGCGCTGGCGATCCGAAAGTGGAAGCCGACTGGAGCCTCTACACCACCACGGGCAAGAACCGGGTCTCCATCACCGGCTTGAATAGTGGTAAGGAATACTTCTTCCGGGTAGTGGCACTGGGTGCTGCCGGAGCAAGCCCACTGAGCGACGTTGCAAACGCGAAGGCCGCTTGAGCATGCCGCAATTGACCAAGGCCCCGGTGCCCGCTCCAAACGCGGCCGCCGGGGTCGCGGTCGTTGAAACAACACCTACACCCATGCAGACCACCATACGCCCCATGCACACCGCAGACCTGCCCGCCGTCGCTGCGCTGCACCCCACCGCCGCCGCCGCACTGTTGGCGCATGTGCGCTGGTGTTTGCACACGCCCTACGCTAGCGCCATGGTGCTTGTACACGCCAATGCGGTCCTCGGCCTGGCCACCGTGGTACGGTTCGCTACCAGTGCGCAGGTCGGGCGTTTCCACATACACCCTGCGCACCAGCGCCACGGCTTGGGCACCTTGTTGTGGCACGCAATAGTTGCTCAGCACACGGCGCAGCACATGCCGATCTTGTTGCATTGCGATCCGCGCATCCTGGCCTTTTGGGAACGGCAAGGATTGGTGGAGCAATGCGCCTTTTCCACCTACGCCAACGGCCTCTTCCAAGAAGCCACCCGCGACGAAGTGGCTATTATGCAACCCCACCATACCCTGGCCCTGCTGCGGCTGGACCAACGCGCAACCGGCGAAGACCGCAGCATGCTCTTGATGGAACACCACTACGCGGGCCAAGCCTATGTAGAAGGTGGGCAGGTGCGCGGTGTGTTGCTACCGATACTCGGCAACGGCTACATCGTGGCAGATGCGTCTGAAGTAGGTCTGGAATTGCAACGGTGGTTGCTGCCCACCCAACACCGCATAGCAGTACCCGAACTGAACACACCCGCCAACGAACACCTCTTGGACCGAGACTACGATGTAGTAGGCACAACGGTGCGCATGGTGTGGGGCACTCCACCACGCTTCGATCCTCAGCTGGTGTTCGCTTGGCCTTGGTGAAGGGAATTACCTATCCGAAATTGGAACGCCCCTGACTTGAAAGTTGGGGGCGTTTTTTTTGGGGGGTGGGGGGGCTGACGTTTGGAGTAAATATGTAGGGAATGTTTCCGCTAAATTGACCCTTGACCTCCCATGCTATGGAAAGACCTGAACTTGCATCTGAGTGTCTTTCAGTCCCCTATGCTTTACACGTTGTTAGCGATGGTTCCTCTTGTTTTTCATAACTGAATATAAAGTCCGAAAGAAACTTCTGGTGGAGAGAAGAATGTCTTTTTATACTGCTTGTCAAATTCCGAGTTGGTCGTGGGTTGTGACGGAATCACATACTCTGTTCCTCGTTGATACGTATCCCCAAGATCTGCAAACAGTAAGCCATAGTCGAACTCCGCCCCAATCCCAACTCGGTCTGTAAAAAAGTATCTAAGACAAATAAAGTTGTTCACTCCCCAGATCAATCCACCTCCCATAGTAATTGTTGAATTTACCTCTTGAGTTACAGTTATGCTGTCAGGTATTACCTTGTAGTTCGAGCTAAAGTTGAAATTCCCGACAGAGAAAATAGGGATCTCAAAACCAGTCATGATTTCTAATTTGTCAAAGGACTTGGAAAAACAAATTGATGGTCCAACATTGAATACGGTCTGTTTAAAGTCGTAGTCTACGTAACGGTCAGGGTCTGATTTCGTGTAATAGTCCTTCCTAATGGCATAGCCAAATTTGAGACGTATGGATATCTCTTTGTTAATAAAGTAGCGCAAAGAACCGCTATATTTCAAGTTGGTGGTCTTGTCTTCATAGGAGTCGTCCAAATAGGCTGTTTCGTGTCCAGGGAAGTAGTAGTCGTTGAGAGTTTTGTCAAGTTGTCCATTATTGCCAAGACTCAATCCAAATTCAATTTTCTTGTTTTGACCGAGAAGGGCTAACGGAAGAATTAGGAGCAGTACGATTGAGGCTATTTTCATTTTTCCTGTTTTTAATTTCCGTTAAAGATCGGCTATGGCGCGTTCCTTATTCGGTATAGGTTAAGTTGTGTGGTGCTGTATGTATTTGAACTGATGTATTGCGTAGGCATTGGTGAGACTCCGGGTCTGCGGTCGCAGAGCCTCCCTTGCCCGGAGTGACGGCCTTGTGGCCGTGGGCCGCGATGCGTCCCTGTGGGGATGGACGAAGAAACCATTACTCTTTCAAATCCTCCGTTCGGCAGACATATCATTATGATCTGCGATGCGCAGCATCTGTGTTCTCAGCGTCCTGCCTGCCACCGGCACGGTTCCATTCTTCTACACGCCAGCCGGAACACGTAACAACCAGCTCTTGCAAAAATTCTGCAGTGCAACGGTACGGGATCGAAGATAGATCATTGCATTTGTTAGCAACCTTGCCCAAAGAATCTTGGTGCTGCCTATGTTAGTACCGGCCTTTAGGAGACCTTTGCAACCACAACTACGCATAACAATGACCACCGAATTAACCAAGAGCCAAGAACTGATCGCTCGCCGAAAGAATGCCGTTCCCAATGGGGTCGGCATGTTCAACCATGCTACTGCAGCGCATGCCAGCGGAGCTACGATCACGGATGTGGATGGCAGGGAGCTCATCGACTTTGCCGGTGGCATTGGCGTTGTGAATGCAGGGCACTGCCCACCGCCCGTTGTGAAAGCGATCCAGGAACAAGCGGCGAAATTCCTGCACGTCAGTTTCAATGTGGCCAGCTACGAGCCGTACATCGCGCTCTGCGAAAAGTTGAATGCACTGCTGCCACATGGTGGGCCAACCAAAACATTGTTGGTGAGCACCGGTGCGGAGGCGGTTGAGAATGCGATCAAGATCGCTCGGCAAGCGACGAAACGGCAAGGCGTGTTATGCTTCACCGATGCGTTCCATGGTCGCACCCTAATGGCCATGACCTTGACCAGCAAGGTGGGCTACAAGCCGGATTGTGGTCCGTTCGCTCCGGAGGTGTACCGCACGCAATACCCGAATTTCTATCGGTATGGTGCTGGTCGTACCGAAGCTGATTTCGTAAAAGCCGAACTGCACCGGTTGGAAGAACTCTCACACAACACCGTTGCACCGGAGAACCTGGCGGCCATCATCATTGAGGTGGTGCAGGGCGAAGGCGGATTCAACGTGGCACCATCGGCCTACCTGAAAGGCTTGCGTGCATTCTGCGATAAGCACGGCATTCTCTTGATCTTCGATGAGATCCAAAGTGGATTCGGCCGAACAGGAGCTTGGAGCGCGTACGAACAGTTCGGCGTAACACCGGACCTGAGCACGTGGGCGAAGAGCATGGGAAGCGGCATGCCGATCGCGGCCGTAATGGGCAAGGCGGAAGTGATGGACAAGGCCGGGCCAAGCAGCATTGGCGGTACGTACATCGGCAACCCGCTCAGTTGCGCTGCATCGTTGGCGACACTGAAGTACATGGAGGAGATCGACATCAACGCGAAAGGCAACCATGTAGGCAAGGTGATCCGCACCCGGTTCGAGAAGATGAAGGCAAAGCATGCATGCATCGGTGATGTGCGCGGACTCGGTGCCATGCTGGCGATGGAGTTCGTGAAGAACAACGACCCGCACCAGCCCGATGCCGATACCTGCGCGGCCTTGATGACAGCTTGCGCAAAACGTGATCTGATCGTGATCAACGCGGGTACTGAAAAGAACATCATCCGTATTCTATGTCCGCTGGTGATCAGTGATGAACTGCTGAACAAAGGCTTGGACATCATGGAAGAGGAACTGGATAAGATCGTTGCGGGATAGGTGATGAACGCGAAGTTGAAGAATTGTAAAGAGTACAGGGTACCGGGTACTGAGTACTGAGTAGAACGCACCCAGTACCCAGTACCCATTACCAACCACCCAAAAAACATGAAACCATTCTCAATAGCCGGAGTCCAGATGCGCGTAAGTGCTTCTTACAGCAATGTGGAAGCTATGAAGCTGAAGCTGGACATTCTGATGCACATCTATCCTTGGGTGGAAATGGTGGTGTTCAGCGAGCTCTGCGCATACGGTCCATTAACACACAATGCACAGGAAGTGCCTGGTGCTTTCGAACAGGAAATGTGCGCGTTAGCTGCAAAGCATGGCATCTGGTTATTGCCGGGTAGCATATTCGAAAAAAAGGATGGAAAGATCTACAATACGGCCACGGTGATCGACCCGGAAGGAAGTGTTGTTGCACGATACCGGAAGATGTATCCCTTCTATCCGTATGAGGTTGGCGTTACACCGGGCAGTGAATTCTGCTTGTTCGATGTACCGAACGTTGGTCGATTCGGTGTAAGCATCTGTTACGACATGTGGTTCCCTGAAACATCGCGTACGCTTGCTGCCATGGGTGCCGAGGTGATCCTTCATCCTACGTTAACAGGCACGATAGATCGCGAGATCGAATTGAGCATTGCGCGTTCGACAGCAGCCATTAACCAGTGTTATTTCTTTGATGTGAACGGGCTGGATACGGGTGGCAGCGGCCGTAGTATCGTATGCGGGCCGGACGGCAAGGTCATCTACCAAGCACAGAACAACGAAGAATATTTCCCGATCGAGATCAATTTGACCAAAGTTCGCAGAAGTCGTGAACTGGGCATTCTCCGTCTTGGACAGCCGTTGAAAAGCTTCCGCGACAACCCGATCGACTACACGATCTATAGGAAAGGCGAAAAACTTTCGTATCTTGAAAGCCTCGGCCCATTGATCAAACCGACACGCTTGCAGGAACTTGGGGAGTTACAGATGCGCGATGAAGCGCGTATCGTACACGACCCGTCCGTTACAACTGTCGAGACCTCTTTCAGGCCAACTTCGGAAGCACCCGAAACTTGAACCCAAGGCGATCCGTGCAATTGGAAACCTTAACCAAAAACGCCAAGGCGAACTCCATGGGAAGTACCACAACGAACAAGAGCCACCAGAAGATCAAGGATTTTATCAGTTGGTTCGAAATACCAGTATACAATATCCACCGAGCGGCTGCTTTTTACAATGCCATTTATAGCATCGAGATGGAGATCAACACATCCACGGATTATGCCATGGCTTACTTCCCTGCGGATAAGGGTATAGGAGGTGCGCTGGTCGCTGGCCCTGGCTGTGTCCCCAATGCTACGGGGGTATTGATCTACCTCAATGCCGGAAACGACCTCGATAGCATATTGGGTCGCGTAGAATTAGCAGGAGGCAGAGTGATAATGCCGCGCACCATGATCAGTGAACAGGCAGGCTCATTCGCATTGTTCATAGACAGTGAGGGGAACCGTTTGGCCTTGCACGAAGGACCTCCACGTCGCGTGCCGGAGGCCAAGCAGGTAAAAGCAGCCACCAAAGCGATCGCAGCTAGACCGATCACTGCTAAAGTGAAAAGCCACGCGGTGAAAAAAAGAGCTGCCCCGAAAAAGCGGTGATCTCGTCCCCTACATTCGTCGTTACTTACAATGACGAGAGCGTGTGTGATGGGCCCTATGCATAACGGATGTTGTTCGCAGCATCTGCTACTTGCATGGTGCTATTTGCGGATCTAAAGACCATCAACGCCATTGGTGGCTCTCTCATGTTGTGAGTCAGGAAACGTTCTACCTTTTACTGCCATGAAAATGCCACAGACCAGTCTTCCTCGCCAACACTTCAATGCCGCCAGGCTTCGTTCGTTCACATGGAACAAATTGAAGATGGAGGCCATAGCGCTGGATGAAGGGCGTGGCAAAAGCACTATTGCATTAGAGGCCTTGAACGAATTACTTGTCATCGAGCCGTATTGGGCTTTTCCTGGTCTGGAGCGGATCCATTCACTACTCGAGCTGGTAGACACCAAACAGTGGCATACGTTCCATACAGCTGTTGCGCATATAGTTCGCGACCTGGTAAGTGGCTCCTTTCGGAATGACCCGTTGTACAGTGAGGATACCCAGAGCGGTCCGGAGGAACACGTTCACGAACATGATCGTCATAAGCAGAATTATTTCGAGGTACTGTTCGTGGATGAGATCGATACCGATGAGGAACACGCGCTGAAGCATAAACTGCGCAAATGCCGGGATCAGAGCGATCGGTTCACGTATGATGTGATCGTGGTACGCACGGTACAGGATGCGCTGATCGCACTCCTGTTCAATCACAACATCCAAGCGTGCGTGATACGCTATGGGGTGCCGTTCCCGAGTGCGAATGCGAACGGGATCCTGCGCCCTTTCCTTCACCTGTTCGATGCGCTCAACCTTAGCACCATCAACAAGAGCGACCTAGGCCCTAAGCTTGGAAGCTTGGTGCGGGATTTCCGACCGGAGATCGACCGGTACTACGTAACGGATACGCCGCTCAGTGGCTTGCAGGAATCAACGCTCAAGAATTTCCGCAGGATCTTCTATCGCAGTGAGGACCTTCAGGAAATGCACCTCACTGTTCTTCGCGGGATCCGTGAGCGCTTTGAAACGCCGTTCTTCACAGCGCTCAAGGAATACAGTAAGAGGCCCATGGGCGTATTCCACGCCATGCCGATCTCGCGTGGCAATAGCGTATTCAAAAGCCGTTGGATACGGGATTTTGGCGAGTTCTACGGTCGTAACCTGTTCCTTGCTGAAACAAGCGCAACCACCGGTGGACTTGATTCGCTGCTCCAGCCGACCGGTCCGTTGAAGAAGGCCCAGGAACTTGCGCGTGATGCGTTCGGATCCCAGCATACGTTCTTCGCGACCAATGGCACCAGCAGTTCCAACAAGATCGTGGTGCAGGCGTTGGTAGAGCCCGGTGATGTGGTATTGATCGATCGCGATTGCCATAAGAGCCATCACTACGGGATGGTACTTAGCGGTGCATATCCGGTCTATCTGCACAGTTATCCGTTGCCAAAATACAGCATGTACGGTGCGGTTCCGTTAGAGCACATCCGCGAAAAATTGATCACCCTGAAGAACGCAGGGCGCTTGGACAAAGTAAAAATGGTCCTGCTCACGAACAGCACGTTCGATGGTGTCGTTTACAACGTGGAACGCGTAATGGAACAAGTGCTTGCACTGAAGCCGGACATGATCTTTCTGTGGGACGAGGCCTGGTTCGCGTTCGCACGGTTCAGCGCCATCATGCGCAAGCGCACGTCGATGTATGTTGCGGACAAGCTGCACAAGAAGTACAGGACCGAAGAATATAAGGCAGCGTATGAAGCGCATATCGCTTCGTTAAAAGAAGGAGAGCATCCACGCATGCCGGATCCCGCAAAAGTGCGGATACGCGCGTATGCGACACAGAGTACGCACAAGACCTTGAGCTCCATGCGGCAAGGCAGTATGATCCACATTTGGGATGAGGATTTCAAGCGTAAGAGCGAAGCGGCGTTCCACGAAGCGTACATGACGCACACCAGCACCAGTGCCAATTATCAGATCCTAGGGAGTTTGGATATCGGTCGCAGGCAAGTGCAATTCGAGGGATATGAACTCGTAGAGAAAGCCATCGAACTCGGTATGATGTTGAGGCGCACGATCCGCGAGAATCCGAAATTGCTCAAGTGGTTCGACATCATCACCATTGGGGAATTGATCCCGAAAGAACATCGGGAAAGCGGTATCGAGGGATACTATTCAAGGGAAAGTGGTTGGAATGATATCGAGAAGGCGTGGGCCGAAGATGAATTTGCATTGGACCCCACCAAGATCAACCTGTTCACCGGCAGAACGGGTATTGATGGGGACACGTTCAAGAACAAATACTTGATGGACAAGTATTCCATCCAAGTGAACAAGACCAGCCGGAACAGCGTGTTGTTCATGACCAACATTGGTACCACGCGAGGATCGATCGCTTACCTGACCAAAGTCCTACTGGAGATCGCGGATGATCTTGAAACGCGCAATGCTGGAATGGACCACGCGGAAAAGAAGCTCCACATCTCCACCATCCGATCACTCGTTGAGCAGGTTCCGCCCTTACCGGATTTCAGTCACTTCCACAATTCCTTCGTTGCTGTTCCTGGTGTACCCGGTGGCGACCTACGCGCCGCCTATTTTTTGAGTTACAAAGAAGAACGTTGCGTCCATTTCAAATTGCACGATTGTCTTTCCGTGATGCAGGCCGGTCAGGAGTTGGTATCCGCATCTTTCGTGATCCCTTATCCGCCAGGGTTTCCTGTGCTTGTTCCGGGCCAGGTCATCAACCATGAGATCATCGACTTTCTGCTCGCCATCGATGTAAAAGAAATACACGGGTATAGACCTGAATTAGGTCTGCGTGTATTCACCGACGCGGCGCTTGGAAGGCAGCGGACAGGAACTGCAATGGGCGGTATGCGCATGGCGACCAGCGTGAGCAATGGGTCGGGAAAAACAACGAAAAAGACGAAGAAAGCATGAGCAAGGTCTCCACCCACGACCCCCCCCCCCCCCCCCGTTGGCGCGCGGCGCCAGCCCCCTCCCCCCCCCCCCCAAGGGGACTGGGGGCTTGGGGGGGGTCCCCCCCAACAAACAAAACAACACAAAAAAAAAAACCCCGAACCCTCCCCTCCTCCGGGAAAAGCAAACAAACAACCCCCTCTTTCCCCCCCCCCGAGGGTGGGAGAAAGGAAGCGCCGCAGGAGGTTTTACCCCTGCCCCAGGGCGCAGGCCGGCCCCCCCCCCCCCCCCGGGCCGGCGGGCCGGCCGCGCCCGCCCCGGCCGGCCCCCCCACCAAAACAAACCCCGCCTTCCCGTTCCCCCCCCTCCCCCCCCCCGACCTCCCACTTCTCCCTACTCACAACCCCCCAAAAAAAAACCACCAAGGCCACCCGCCCCCCCCCCCGGGGGGGGGTTCCCCGCCCCCCCATTAGGGTGAATTATCCCCCCCCCCCCGCTCCTATCAAAACACCCCCCCCCCCCCCCCCCCACCCCAAACAAGGGCCCCCCCGTTTTCAAAAAACCCCCCCCCCCGGCCGGCCCCCCTCCCCCCCCGCAAAACCCCAACTTGCCGCTAACGAAAACGCCATCCAGGAAAATTTCTGAAGGTTGCAGCAAACCAAAGAAGAAGACAAGGCTTTGCTGACTAACACGTTCAGCTCCCGCTAAGACCATGGCACCAAAGGCAGTCTAGAACATTCTAAGTTAAAGCTGAGCAAGAAAACCACTTCGAAAAGAAGCGCACGAAGACCCCCCGTAAGCAGCCAGCCCAAAAGGCAGGAAAAAAGCGCCCCGCAAGGGGCGGTCCGAAGGCCGCCCCAGGACAAGGCCGGCAACGCAAAACCAACCGTGAAGGGGGTTAGTGATATCCGTCGTTTCTTCTACAGGAATGAGACGCCGATCTATTTCATCAGTGCTACCAACTTCAATTTATTGGGTGCTGATGAATGGGTGAAGGGGTTCAAGTTCATTACGTACATCGAGTGCTTTGATGGCATGCACCCGAACTCCATGAGCCCCATGCAGGAAGAACCCCATGAAGAGTTCCAGAGCATTGAGGACATCAACAACTATCTGCTCAACCACAGCGAAGTGCGCGACTACATCAATGCGCGTAAAGTGAAAGGCAAAGCAGGCAAGGTGCTGTTCCTGATGTTCGATGAAAAGACGGAGAAGCTGGCGAAGAAAATGGGGCTCGAGGTGATGTTCCCCAGTGCCAAGATGCGCACCTTCATGGACAACAAGGTGAACACGAACCGCATTGCGGAAAAGGCAGGCGTCCCGTGTGTTCCTTACGTACTGAGTAACGTAAAGAACTATGCTCATTTGAATAAGGTCAGTGCACGATTGGGTACCGACCTGGTGATCCAAACACCATTCGGTGATAGTGGCCATACTACCTTTTTCGTTAAGAATGAAGAGGATTATAACAAGTACGCCAAAGAGATCGAAGCCGAGAAAGAGTGCAAGGTGATGAAGCGCATCAACTGCCATGGCGCTGCGATGGAAGCATGTGTAACGCGCCACGGAACCGTTGTTGCACCGTTGATGACGGAGCTTGTCGGCTTCAAGGAACTCACCCCTTACAAAGGAGGCTGGTGTGGCAATGAGATCTTTGCGGAAGCGTTCACGCCTACGATCCGGCGTAAGGCACGCAAGTATGCGCAGTTGTTCGGTGATCAGCTGATCAAGGAGGGCTACAAGGGATACTTTGAACTTGACTTCTTGATCGACAAGGACAACGGAGAGATCTACTTAGGAGAATTGAATCCTCGGATAACAGGTGCGAGCAGTATCACCAACCACGCTGTATTCGCCATGAGCGATGCACCGCTGCACCTGTTCCACATGATGGAGTACATGGACCAGCCGTACCAACTGAACGTGAACGCGCTGAACCGGCGCTGGGCCAAAGAAGAGAACATCGATAGCTGGGGCCAAATGGTGATCAAGCACACACAGGATGATATCCGCCGTGTGACCGATGCACCGCGCAGTGGCATCTGGCGTATGCGTGAAGATGGCAGCATTTACTTCTGGCGCATGGATACGCACCGACGTTATGTGGAGCAAGAGAACGAGGCCTTCTTTCTGCGGATCACACGGGTGGGTGATTGGCTCTATGAAGGTGCCGATATCGGGATCCTCGTAATGCGCGGGCGAATGATGACCGACGACTTCCAGTTACTGGAACGTTCCAAGAAATGGTTGAACGCCATAAAGAACGAATACAAGAGCGTAGTACCGGGGTCCCGCAGTGAAAGCGAAAAGCAAATGCTAGAGATCGGAGGTTTCAAAATGATGTGAACAGTACAGGGGATAGAGTACCGAGTACAGGGTATCCGAAAAGAGGTACTCTGCACCCAATACCCGTTACGGAACACCCTGTATATTTAACACCCATCGATGTACATTAAGTTGAAACTCGTTCATGAGCCTTGGCCCGGAGATCGGTTCAAGAAATTCTTCGACCATGCGTGGCCTTTGTTCCGCATCTGGTATTTGAGCGAGGGCGAGGATAAACGTCCGGATCTTGTAACCTGCAGATCGGTGCTAGAGTTGCACATGCCGGAGCTTATCCCGACCTACAACAGCCTATGCCGAATTGCGAATAACGACGACGTGGCCAGCAGATTCCTGAGTATGTGGTGCCCGCCGCCCTACTTGGCCGGATGCTCGCAGATCGCATGGACCAAGGGCAGTCCGACACTTATACGTAACTACGATTTCGATCCACGTTATTTTGATGGTCGCCTGCGTTTTACGGAGTACTGTAAGCCTGTGATCGGCATCCAGGACAGTGCTTGGGGATTACTCGATGGAATGAATGCAGATGGATTAGCGGTTTCACTTGCGTTCGGTGGACGTAAAATAAGTGGTATCGGTTTCGGAATTCCGCTAGTGATCCGCTACGTTCTGGAGACCTGCAGCAACGTTGAGGAAGCGTGCGTAACACTCCAGCGCTTACCGGTGCACATGGGCTACAACGTTACCGTGCTGGATAAGTCCGGGAACTACGCAACGGTCTATATGAACCCCGACCGGCCAGCGCAGGTGGTCTATCATGCTGTGGCAACGAATCATCAACACCAAGTGGAGTGGGATGAATACGCGGCGTTCACCCATACGATCGAACGCAAACATCATTTGGAACACTGCCTAGCTGATCCGAAATTGACACGCGCTGGACTGATCAAGCAATTCTTGAAAGCGCCATTGTATAGCCAACAATTCATACGCGGCTTCGGCACGCTTTATACTGCGGTCTATGATGTTGGAAAAGGCAATGTGAAGATCATTTGGCCCGATAAACAGGTAGAGGCGAGCTTCACTAAATTCGAGGAGCAGCATGTGGAGGTTGTGTTGTTACGGCCTGTGGGGCGGTACTTGGCGAAGTGATGAGGGTAGATGCTCCCAAGTCCGTGGTTTGAACTATAGAGAGAATACGATCTTGAACCACGGAGGACACAGAGGAGAAGCTGCTTAACACTTGCTTCTTGCGGGATGCTTTACGATCACTGATAGTACTTAACTAAATGAACGCACCATATTGGTCATACAACGATCTTACCGAGCAGATAATTGGTGCTGCGATAGAAGTACATTGCGAGCTAGGCCCTGGGTTGTTAGAGAAGGTATATGAAGAGTGTTTATGCCGTGAATTGGAGATCCGCGCAATTCCATTCAAGCGACAAGTTCTGGTGCCGATCATTTACAAAGGCGAACAATTGAAGACACCGTACCGCTGCGACCTTTGGGTAGCCGATCGTGTGATCGTAGAGAACAAAGCAGTTGCGGCCCTTACGGATATCGACATGGCCCAACTTATGGGATACCTGAAACTTTTGGACCAACGGCTCGGGTTACTGATCAACTTCAATGTGAAGTACCTCAAGAACGGAATACGCAGAGTTGCCAATGGTTCGTTGATCTGAGCATGTGATCCGAGGAACAAACACATGTCGGTCATGCTCGCTCCCATGGAATTTATCTGTGTTCTCCGTGCCCTCTGTGATTCTGAAACATCCACGCATTCCTCTGTGTCCTCTGTGGTTATAAAGCTTCCAAGCAGCTCCCTCGTCCCCGCATAACTTTGCACCATGCCCAACACAATGACCGCACCGACCAACGCACTCTTCAACCAAGCCAGCTACATAAACGGTTCCTGGATCGGAACGGGTGATGGCACCTTCAATACCGTGCTCGATAAATACCACGGCACCGAGTTAGCGCGCATGCCAAATGCTACCGAGGCGCAAATGGAACAGGCCATCGCTGCAGCTTATGCAAGTCGCGAAGTGCTTCGTAAAATGAGTGCCGGAGAGCGGAGTGAAAAGTTGGAAGCTCTAGCAGCGTTGATCGAGAAGAACAAAGTTGCCTTGGCCCAATTGATCGTACAAGAAGGAGGTAAGCCCATCGGTTATGCAGAAGGTGAGATCGCGCGTTGCATATACACCGTGAAGACCGCCGCCGCGGAAGCCCTTCGTTCCACCGGAGAAAGTGTACCCATGGACGTTGGCGCCGGAGTGGGAAAAACTGCGTTTACGAAACGATTTCCGATCGGTGTGATCGCTGCTATTACGCCATTCAACTTCCCCTTGAACTTAGTGCTGCACAAAGTAACTCCCGCTATGGCCGTAGGTTGTCCTGTTGTGCTGAAACCTGCACCTCAAGCACCGCTTAGCGCGTTTGCTTTGGCTAAAATGTTGGAAGAGATCGGCTGGCCCAAAGGAGCCTTCCATGTTATGTTGAGTGGAATTCCTGTTGCGGAAAAACTGGTGACCGATGAGCGCATTGCGATGCTGAGTTTTACAGGAAGCGACAAAGTTGGATGGCACTTGAAGGCGATCTGTGGGAAGAAAAAAGTAGCATTGGAACTTGGTGGTAACGCTTCAGTGATCATTGATGATGATACCGATCTTGCCGCTGCCGCGAAGTCCGTTGCCATGGGCGCCAATCTTTACGCTGGACAAACGTGTATCAGTACGCAACGCATTTATGTAGTGGAGAACGTACACGAAAAATTCAAGGAACTACTTGTGAAGGAGTATGGCAATTTGAAAGCGGGTGACCCTGGTGATAAGAGCATTTCGGTTGGACCGATCATCGATAAAGGTCATTTCGAACGGATCAGCACCTGGGTGGATGAAGCAGTAAAAGCAGGTGCGAACATTCTCGCCGGAGGAAAGGCCGTTGATGCCGATCGCAATATTTACGCCGCCACCTTGCTGTCCAATGTTAAGCATGATATGAAAGTGAATTGCGCAGAAGTATTCGGTCCTGTAGCGGTGATCGAACCCGTAACCAGTTTCAGTAAGGCCATCGCGAATGTGAATGATAGTGTGTATGGCCTGCAGGTCGGTGTTTACACCAACAGCATCGCGCACATGAAACAAGCGCATGAGGAACTCGAGGTCGGTGGCATCATCATGAACAACATTCCCGGTTTCCGGATCGACAACATGCCTTATGGCGGTGTCAAGGACAGTGGCCTAGGCCGCGAAGGGTTGAAGTATGCGATGGAAGAGATGACCGAAATGCGTTTGCTGGTCTATTGATCGGCCACTTCGACCTTTTTCCAGCGCTCAAAAAGCACCACGCTCAACAGGAGCATCAGTATCGCATAGAATGTATCTTCCAAAGGAATGGTGCCCATGCGTATGCCGAGGTTTTCTGCATCATCATACCATACTACCGGGTGACCCGAGAAGTAACCTGTTAGCGTACCATTGATCAGGAAGAACGGGATCAGCAGAACTATAAAAGAAACGAGGAAACGACCGAGGTAGCTGACCTTTTGGGTGGTAAGCAGAAGTACAAGCGTTACACCCAACGCCAAGAACGTGCTCGCGGTATACCACTTATCCCAATTGAAAATGCCGATCACGAATGAGGCCACCACAAGGACCCAAGCGATCGCTCTCGCAATTCGTGGCGACCATGGATCCGGACGTAGAGTACCGAAAACAAAGTAGGTGAACACGCAAGCGTACGGAATACAGATAAAGAACAGCCATTCCTCGATCGGAAGTCCGAGCACATCGAACCCAACCAAGTACTTTTCATTGAATCCCCACACTCCCATGCTTGTGAACATTACATCCCAAGCGATGAACAGGGCCGCAACGAGAAGAAGAGCTGGCCATAATGCTCGCCAATGAAGATGCAACCGGATGCGCGGGTGGAATGAAAAGAGAAGGGGTATAATTAGCCCACCAAGGTCCAGGAAAAGATAGAGAAAGCGCTCCATGACCGTTAGGCCTCAGCAGCCGTTTTCTTGAAATATTTCAACGGCACGAATAACATTCCGAAACATTCCCCATCTTCCTTACCCAAATGCTTGTGGTGCATTTTATGTGCTCTGCGTATGGCTCTGAAGTACCAATTATCCGTGTTGCGGAGCCACTTCGTGCGCTGATGGATGAAAATATCGTGTACCAGGAAATAAGCCAGTCCATAAAGCGTAATTCCCGCAGCGATCCATATACGCACATCGGCAATACCGTTACGCACGCCGAAAAAGAACAGCGTGATCGCAGGCGTTGCGAAGATCAGGAAGAAAGCATCGTTGCGTTCGAAAACGCCTCCGTGGTCCTTTTTATGGTGATCCTGGTGCAACGTCCAAAGGCCACCGTGCATCACGAATTTATGCGCGAACCACGCGACGAACTCCATCAGCAAGAATGCCAGGATCATCGCTCCGATATTGATCAACCAGGTCATTGTGTTGCAAAGATCGCTTTCAATGTCCGTTCACGATGATCGAAGATCGCCTCAATGCGTTTTCTCACGAACAGAGCATGAACGAATCTGCCGAACGCACCGAACGGTAACCGATAGACCACCCTATCCTCAACCCTGATCCCATAAGGTGTTCCAACGAAACGATGCTCGTGTTCCCACTTCGCGAAAGGCCCTTTGATCTGTGCATCCATGAACTGGAACGGGGCTTCAACACCTCGGATCTCCGTACGCCAAGCCAAGGGTATTCCGAACAAGGGCCGCACGCGATAATCAATGTGCATACCACTGAACACAGGCTTATCGGTATCCTTGGTCTTGATCTCGAAGCGCATATCCTCCGGAGTTATCCGCGAAAGGTTCAATGGTGCTGAGAAGAACTCCCAAGCTTCTTTCTGGAGGATCGGCAGTACGATCCGGCGTTCGATCACAAAGTCTTTCATCTGTTGGGCGGGTTTAAAATTAAATGGCGTGACAACCTTACGGTCGCCACGCCATTTTCAATTATTCAAGATACGATCATTGCTTTTGAACTGGAACTACCAATTCTCCAGAAGCATTCTGCAGACGCAACCAGTATGCTCCAGTGCTAAGATCAGAAAGATTCACACGGATAGGTTGTGCTCCACCGGTAAGGTCTCCAAGGCTGTTGACGCGGAGGATACGACCGGTTACATCCTGTATGGACAACGTTGTCTCTCCACCGAAAAGAAGGTCCATGTCCAAAAGCACTTCATCTACCGCTGGATTCGGGTAGGCGGTGAACGATGTTACGATCGTGTTCTCCTCAACACCGGTCGGCAATGGCAATTCAACGAGTGGTCCACCACTTGGTAAGGCTACCCATAGTCCGAAGTTCGCACCGTTGCTGTTCATTGTTGCATCCAAGAAGCCGGATGCGAGTACCGTGATCGCATTACCGGCAAGCGACAATGCAGCAAGAGGTGCTTGGTAACTTACTACCGAAGTACCCATTGATTCCACGCTCAGGACATAATTCGCTTCTGGTAATTCAAGGTACCCTGCGAACTCTCCATAACTAATATCATCCACGATGTTTCCGGCTGGAACAGACGTTTCTACAATATCGACCATGGGGGCATCCGTGCTGCCATGAAATACAAGTACGTCAACATTCCCTGCGGATGTGCTGGTCTCACGTGCACCTCCTGTAACATAAAGATCGAAAGGAGTGGCAGGTGAATAACCTGTAGCGCTTACAATACCATTAGCGATGATGATGTAGGTCTCATCAGCTTCCAACGTGTAGGTAAAGCGTGCTAGTGCAGCAACAGTATCGGTAGAAGTTGGAAGTGCAATGCTTATATCGAAAGGCACTCCTGCTTGAGCATCCACGAATGGGCTAGCGTTACGGAATGCGAAGTTGTCCAGAAGCGGTGTGTTGTTCAACCATACATCCACTTGCGCGGCTGCCAGGTCAGCACTGTTGTGGATCACTTGCACACGAGCCGTAGGAATAGCAGACGCTGGCAATGCAACCAATGGTCCTCCGCTTGGAAGGGCTACATAGATACCGAATGGCGCACCGTCGCTATTCATTGAAGGATCCAGGAATCCCGATGCGATCGCGACCAAGGCGGCACCTCCGAGGTTCAATGTACCCAGCGGTGCTGAATACGCTGCTACGATCGTGCTGTTGAATTCATCCCTCACTTGCAACGTGAAGTCCGTAGTAGGCAATTCCAGATAACCTGCAAACGCTCCGTACGGTGCATCTTCCACGATGGTGGTATTCACCACTGCGCTTTCGTAGATGTCAACTGTTGGTGCATCGGTACTACCGTGGTGAACCAATACGTCCGTCATCATTGAACCTCCAACAGCCGCTTCCCTGCCCATTGGATATACTTCCAACGTGAAAGGTACTGCAGGTGAATATCCTGTTGGGCTTACGATACCGTCCGCAACAATAACATACGTTTCGCCATCAGCGAGCGTAAAATCCTGTGTAAAAATGGCATCAGCGGAACTCATGCTTGTTGAAAGCGCTATTCCGATAGTGAAGCTCACTCCCGCTGGTGCATCAATGAACTCTGTTGCATTCCTGAATTCGAAGTCATCCAGTAAAAGGGTGTTATCCAAGTAAACATCAACAGAGGCCGCAGCTGCATCCGCACTGTTGTGGATCACTTGAACGCGCGCTGTCTGCGCTTGTGCAAAGGAAGCCCCCAGAATAAGGGAGAGGGCAAGAGTAGGTGTTTTCATTTTCGTAGTTGTTTTTAGGTTAGTTCATTAAGAACAGCCTAGTATCCTGTTTTGTTCATTCATAATTACATTTTATTAAACACAATATTATAAAGCACTGGTTATCAGTAAGAAAAAAATTAAACAATTTCGCACTTATACTTTGTTCAATGCGGTCTTATACACCGCGATCGCCCTTTCGCGAGCGGCATTATGCTCTACGATCTGCTCGGGTAGCTTCAATTCACCATATTCCGGAGCCCACTTCAATACATACTTCATCTTCGGATCGAACCGTTCCAGTTGCAACGTTGGATTGAATACCCGGAAGTACGGTGCAGCATCGCATCCGGATCCTGCCGCCCATTGCCAGTTCCCGTTGTTGGATGAGAGTTCGTAGTCCATCAACCACCGTGCGAACCAGGCCTCACCCAAACGCCAGTCGATCAATAAATGCTTACAGAGAAAACTGGCCACGACCATACGCACCCGGTTATGCATGAACCCAGTGGCACGCAATTCCCGCATCCCTGCATCCACAAGCGGATAACCCGTGCGCCCTTCGCACCATGCAGCAAAACCTTTTTCATCATCGCGCCATGCAATGGCGTCATATGCTTTTCGGAATGCGTTCCGCTCCACGTGAGGAAAGTGCCAGAGGATCTGCATGAAGAACTCACGCCAGATCAATTCATTCAACCATGTTTCACTGTTCGCACGCGCCAAGCGCACCATCCCTCTCACCGACACCGTGCCGAAGCGGAGATGAACCCCAATGCGTGTAGTTCCTGCTATGGATGGTGTGTTGCGGTCATCAGCATACGCCTTCAACAACGCTGGTGCAGGTTCCAATGGCGCAACTTCGTAGGGTGCATATTCAAAGCCTAGTTGCTTTAGCGTGATGCGTTCATTCCTGCTGTCTTTTAGCAGGCCACCAAGTTCTCCTTCGCTGTTATAAGAGGCCACTCCATCAATTGCCATTCGAGCTCTCCAACGTTTTGCATACGGAGTGAACACGGTGTAAGGTGTTCCATCTTCCTTTAGTACCTCATCACGCTCGAAGATCGTTTGGTCCTTATAGGTGCGGAATACATGGCCATTTGCGATAAAAAGGTCGTTGATGTTCCGGTCACGAGTAAGTGCATAGGGTTCATGATCATGATTCGCGTAGACACCAGCAATAGCGTGGTCTTGGATCAACTTCTTGAATACCTGAAGTGGATCACCATGCAGCATCATCAGTGACGCGCCATGCGCTCTCAATTGATCATCCAGTGAACACACGTTATCATACAAAAAGCTTAAACGACGATCATTACGGTCCTCGAGTTTCTCAAGTATGTTGGTATCGAAGATGAACAGCGGCTGCACGTTGCCACCATCCCGTAACGCGCGAAAGAGTCCGTGGTTGTCATTCAGACGAAGATCGCGACGAAACCAGAAAATGTTCATTGGCCGTTCACGGCTCATGGCTCTGGTAGAGCGGTCGCTAAAAGATCCCATGCTCTCCAAACACATACTGGGAACCACGCGGTGAAAAGTTTGGGGTGTTCCGTCAGCTCGTGTGCCAAGGTCTCGCGTTCCACCCAACGCCAATCGGAAGCCTCGTTCGGATCTGGATCAGGGTCGTTAGAATAGCGACCGATCAACACATGGTCCAATTCATTCTCGACGAGACCATTCTCCAATTCAGCGCGATACATAAAATGTAATACCGGCGTCAACTCAGTTTTTATGCCCATCTCTTCGAACAGTCTACGCCCCGCGGCCTCCTGAATGGTTTCCCCCGGTCGTGGGTGCCCACAACAGGTATTGGTCCACAGCCCAGCTGAATGGTACTTGGAAGAAGCACGTTGCTGCAACAATAATTCTCCTTGATCATTGAAGAGAAAAACTGAGAATGCCCGGTGGAGCAAACCCTCACGATGTGCTGCGAGTTTCTCCATGTGGCCGAGTTCACGATCATCAGGATCGATAAGGACCACCTGTTCCGGCTCGTTCCACAATTTCCCTTCTGCACTCATATCAAATTGAATTTATCCTGTACCACAGCACCCACAAGCAGGCGGATCTTACCTCGTTTGCGAACACTGATCCGTCGTGTAAAGAGTTCACTTGCCGGAGTGGAGCGGATCTTTTTATAGAGACAGAGATAGTACACATAGGCCAAGTGCACACCTATTCGCGCTCCTTTGGGCAGTTGACGGATACCGATCGCTGCGTGCTCAAAATCCGCTCGGATATCATCTTCGATCCGTTGTTTCTGGTCTGCCGTAAGTGCGTTAAGATCAGTTCCAGGAAAGTAGGTGCGTCCCAATTCCTGATTATCCTGCTTAAGGTCTCTGAGGAAATTTACTTTTTGGAATGCCGCGCCCAGACTCATAGCGTATGGCTTCAACCGTTCATATAGAACAAGATCACCATCGCAAAAAACACGCAAGCACATCAGCCCTACCACCTCTGCACTACCTAGGATGTACTGATCGAAGGATGTTCGATCATGTTCCCCACGTTCAAGATCCATCGCCATGCTGTCAATAAAGATATCGATCAAGTTCCACTCGATCCCGGATCGCCTCACAACGTTCTGAAAACTATGTAGGATCGGATTCAAACTGATCTGTTCTTGAATGGCAAGTTCGGTATCCGCTCTGAATCGGTTCAACAATTCCTTTTGCGGATGTTCATGGAACGTATCCACGATCTCGTCAGCAAAACGCACAAAGCCATAGATCGCATGGATCTGGTCCCGAAAACGCGGATCGAGCATTCGAACACCCAACGAGAACGAAGTGCTGAACGCCCGAGTGGTCTTTCGGCTGGCAGCTATGCACACTTCATCATAAATACTCCTGTTATTCATCGTGGTTCGGAATTTAAAATGTGCCGGGCCACAACTTCACCAGAGATCAGCGCTGGCGGAACGCCGGGACCAGGAACGGTGAGTTGACCTGTGTAATAAAGGTTCTTGACCTTCTTACTCCGGATGCTTGGCCTCAGTATGGCTGTTTGCATCAGTGTATTGGCCAATCCGTATGCGTTGCCTTTGTATGCGTTCATATCCTTCACCAGGTCGCTAACAGAATAGCTACGCTTGTAGATGACGTGTTCGCGGACGGTCTGACCTGTGATCCTTTCCAGTCGATCCATGACGATATCATAAAAGCGTTCACGCGTAGCGTCATCGTCCTTCAGACCCGGAGCGATCGGAATAAGAATGACCAGGTTCTCCATTCCTTCCGGAGCTACCGTTGGATCGGTGATCGACGAACATGAGGCATAGAAAAGTGGCTTTGTCGGCCAGCTGGGATCGGTGTAGATCTCCTTTGCATGTAAATCCAGATCCTCGTCGAAGAACAAGGTGTGATGATCAAATCCGGATAGTTTTTTGTTCACCCCCAAGTAGAACATCAGAACAGATGGAGCCAATGTGCGCTGATCCCAATACTGCTCCGTATAACGACGATCCGGCGCATTCAAAAGGTGTTGTTCCACATGATGATAATCGGCACCTCCGATAACCTCAGTGCATTCATAGGAGCCTTTCTCCGTATGTACCCGAACGGCTTGCCCTCCTTTTACTTCTATGTTCTGCACGGTTTCGTTGTACCGGATCTCCACACCTTCCTTTTCTGCTACTTGGACCATGGCATCCACGACTTTTCCCATACCACCCATGGGATACCAGGTTCCTAATGCCATATCCGCATGATTCATCAGGCTGTATAAAGCAGGTGTTTCCTGCGGCGTTGCCCCCAGAAACAGGACAGGGAATTCCAGCAGCTTGATCAACCTTGGATGCTTAAAGTATTTCCGCACGTGCTTACTAAAGGAGGTGAACAACTGCATCCGGAATAGTCCTTTCGCAATACGCATATCAGCGAACTCCATCAACGAGATACCTGGCTTGCGCACCATATCATGCATACCGGTCTCATACTTGAAGCGGGCTTCGTTCAAGAATTCATCAAGCGCCTTGCTGCTGCCTGGTTCCAACGACTCGAACAGTGAGCGAAGTCCTTCCATAGAAGAAGGAATGCGCATCCTATCCGATTCTCCGAAGTAGACCGTGTAGCTAGGGTCCAGCCGGACCAGATCATAGTGTTTGCTGGGATGCGTATCGAAATGGGCGAAGTGTGTTTCGAAAACATCGGGCATCCAATACCAGCTAGGGCCCATATCGAACGTGAAGCCGTTCGCGCTGAACGTTCTGGCCCTTCCGCCTGCTTGGTCATGCTTTTCCAACAAGGTGACCTTCCGACCAGCGCGGGCCAAATGTGCAGCTACGGATAACCCAGCAAATCCTGCTCCAATAACAATTATCCCGCTCTTCATTGAAGCTGTACCCTCAATTGTTTGCGTGCTTGATTGATCCGGCTCTTGACAGTACCGATCGGGATCCCCATGGTGTTAGCGATCTCATGGTATTTGTAGCCTTTGAAGTTCATTGTAAAAGGCGTTCGTATCGTATCGGGGAGTCGCTCCACACGATCCTCTATCTCCAATGTGCTATACGAACCGATCGGACTTTGGAGGTATCTGCCATTGGCAACAGGTAGCTCTTGCCTTGCCGCAGATTCCATGACCAATTGACCACGACGATCGCGTTTCACACCATTGATGAACGTGTTACGAACAATGGTGAACATCCACGCTTTGATATTCGTACCTGTCGTGTATTGGTCCTTATTCATTAACGCTTTCAACATGCTCTCCTGGATCAGGTCTTTCGCATCGTCCATATTCCGGGTAAGACCTAGTGCGAAATAGAGAAGCCGATCGTTCAGAGACATCAGGCGCTCGTCAAAAGTTGGTTCTTCTTTGTTCATTGTTTTTGTCTTTTCGTTAGACAAAAGTAATCACAAAATGTGATTTTCCAAATCTCGTCATGAATTTTGTTGACTATCTATGCTGAAACAGTGAACAAAAAAATATTATTACAACGCACAGCGCAGCGTTCGTTGAGCATGTATACCCTCAACGGCTGTTCCCTAAGGATCAAGAAAAATCAGCGGATCGCCTCCTTGAAGTGGACAAGGTCTGGCACTACGGTCTGGTTCTTGTTCGGTTTAATTCCGACGAGACCGGAGTTATGGAAGAACAAGAGCCGAGGTTCCGAAAAGTGTTTGTGAAGCGTTTTCAAATAGGCATTCACATCCTGCACATTCTGATACGAGATGAAGCCAGTAACGAGGATATCCGGACGCCTGTACTCCACTACTGGCGCCAGGTCATCAAATGGAACAGATTGCCCAAGATAGATCGGCCGATGACCCAGTTTTCGAGCCAAGTAATGACCGAACAAAAGGCCCAACTCGTGCAACTCGCCTTCAGGCAGGAAGAAGAGGATCGTCAGCGGATCTGAACGTTTTTCTGGAATTACGCCATCAATGGCAGAGATGACCTTCTGTCTGATCAGGTTGCTGATGAAGTGTTCCTGTCCTGGTTTTACCGCATCGATCTGCCATAGAACACCGACCCGTTGCAAAAAAGGTTGAATAACCTCCAACATGGTTGTTTCGAAACCAGATCGCAGCACACAACTACCCATCACTTTCTCGAACCGATCCTCATCGAGTTCGGTCATGGAGAGTATCAAACTTTCAACATGGTCCGTGATCCCGCCATCGCCTTCCTGCATGGCCAATACTTGGTCGCGGATCTGCGTATCGCTCATCTTCGCCACCTTCGAGATCTTGAATCCGTTATTGTTCAGGAACGAGATGTTCAAGAGCTTACGGAGGTTCTCATCAGAATAGCTACGGATGTTGGTATCCGTGCGGTCCGGTTCGAGCAACGCATAGCGCTTCTCCCATATTCGGATGGTGTGAGCCTTAACGCGGCTCAATTTCTCAAGGTCCTTTATGGAATAGTTACCCATTGATGTGTTCACTAGCGGATGTATAACACCCAAAGACGCGATCTGTTCATTCTTAAAGAACAAAGATCACACAATTACATTTAGCTCGCCTTCGCTCGACCCAGTGGTCTAGAATACTTCTTCGAATAGCCCGTTCGATCAACAACTCGGCGTCCTTTGCGCCTCTGATCTCTGCGATGAGTCATATAGCGTATGTAAAAGTTCATTTCCAAGTAACCAACGAATGCAAGATTGAAATTCAACTGATCAAGACCATGTTTATCATATTCCGCTATAATTCACTAGATTGCATAGCCGCAAAACGGAACTGGGATCCGTTCTGGATCGTTGATGGTGTGTTGGGGCGGTGATCTTGTCAAACGCTGAAACTCTTCCGATGAAGAACATTCTACCCCGTCGTACAACGTTGATCACCTTGCTTTCTGCTGCGCTAGTGGTCGGTCTTTCGGCATTCGAAACGTTGGAACGATCCAATACGGACCCTACGGTCACAAAGAGCGCCGTACCGACCAGCGACTTCACCAATTTCGAATCAGCACATGTACATCCGCTGGACATGACGCCTGATAAGACCAAACTGTTGGCGGTTAACACGGGCAACAATTCTTTGGAGGTGTATGCATTCAGTCCGGGCGGGTTGATCCATATCGCTTCCATACCTGTTGGGCTTGATCCGGTTACCGTACGTGCAAGAACGAACAATGAAGTATGGGTGGTTGATCAAGTAAGCGATGAAGTAAGTGTTGTGGATTTAACACAAAAAGCAGTGATCCGCAGCCTAGCAACCGAGAATGAACCAGCCGATGTGGTATTCGCCGGATCACCTCAACGCGCGTTCGTTTCCTGCGTTGAACGCGAGAGTGTACAAGTATTCGATCCAGCGAATTTGAATACCGCGCCTACAGAAGTTCTATTGAAAGGCGAACAGCCTAGGGCACTTGCAGTAAGCCCTGATGGCACTACCGTTTACGCCGCGTTCTTCGAGAGTGGCAACCAGACAACCGTTGTTAGCGGGAGTGATTTCATGGCGAACGGATTCTGTTCCCCACAAGGAGGCTGTACCTCCGTCCCCAATGATGTTACCAATCCTGCGGGTCCGTACGGAGGTGTTGTTCCCGTTCCGAATTCCGGAACGGCATTCGACCCACCAATGAATCCATCGAACCCACTGCCACCTGGGACCAACAGTATGGTAGTACGGAAGAACGCATCCGGGCAGTGGATGGATGCCAACGGCGGGAATTGGACGAACATAGTAACGGGAGCTGTTCCCGGTGTTTCACGTGTTGCCGGATGGGATATGCCGGACCGTGACGTAGCCATGATCAACGCGAATAACCCAAGCACCGGGTCGGTTACGTATAAAGCGCATCTTGGAAATATTTTGATGGCCATGGCGGTTCATCCATTGAGCGGTGAGGTCTTTGTGGTTGGCACCGATGCCACGAACGAGGTTCGCTTTGAGCCGAACCTGAATGGAAAATTCCTCCGTGTGAATGTTGCACGCTTCATGCCCGCCGGTAATCCGTTGGTCGCCGATATGAATCCGCACATCAACTATACCACAAGTACTTCGCCTCCCATACTTCGGCAGCAGTCGATCGGTGATCCGCGCGGCATTGCTTGGAAATCTGATGGAACGAAAGCTTATGTTACGGGCATGGGTTCGAATAACGTGATCATGATCAACACCACGGGAGCACGTACAAGCCCGGATCCGATCACCGTTGGCGAAGGACCTACCGGAATTGTATTGGATGAAGTGAACAACCGTGGCTTCGTGCTGAACAAATTCGATGGCTCCATTTCAACCATTGACCTTACCACGAACAAGGAGACGGCGCGAACGAGTTTCTTCGACCCTACCCCGCTCGTGATCAAAGTTGGTCGCAAGCATTTGTACGACACACACGCAGGCTCAGGGCACGGCCATATCTCATGTGGCTCCTGCCATTTGGATGGACGTTGGGATCGATTGGCATGGGACCTGGGGAACCCGGCTGGTGATATGATCACCGTTGTAGATCCTGCAGGCACAAAGGTTTTCCATCCGATGAAAGGACTGAAGACGACGCAATTCCTGATCGACATCATCAACCGCGGAACAGGCAAATTGCATTGGCGCGGAGACAAGTCAAGCTTCGCGGAATTCGCTGGTGCGTTCAGTGATCTACAAGGAGCGGACTCACCGATGGATGCTGCCGGCATGCAGGAATTCTCTGACTTCCTCGCAGCCACCTGGCATGTTCCGAACCCCTACCGCACCTACCGTCCAGAGCTTTCCGTAGCGGCATCGACCGAGCGGATGAATCCTGGAAAGGTGCGTTTTACGGGAACCTCTTTCCAAACAATTCCAACCGCTGGGGTGAAATTGTTCGTCTCTGTGAACGTGAACTGCTCACATTGCCACCAGACAGGAACTGGTCGTGGCCACCTTCCGGGGAACGGCTCTAATTCCGGAGCAGGTAGTCCTCCGATCGTTAACATGACGAACAATGTTGATATGGTACCTGATCTTCGCTCAACCTATCGAAAGAACGGATTCTTTTACAACACGACCGAGTGTACCAGTGGTTTTGGCATGATGTCCGATGGCGTTATGGAAACGGTATTCAATCAATCCGGAACGGGTAGTTATCTGGGTGATTACGAACCGGAGTTGTTAAGCTGGTCCGGCGGAATTACACAAGTGAACAGTCCGGCAAGTCATAACTTCGATCTGGTACATCCCAGTCAAGATGCAATGCCTGCCGTGGGCTTGCGACATACGTTGAACGGTGGAGTAGGCAGTACGACACAGCTCACCTTCATGAAAACGTTGGTGAATGACAAGCCTGCTGAATATGCAATGATCGTAAAAGGACTTTACGCAGGCGAACAACGTGGGTTCTATTATACCGGAAGCGACAGTTACCAGTCGGATTTCGCCAGCCAGACCGTTACGCATGCGCAACTCGTCGCATCGGCCCAGGGTGGTTCACCCTTAACCTGGACCATCGTTCATCCGAACACCAAGATCCGTGCAGGAGTGGATCGTGATAGTGACGGTACGTTCGATTATGTGGATGGCGATGTTGAGCTCGATCTGGCAGTACTATTGGATGGCCCGATGAACGGGACCAAAATGAACACAGGGCTGAAAAGCAGCGGTCTTTTACCTAATTCAGACCCATACGGCATGGGCGAGATCATGGATCCTGCGTTACTTGGCCGCACAGGAAACAGCGCACCGGTTGATTGGGTGGTGGTTGAACTGAGAGACCCCAACAACCTAACGATCATTGTGGATGCAATTGCGGCGCTTGTACTTTCTGACGGACGAGTTGTAATGTCCAGCGGCAAAAGTCCATTGCTTTTTGCCTCGGCAACACGTGGTTCATATCACGTTGCTGTTAAACACAGAAATCATCTCGGTGTTATGACCTTATTATCCGGTGCTTATGGAATCACCGTTCAACGTGTAGACCTTAGCAACCCAATTGTGCAGACCTGGGGCACAGATGCACGCGTAGAGAAAATTGGGATCAGTAGACTATGGTCTGGGGATGTCAATGGAGACGGCGTCGTGCGTTATACCGGTTTGAATAATGATCGGGACATTATCCTTACCAAGATTGGCGGTGTAGTGCCAACCGCAAGCGCAGCAGGCTACGTTCCAGAAGATGTAAACCTGAATGGTACGGTGCTTTACACGGGCACGCTCAATGATCGCGATCCAATTTTGGAGAACATCGGTGGCGTGGTGCCGACCGCAGTGCGCGTAGAACAATTGCCGTAACGGGTCTAGTTGTTCCTTTTTTCGAGTTCCTCGATCCGCTCCACAAGCTTATCCAAGTTGCGGAAGTGGATATAGCTCTTGCGGTACTTACTCGCCTCCCAGGCCGGTGAACCCATATAGCTTTCACCTGCTTTGGTGTTCTTGCTGATCCCACTTTGCGCTGCGATGATCGTACCGTCCGCGATCTTCAAATGACCGATGATCCCCACCTGCCCGCTGAACATGCAGTTCTTACCGATCTTGGTTGAACCTGCTACTACTCCGCCAGCCGCGTAGTAGGTGTTCTCGCCAACCTCTACGTTATGAGCGATGTGGATCAGGTTATCGAATTTCACGCCTTTACGCAAGATAGTTGAACCCAACGTAGCGCGGTCGATCGCGCAGTTCGCACCGATCTCCACATCATCCTCGATCACCACATTTCCGATCTGCGGGATCTTCTGTCCACTACCGGGTCCCATTGCGAAACGGAATCCATCGCTACCGATCACTGTGCCACTGTGTATGATACAGTTCTTCCCTATCGTGCAATCGGAATAGATCTTCACTCCCGCGAACAGCGTTGTGTTGTCGTCTATCGTCACGTTATCTCCCACGAAACATTGCGGGTAGATCTTAACGTTCTTTCCCATCTTCACGTTCTCACCTATGAATGCCAATGCACCCACATAGCAATCTTCACCCATCGTAGCTGAGTCCGCAATTGCCGCCTGCGTTGAAACACCTTTCTTATTCAACTTGATGGTATTATACATCTCCAACACTTTTGCGAAAGCGCCTTGCGCATCAGCCACTCGTACCAACGTGGCGTTCACCGGTCCAGTAAGTGGAAAGTCCTTTCCGATGATAACTACGGAAGCGGTTGTGGCATAGATGTATTGTGCGTAGGCTGGGTTCGCCAAAAAGCTCAGCGATCCGGCACCACCCTCCTCGATCTTTGAGAGCGAAGAAACGGTCGCGTTGACGTCGCCTTCAACGGAACCTTGTAAAAGTTCAGCGATCTGTTGTGCGGTGAAATTCATGTGTTCTGGAACTTGGACGGCCAAGTTAATCCGCGCTTACCATACGGTATGGTTTGAACACACGATCTTTGCATTTCACTCAGTCAATCGTTGACCAGCAATTAGCAGGATCGAGGCGTTGTCTGATCATCTTATTGCCTTATCGTCCGATCAACTATGCCTGACCTCGATATCCGCGAAAAAGTTCGACTGCTGCCGCACCAGCCGGGGGTGTATCAGTTCTTCGACTTCAGTGAGCGGATCATATACATCGGCAAGGCCAAGGATCTCCGTAACCGGGTCGGCAGCTATTTCAACAAGCAGAAATACGAGACCGGCAAGACGGCAAAACTTGTGGCCAACATCGTGGATGTAAAAGTGTTCGTCGTTGCCACGGAGTTCGATGCATTGCTACTTGAGAATTCGCTGATCAAGCAACATCAACCGCGTTACAACATCATGCTCAAGGATGACAAAAGTTATCCTTGGATCCGTATCCGCAACGAACGTTTCCCGCGCGTGGAAGGCATGCGTAACCCGGAGAAGGACGGGTCGGAATACTTCGGTCCGTACGCCAGTAGCCGCGTGATGCACACTGTTGTAGAACTGGTGAACAAGATGTACAAGTTGCGCAACTGCAACTATGATCTCAGCGAAAAGAACATTGAGCGCGGCAAATACAAACGTTGTTTGGAATACCACATCGGAAATTGCAAAGGCCCCTGCGAAGGATTGCAACCGATCGAGGATTACAACGAAGATATAAAAGTGATCCGGCAGATCGTAAAAGGACGCACGCGAGGAGTAGCGCAAATGCTTCGCCAACAAATGAATGTCCACGCCGATGCGCTGGACTTTGAACGTGCCGAACAGCTCAAGCAGCAGGCTGAACAACTGGAGCGTTACCAGGCTAAGAACACCATTGTTCATGCGGATATCGGCGATGTGGATGTATTCTCCTTGGCTGCTGATGCAGGTGGCACGTGTGTGAACTATCTGCGCATCATCGACGGTGCTGTGATCAACGGCATTACGGTTGAATTAAAGTCGAAGTTAGAGGAAGAGCCTCTCGAGCTTTTGCAAATGGCGATCGCTGAATTACGCGAACGTTTTCACAGCGACGCACCGGAAGCCATCGTTCCTTTCGACCCTGAAATTGAAATGCCGGGCATCACGTTCACTGTTCCGCAACGCGGTGATAAAAAGTCTCTGTTGGATCTGAGCGAAAGGAATGCACGCTACTTCCTCTTGGACAAGCGCAAGCAAGAAAAACTTGTTGATCCAGAAGCGGCGACGAACCGGATACTTGAGCAACTGAAACAGGATCTGCGGTTAAGTGAACTGCCTGTTCACATTGAGTGTTTCGACAATAGCAATACACAAGGTACCGATCCGGTAAGCGCTTGTGTAGTGTTCAAGAATGCCAAGCCGAGCAAGAAGGATTATCGGCACTTCAACATCAGGACGGTCGAAGGTCCGGATGATTTCGCCAGCATGGAAGAAGCGGTCGAGAGACGGTATATCCGGTTGATCAGGGAAGATGAACCCCTGCCCCAATTGATCGTGATCGATGGCGGAAAAGGTCAATTGAGTGCAGCCATGAATGCTTTGGAACGCCTAGGTCTGCGTGGCAAGATCGCAATCATTGGCATTGCGAAGAAGTTGGAGGAGATCTACTTTCCCGGTGATCCATACCCTTTACATATTGATAAACGCAGCATCAGTTTACGTGTGATCCAACACATGCGCAACGAAGCTCATCGCTTTGGAATTACACACCATCGCGGCAAGCGCAGCAAGCGCGTTATCAAAACAGGGTTGGAGGCGATCGCAGGGGTCGGACCCGGAACTGCACAGAAATTACTAACGCGTTTCGGGAGCATCAAGGGGGTCAAAGAAGCGATGCCTGAAGATGTGATCGCGGAGATCGGAAAGAAAAAAGCGGAGGTTGTTCTGAAGGGTTTGATGACGGGCTGATCATGACGAAAGTCTCGATCCTACTTCCTTTTCGCAATGCCGCTTCCACGCTGCAACGTGCTTTCCGCAGCATGATCGACCAAACCTTCTTGGATCATGAATTGATCCTGATCGATAACGGGTCTTCGGATACGAGTACGTCCATTGCAGAAGAATGGTGCAAAAAGGATCAGCGAATTCGGTTGGTCCGCGAACCAACTATCGGGATCGCACACGCATTGAACACGGGTCTCGAACACGCGAAGGCGGGCTACATCGCACGCATGGACGCCGACGACATTGCACAGCCTGAAAGGCTTCAGAAACAAGTGGAATTCCTGGACACGCATCCGGAGATAGGCGTAGTTGGAACACGAACGAATTTCATTTCAACTGTCGCGAACAACCGTGGAATGGAGGCGTATGTGAATTGGCAGAACGCGATCATAACTCCTCGCGAGCACTATTTGAAACGCTTCGTGGATGCACCTGTCGCGCACCCTTCGGTTCTATTCCGACACGATCTTGTACAGCAGTTCGGTGGATACGATACTGGCCCGTTACCTGAAGACCACGAACTCTGGTTGCGATGGATGCATCACCGTGTTCGCTTCGCCAAACTACCGGATGAACTGCTTACATGGAACGATCATCCGCAACGTTCAAGCCGAACACATTCCAATTACAGTGTGGACGCATTCTTTACAACGAAAGCCAAATGGATCGCAGCTTGGTACCGAAGAAAATTTCCAAGTGGCAGACCTGTGATCATTGCAGGCACCAGCACGCTTTGCAAGGCTCGCGCTCGAATGTTGGAACACGAAGGCATCCCTATTTCAGCATTCACCGATGTTCGTGAACGCGTGCTACCCCGATACCGATTCATCCTACACAATGAATTACCAGGACCTGGCGAAGCGTTGATCATCTCCTTCATCAGCCAGCGCGGTACGGGGGATAAGATCGCTGCATTCCTTGTCTCTCGTGGATTAACCGAAGGAACTGACTTCATTCTTGCCGCTTAGCAGCCAAGCTACCTTTGTATCCATGAATAGTCCCGCATTTGACAGGTCCATGACCCTTCAACGACTTACAGATCAACGCGCGTACTTTAAAAGTGGTGCTACGCGTTCGTTCGCAGTTCGAAGAAAAGCGCTAAAAGATCTGCAAACTGCGATCCGGTGCCACGAAGATGAGTTGCTTGCAGCATTGCACAAAGACCTTCGCAAACCGCCTTTCGAAGCGTTCATTAGCGAGATCGGTACTGTGTATCAAGGATTACAGCACGCACTTGATAGCTTAAAGGAGTGGATGCGACCGGAACAGGTCTCAACTCCACTGTCCCTGCAAGTTGCAAGTAGTTCGATGAGGGTGGAACCGCTTGGCGTTGTGTTGATCATCGCGCCTTGGAACTATCCCTTTCAATTGGTCATGGAACCGTTGATCGCTGCTATTTCAGCGGGGAATTGCGCCTTGATAAAGCCCAGCGAAGAGACCCCGCACACTGCGGCGGTAACAGCTAAGATCATCTCCTCTGTTTTTGACGTTAAGCATGTCGCCGTCACACAAGGAGAGGGAAAGATCATTGTTCCTGAACTGATCGAAGGCTTCCGGTTCGATCATATCTTCTTCACCGGAAGTCCTGGTGTAGGTAGCAGGATCATGGCTATGGCCGCGCCGCAGCTCGTACCTGTAACGCTGGAACTTGGTGGTAAAAGTCCGGCCATCGTTGATCGTACAGTTGATCTTAAGATCGCAGTTAAGCGTATTGCATGGGGCAAATTCTTCAACGCCGGGCAAACCTGCATTGCACCGGATCATGTGTTGATCCACAAGGACCGAAAGGATGAGTTCTTAGAATTGCTTCAACGAACTCTGATCACATACTACGGCACTGATCCACAGAAAAGTTCGCACTATGGGCGTATCATCAACGCTGCACGATTCGAAAAACTAAAAGGCTATATGGGTCAAGGCATGACCGTTATAGGAGGTCAAGTGGATAGTGCAGACCGTTACATCGCTCCGACAGTGCTTGTCGGCGTAACCCATGATGACAGCGTCATGAAAGAAGAGATCTTCGGCCCAATACTTCCAGTGATCACTTGGCAAGCAAAGGCAGAAGTACTTGAACATATTGAGCGTAATCCGTTCCCGCTTAGCACATATATTTTCAGCAGCGATAGAAAAGTCCAACAGTATTTCAGCGAACGGATCGCATTCGGAGGAGGTTGCATCAACAACTGTTTGCTTCACTTCGGGAATGACGAATTGCTCTTTGGTGGCATTGGGACAAGCGGGATGGGTCGTTATCACGGCAAGTACGGCTTCGATACGTTCTCCCACACAAAATCGATCGTTGACTCAAGTACACTCATCGAACACGGCTTGCAATATCCGCCTTACACAACGTCGAAAGAAAAGATCGCGCGTTGGTCGATGAAGTAAGCCACAGGCTTTGTGATCAATCTCACATTCTATGCGGAACTGCCGAACGAACTTTGTTCAAACCCTTGAACATGACGTATCGGTACTTCGCAATTTCCATGTTCGTTCTTCTATATGCCAACGCGTATTCGCAGCACGTTGGCAATAGGAATGTGGTGTTGGAAGAAATCACCATTCCCAATATGCCGGGTATTCATTCATTCGCTTGGGGCCAACACAATGGTGAGTGGTTGGTCATCGGTGGACGAACCGATGGATTGCACCAACGCCAACCATTCGCCGCGTTCCTAGCATCTGCGAACAATACGATGGCGTATGTCTTGAACCCGGTCACGAACGAGGTCTGGAGCGCTGATCTCTCATCCTTACCGACCGCATTATTCGAACAACTCCAGAGCACCAACCTCGAGTTCCATCAACGGGGCAACACACTGTATATCATCGGTGGATATGGTTTCTCGCCTACAGCCAATGACCATATTACGCACAGTCAACTTACTGCCGTGAACGTACCAAATGCGATCAACGCGATCAAGAACGGAAACTCACCGAACGCATTTTTCCGACAAACGACCGACGATCGAATGGCCGTTACGGGAGGCTACTTGGGGTTCCTTAACGACGAGTTCTATTTGGTAGGCGGCCAGCGGTTCATGGGGCGATACAATCCTATGGGTCCTGACTTCGGACCAGGCTTTATCCAGGAATACACCAATGCGATACGCCGTTTCGGTATTGACGACGACGGGTCAAGCATGAACATTATCGGGTTCACGGAAACGACCGATACACTTGAACTACATCGTCGTGATTACAATCTAGTACCACAGATCTTTCCAAATAGCGAACAAGGCTTTACCGCATTCTCAGGGGTGTTCCAATACGGAAGTAATGTCCCATGGCTCAACACGGTGGACATTACCTCATCCGGCTATTCCGTTACACCGGTCTTCGAGCAACTACTGAACCAATATCATACGGCGCACCTCCCTATGTATTCGGCGACAAGCAATACGATGTCAACGGTATTCTTCGGAGGTATCGGGCGCTATTACTTTGATTCGAGCGGTCAACTTTGGGATGATACGGAAGTCCCTTTCGTGAACACGATCAGTAGTGTACAGCGGAATGGATCCGGCGCGATGGTGGAAACTTCAATTGGTAGTATGCCAGCATTGCTCGGAGCAGGTTCGGAGTTCATAACGGACCCCAATATCCCGATCATGTTCAACAGCATTATTGATCTGGACCAACTCTCTGCTGATACTGTTCTTGCAGGACACATCATCGGTGGAATAGAGAGTAGTGCAGCCAATATCTTCTTCATCAATACTGGAACACAAAGTGCTGCAAGCACCCGCGTTTTCCGAGTGTTGCTTGTGCGCGATGTGAATGCCGGAATAATTGATCAAGAAAAGGATCCGTTGTCAGTAACGGTTTCCTTGAACAACGAGGGAAATCAGCTTCTGATCAACGTCGATCTGCTCTCGAACGGCGTTGTGGAAATGAATATTCTGGACAGCACTGGTAAATTGGTCAGGGCCGTTCTGAATGCACGTGTGCCTAGTGGGCCACAACAATTCATTGAGAATGTCAAGGACCTAACGGCCGGCGTGTACTATTTGGATCTCGTTCAGGGCGATCAACGCAACACTGTACGTTTCATACGCTGATCGGATCTACTCAAGAACACGTTCCGCGCGTTTAGGTTTCAGTGCATCACGGATCAACAGCATATGCTCTGCATCACATTCGAGCGTTGCTTCGACACGCACTGTACGATCGGTCGTCCAGTGATCGAATTCCGCCACTCCTTCTTTTATGCAAAAAGTGTCCACGTGTTTCAAAAAGTGTTCGGCGGTCGTTTGTGCATCCGGTCCGAAAAAATCCCAATGAAAGCGAAGTAGAGGCATTACGCTAATTTATCGCTCAACAAACGCATCTCAATGATAGGCGCCATCTTCTCATAAAGTATCCTATAGGTCGCTTCGGTTATGGGCATGTCCACGCCGTATTTTTCATTGATCGCATACACACATTTAACCGCGTAGTATCCTTCGGCCACCATGTTCATTTCCATTTGGGCAGCCCGCACGCTGTATCCTCGACCTATCATATTCCCGAACTCGCGGTTGCGACTAAAGGTTGAATAGGCGGTTACCAACAGGTCACCGAGATATGCCGGCTCGTTGATGTCGCGCGCGATGGGATGCACAGCAGCGACAAAACGTTCAATCTCCTGAATGGCCCGACTCACAAGGACCGCACGAAAATTATCGCCATATCCAAGACCCACACTTATCCCGGCGCATACAGCGATCACGTTCTTCAGGATCGCAGCGTATTCCGTTCCATAGATGTCATCGCTTAGCGTGGTCTTCATAAAACGCCCGTTCAACGCATCGCCCATTGCTTTTGCTTTGTTCTGGTCCTGACACGCTATCGTCAAATAGCTCAGTCGTTCCATGGCCACCTCTTCTGCGTGGCACGGACCACAGATCACTCCAAAGTCATTCTCAGCAACACCGAATTCATTAAAGAGGTATTGACCTACGATCTGGTTCGTTTCCGGAACGATCCCTTTTACTGCACTGTAAACGGTCTTCCCCTTTAGATCACCTGGTTGCAACAGGTCCATTATTGCTTTGAGGAATGCACTTGGCACCGCGAGGATCAACACATCGGCACTTTGCACAACACTGCGGATATCCGTATCCATGGCCAATCGGGAAGGGTCGAATTGGGCGGCACTGATGTAATCCGGGTTATGTCCGTAGGCATTGATGTGTTTGATCGTTTCAGCCCGACGCACCCACCAACCCACGCGTTCACTGTTCGCTGACAATAACTTCACCAATGCTGTGCCCCAACTACCTGCGCCGATGACGGCAATACGCTGTTCCGCCATTAGAACGTAACATTCGTTTCGATCTCCTTTCCATCACGCACCACTGTTACTGGTGCTGTATCTCCCTTCTCGAAAACGCTAAGCCCTTTCATGTAGCTCATCATATCGGTCACATCGACCGGTCCCATTTTGATCACGATATCACCGGTCAGCAAGCCAGCATTCGAGGCAGGCTTGCCTTCCGTAACACCATCGATCCGCATACCCTTTCCATCGAACAAATAATCCGGAACTACACCAAGTGTCACTTTGAAACGGGGAACATCATCAGAGTCCGTATCGATGGTTTTCGTGAATTCCAATTTCCCATTATCATTCAGATCCACTACAAGTGCTTCGATGTAACGCATTACACGCACCATGCCTTCGTAGTTGACCTTTTCCTCATCGTCGCTTGGCTTATGATAATCCTCGTGCGTACCAGTAAAGAAGTGGATCGCAGGGACCCCTTGTAAGTAAAAGCTTGTGTGGTCACTTGGTCCGACACCACTTGTCGTTGTCTTTGTTCTCAAATTCCCGGCTGCCAAACTATCCACATCGGCCCATGCTGGCGAAGTGCCAACACCATTGATGCCGATCACGCCGGAAGTGTCCAACCGGCCAACCATATCCAAGTTGATCATATAGTTCAATTCTTCTATTGGCATCGTTGGGTGCTTCGTCCAATAGTTGGATCCAAAGAGCCCTTTTTCTTCTCCACTGAAGGCAATGAACAGCACGTCGTTGGCCTTCGCATTCTCCATCTTCTTAAGGTCACGGGCCAACTGAATGATCGTTGCCACGCCGCTCGCATTATCATCCGCACCGTTATGTATCGCCCGCTCACCGCGATACAACGACCCTTCATCGCCCCAGCCAAGATGGTCGAAGTGAGCACCGATCACCGCAACATTTTCTGCACCATTATCCAAGAGTCCAACAACATTGTATGCTGTCATTTGGGGCCGCTGAATATCCGTATTGATCACGCAGGAGTTATTGTCCACGATCAGGTCGATGTGCAAATTACCCTTTACAAAAACGACAGGAACCTTACATGCCGTGACCTTTGCATTCAGTTCTTCGGATGGCACTTCAACATCCGGATCATCGGTATAGAACAACACACCGATCGCACCTTTCTCGATCGCTTTCTCTGCGCGTGCGTGCAGATCATGGTAAGCCAAGAACTTGCTGTGCGGATGGATACCATCCGGCGAGCTGATATTGATCGCCACGATCCGTCCTTGTGTTTCGCTATTGGCATAATCGTTCTGATCCAGGTCCGGCGCTTCAATGCCATAACCCACCTTCATCACTTTACCACGAACACCTGCGCTTGCCGAAAAGGCTAACGGATAGAACTGTTCGTTCAACTTCAACACCGAACGGCCGATATTCAACCGATTCGCCGGACCAAGTTCAGGCTGCCCGTTGAATGTGAACGCTTGAAGAAAGGTACCATCATCACCCATCGGTTTCAGTCCGATGGATCTGAACTGCTCAACAACATGCTCTGCGGCCAATTTCTCTCCGGGTGTACCGGACTCGCGGCCTTCCAGCGCATCACTCGCGAGAAAACGAACATCGGCTCGCATTTGAGCAATGGCAGTACTGTCCGGGTCCAGTTGACCATACATGATCAACGGAACAACCAAGCACGTAAAGATCGATATCAAATAGTATTTCATTTCAGCGGCTAAGATACTCGTGACCATGTCATTTTACTTTGGTCCGCCACCATCAGCAAATGAAAAAGATCCTCGCAGTGTTGCTGGTACCCAATGGAACCGAATTGCAATGGCAGGTAATTCTGCTGTGCAGTTCATTCATTGTAGGGGCGTTTACAGCAGTTCTATTGCATAGGGCTGTGGGTACTGGAATAAAGAAGATAGGAGGTCAACGACTTTGTGGAGCGAATAAACGGCCGAATCGTTGAGCAGGATACATCTGCAAAGCTATTGCAACAGTAGAACTCTTAAAGGATCTGTATCCAAGATGGCTGACAGGCCTTGTTTTATGGATGGGCACTTCGTTACCAACTTTTAGATACTCCAAGCCCCGCCTACTGAGATAGATCCCATCTCCCGCCAAACTTGATTATATGACGAAAATCATATTTTACTTCGCGGCCACATTTCTACATTCATCGCGCAAAATCAACAATTGGGTCTATAGACCGCTGAAGAAATGGAACGCGAAAAGACAGATATACTTGTGATAGGTGCCGGCCCTTCAGGCACTATTGCCGCTTCACTTGTGAACAAGAGCGGATTGAAAGTAAGAATTGTAGAGAAGGAGAAATTTCCTCGTTTTGTGATCGGGGAAAGCCTGCTTCCGCGCTGTATGGACCATTTTGAAGAGGCCGGGTTCATGGATGTGATCAAGAAACAGGGCTATCAGGAAAAGCAGGGCGCCATCTTCCTAAAAGGAAAGGAGCGCTGTGAGTTTGAATTCTCTGAGCAATTCACCAAAGGCTGGGAATGGACCTATCAGATCCCAAGAGACCATTTTGACAAGGTTCTGGCGGATGAGGTACAGCGAATGGGCGTTCCCATCGATTTTGAAACAACCGTTACCGACATCAAATTCAACGGGTCAGACTCGGTGACCACTGTTGTAGATAAGGACGGCAAGGAAAAGCAGATAGAAGCGCGTTTCATCATCGATGCAAGCGGATACGGAAGGGTCATTCCGCGCCTTTTCAACCTCAACGTGCCATCTACCCTGCCACGAAGAGACACCCTGTTCACACAGGTGAAAGATGTGAACCGCCCTACCGGACACGACAGTCAGCGGATCGTGATCGTTGCTCACCGACAGGACGTTTGGATCTGGATCATCCCATTCTCAAACGGAAATACTTCTGTTGGATTTGTGGGCAACCCGAAGTTCTTTGAAGAATTTGAAGGCACCAAGGAAGAAAGACTACGCGCAATGCTTGCCAGCGAGCCGCACACCCGTGAGCGTTTCAAGGATGTGGAAATGCGCTTTGAACCTGTGAAGATCGAAGGCTATTCCATCTCGGTAAAACAACTCTACGGAGACGGCTATGTGCTTACGGGCAATGCCACTGAGTTCCTCGATCCTGTTTTCTCAGCTGGAGTAACGTTTGCCACCGAGTCGGGTGCTGCCGCAGGAAAGCTTGCAAGCCGCCAATTGAAGGGTGAAAAGGTGAACTGGGACAAGGAATATGTAGATGTGGTATTGCACGGAGTGGCCGTGTTCCGTACCTACATAGAAGGCTGGTATGATGGCACGGTACAGAAGATCTTCTTTGCCAAGGATCCCGGACAGGAGAACAAGAACAAGATATGTTCGGTGCTGGCCGGATACGTGTGGGACATGGACAATCCGTATGTGACCAAGCACGACAAGGCGGTAAAGGCGTTGGCCGAAGTGATAGACATACGGTCTGCGGTCAAAGGTTAAGTGAAGGCACTCTACCTTGTCGCTTAGGACCTGAACCAACAATGCGACAACTTTTATTTATTCCACTGCTCTTGCTTGTTGGTTGTGTACAACCGACCGGATCCATGGATCAAGCTCCGAACAAATGGGCAAGTGGTAAAATGCTATCGGTTCTTGAAGCACAAGAACACCGTGATACGGATAAGCTCTGTTCATTACTGGCCAATGGAAATGATGAGGTCCGTGAAGCTGCTGCGCTTGCATTTGCTTCGGTCCAGGATAGCACCTCGATACCGTGTTTATTGAACGCGCTGAGCGACAGCAGCGTAGTTGTTCGAAGTGCGGCGGTATTCGCGATAGGTTTCATTGCGGATAGCACCATCGTTTCGACATTGACCACCAACTATGCGCAAGAGACGGACAGCATGGTTCGGAGCGCTTATCACAGTGCATTGGTCATGGCCGCTCACCACATGCCTGGCTCTCGAAGTGTTGAAGAGCTCGTATCCCTAATGGAGAAAAGCATTGGGCAAGACCGAGCTCGCGTTGCGGATGCGCTTCGCCGAGTCGATGCAAATGAGCTTAACAGGATCTCCGACACCTATTTCAAACTGATCAACGATGAAAGGGACTCGGATACAAAAGCATTTCTTGTACGCGGCTTGGCTAAGTCGGAAGATCCCAGAAAAGACGACCTGCTTCGTTCATTGTTAAGTGTTGAACAACCGATCGCCGTGCGAGTCAATGCTGCACGGGTATTGGGAAGTTCCAATGATGCAATTTCATTGAACGAACTTGCTCGCAACATCGTTGACCCGGAATTGACATTGCGCACTGCAATACTCGAAGCGCTTGATGCAAAAGCGGAACAGCTCGACCCAAAGATCCTTTTGCAGATCCAAGCCCAGGTCGATCAACTCGACCCTATAACGCGACTGAATTACTACGCCTTGTTATTTCCTCACAACACAACAAAAGGGATGGCGCGTGATACCATTAGGAGGATGATGATCCGTGAGCCTTATGCAGAAGCAGCCCGGTTCACAGCGATGGCCGCTGACGAAGAGCCCGGTATTGACGCAACCATGAACGCGATCATGCTCAGCGATGCTCACCCAGCAATGTCCTATGCGGCCTACCGGATCTTGGCTGAACGAACACTCTCCCGGATGAACAAACCGAGAGCGACCCCGCATAGCCAGCAGGTAGAAGAGGCCGCACCATTCTTCCGGTCCGTCATGGAAACAGGCAACCCCGGATTGATAAGCGCAGCTGCTGAGGACCTGCAAGTGGTACATCCTAAGGACCTCACAACCCTATTTCCAAAAGACCTCGAAATGGCATCGTTCAAGTCGTTGAAGGCCATTCAGGATCTCGAAGCGCGGTCGTTGATCGCAACGTTGGCGGCGAAACGGGATGGGGCACCTATTCCTGAGCACCCCGTGATCGCATTCAACCACCCGATCGACACAATGCGTTTAAAGCAATTGCAACAAGGCCAACGTTACACGATCAGAACCAAGAAAGGAACGATCATCATAGCAACGGATGTCAATGGCGCTCCTGGAAGTTGTCTCGCATTTGATTCGTTGGTCACTGCGGGATACTACAATGGCAAAGCCTTCCACCGCATGGTTCCGAACTTCGTGGCACAAGGAGGTTGTCCGCGCGGCGATGGTTACGGTGGCATGCCGTGGACTTTGCGTACGGAGATCAGTCGCAACCTATTCACTACTGGATCCCTCGGTCTTGCTTCCGCAGGTCGCGATACGGAAAGCTGTCAGTTCTTCATTACGCACAGCGCAACGCCGCATCTGGACGGTCGTTACACCCGCTTCGGCGAAGTCGTGAACGGAATGAACGTCGTACTGAAATTGCAGGTTGGTGACGTGATGGAGTCGATCGAACGAACAGTGAACTAGAGCACTACTGATCGAATTTCTCCGGCCGCATCTGTGGGAACAGCAGCACTTCTTGGATCGCAGGGTTGTCCGTAAGAAGCATTACAAGCCTATCCATTCCGATACCGATACCACTGGTCGGTGGCATGCCGTATTCCAGAGCGCGTAAGAAATCCTGATCGATGAACATGGCCTCATCATCACCGCGTTCCATCAATTTGATCTGTTCCTCGAAGCGTTCGCGTTGATCGATGGGGTCGTTCAGTTCGCTGTACGCATTTGCTACTTCGAACCCACCGATATACAATTCAAAGCGTTCGGTAAGGCGATCATCATCGCGGTGTTTTTTGCAAAGCGGACTCATCTCCAAGGGGAAGTCCATCACGAAGGTGGGTTGGATCAATTCAGGTTGTACCAACTCGCTGAACAACTCATCGATCAACTTGCCTTTGCCCATTGCGGCAGTCACTTCAACGCCATGTTTCAGGCACAATTCTCCTAGCTCCTTTTCAGTTGCTTCAAGTGGGTCGATCCCTGTTTTTTCTTTGATCGAACCACACATGGTAATCCGCTTGAACGGTGCTTTGAACTGGATCTGTTTCCCTTGGAACGTGGTTTTTTCAGAACCATTAGCTGCCATCGCAACGTGTGCGAAGACCACCTCCATATAATCCATCATCCAGCGGTAATCTTTGTACGCAACGTACAGTTCCATCACGGTGAATTCCGGGTTATGGGTGCGGTCCATTCCTTCATTCCGGAAGTTCCTGCTGAACTCGAAAACGCCTTCGAAACCACCAACGATCAATCGCTTCAAATAGAGTTCATTCGCAATGCGCAAATAGAATGGAACGTCCAACGCGTTGTGATGCGTTTCGAAAGGACGCGCCGCTGCACCACCCGGAATAGCTTGTAGGACCGGAGTATCAACCTCGATGTAACCAGCCGTCTGGAATGCCTTACGCATCGCATCGAAGATCCGTGTCCGTTTCAAGAATGTCTCGCGCACATTCGGATTCACGATCAGATCAACATACCGCATACGGTAACGCAACTCCGGGTCACCGAAGGCGTCATGAACATTGCCATCCTCATCGGTCTTTACTACAGGTAACGGGCGAAGTGATTTCGCCAGCAACGTCAATTCCTTTACGCGCAGTGTTAGCTCACCTGTTTGCGTAGTGAACATCTGCCCTTTAACACCGATCAGATCACCGAGATCAAGAAGCTTTTTGAATACATCATTGTAAAGAGTCTTATCCTCACCGGGACAGATCTCATCGCGGTTCACATAGATCTGTTGATCGCCAGTATGGTCGCGCAGCACCGCGAACGATGCCTTACCCATGACCCGAACACTCATTAACCGACCCGCAAGAACGAGCTGCTCTACCCCATTCACGTCCACAGCCAAGGATTTTACTTGTTCTGTAGTATGCGTAACCGGGAATTGAGCTGCAGGGAACGGCTCAATGCCCAATGCGCGAAGCTTGGTAAGTGATTCGCGGCGGATCACTTCTTGATCTGAAAGGTTCTGGGACATAGTGAATTGCTTATTCAGCGGCCGCGAAGATACCGGTATGCAATGAACACCGGTCCATCGTACACTACATGGTGTTGCTTTCTTGAACATCCTAGTGGATCCAGATCTAAATGGACACCGGATCCAAGTTTTCACCGTTCGATCAAGAACGACCTTATTTTTACACCTAAGTTCCAGCTCCAAAATATCGAAATCCACCTACTATCTTTGAAGCTATCGGTCATGGGTAAATTACAGGATAAAAAAGTTGAGTTAGCTCAACTGCTTCTCGCGGAAACGGATCCGAAGACCTTGGAATTGGTAGAGCATGCATTACTTGGAGTACCTCCATTGCATTTTACCGAAAGCGAGATCAAGGACCTGGAAAAGCAAGTAGCGCGTATTAACAGTGGTGAAGAAAAGCTCCATTCGTGGAGTGATGTGAAAAAGCGGTTAGAAGGGAAGTTGCGAAAATGATCATTCGCTTTCTGATCTCTGATACTGCTGAGTCACAAATGGCAAAAGCCAAAGCTTGGTATGAACTCCAGTCTCCTGGATTAGGCGCACCTTTCTTGCAAACACTGGATGAAACATTTGACAGCATTCGAACCTTTCCACGCGGGTTTCCAATTATTCGAGGCACCCTACGACAAGCTCCGGTTAAAAAATTTCCGTATGTGATAATCTACCAGGTCGGTCGATCAGAGGTCCGAGTCCTGCGTGTAATCCATGGTCGCCGCCACCCCATCCATAGGACTGGCGGGTCAAGAAAACCTTAATCACATCAACTTCGTATGACCAGAGTATTTTTGACCCCAAAGAAGACCAGACCACCACATGCAAAACTTGATCGACGCATTTCCTAAGCAATTGAAAGAGGCCCTTGAGATCGGCCGTAAAGCTCAGCTCAAAGCACCCGGAGGGCCATATTCCAACGTCGTTGTTACCGGTCTAGGTGGCAGCGGAATTGGCGGTCGTATTGCAGCTCAACTGTTGAGCAAGGAAGCGAAGTGCCCGATCGAAGTGTATAGCAACTATTACCTGCCGGGTTATGTGAACCACAAGAGTTTGGTGATCGCTTGCAGTTATAGCGGCAATACCGAAGAGACCTTGGCCGCCATGGAACAAGCCCTGAACAAAGGTGCTCGCGTATGCGTGGTCACCAGCGGTGGTGCCATGTTGGAGATGGCCAAAGCAAAAGGCTTGGACCATATCATTATTCCAGGTGGGAACCCACCGCGCACCATGTTGGCATATTCGTTGGTCCAACAATTCTTCTTGTTGCATCATTTTGGGATCTGTGGCGATGGTTTCGAGGGTGCGATAAACACCGCTGCGAACATGTTGCAGGATGATAAAGCACACATCCAGAAAGCAGCAATGGAACTCACCGAAAAATTGGTGGGTAAGCGCTTGGTGATCTATAGCGAAGCCAATACGGAGGCCGTGAGCATCAGATTCCGTCAGCAGGTGAACGAGAACAGCAAAGAACTGTGTTGGCACCATGCCATTCCCGAAATGAACCACAATGAATTGGTAGGATGGGCCGGTGGCGACAAGAGTTTGGGTGTGGTCATCTTCCGTCATAAAGAAGACCATGAACGCACACAGATGCGCATGGAGATCAACAAAAGCATCTTCGAGAAATACACACCGAACATCTTCGAGGTCTGGAGCAAGGGCGACACATCATTCGCTCGTCAGTTGTATCTGATCAACCTCGGCGATTGGGTGAGTTTGTACTGGGCACAGAAAAAAGGTGTTGACCCAAGCGAGATCGCGGTGATCAATATGCTGAAGGGGAAGTTGGCGGAGGTGAAGTAACGCAGTATTTGAACCGCAACGACGCGACGACGCAACGTAATACAAGACACGTTGGGTCGTCGCTTTGCGTTTGGCCCCTGGCTCCAAATGTTCATGAATTCAAATGAGTAAAACGCACTGTAGTGACATTGCCGAGTGATCATCTTCCGATCGACCACACTGCGTTGCGTCGTCGCGTCGTTGCGGTATACACCTCTAGTTAACTCGTTCGTTGCACCTTTGCTGTTCGATACACCAATGCGAAAAGTCCACTTCCAAGACCTCGGCCTGATCCCTTACGCGGATGCATGGGCGTTTCAAAAGGGCCTATTCCAGGATACCATCGACCGTAAGATCGCGAACCGCAAATTGCCGGCAAACGAACACATCGCAACACAGGACCATCTGCTTTTCTGCGAGCATCCACACGTATACACGTTAGGGAAAAGCGGCAAGCAGAGCCACTTGCTCTTGAACGAAACCGGCTTGCGCGAAAAGGGAGTAGAGTTTTTTCCAATTGATCGCGGTGGTGATATCACTTATCATGGGCCGGGGCAGATCGTCGGTTATCCGATCTTCGACATGGACCATCATTTCACGGATATTCATCGTTTTTTACGCACCTTGGAAGAGGCCGTGATCGGCACGTTAGAAGCGTATTCGATAAAAGCAGGACGAATTGAGGGTCTAACAGGCGTATGGTTGGATTGGGAAGAGCCCTTGAAAGCACGCAAGATCTGCGCACTGGGCATACGCGCCAGCCGCTGGGTGACCATGCATGGTTTCGCATTCAATGTGAACACGGACCTGAGCTACTACGAAAACATTGTTCCGTGCGGCATAGCCGATAAAGGCGTAACGTGTATGGCAAAAGAACTTGGCGGCCTATTGGATATCGAAGCGGTTAAGAACCGATTGAAGTTGGAATTGGCGGATCTCTTCGATGTGGAGCTGGTAACTGACTGAACGACGCCTACACATTACCTTCGGCGGCAATCCCCAACACATGCGCATATTGTTTCGTTTCTTCCTTTGGGTAGCTATTGTTATTGGCGCACTGATCGTTCTTGCATATGCAACGGGCAATGATCATCTGATCCGCGGTTTGCGCTATACCTATCTCATCGGACGCGGTTCTCCGGAGATCGATGACCGCGATTTTTTTCCTTATTCCACTATTCCTGCACAAGCACCACAACCATGGCCGCAAGGAGAGCGCTACGGAACGCTTGCACTAACGCCAGAGCAAGAGAAGGAACTAACGGACCTGTATTCGGTAGGTTTTGCGGTTTTCCAACATGACAGTTTGATCTTCGAGCAATACTGGAACGGCTGGGATGCGGATAGCGTGAGTAACAGTTTCAGCGTAGCAAAGAGTTACATCAGTGTGCTCACTGGCATAGCCATGGATGAAGGAAAGATCAACAACGTGTTCCAACCGGTCGGTGATTTTTTACCGGAGTTCAAAGAGGGTTGTTACGCTAACATCTCGATCTACAACCTACTTACAATGAGCACGGGTCTGGATTGGAGCGAAAGCGGTGCTAACCCGTTCAGCGATAATGCAAAAGGCTACTACGGGTACAATGTTCGCGAGGTAAGCCTTGGGCAGCCTTGTCGCGACGAACCGGGACAGAAATTCGATTACATCAGTGGCAGCACGCAGATCATGGCTGAGGTGTTGGAGGCGGCCTACGGCCAACCGTTGGATGTACTCGTTCGTGAAAAAATATGGGGACCATTGGGTTGTGAGCATGATGCGTATTGGGGTAAGGACCGTGAGGATGGTGACTTCCGTGCGTTCTGCTGTTTATATGCCACCGCGCGCGATTTCGGCAGGATCGGGCAGCTCTATTTGGATAGCGGCATGTGGAACGGGAAGCAGATCGTACCACGCGAATATTGGCTTGCGTCCATTACACCGGCGGATCTGGAAGACAACGGCAAACGCAATGAACGTTACGGCTATTTCTGGTGGTTAGCAGAAGTTGACAGCCATCCGATCCACTATTGTCGTGGATTCCACGGTGAGTACGTGGTCGTAATTCCACACGAGGACCTCGTATTCGTACGTACTGGCATGAAGCGTGAGGAAGTGAATACGGAAGGTCACCCGAACGATGTGTACCAATGGATAGCCATTGCACGGGAATTGGCTGCGAGGAAAAGTTGATCCATGCGAAAAGACATCCATCCACCTAAGGTCGAAGGTGTTGCTATGGCCGTTGTGCGCGAGCCCGATGAAGATGGTGAAGAAGCGTGGTACGTGTATTTGATCAACCGTACGGATAGGGAATTGGATACCGTGCTGATCAGTTCACGTGGGTATGGCGAGCTGGAAGGTGAAACGCGCAAGACCAGTGAGCTACGCCACATGCTCGAGCATTTAGGTCCAAAAAGTTGGGCCCGCATTGAACGCATCGTGGAAGACGTATTCGCGCTAAGCAACCAGTATTGGCTCAGCTATTATGTGGACGGTGTGATCTACGACAAGAAGTACATATTCTTGGCGGGCAGCATCGAGGAAACCAATTTTACCACCATCCCGCTTATGGAGAAGCGTGGCGTGATGATCGAGTAGAAATAGGAGGATCGGCATCGATCACTATCGGTCTTTCCTATCTACTAGCAACCGGCTTTCAAAATAATAGGACGATCGGCGCTGATCAACTATTTCTGCGTTATCTGCGCTCCATCCCTTTCAACGAGCCAAAACCGTACATTGGTCTATTGATCAATCGCAATGAGACCGGACAAACCGAACGACCTGAGCAAGGTCCTATTCCTGGACATCGAGACCGTACCTCAGGAATATTCCTGGAACAAGTTGAACCCAAGCAGCGCAAAACTCTTCAGTGATAAAACGCGTTTCGAACAAGAACGGAATGAGAAAACCGCTGAAGAGATCTACAGTGAGAAGGGAGGGATCCTAGCGGAATTCGGAAAGATCATTTGCATTGGTGTAGGAAGCGTTCAGAAGAGCGAGAGCGGCTATTCATTGCGCGTCACTTCCTTTCAGGATGATGACGAAGCCGTTGTGCTACGAAAGTTCGTTGAGCTGTTGAACAAGCACTATTCCGCAGATGACCATTGGCTCTGCGGCCACAATGGTAAAGAATTCGACTTTCCGTACATCGCACGCAGGTGTGTCGTACACCGGATCCAGCTACCGAAACTGCTCGATGTTGCCGGTAGAAAACCGTGGGAGCTCGGCTTATTGGATACCATGAACCTGTGGAGCTTTGGCGACCGGAAAGCCTATACCTCACTGGCGTTGCTCACCCATATTCTCGGTATTTCAACACCAAAGGACGATATCACCGGTGCTGATGTCGCACGGGTTTACTACGAAGAGCAGGGGCTTGAACGGATCGCTGCATATTGCAAAAAGGATGTGGTAGCGACCGCTCAGGTTTTCTTGCGGTTGACCGGAAAGGAGCCGATACCTGAGGAGCGGATCACGCTGGTCTGATCATTATCCCTTTTGCATTGGGGAAATTGTCTGGTCCCGATCGCATTTAACGTGCAATACCGAAACTCTGCTACCTTGGCCGCGTGTTCAAAAAAACCGGAATAGGGGTCAACGAAGACCATTTGCTTGAGTGGAGTTTGTTCCTTCTGGTTTTCAGCATTTCATTGCTATCGGGGTGGGCCATCTTCAGTGCTAACCCGTTCGAATTCCTTCGGCATGGTGGCGATCAATTGGGCTATTACCATTGGCTACCATCGGTCTTCATCGACCAAAGTGTTGACCATATGTATTGGTGCTTCAACATGGAGAATGGAAAGCGGCTCAGCATATTCACGTTGGGCGTTTCAGTACTACAGCTTCCGTTCTTTTTCCTCGGGCAGATTGGTGCCGAAGTATTCGTTTACCCGATCGATGGCTTTTCATCGCCCTATGGCGTTGCGCAGTTGATCGGGATCGCAACCTATGCAGGAGCCGGGATCGTATTGGCCTACCGGATCGCCAAGCGCTACAGCACAGAGGAAAGCGCATTGATAGCAGCGGTCACCCTGTTCGCTGCGACCAACTTGTTCTACTACAGCGTCTATGAACCCAACATGTCGCACGTTTATTCGTTCTTCCTGGCGGGGTTGTTTTGCTACTGCTCAATGCGCCTATTGGACGGAGCTGATCATCCATCGAGATGGATACATGTATTCCTAGTTGTTCTTGGTGGTTCATTGCTCGTCCTTATTCGGCACTTGAACATCGTTACGTTCATCTTCCCTTTGGTCATTGTGCTGAACCGACCCAATGGGTTTACCACGCTGTGGCGGAATGTCATCGCACATCGGGTTGCGTTGATCACGGGGGTTGTCCTGGCCATCATTCCCTGGGTCCTGCAAAGTTGGTATTGGCATTACATAACGGGCGATTGGATAACGTTCACCTACGGTATGAAGGACGAGCATTTCGACTTTACGACCATGGAACCCTGGTCCGTATTGACCAGTGTGCGAAACGGTTGGCTGACCTATACACCGTTGATGATCCCGGTTGTTATCACGCTTTTGGTTCATGCATGGCGTCGCTCTGCTGTGGCGATCGGCATATTGCTGGTCTTACTGTTCACGTGGTTGCTGTACAGCGCATGGTGGTGTTGGTGGTTGGGCACCAGTTTCGGTGGGCGCGGATTCGTTGACCTCTACGCCTTGTTGGCCATTCCGCTTGCTTGGCTCTTCCGTTCGATATTTACACGTTCCATATCCACGCGTGTCGTTACAGGGTTCTTACTCACATTTCTGATCTTCCTGAATTTCGGACTCATGGAACGCTTCAACTGGGAATGGTCTAAAGAAGATTGGACGTGGCAACTCTTCTTTAAGGAGGTCAGTGGCATTCTTGGCGGTCGTTGATCAACTAACCTTGGAATAGCACTATTCGAACAAAGCTGACACGCTGTTCTTAGTTCAGTTACGAGGGAGAGCATAGACCAAACCACAGGACCACTTGAACTACAACGTCGTGTGCAGCCTAACGTTAACGACCGATCAACGCCCTGTGGTCCTTGCGCGTTCGTAGTCCGGGTAAGACAAAAGGTCATCCGACCCAGAGATCGGAGTAACCTTCCCGAATTGTTTGAAGTATAGCTGCATCGTCATAGCATCGTAATGCAACGCTTCATTTTCGAACTGTTCAATTTGAAAAACGTTGAGCCAAATGAAGAACGCTCCGACCAAGGCTGACAAAACGCGTATGCGTACGTTCTGGGTAAGAATTAAAGCTACAAAAGCGGCCAAGGGAATGCTCATGATTGCATAAAGGTCGATCATGCAACGCTGCCCCAGACTTCCCCCATACCACCAACACCACCAGGAGAAAGTTATATAAATGGCAACAATGAGGGAAGCTAGTACAGCATTCCGGTACCCCTCAAGTCGACCGCGTAATAGTATGATCCCGATCGTAGCAAAGAACATGATCGGAGTATATACATACCATCCTTTTCGAAAACTGAATAGTCCTTCAAAAACATGTGGGTGATCGAAAAAAAACCCTTCACCAACGTAGGGGTTGAAGAAATAGTGACCTGTTATGGTCTTCCAATAAACAAGTTGTGGTATCCATATAAGGAAGGCCAACAGTGCCATCCATACAATAAGCGGCCATTTCTCAAGGAAGAATTTCAGGCGTTCGATCATCGACCGAAGGTCCGTTGTCCGTATCAAGAAAAAAAGCAAGAGGATCACGGCATTCGTAGGCCTTATCAGAATGATGGCTCCAGCCAGGAGCCCAAGCACCGTACTGGTCCTGAACGTTGGTCCGTCGTACCACTTAAGGGTCATCAACATGAATAATGCGATCAATGTGAACGAGTAAACATGTGACATCGTCCCAGAGTGCGTTGCATAACAGAACAGATTTGTTCCGCCACCGACCAAAAGGATCACAATTGCAATAACCGTGTCCGAAAAGCCTGTTCGTTCAAGTATGCGACGAACGGCAAGCAGTCCGATCAAAAAGTAGCAAAGTCCACCGATCAATAACAAGATCTTGTAGGGTGGAGACCAACCGTCCGCTGGGTATCCCATGACCTTTGCCAAAAGATGACCAACAAAGAAAAAAGGCGAGTAAAAAACAGCTACGCCCATGGTCATTTTGATTATGGGTTTTCCAGATGCTGTATAATTAGGCCAGAATAAAAAGTAATCGTCGTCGAATCGGTATTCATGTTCCAAGCGAATATCATCATAGATGAATAACGCTGGTAGATATGCGTAATACGAATGCACATCCCATTCGATAACTCTATCGCGGTCACGCCACAGTCCAAGGTCCATGTCTACCTGGACGCCAAAGATCAGCAAGAGAAAGATGATCATGGAGGACCGGAACCGTTTTGGTAGCACGCGCATATTGTAGGGTCCCAAATTATGGACTGGTTGTGACAAGGAGGTCGATCATCGATTGATCGAACGACTGGCGTATACTTGTTGACTGAATGAATTTCACCTGGGCCAACTTAAGCAAGCCGGTCGGTCTTATGCGCATCGTTTTCGCATTCGTGCCATTCGTTGCTTTGCTGGCTTATGGATTATGGTCTTTCCCCCTGGCCACTTTCGGCCCTGAAAGGGAACGAATTCCGGGTGACCTTAGGGATGCCCGATTCAACAATTACATACTGGAGCATTACCACGCGTATGCTACTGGCCGGATAGATGATTATTGGGATGCGCCGTTCATGTATCCCTATAAGAATGTGATCGCCTTCAGTGACAACCTTTTGGGTACGGCACCGCTGTATTCGCTCTTCCGTAGCATAGGATATAATCGAGAATCTGCTTTCCAGTTCTGGATCTTGACGCTGTTCGCGCTGAATTACCTCTGTTGTTTTTTAGCATTATGGGCTTGGGCCAAGCGCCCTCTGCTGGCCGCAGGGGGTGCCTTCATTTTCGCATTCGGCATCTACATGATCGGCCACATGGAACATGCGCAAATGTTCCCGAAGTTCATGATCCCCATTGCGTTCCTTCTCTGTTGGAAATGGCTGAATACAGGGCGCTTGTTGCATGTGTCCTTATTAGCGATCGCCGTCGTGTACCAGTTCTATTGTGGTATCTACTTGGGGTTCATGCTCTGTTATGGACTATTCTTCCTTGTACTGGCGTACGTTCTTTTCAACTTCAAACGCGCTTGGCAGGAACGTGGTCGATCATGGCGGCCTTATCTAGGTTTCGTTACGATCATTGTTGGTGGTGCATTATTGCTAATTCCGCTCATGCAACCCTACTTGGAGATTTCCGCAATTGCTGAACCACGCGATTTCAATGCGCTTATAAGTACGGTCCCAAGACCTGCATCCTACTTCTTTACGCACCCCGCAGCACTTTCATGGAGAAGCCTTTCAGAACACGCTGCTTATTCGTTCGACGACTGGTGGTGCCATTTCCATTTCATGGGTGCCCTTCCTTGGATCGCCGTACTGCTGATACCTGTAGTGCTCTGGAAGTATCGTGAACGTGCGCAAAATGCCCAGTTGGTCGCAATAGTAGGTTCTGCAATGTTCTTAAGCATCATTTTCTGCTTACGAATAGGAGACTTCACGTTGTACAGCTTGATCTTTGCACTTCCTGGATTCAGTGCCATGCGCTCCATTGACAGGGTCGTTCATGTACAGGCCTTTTACTTCGCTTTAATAACGGTATTGGTCTTTGCGCAATTCGGTAAAAAGGAATGGAGCCGAATGTTGATCGGCCTTACCATAGTACTATTGATAGTATTGGAGAATAAATTGGATATGACCAAGCTTCGTTCATTTAACAAATACGATGCGCAAGGCATGGTCGACCGGATCGTTCTGGATATGGAACTGCAACGGGACAGTGCGGCGAAGGCCATTGCCTACATGCCCGTACGCAGTGTTATGCCTTACGAAGAAGACCATGTGCGCAGCATAGAGTTACATCTCAACAGCATGCTGGCAGGGCAGCAATTGGGCGTTCCTGTTGTAAACGCATATACCTGTAACTATCCCGGTAATTATATGAAATTCTGGGAAGAGATGAATGAACTTAGGTTGATCGACTGGTGCCGCTTCAATGGCATCAACCTGGCGGATATTTCGAGTACAAATAATTTAAGACGCTCTATTCTTCGAACCGACACGATCAGGATCTTGGCTTCTAATGGACAATATGTATGCGTAGATCTGGACCATGAAATCGTAGTGGCGAATAGACCCGAAGCCGATCTCAGGGAAACGTTCGTTCGATCGCAGTTGATGGATGGTCGTTATTGCTTTTTGTCGCACACTGGAAAATTTCTAGGTGTAAGGTTATATGGTGATTCGAGCGTTATTGCGGGGTCGGACGAACTTGGGGACATGGCTTTGTTCCGACAAGTTCAAAACGATGATGGAACATTCTCCTTCTTAGTTGGGAATGGTGTTTTTATTGAACTCAATAAAAGCACCAAGGAACTTAGCGCTCGCGATACGATCCCGGACGAACAATGTCGTTTCCGGATCGAACGTGTTTTCAACACACACCAATGACAACCACAATTCTCGGTGTTCGCAGTACCGTGTGGATGACACTGTTCGCTATCGTCATGTTCGCCTTCGTGAGCTACCGTGCATGGAACACCTCATTCACACATGACGAGTGCTATTCGTTCATGTATTATCCTCGCGACTCTGTCATTGACATTCTCTTATACAAGGAGCCATTCACCAACAATCATATCCTGAACTCTTTGGGCATGAAATGGTCTGAGGAAGTGTTCGGTAATAGCGAATTTTCGCTACGCATTCCAAACCTATTGGCACTCCTTCTTTTTTTTATCTATTGCATTTTATTGTTTCGCCGATTACCAATTTTGATCGCAATTCCTGGTTTCCTTCTAATGAACTCGAATTCGTTCTTGATGGAAATGTTCTCCATTGCTCGAGGATATGGATTATCCTTCGGATTCTTGATGATGGGGATCTATCATCTTTCAAAGGCCGGATCCAAATCTCTTTCAATACATATTATCCTATTCCATTTTGCGGGCCTCTTGGCTTCGCTCAGCAATTTCGTTCTACTTGGCACCTACGTATCCATGATCCTAACCCATATGATCTTTTTAGGAAGGGCAAAGGTGATAGACCCTGCAATATCGTTGCGCAATTCTTTTATACTTAGCCTGTTGTTGGGCTGTATCTCCGCTTCGGTGATGTACACGCCCATTATCCGCATGCTTGAATTCAACGACTTGGACTTCGGTGGTAGGACGAATTTCTTCGACAGTACAATGTGGACTTGGATCTTCAGCTGGTTCCATCCGATCGTGATTTCTGCTCGCGTCACATTGCTGATCCAAATTGCGATCACCATGATCATACTTGCTTCCGTAGTGTTAACTATTCGCAAACTTTCGATCCGCAATTATCCCAGCCCTGAGAATGGCATCCATTTCGAAACAACCTCATTGGTACTCGCATTGACATGGCTAGGCATTGAGGTCCAGCATCTATTGTTCAACGTTGACTACCCGCAATCCCGTTTCTCACTATTCATGTTGCCTCTGTTCATATTGATCCTGCTTGAAACATTGAATACGGCACATGGAAGGTTCTCATTGATCGTGACCCGGTCATTTATCGGCATTGCCGCCGCACTCTCGTTCGGGGTTTTTATATATGAATATGGTCCGCAAAAAAGTATTGAATGGCAGTATGACCTTTGTACGAATGAGGCTATGACGCTGGTTCGTAATGATGCGCGAGAACACTTACATAATGGCAACCCTATCAAGGTGGGAAATACATGGCAGCTTGAGCCTTCTATCAACTATTACCGCATGGTCACGGACCTTCCTTTGACAAGAGCGGATCGGGAAGGAATTACGAACATGGATGGTTATCGTTATGTCCTCGCTGCTGATATTGATGCGAATGAGTTCGAGAATTATATCACTCTCGCCTCCTTCAATACTTGTGGAACCGTTCTCTATCGGCGCATTGGACTATATGATAGTGAATAGAACTATCAGTCCAAACCCTCCAGCACAATGTCCCCCAACTCATAAGCCGGGATGCCATCTGCGCCCCTGTTCATTGCAATGGGAAACGCATCGCCTCGATCCATTTTGTGGTAGGTAGCACTGGCCATCCAGTGGTGGAGATAGAACGTTCCGCGTAGTTGGAATCTTCCATCAGGTCCGGATGTGGTGTGGTAGCTGGCAGACCAATGTTCATTCCAACCAAGCACTACTCCTTCGTTGATCGGTTCACCGTGTTCATCCACCAACCGCCCGGTAATTGCAGATACGGTTCCTTCCGAATAGTTCAGGTAATTCGGTAAACAATCACATGGCCCTGGGTCCGTGTTCGGATCGAATTCCACTAGGACGCGCATGACCGGTTTGGGTGTGCCCTTTACCGTGAGCCCACTTGCCGTTCGTGTGATCCCTTCTCTATTCAATACGCCCATGAAACTAGGATGGAATTCATTCCACACTACGTCTTTGTATTGCCACCAGGAAAACCCTTCGGCGCCGCACGCACGACTTTGTTGCAACACCTTTTCCGCGAATGTAAGTTGTGCTTCATAAGGCACGGAGTCGTTATCCGCTGGGATAGCTGTTTCGCCAATGATCCAAGGCACATCCACATTGCGATGATACCACGTAAGTTCATTGCGCACCTGATCAGGCTCGTATTCGTACGGGTGGAAGCTGATGAAATCCACGTTCAATAGATTGGGGTCGAACTCGAATGTTTCCCGGATCCCGGTAAGGCCTACCGTGTAGAATTGGTATGGCGCATGTTCGCGAACCAGATCTCGCCAATGCGCTGCAATTGCGATCGCTTCCTGTTTCGGTCGTTCCGATTTATCGAAGTATAACGGCTCGTTGAACATATCAAAGGCCATGAGCGCAGAGTCCTTTGTGATGCGTTCTGCGATGGAAACAAAGAGGTCTTCGGTTTCTGGAACATCGGCATGCACCGTAGTAAGGAAGATCGAGCGCAGGCCGGCCTCGCGTACGATGCGCATAACGGTATCCAGTTCATTCAGGAACCGCTCATCATCAGGAAGCACTTCAATAATGGTGTCCACATCGTTTATCGTGAACGCCTTCATGAAATAGCCCTTACGGTCGCGCAACAGTTCCCCGATCCCGACCAACCGCACGGTATTGAACCCTGCTTCATGGATCAGTTCCATATCAGCACGAAATGACGTATGCATAGCAGCGCGCGAAGGTTCTTCGTTCGGGTCCACCCGTGCATAATCCTTGCTTGGTCCGGCCCAGATCGAATCACCGCGTACATGGATGGCCAAAATATAATTAAGGGCCATCGGATAGAACGGCTTTTCGCGAACCACGAATTGGCCATCGCGCATTTCAACTGCACCATCCAACGACCTTCGTCCACAACCCGTGCAACCAACCACCAAGAACGCCAACAGTAACACATGAAAGCTACTGACCGCCGCTAAATGGATCTTGGGTTTACCGAACATCACTGATCACTGTAGCTGTTGGGACCATCGGTCGCGCGTAACCAGAATGTCCTTAACGGTAATGGTCGTGAGCCCCTCGTTGTAGAGGTACAGGACCGCAGGCAGAGCACCGCATTGTGGAGGCATTCGGAATGTGATGTTGAACTTGCCTTGCGGCAGAGGCAGTGGCTCGAAGCGATCAAAGCCGCCGGGCATCTCTTGCGAAAGAACCAAAGCAGGTGATCCACCGTTGTTATCAACCCAACTTACATCCATTTGCACATTGATCATGTCAAAAAGCACGTCTTGCTCTGGCACCTGTAGACCACGCAGTTCGTACGGATAGAGGTTGGGTAATAAACAAACTTCATGAACGGTGTTGTCCGCACACGTTGTACTATCGATCCGCGGTGCGAGTTCTTGCGCTTGCATTCCCCTCCCCCACAGTGTATCCGTAACAATGGAACGCTTCGCACTGTTCATTGAGAACACCATCACTTCCTGTGGTTGTTGCCCGATCGCTCGGTAACTGTTATTGGAGCATACCACCTTTCGCAGAGCGAACTGTTCATCGGCCAACAAGGAGTCGATCGGAATATAACTTTCATTTGGGCCGTATTTACTTTCCCAGACCATGAGGTCGCCGGGCCGTGTATTCCAGCCGCGTTGTATCGGTGTCGGAAAGCCGTATTGCGCAATGTACTGGAGTGTATCGAACTGATCCAGCCCTGCACGAAAGGCGATAAACGGATGCGTTGAGTGTACGCGCATACCCTCCTTTCGCAAGCGCTTGACACTGTCTCCGGCCTCATCCAACATCCATTGTTCTTCATTCGCATGGAACGGCAGCTCGGTCTCCGAATGCAGATCCGACCAACCCCAGCCAGCAAGTGCAACTACGACCACCGCACCTAGCGCAGCCTGTAACCGTTGTCCGGGAAGAAGGATCGCTGCTGCGCTGATCAGAACATATCCTGTGAACAATGCGGCGATCGGTACTACGGTAGCAACAACGCGCCAGAGCCCTGCGGAACCGAATGTTCCTTTCCACCAGATCAACGAATGCAGACCCAGTGTTGCAAAAACAGGAACCGCGCAAACAGCAGCTAGCAAGAGCAGTGTGTTGCGGAGCTCTTTCGATCGCCAATAGAGTACCGGCCAAATAGCGCAAGCCAAGAGCCCGAGCACCAGCAACGGTTGACCGAAGATCTGCCGCGCGTGATCCACGAAATGGAAAAGATCACCAGAGCCGTAGGTGTCATTATCCACATGATATGGATCGCCGTACCAATACCACAGCGGATCGCCAATAAGCAACCCGCCAACGAATCCGTAGACGACAAAACCTACTCCAAGCCATGGCAATGCTTTCCACTGTTTGCACCAAACGATCCACAGTGCCACCATGGGCAGGAACAAAGCATATTCCGGTCTGGAGAACGGAGTGAACGACACCATCAACGCAGCAAGCACATAGCGTTTCTCGAACAACAGATAAACCGTAAGGACCGTAAGCAGCCCGAACAATACCTCCGTCATTCCATTGACCACCAACTGCGCATACTGGGGAGAAAGCATGACCAATAACGGGAATGTTAGCTGCGCAATTCCACCTGCTCTGCGGAGCACACGGATCGCAAAGAACCCGGTAAGGATCGCTACCAAAGCATTGAAGCACGCCATGCCGGCATAGCCCAATTGTGCGAACGGAGAAGCCAGGAGCGTGAACAAAGGCTTGCCCCAATGCTCCACGAACAATCGCGGGTGCAACCACGAATAGCGCGCTATCATGTAGTGCTGAATGCCATCGCCCTTTTCAGCAATGCCATCCGAAACGGCCCGGTACGCAAGCAACACAACGCCAAGGAGCACGACAAGTGCCCCAGCGAACCACTCCACCTTCGTACGGTCCGCTCGGGTCGGATTATGCGCGCGCACTGATGCCATATTTCACAATGCACCAGATAGCCCGGAATCCATCTTTCCAACCGATCTTTTTTCCTTCTGCGTATGTGCGTCCATAATAACTGATGCCGACCTCATAGATCCGAGCACCCTTCACACGTGCAAGTTTCGCGGTCACTTCGGGTTCAAACCCGAATCGTCTTTCGCGCAGGACCAACCCTTTGGCAATATCGCTACGGATCAGTTTATAGCACGTCTCCATATCCGTTAGGTTCAGGTTGTTGAACGCATTGGAAAGTTGGGTGAGGAACTTGTTGCCGATGCTGTGCCAGAAGAACAGGATCCTGTGCGGGTGATGCCCAATGAACCGAGATCCATAGACCACATCGGCAAAGCCCTCCAGCACTGGTCTCAGAAGATCGTTGTATTCGCGGGGATCATATTCCAGATCGGCGTCCTGCACCAACAGGTATTCACCTGTGGATTCCAAGATACCGCGATGTATCGCAGCTCCTTTGCCCATGTTCTTCGGTTGCTCGATCAAGCGGATTCCCATTACCGGGTTCGCTTCCATGTACCGCTTCACGGCTTCCACGGTGCCATCCGTAGACCCATCGTTCACAATGATCACCTCCTTGGCGATGTCGTTGATCAACACAACGTCGCGCACTTTATCCAAAATAAAATGGATCGTGCGTTCCTCGTTGTAGGCGGGAATGATGAGGGAAAGTGTGCGTATCGGCAGCAAAGCGTCTATGTTGGGGGCTGTAAATTTCGACAACCGGATCGAAAGATGACCATTTCTTTTAATACCGATAATATTGGATCCCTCTCACACAGGACAAAGACCCCCTTTCGCACCCGCTCGAACAACAGACCAGTGTACCCATTACTGACCCCATTTGGCTGGAGATCCAGCGCGAAAGGTCTATCCTAGAGCTAAGGACAGGTCAACTAATATCTTGCGCACCATAAAGGTTTGCATAGCTGACATCCAGAGGGGTCCGATCCAAGTCGCTTAGCATTACATGTGAATAGTTCGCCCGAATGCGAACTGCTCATTCGAATCAAACCTGATCAGTTCATTCTTGCTGCGGAATGCCGGCACCTACTCAAAATACTGTTTAACGCTGATCTCAAATCCTTCCAGTTCAAACCCATTTCCTGAGCCGTTCGAGAAGAACAACTTGTTGCGCGTTGGCTGTTGGTGGGTCAGTACACTGTACCTATGTTCGAATGGACCTTCTCCCAACGAGCGTGGTAACAAGGTGATCTGCTGTTCCGCATCATCTTCGGAAAGGATCAATTCACCTCCATCGGTATAGCCTTGTTCCCAATGGATCGTTCCGCGCACCACCACTTCCGTATGTGTGGCACCGGGCAGCGTATTGATCGGTAAACCATCGATCTCCAACGGATATTGCTCGCCCCCGAAACACCAGTTGGCACCCTTGGCGCATGGCATTGCATTGGTGCGGTGCGGTAGCGGAATTCCTGTGCCACTTATCTGTTGGTAGATGGTCTCTGCTTTGAATGCGCGATCCAAGTCGCGCAGGTCGTAGATGTACGTTTCGCCGTAAACACCGAGGGGGTGGCCATAGAGTATCTGCATTGCTGGATCATTACGCGTGCCCTGCTCCGTGATCACCAAATACTTGGCTCCACGCCCAGCATACTCTGAAATACTAACAGCACGATCGGGGCCACAACCATAACCCGTTCTTCCTGGCTGTCCCATGAAATACAGAGAGGCATTAATGGTTGGATCATCAATACACACCACTTGGTCGCCAGGGGCAATACCCAAGCTGCGCAGATAGGGAGTGATCGTCAACAGGTCTTGCAAGGAGTTGCGCCGAAGCGAATTCCAATACTTCAATTCTTCTGAATGGTATAGCGGCAACAGATCCTTTCGGTCCATTTCTGAGTTCGGATTGCTCCGCATATTCATATTGTTGGCCGCGTACGCCACATTGTAACAAAGCAGCCCAAGAATTGCCCACCGAAGCCATGCCGCGTTGAACAGGTCCGCATGATACTTTCGAAGCCACCATGCCCATGAGACCACGGGTACCAATAGCGCGATCAGCGGGTTAATGAAATAGTAATCGTGTCCATCCAAAGCATGGAACCACAGGATCGAATAGATCACCGTGCCGATCAACAAGAGCGCATTGAGCAAGAGTACTGCGCCGGGCACTTGCTTACGCCCTTTCACCAGACCGATCAGCGCTATCCCTACCAACAACCAAACACTGGTATCGAATAGTTGGAACACCAGAATATCACGTGCATATTGGATCGCATTGTCGATCTGTTGTGCATCCATTTCCCACAACGGCCAAAAACCATTGAATGTGTATTTACCTTGGTGTTGTTCGTTATAGATCTCCGCATGGACGTACCACGCCATGATTATTGCCAATGCGACAAGAACCACGCCCCAGCCGAATTTGGATTTAGGGAACACAGTGCTCAATTCGCCCATGCTCTTGGGGCGGAGTGTTGCAAACGCATAGATCGCAAGAACAGCTACAAGGCTCATGCCTGCGGTTACTTTCAGCAACGTCGCAAGTGCCCAGAACGCAAGCGTGAAGACCCAGTGTCGCTTTTTCTGTTCGGTAGCGTAGCGGACGAAAAAGTACCAACCGATCACTGCCAGGTCGAATGCTGGAACATCAGTAAGGAACCCGACCGTGTAATAGGCGATCACCGGAGACGTGGACCAAAGTAAGCTTATACCGATCGCCCAAAAGTCGCTCTTCAGCAAACGCCGCAACGTTAGGAACAGCGCATAGGCAGCAAAGAAATGCAAGATCAATCCAACTAAACGATAGGCGAATTCACTCTGACCGGTAAGCTTCCAGATCTGCGCAACACTCCAATACAGCAACGGGAATTCGCCTGCACTATACCCACTAGTGCCACCATCTGCCATTTGCGCGTGGATCTGTGGAGACGCGAATGACGCACCACCTGCGTAGTAGTTCCAAGTAAGTGACAGGCAATCGGTCTGCCGCCAGAGGTGCATAGGCAGCGGCCGAAGATTCATTACACGGCCATACTCATAAGCACCGCACAATGCTAAAAATCCGATCAGGAATAGCACACGGCCACCAATCAGGGAATGGATACGGCGTAGAACATCCATGATCAACGCTGCGATCAGATCACCATTTCCTTCACGTTGTCCGCGATCACCAAGCGGCCTTCCGTCTTTGCTTTTACTTCATCCACGGTAATGCCGGGCGCAAGTTCAAGCAGTTTGAATCCTTCCGGTGTAATGTCGAACACTCCCAGGTCGCTTACGATCTTCTTAACACATGCAACACCGGTAAGTGGCAGGGAACACTTCTTCAACAACTTGCTTTCTCCGGCCTTGTTGGTGTGCATCATACATACAATGATATTGTCCGCGCTTGCGACAAGATCCATCGCACCGCCCATGCCTTTCACCATTTTCCCGGGGATCTTCCAATTGGCGATATCGCCATTGTCGCTTACCTCCATGGCGCCGAGAACAGTGAGCTGCACGTGCTTTCCACGGATCATGGCAAAGCTCAAGGAACTATCGAAGATCGACGAGCCGGGCAATGTAGTCACCGTTTGCTTGCCAGCATTGATCATGTCGGCATCTTCCTCCCCTTCCAATGGGAAAGGGCCCATGCCTAGCAAACCGTTCTCGCTTTGCAGCACCACATGGATCCCTTCGGGAATATAGTTCGCCACAAGTGTGGGAATTCCGATGCCCAAGTTCACATACCAACCATCGCGCAGCTCCTGTGCGATGCGCTGTGCCATTTCCGTTTTCGATAATCCCATTGTTCAGTGCTTGTAGTTCGGCCAAGGTAGTAGTTGTTCAGGGTTGCACGATACGATCGTATTGGATGCGGCCCTCCAAGACCTCCACCGCACGTTGTTCCGGGTTCCAGAGGTAACAGGCAACACGGGCCACCTGCGGCGATAGCTGCTCCATAACATGCTGGTAGCGCACGGTGACCACACCATCGATGGGCCGCAAATAATGGATCGGATAGGCTGCGTAGTGTTCTTGCTCATCGCCAACGTGCGTGCTAACGACCCACGAACACGGTGCCGCTCCATCCAACTTCACGTGCAGCTCTACTGTGATACGAATGGGTCCTAATACGAGGGAGTCAAGGACCGGTGTGGGTAGGTTGATGTATTCATCCGCAACCGTTGTGCTTTCGATCGGTGCATTCATAACCGGCACGTAGATCAACTGCGGTTCATGCATATACAACCCCAGACCGTCATGACCGCCATTGGCAACTTTCTTGTACGCAGGATCCAACTCTTGCGTGAACCGTTCGTCGGCAAGCAAGAGGTCAACGGGTAGTTCCGGGAAACCTTCGGATATTCCGTTCGGTCGTACACTGCTGCCGCGCGATGCATAAGCCCATACCAATGCATGTTGATGATACAACCCCAAACTGAACGCGGTGTTCTGTGATCGTAACGCGAAGGGTTCGACTACAAGCGTATCCGGCAAGGATTGTTCCGACCACAACAACGTACGATCCACATTGAACAAGAATGCACTGCGCAACGGCAAGAACAACAACGCGATCGCTACCCATTGCAATGATGGAAGTTTGAACTGAAGGGCATCAACAGCGAACGCGAACGCGACAACGGAAAGGACAACGAACTGCAAAGCCGCACGGTCTTCCGGGTAATTGATGTGCAGCGCCTTCGCCATGAACAACGTGGTCAAAACAAGACCGATCAACGCAACACTAAGCAACACGACCGGCGCTATCCGCCAACGATCACGCGCTGCCCAACAGCCGAATGCAAGAACCGCACATGCAAGCAGCGCGACACTTGCGATCCATACACGATGATCCGAACCCGTTACCAGCAGGAACAACGGGATCACCGTAACGGGCAAGAACCCATCCAACGAACCGTGGTAGAGCAATCCTCTTTCCGAGAACCCTTCTGCAAAAAGAATGGCGGTGTATACGAGTATTGCACTCACTGCAACAGCGACCCAACTCCACGGACTCCGCAGTGCTTGGCGTACGCCTTTATACCCAGTGAACAACAGCGCAAGACCGATCAACAGACCCAATGCCGGCAACAATGCAAGGTCGGCCCAGATGGCCAATGTCGATGCAAGCAACAGAACAAAGAATGATCTCCAGTGTGCTAGTTCCGTGAGTCCGATCGCTGCGCTGATCGCGACCAGAAAGAATGCCATACCCAAGCCGTACCCTCGGCACAGCGAAAAAAAATCCAACACAAGCGGGCAGAACAACAACGCCAGTATCAGCGACCAACGCACAAAGACATTTGAGCAACGTCTTGCCAAAAGTCCTGCGGCAAACACCCAAAGGATATACGCCAATACGTTCGGCAAACGCAATACAAAAAGACCTTCGCCGAATGCCTGTGAACTGATCCAGGTTAACACCGAATTCAGCACATGGTTGTTCGCATCCCAATGCGCCGTGCCCGGCCAAAAGTTCCCGGAAAGGATGTAATGGAAAAAGGTCGCGGCCTCATCGTGTACGATCGGCACCAAGGCTGCACGTGCTAGGACATAGATGCATGCGATGCTTGCAACGCCGATGAACAGCACACGCTCTTTCCGATCAGGACCCATTGAAGTTGAATCGTCAAATACGGTCATGGGTCGATCGCGTAAACACGTACATGCACATCCTTCAACTCAAAGTTATTCCGTTCCGGGTTGTACAGGAACACCGCAGTATTCGCGGAACGCCCCTGCCATGCCGGAATGCGACGGATCACGTGGAGCCGAGTATTGTTCCAGGTCCGTTGCATTGCACTGAGTTCAACGCGATCATAATACGCCTCGTCCGCATCGTTCGCGTGCACATCCGTGATCAACCCTTGCGTTACGATACTGTCATCCGTTGCAACCAGTTCGATCTCCACAAAATACGGTTGACCTTCTACACCATCATTCCCCAACGAGCGCCAGAGTTCGACCGACTCCCGATCACTATGCGGCACTGAATAGGTCGTATCGAACACGATAACTTCGTGCAGTGGTTCATCCCGTTTCCACACGACCAACCTTCCTGTCGGTGATACATGGATGGTGTTGAAACCCTCCGGATCCGCAATGACCTCCGGGTCAGTGATCATGAGATCGCAGATCGGTTGCGGGTGTACTTCACTATCCAAGGACATCGGCACATCTCCGCGGAATCGTCGGCCAAGATCCCAGGATTCACCAAGGTATTTGAGCGCGTTCACCACCAACGGTCGTTGTGCTTTTTCCTGTTCGGAGTTGATCACGTCGAACACTTCCTGCCCTATGGCCTGGTCCGCCCAAACGGAGGTATGATCCACATTCGCTGTAACCGATGTACGCATTGGGAACACCAGTACGAAGGGGCTCAACCAAACGATCCCGGGCACAACGCTCCGAGCTCTATCCAACGCAAAAGCCAAGAGCAGTAATGTGATGGGAATGAAGTGGATCGCAGTGCGTTCGATCGGGTATGGCGTATCCAACAGGACGTGCATTGAACTGGTTCCTGTGCAGAGCAGTATTAACAGCGTACCGAATAGGAACAACGGAATGCGATCCGGATCATGCTTTTTCCAAAAGAAGTAGAACACCGCCCATACAATTGCCACGAAAACGACCGTTGCGATACTGTATGCCAACCAGTACGCATTCACGTCCAATGTCCAGCGCGCCAACGAACCTGCAACATCCACCGCCAGGCCATGAACGCCACCGAAATACAAACCGCCCTTTGCGTTCAATCGGTTACCGTAGTATGCCAAGAACAGCACAGGCAGCCCACCTCCTAGCCCTACGAGCATTGCTTTCTGAACAAGCCGTTCCCGATGTAACGCAAACGATGCAACCGCCATGACCAATGCAATGCAGCACACCGGCAAGAGCGATAGGCATGCGAACGCGGCCAACACCATGAAGAGCGTCATCAACCCCAGCGATCGCAGATCACCGCGCTCAATAAAACGAAGCAGCCACAAACAACCCATCGCTTCGAACGCAACGGCCGACCCATAGCCTCTGAACAATGAAAAGTACTCGAACAAGAACGGCATGGTCAACAGTGAGAGACCGAAGCACACGCGGATGATGCGTTCATCGACATACCGCACCAGCGCAATGATGGCGTACGCATAGATCGGATAAGAAAGCACCGCGAACAACCGGATCGCAACCAGCGACTTTCCAAAGAGCAACGTGGACCAATAGCTCACCAATGAGACCAACAGATGATTGCCCGCATCGAGCAATGCGTTGGGCGGCAGCACCACGCCTGTATCGATGTAGAACCGGAACATGCGCGCCTCGTCGTGGACCAACGGCACGTATAGCGCACGTGCAAGAATGTACACGGACATTGCGGCCGCAACACACCACCAAAGCAACCGTTCCGGGTGTATTCGAGGACGCATTACGGAACGATCACGAGCGAATTACGCGGTGCGCACAGTGCGCTGTTCAATGCGCTTCTCGTAGTTGGTGCCTTCGAAAATGCGTTGAATAAAAATGCCAGGTGTATGGATGGCATCCGGATCCAACTCACCGGGTTCCACCAAGTGCTCCACCTCAGCAACGGTAATTGTACCCGCCATGGCCATGACCGGGTTGAAATTCCGCGCCGTGCCTTTGAAGATCAGGTTACCGGCCTTATCCCCCTTCCATGCTTTCACCAACGCGAAATCCGCGCGGAGCCAGCTTTCCAGGATGTGCATCTTCCCACCGAAATCGCGGGTCTCTTTACCCTCGGCCACTTCAGTACCGTAGCCCGCAGGCGTGTAGAAAGCAGGAATGCCAGCGCCGCCCGCACGGCACCGCTCGGCCAACGACCCTTGCGGGATCAGCTCCACTTGCAACTCGCCACTCAACATCTGGCGTTCGAACTCTGCGTTCTCTCCCACGTAACTACTGATCATCTTCTTGATCTGCTTGGTCTGCAACAACAGACCCAGACCAAAATCATCCACACCGGCATTGTTGCTGATGCAGGTAAGCTCCTTCACACCGGTGCGCACCAATGCCGCAATGCTGTTCTCCGGAATTCCGCAAAGCCCAAAACCACCTACCATCAACGTCATACCGTTCTTGATCCCCTTCAGTGCCTCATCGGCATTGGCCACTACCTTGTTCATGCTGTTGCTTTTTCTGTACGCTGCTAATGTAACGCGCTGCGCGGTAATGGTACTGCCCCAGCAACGTCACTGTGACCCACCAACGTCAATGCGGGCTGTCATCCCGGGTGTGACCCGGGACGCAGTCCCGACCGTTCAAACGGAACCGGTATAGGCTTCTTTGATCCATGCTTTCAATTCACTGTCCAGGTCCTTTACAGAAGTTAGTTGTACCCTATGCGTACACATGGTCCCGAATGGTCCGCTTGCTTCAAGGCGGTCCGTGATCGGTTCGTCCTTCAGTTTGAAACCCAGATCGATGCGTGTTCGCGTTGCGGGCCTTATCAGTACGAATTGCCGTTTGCGGATAACACTTACAGAGCCTTTCTTGGGTGTGATCGTTACATCCTTCCCCAGGGTCATTATGTAGGCGATCAACCCTTCATAGACCGGCAACAGCGCTTCTTTACCTTGGTATTGCGCTTCCACAAGATCTTCCGATCCGGTATCGGTATCCTTCGAAAGCGCCACGATCGTATTGGCAAAGCCATGCGTAACGCCGTGTTCCTTCTTCAGGAAGTCAACGCCTTCTGAATGTTTCCCGAATGCTTTTGTTTTCAATAGCTTTTTCCATTCGTCCAATGACCGGCCTGTTTTCTCCGGCATGTTCGCGATCATTGTTTTCAATGCAGGGTCCATGGTTCAAGGTTCTTTTCTGTTCAACGGATACGGCTATGACCGTGCAGCCGACCAAATTCAGCAAAGCCGCATTATCATGTGCATGCGACACAAGATACCGGTTGCAGGGCGATCGTGCTATCGGCTTCTGTTCAATTCCCACTTCCAAATAACGCCTTCGTCCGGTTCGTTCAGTTCTTCAGTTTTCACGAACCCGCACTTTTTCAGGACCATGGTAGATGCATTCTCTTGTCCGAGGGTATGTGCAACAATGCGGTTAACGCGTTCATCGTTGAATGCGTTCTGAACAAGTCCTTCGGTCATTTCCGTTGCCAGGCCCCGGTTGCGGTATTCCGGCATGATCTCGTAGCCGATCTCCACGGTTCCATCCAGTGTCGGTCCACCTTTGTAACCGCCGCTTCCAATTAGTTTGTTGTCCTGTTGATGGATCGGGAAATAGGTCCACCATCCTTTCTCGTCTTCGCTTTCTGACAACTTATCCAGTGCATACCGGAGTGCCTCTACACCGAATTCCGTATAGTTCTCGGGCACGGTCACGTTCAACTTCCTGGCAAGGTGTTCATGTCCTTTTATCGCTTCATGCAGGATCTCTGCATCGCACTGCTTCAGGATCAGTTTCGGTGTTCGGGTTGCCATGTTCTCTCTGCGGTATTCCAAGTTGCCCATGATCACACAGGCGATGCTTGGCTCTTTCTTATCTACGACCACTGCAGGATCGTCGCCAATGCGACAGACCCAACGAGGCTTCAACCCATCCCTTTCAACCGAAGTCGACCCCAGCTTTCACAAAGATCTTCTGTACTTCTTCTTTCAATGGAAACGGTTTTAATGGCGGCACATTAGCACCGCCAGGATTTCCGATCTGAATTGTGCCTACAAATGATTTCACGCCGCCAAAAAGCAGGCGCGGGATCTGTCCCAACACTTCTTTGCTGCTTTTGATCTTGAATCCGAATTGCAACCTTTTCCAGTGGACATAGGTATGTGCGTACGGATATTTTTGGCCGATGATGTGCGCCCACTCCAAGTGCGTCCACGCAGCCTTTAAGTTACCGTTGGCAAATTCTGCGCGGTACCTTTCCAGCTCCGCTTTGTAATACGGTTCTAGACTTTTGGGGATGGCCGTGTAGAATTTCATGCGTGCTAATTTAACTTGAGATATGGCGTTGCAATTCTATGATGCCTAAAGTTCTCTTCATTGCGCGACAGATCCAGTGGCGGTCTGGGATGAAACCGTGATCACGGTTTATCCTGTCGTGGATCGATCGTTAAGACCGATATGATAACGCGGTCTGATCAGATGCTATCCATTACATTCCTAGTGATCCGATCACATCTGCTGAAGCCAAACTGAAAGAGGTTCTTTTCATTCGAAAGTTCAGCTAGCTTCTCTTTGAGCATTTCCTTGGCTCGATGTTGCCGCACTTTAACATTGGCAGGAGTTAGGTCCAAGGCAAAGGCGATCTCATTGATGCTCATATCTTCCACTTCCTTCATTACGAAGACGGCCCTGTATTTTTCGGGCAATTGGTCAATGGCATTTTCTACCACGCGTTGTACTTCCTTACGTATCATTTCGGAATCCGGATCATGGCGATGGTCTTCGGTCATTGTCAGAAGCATATTTTTCTTGATGTTATCGGCCTGCTCATTGATCGGAAGGACCTTTCCCTTTTCCTTCAGCCTTTTCAACGTTTCGTTTATTCCTATGCGGATGAGCCACGTGGAAAATGAAGATTCCAACTTGAACTGATACAGTTTTGTATATGCATTGATATAACTGTTCTGCATCACATCTTCAATTTCCACTTCGTCCATGAGGTAGCTCCTTATCACACGATAGAGTTTTTGATTGTTCCGCCTTACCAGGATCTCGAACAATTCCTTCTCCCCACCAAGAATGCGTTGGATGATCGTCGATTCGTTGATCTTGGGAGCGTTCAGCTCCAGGGTGTTCTTCGCTTCCATTTCCTATGCTTTCCCTATTAGATACGGAAAAGTGAAAAAAGGTACAAAATATTGTAACCTCTTTTCGATCGGGTGCTCTAATACCATGAAACAAGTTCACGAACACACAAAGAACAGAACATCATGGAACCGAACGTACAATTGGTAAAGAACATTCTGAAGTACACATTTGGCCTTGTGCCGATCGTTGCTGGCTTGGACAAATTCACGAACATTCTGACGAATTGGAGCCAATACATTTCTGAGGGATTGGCAGGCATGCTCCCTTTTGAGCCTTCAACCTTTATGATGATCGTGGGCGTGATCGAGATCGTTGCTGGAATTCTCGTTCTGACGAAAACCAAGATAGGTGCTTATGTGGTCTCTGCTTGGTTGGCAGCAATAGCCTTGACCCTAATTGCCAGCTGGAGCTATGTGGATATAGCTGTCAGGGATCTGGTCATGGCCATTGGGGCCTTCTCATTGGCAAAATTATCAGAGATCGACCCAAGCAGACCTAATAGTTGAAAAAGCGTGTAACCTCTTTTGGGGTTTCGCATCAAACGTTGAACGAGTAATCAAAAAAACCAAGAAAAAAATGAAAACGCTAACTCTTAAGACCCCTCTGGTCGTCGCAATGTGCATGTTCGCATTATTCTCTCAAAGCTGCAAAAAGGATGAGATCCCAACTCCAGCTTTAACGTCAACTGATAATTCAGAATTCAAGGCGGAAATGCGCTACCTATGGTCTGATCATGCCACATGGACACGAGATGTCATCATTGGAATATTGGACCAAACTCCCGATGCCAGTGCCGATCTGGCACGGTTGCTGGAAAATCAAGTGGATATTGGAAATGCTATTAAGCCGTACTATGGAGACGCTGCAGGTCAGGCATTGACCGATCTGCTAACTGAGCACATCGTAATTGCTGGTGATATATTGGTCGCAGCCCGAGATGGTGATACTGCAGGCTTTGATGCTGCCAATGCTGCTTGGTATCAGAATGGAGAAGATATAGCTGTGTTCCTAAATACGGCCAACCCTGAAAATTGGGAATTGGAGCCTATGAAAATGCACATGGAACATCATTTGGATCTGACATTGGCTGAAGCTGTAGCGCATCTAAGCGGAAATCACGAAGAAGAAGTACAAGTCTATGACGATGTGTATGAGCAATTGATGGACTTGGCTGATATACTTGCTGATGGAATCGCAGATCAGTTTCCTGGTCAATTCTAAAGACCAATAGGAAGATGAAAGCAAATGGGAACTCTATTCTGAAGGCAGAAAGCTCACAAAGTTCCGATCATCGCGCGGTGGTAATAGAATCACTGCGTGATGATGCTTTTGATAGAGAGAACGAATCAAAGATCGAGCTGATAACTCAAAAGTTTACGGATATCATTGAACTACCAGGATCTGACCTGACCAATGATAGCATAAGGGATACGCCGACAAGAGTGGCCCAAATGTATGTGAATGAAGTTTTTACTGGATTGAACCCAAAGAACATACCTAAGATCAAGCTGTTTAAGAACTCTGATCGTTACCAAACCTCCATAGTGGAACTGGACATTCCTTTTACGTCTTTTTGCGAGCATCATTTTGTACCAATACAAGGGAAAGCAAATATTGCGTACATACCAAAGGACCATGTAATTGGGTTGTCCAAAATTCATGGACCAGTCGATTATTATGCAAAAAGGCCCTAAGTTCAAGAGCGGTTAACAATGCAGATATTACAGGAATTGAAAGGTGCTCTTGATACAAGGGATGTAGGTGTGATCTTAAGAGCAAACCATAGTTGTATATCTTGCAGAGGAGTTGAGGACTTGGGCAACTCAACCCTTACATCCGTTTTTTGGGGTCAGATAGAAAATAACCCTAACTTAATAGCGGTGCTACTCGCTAATGATTGCAGCTAAGGAGATACCAGAGCAAGTGCGGAAGGAATTATTGATCAAAACCAATTGATGCCATGAAGATGCAAAATGTAAAGATAAAAACGATAGCGCATGCTACCCATGATGTGCTCAGGATCGTCACTGAAAAACCGGATGGCTTTGACTTTGTTCCTGGTCAGGCAACAGAGTTGTTCGTCGATAAGAACGATTGGCGTAAAGAAGGAAGACCGTTCACATTCACGTGCCTGCCGAATGACCACGACCTCGAATTCATTATTAAGACCTATCCCGAGCACAACGGCGTGACCAATGAGTTGCTGAAACTTAAGGTCGGCGATGGCTTGATCGTGAACGACGTTTTCGGGGACATTGCATACAAGGGTGAAGGTGTTTTCATTGCAGGTGGTGCGGGTGTCACTCCGTTCATTTCCATATTGAGGGATCTGCAGGCAAAATGTGAACTCGGCAGTAACAAGCTGATCTTCGCAAATAGAACGAGAAAGGATATTATTCTGGAAGGTGAGCTCAGCCAATTACTAGGCAAGAACTTTATAAATATCCTATCTGACGAAGAAGCGGATGGCTATGCCCACGGCAGGATCACGGAGGACTTCATCAAAAAGAACCACCCGCAGCTCAATGGCTATTTCTATGTCTGTGGGCCTCCGCCAATGATGGATGCTGTAGTAGCGCAATTGACCCATCTGAATGTTCCGAAGAGCTCCATTGTTATGGAGGCATTCTGAGTTTGGAATAGGTGAGTAGTGGAACGATCAGCAAGTCGACCATTGCGCCTACTCAAAGACCGACATTTAATAGGCCCAGTCATGGTCTTCTTTTTAGAGGCCACAAAGTGCTTGTGGACCGCAGGGTCACGAGGCGAAGATCCTGCGAGGGTGTAAAGAACAGGCCATTGGGAAAATTGGTCGAATCATATTCATTCCTGACTTCTGCCAAGCCGTTTTTTTGAAAAATGACATTGTGTAATGACGCGGGTTTCCGCTTGCTTTGTACTCGAATTGTCATACTAACGGGGTGTCTGCATCAATTCGAAAGACCAAAACCGGTTCCGGTGCCACTGCTGTTCAGGTGGTACGTTATGAACGACGTCGTGTTGTAGTGCTCAAACACATAGGCAGCGGACATCGCGCTGATGAAGTGGCAGCATTGGTCGATGGTGCGCGGCAATGGATTTGGCGTTCAACGCTACAGCAGCCGCTCTTTGTCACTGAGACACGACGTTCGTTGGCCTTGGCCACTACGCGTTACATAGGTATCTCACATGCATTTGCTTATGCTGTTCTACAAGGTAGCGCCAAACAATGCGGACTTGATACGTTAGAGGATGAACTGCTGTTGGACTTAGCCTATATGCGTTTGGTGGAACCGTCCTCGAAGCTGCGAGCTATGGAACTATTGGAACGGTATTTCACGCGGCGTCATTCCCAACGTTCCGTGTACCGGGCCTTACCCAAGCTGAACCGGCATAAAGAGACGTTGGAAACGCTTGCAATGACCTATGCTAAGAATGTGCTGGGCGCATCGATGGAACTGGTACTCTACGATGTCACCACGTTGTACTTCGAGAGTTTTAAGGCTGATGAGCTTCGCATTCCGGGTTTTTCCAAGGACGGTAAATCGCAACAGCCACAGATCGTTCTTGGCCTGTTGGTCACCAATACGGGGTTCCCGTTGGGTTATGAAGTATTCGCTGGAAACACCTTCGAGGGAAAGACCATTTTGCCCGTATTGCGGGCTTTTATGGCACGAGTAGATACGAAGGACCTTGTGGTGGTGGCAGATGCGGCCATGCTGTCGGAAAAGGTGCTTAATGAAATCCGTCAGGCGGGCATGTCTTACATCGTCGGCGCTCGCTTGGCCAATTCATCTCCCACGCTAATTCATCGGATCAGCCAGGAGCTGGGTCAGCTGGACAACGCTATCGTCCGGGTACCCTCAAAACATGGTGATATGGTATGCGCCTTCTCGGCCAAGCGCTTCAAAAAAGACCAAACCACCATGCAACAACAGCTTACCAAGGCCCAAGCCTTAGTTGCGCGGAAGAGTTCATTATGAGGTCGCCAATATCTGATGAAACCAAATTGATCATCAGTGATCTTGGCTTGTCATACTAATTGGCAGAAGTCAGGAGGGTGTAAAGAACAGGCCATTGGGAAAATTGGTCGAATCATATTCATTCTCAACACATCCAATACTTCTTATTCTTGAAGTCAATGGTTGTTGGGCCTCCCGAGCAACCACCTACTTCATCAAGTTCGATCTGACTTTTATCCTTTGCGATGATCCAGTTACCTGACTTATGCATCATTATGCGCCCTGCGTCGATCACTTCTCCCTTCCCAACAAGAGTGAGTTTTCCATCTCCTTCGTAGACAACTTGTATCGAGTCTCCTTTGATCACTACGGTCACTTTTTCTCCCATTGACTTTCCCTGCCATTCAGCAAAAGCAATATCGAAGCGATACGTCCCATCTAACGGGATCTCATTCACTCCTCGACTATCTGAAGAATACCTCTCTGTGAGTCCATCTTTTGTGCCATTCGGTTCGATCAACGTGTCGAAAATTCGTTCGGTATCAGAACGATCTCTATCATCCGTTACCGAATTCTGTTCCGTTGAACGACTCGAACAAGAGTTCAGAAAGACCAAGGCGAGCACGAACTGAATTGTTTGTGTCATCAGCATGCATATTAATGGCCAACACAAGGTGACGTCTGTTGCGTTGTGCAATTTGTAATTCCAGCCCGCATTTATATGCGTGTGAGTTTTGTCCAGATAGTACGAATGAAACTTTCTTTCGCTGCTTCTGCGTGTTTAATATCACTGAATGGCTGTACCCTCCTTAGGTCGGGATCAATATATTTCCCGTCCTGATTAATTAGCAATAACTCGATCTCTGCGTCATGCAGCACTTCGAAATAACCTCCATTTATATCGTCGAACCGTGTTTTGGTGAGTTGCTTGCAGTTGATCAGTTGCTTGTAAAAATTCTGTGGCAGAATATCAGTATTGGCCAATTTGTCCAAGAGTATTTCTATTTGCTTGTTGTCTATTCTTTTGGTTTCAGAATGGCTGATCGTCATGGTTCCGAACTCTTCAGCATGGAAGGACACATTCACCGTATTGGGCACCTTAATAACAAGATACGGCCAGTCATTCGTGTTCTCGGTCCGTTCGCAATACTCTTTATTCCAGAACGCATCCAGCTTGATCGTCAATACAAGTTGACTCCACAGATTAAGGGTGACCGTCTCCCAATTGGAATCATGTAGGGTCACATGGTCGAAGAAAGTCTCGAACGTTGATTTGAGTAAATTGCTCCAATCAAAGCTATCATCAAATGCGGCCTTCTCCAACCATTCAGGTCTATTGTAACCGATCACGCTCATGTAGAGTTGGCACTAAGGTCTAGCAAATTCATCGATAACACTTACACAGGGTCATCGCCAACCGGTGGAAGTACGTGCGAATGCATAGTGTTGTCATTATCCGAAGAGATCTGTTCTGGAAAGATCCGTACGGTCCGGATTCGTTTCGTCGATCAGGGCATCCTTCCATGCACGCTTCCAATCTTTCAATTGTTTCTCGCGTGCTATCGCTGCCTTGATATTTGAGTGCGCTTCAAACCAGACCAGTTTATCTGCGTTGTATCGGGCGGTGAAGGACTTAGGGTCTTTGTGCTCTTTATGCTCTTGTACACGCCGGGCAATATCATTCGTTACGCCCACGTAGAGAACCGTGTTGCGAGCATTGGCCATGAAGTAGACCCAATAGAATTTCATGTAGTGAAGGTAATGGGACTGCGTTCCGGGTCACGCCCGGAATGACAGCCCGCAGTGACCATGACCACAACACCCTCACTCCCAACTAGGCGTCTCTGGAAAACCATTGGTCTCGTGCGCGCTCTTGCCACGGCAGTTGATCTCTACACCGAGGTCGCCTTCTGGGCGTTCGAAATCGCCTTTGCTGATCTGGACCGTGGTATCCGCGTACACCTTGTTCATATAGTAGCCGTAGATCGGTAAGGCCATGTTGGCGCCTTGTCCTTTGTCGGTGGTACTGAAGCGTACACTGCGGTCGTCGGCACCGGTCCATACGCCGGTTACCAGATCCGGTGTAATGGCCATGAACCATCCATCGCTGTTGTTCTGCGTGGTACCGGTCTTTGCAGCTGTTGGGTACTTGATGTTCCCGTACTTGGCGCGGTTGCCCCAACTCATGCGCAAACGAACACCGGTACCCACGGTGCGACCAGTGCTTGGGTTGTAAGCGCCATCGGTAACGCCCTTCAGCATATCCAGCATGATGTACGCCGTGCGTTCATCCAACGCTTCATAAGTGACAGGCATCACATCGAAAATAGTATTGCCGTTCATATCCTCGATGCGCGTGAACGTGATCGGTTCGATGTACACCCCTTGATTCGCGAAGCTGGCGAACGCACCGGTCATCTCCATGAGTGTAAGATCGGCAACGCCCAAGCAGAGCGATGGCACCGGCTCCAAGGGGCTCTTAATGCCCATGTGCCTGGCAAGTACCGTAACTGCTTGCGGACCGTACTGTTTCATGAGCCAAGCAGTAACGGTGTTCATGGAATTGGCCAATGCGTATTGCACGGTTACCATGCCGCCATACTCGCCATCACTGTTCTCGGGACACCAGGTAGGCTGTCCATCGGGCATATCGAAACAAACGCGTTGGTTCGGTAGTTCGTGGCATGGTTCCATACCTTCGCGGATCGCTGTAGCATAAACGAACGGCTTGAAGGTGGAACCCACTTGCCGACGTGCCTTTTCCACGTGATCATATTGGAAATGTTTGAAGTCTATGCCACCGACCCATGCTTTTACGAAGCCGGTATGGGGGTCTACGCTTAGCAATCCGCTTTGCAGGAATCCTTTGTAATAGCGGATCGAATCCATCGGGCTCATGACCGTATCGATGTCCCCTTTCCAACTGAATACTTTCATGGCAACCGGCTCATCGAAGATCTTTGGAATATCATCCTCCTTCACAACTGGCCAATACGTATCACATCCACCTTCTTTCGGTTTGCAATGGAAGTGCATGGAGCCCTCGTGTTTCACCGTTTCGATGTATTTTGAAGGACGCTCGCAGTTCGGGCATTGTTTACCGACCAGGTTCTTATACCGCACACTGCGTTTCATGGCCGAATTCAGGATGGACGCTACCTCATCTTCGGTCACGCGGAAATCGAACGGGCGGTTCTTCTTCCGTTTCATATCGCGTTCGAAATCGGGTTGCAGTTCAGTACCCAAATGTTCGGCAACAGCGTACTCACCGTATTGCTGCATGCGCTTATCGATGGTGGTATACACTTTCAATCCGTCGGTATAGACATCGTAACGGCTACCATCGGACTTATGTATCTTGTAATTACCCGCATCATCTTTCTCACTCAGTAATGCTTCCAGTTTTCCACGCAGTTCCTCACGGAAATAGGGTGCCGGTCCTTCGGTATGGCTAATGCGCTGAAAGTCCAGCCCCATGGGTAACGCTTTCAATGAATCATATTGCGGGGTTGTAAGAAATCCGTTCTTGCGCATCTGGTCCAGAACGACCATGCGCCGGGTCATGGTGGTATCGGGTCTTCGCAATGGATTGAACAGTGCCGGGTTCTTACACATGCCCACGAGCAGTGCGGCTTCCTCGACCTTCAACGAGTCCGGTGTGGTATTAAAGTAGACCCGTGCGGCACTGTTTATGCCTACGGCCTGATTGATCCAATCGAACCGGTTGAGGTACATCGCGATGATCTCATCTTTCGTGTATTGCCGTTCCAGTTGCGCGCTGATGATCCACTCTTGGAATTTCTGGAATGTTCGTTTGAAAAAGTTCGGTGCACGATCGGTGAACAGCATTTTACTAAGCTGTTGAGTAAGGGTGCTAGCTCCACCGCGCTTTCCCAGGAACACGGCTGCTCGCACCGTTCCTCGTACATCCACGCCGCTATGGACACGGAAGCGTTGGTCTTCCGTCGCGATCAGTGCATTTACCACATTAGGGCTGATCTGATCATAATTCACAGGAATGCGGTTCTCTCTGTAATACTGGCCCATTTGGGTACCATCGGCAAAGAGCAGCGCTGTAGCCAGATCACTCCGCGGGTTCTCCAGGTCAGCCGTACTTGGCAGGTCGCTATTCGCAGCCGAGAACAGCATTGTTAGCAAAACGATCACCGGCGATAGCATTAGCAGCCACCAGAGCCTAAGCCACTTTTTCGATCTTATCTTTTTGGGTTGTTCCGTCATGTTGAACGAAGGTCTAACGCCTTTCCGCAATCATTGAATAACGGACAAAGTTCGGTGCTGTTTCGTGTATCACGTTCTTTAACGACTGGAGTTATGCAATGTACAGTATGCAGTACTCAACGGACGTCATGCAATACCACTCACTTCGAACGCTCCACGCTTACGCCGATATCCAGCACACCCTCCAAAACCTCTGTGCGCATGGCTTGCTCCAACTTCAACGAATAACGCCCGTTGGCCGGGAATCTGTTGTGCACCTTGTAAAGCACTTTGGCTTGGTACCGATCGGCAGTGATGAACCCGGTACCTTTGCCGTACCATCGACCCATGGGATCCGCCAACAAGCATTGCACCGTATCGCGCATTTCCTTGCCTCCCGGCCCTTTCAGGTCGATGAACAAGTACAGGTCGCTGAACGGATAATCACCCGTATGCCGCACGTCGATGAACACGTCGTGTTGAGAAATGGTATCGGTAATGTCAAAGGCGAATTCCGGCTGATAGCTCCGGTCCCACGTTCCATTGGGGATGGGCAGATCCTCTTGAAAAACAACACCCTCAGTACACCCGAACAAGAGTGCTGAACACAGACACCATAGAATGATCCGCATACCTAGGCCGCTGGTGGTTTTGGTGGCGCAGCATCACCGCCTGGAGCTGGCCCGTCCTTACCCTTACCCTTACCCTTACCCCTGCCCCTACCGCGGTTCCTCCGGCTCCGTTCTGGGCGCGGACCATCACCTTGAGGCCGTGGGCCAGCGTTCTGTTGCGATCCACCTTCCGGGCGTGGCTTTCGTTCCGGGCGTGGGCCTCGCGGCGGTCTGGGTCCTTCGCCTCCTTCGTTCGGACCCTTGGCCTGTGCAGGGCCACGATCATCTCTATTCCCGCTTGGACGTTTCTTCTTTTTCGAACGCTTCTTACCGGACTTGATCTTGGTATCGAAACGCGACAGATCTTCATTGCCCAACACGTTCTCATAATCATGTGTTTTAACAGCGACCTGTTTCGATTCATCCTCCATATTCAGATCCACTTCAGGCTCAATTCCTTCTTTGTTCTGGGCTAGGATGTCGCGCACCACATCGATCGGAAACCCAGCCATTACAAAAGGCCCACCGGGTTGCTTGAAGCCATACCACATCTTCTCAAGGAAAATGTCGGTCTTCATATGTGCGCCTATGCCTTGCTTGGTCTTTAATTTGGCATTGGTCGAGGGGTAGCTCTTGATCGCCTCGATGTACATATCGAGCTCGTAATTGAGGCAGCACTTGAGCTTACCACACTGGCCAGCAAGTTTCTGTGGGTTCAGCGCCAATTGCTGGTACCGCGCTGCACTGGTCGTAACACTGCGGAAATCCGTGAGCCACGTACTACAGCACAACTCGCGCCCACAACTTCCTATACCACCGATCCGCCCAGCCTCTTGCCGTGAACCGATCTGTTTCATTTCCACGCGCACTTTGTAGGTATCGCTCACTGTTTTCAGAATACTGCGGAAATCGACGCGTTCCTCAGCCGTGTAATACACAGTCGCCCGCGTGCCATCAGCTTGGTATTCCACATCGGTCACCTTCATGTTCATGCCCGCTTCCTGCGTAACATTGCGGATCCCATGCATGGTATCGTCCTCTAACTTGCGGACTGCATGCCAACGATCAATATCCTCTTGGGTAGACTTGCGTAACACATTGCGCAGATCATAGACCTCTCCGATGGTCTTCTTACGATCCATTTGCGCCCGGACCAGTTCACCCGCTAAGCTCACCATCCCGATATCATATCCAGAGGCGGATTCCACAGTAACCAGGTCTCCCGGCAGTATCTGCAAGCCAATGGTGTTACGGTAAAAAGCCTTCCGTGTATTCTTGAAGCGCACCTCCACCCCATCGAACGGTTGTTGGCCGCCTGGAATAGGCACCCCCGCCAACCAATCGAATACCCCCAGCTTATTGCATCCACTGGAGCTGCAATAGCCGTTGCTCTTACATCCGGCCGGTTTTCCGTCCTTCCCACTACTACATCCTGTACACGCCATTTCGGTCTACTGTCTTACCCATTCAGTTCAATTGGGTATGGTGCGAAGATAGTTTGGGTGAGGTTGTTATTAAGAAGAGCACAACCTATTGGTTTCAACAGATAAGCACTAAGAGGGAATGAGGTACGCACTCACCATTTTCGCCGCGAGCATGGTCATTAGCGGGTTTCAAGTACGCGGTTTCCCGCATCTCACTAGCTTGGCACCGCCTACGCACATGACAGACCTGCAACATGTAGAAGCTGATTTCCGGACGTATTTCGGACGCGAGCTGATCCCGTACAGTGAGGCTGGTCATTTTTTCGAAACGGAAGCCTTGTTCCTGTATCACTTCAAGAACGTGCTGTACTTCGTTAAGGCCGTGATCGAGCCGTTGGAAAAGAAGGGTATGGTACGCGAAGATTCCATTGTGGATCTTGCATGTGGTCTCGGACAAATGTCGTTGGCACTGGCTTTATTGGGTTACCGCAACCTGACGCTGTACGACCTGGATACCGAACGGTTGAATGTCGGCCTGGGTCTGATACACTTATACTGCAATGGCTACACGCCGCAAGTGATCAACGCAAGTGCGATGGACCTGAGCACGGATTTTGACGTATTGATCTGCTACCAGACCATTGAACACCTGAGTGATGAGGGCAACTATTCAGTTGCGAAAAAGCACTGCCAAGTGGCCTTTTTGGCCCGCGTGGACCAGCACATAAAAAAGCTCTGCTATTTCAATGCTCCCAACCGCACTTACCCGGTTGATGGACATGATACCGGAAGGTTGTTCTTTCACTACTTACCGATACCGGTAAAGCGTTTCCTGATCTACCGCAACATCGTTAGGTGTTCATGGGAAGGGATCTCCAGACCCATATCGATCGGTTTTCTGAACCGGCATTTGCCACGATTCCAGTTGGACAGTACGTACTATGCCTTCGATAGCATGTTGGACTACGTGAGCAATTACCCCCGATTCGACTACAAAGGCCAACGTATCCCAGCAGTTGACCCGAAGAACCTTTCGCGCAATAAGAAACTCGTGAATCAATTATCTCTATTGCTCGGCAAAGGCATCCAGCGGATCCTACCAGTGATGAGCGTGATCTATCGAACCAACTAGCCTTCTGTTGCAAGGCCCGTTCACTTGCCTTTCCCTACCAGGTACATCATCCGATAGCTCAGGTCTATGAAGAGCACTTTCGGGTTCGCATTGCGTTCAATGTGTCCGTGCGCGGTCTCCAGTTCTTTCCGGATGCCATCGGAATTGCGCTCACTAAGGAGCTTGCTGAAATTCTCTACGAACTCCTGCTCCTGTCCAAAAGCGCGCACAAGCTCAGGTACCTTCTGCCAGTGCAATACACATTGGCGGATCAGGTAAAGCCCGTATCGCATCAACGACTTCTGGCGCTCGCGTCCCATCTTCTGGAACTGCTCCGCGAAATTGGTAAGGTCAACTACTTGCTTACCATAGCATACCCGCAACCAATCCCGGAAGAAGACGAACATTTCCTCCTCGCCCTTATTGGCCATGTCCACCGCTTCCAGCAGATCCCCTTCGCTACGCAGCGCAAGCGCCATGGACTCCTCTTCACTTAGCTCAGGGAAGCGTTCGCGCAACGCACCACTTATTTCCCCAGGACGTAATGCAGGTATTTTCATCAATTGTGCGCGACTGAGTATGGTCGTCAACAACAATTGCGCATCCGTACTGACCAACAGGAAGACCGTGTTAGGCTCCGGTTCCTCCAGCACCTTCAACATCTTGTTCGCTGCGGCCGCATCCATTAGTTCCGGCAACCATACCAACATTACTTTATAGCCGTTGCTGTAGCTCTTCAGACCAAGTTTACGTTGGATCTCTTGTGCAATATCCACGCCCATGCGCAATTGCTTGTTCTCACTTTCCAATGTGAACCGCCACTTGTCAACGTCCAGATAGGGCTCCTCAAGCACCGCTTTGCGCCAAGTGGGCAGGTAGTATTCGCACACCTTGGGTTTCTTTTCCGCAAAAAAGATCGGAAAGATCAAATGCAGGTCCGGGTGTTCCAATTTGCTTGCTTGCACACAACTTGTACAAACGCCGCAGGCGTCTGCCGCATCGGGGTTCGAACACAAGATGTATTGCGCATAGGACAATGCCAATGGCAGGTTCCCGCTACCGCGTGGACCGAGGAACAATTGAGCATGCGCCACGCGACCTTCCCTGATATTGCCGATCAGTTTTGCCTTTAAGGTAGCATGTCCTATGACCTTGGAGAATAACATGGTGCGAAAGTAGCCTCACAGAAATGCACAACGAAGAACTTTGGATGGTGAATGGTAAAGTGGATCCCCGGCGGTTGCAGACTGACCACCGAAAACTAATTTCGCGCCATGCATACCATGAAGTCATATTCTTTTGCTGGCAAGAAAGCATTGATCCGGGTGGACCTGAACGTACCGCAGGATGAGAATGGAACCATTACCGATGATACCCGAGCACAAGCCATTGTGCCGACCGTAAAGAAGATCTTGAAAGATGGGGGCAGTGCAATTCTGATGAGCCATTTGGGTCGCCCTAAGGGAAAAGTGAACCCTGCGATGAGCCTGAAACCCATAGCGGCACATTTAAGCACCTTGCTTGGCACCCCGGTCCAGTTCGCAATGGATTGCATCGGTGATGACGCAATAGCAAAAGCCGCAGGGTTGAAACCGGGAGAGGTGTTGGTGCTTGAGAACTTGCGTTTCCATCCGGAAGAAGAAGCGGGGGACGAGGCCTTTGCAGGAGCTTTGGCTGGGTTAGGGGATGTGTATGTGAATGATGCATTCGGTACAGCGCATCGCGCACATGCAAGTACCACCGTAGTAGCCAAGTTCTTCCCGAAGGATAAGCTCTTCGGAAGTTTACTACAAGCAGAGATCGACAGTGTTGGCAAGGTATTGGGTAACCCACAACGCCCCATGACCGCAATTGTTGGTGGCAGCAAAGTGAGCAGCAAGATCGATGTGTTGGAGAACCTTATCGGTAAATGCGATGAGCTGATAATTGGTGGGGGCATGGCCAACACGTTCATAAAAGCAATGGGTGGGCAGACCGGTTCAAGTCTGGTGGAGGATGACCTTTTGGAGCAAGCACGCACCATTATGGCCACAGCAAAAGCGAAGGGTGTGAAACTGCATTTACCAATTGATGCTGTTGTAGCAGACGCCTTCGCAATAAACGCGAACACCGATCAATGTCCTGCAAATGAAGTTCCCGACGGATGGATGGCGTTGGATGTTGGCCCTGAAAGCTCCAAATTATTCCGCGGATCTGTTCTACGTAGCAAGACCTTATTGTGGAACGGCCCCATGGGAGTTTTCGAGATGAAGCCTTTCCAACAAGGAACGGTCGCCATTGCGCAAGCGATTGCCGAAGCCACGGAGAAGGGTGCGTTTTCACTGGTCGGCGGCGGTGATAGCGTAGCTGCATTGAACCAATTCGGCCTGGCTGATAAGATCAGTTACGTAAGCACTGGCGGTGGTGCCATGTTGGAATACCTGGAGGGTAAAGTGTTGCCTGGCATTGCTGCGATCCAGAGCTAAGCGACTTCAAATTAGTTGCCATCTCGTCAACGATCGACCCGGCGATGATAGCAGATCCTTGCTGTTGCGTATCTTTAGCAAAATTCCCGAATGTTGACCAACGCGCAGGGCGTGTAGTGAACAGTAAGGGACCACTAAAAACAACCACCTTTTGGCAAGATCATCCAGTACTTTCAGTAAGCGCGAAAAAGAAAAAAAGCGCATTCAGAAACAAAAAGAAAAAGCCGTTCGAAAAGAAGAACGTAAGGCGAATGCACCAGGCGGAGGCTTGGATAACATGATGGCCTACGTTGACGAGAACGGTGTGATAGTTAATACTCCACCCGACCCAAATGCAAAGGTCGAAGTTGATGCTTCCGAGATCGTTCTAGGCATTCCACCAAAAGAAGAGGGCGAGGAGGATGCTCCGCGCACGGGTAAGATCGATTTCTTCGACACTTCAAAAGGGTTCGGATTCATCCGTGAGGACGGATCACAAGAGCGCTATTTCGTACACGTAAGTGGCATGCTCGAGGAAGTAGGCGAAAACGATAAAGTAACCTACGAATTGGAGCGTGGGCCTAAGGGAATGAACGCCGTTCGCGTAAAGAAGGTGTAACGCTCATTCGCGTGATCGGCTCGATCACTTCACTGATCTTAAGGTTATCGGTTCCGCCGAATTACTAAGGTTCGCACTGTTCCCAGCATACTTCCCGATATGGATTCTCCCTACCGTTTCGTTGCCCATTTCATTGAACGGTTCGGCCCACGGAAAGCCGGAACAGAGGCTGAGACCAACGCGCAACATTACCTCGGCGAACAACTCCGTACATTCTGTGATGATGTAGCTGTAGAGCCATTCTCTGCTGCATTGCGTGCAAAGTTCAGCTCACTGCGTTTTTTCACGTTTGGATTCTTGGCTGCACTGATCATTCCCTACTGGTCACTTTCCATCGCCGTGCTTGTCGCACTGGTGAACGCGGTGCTCTACCTCTTCCATTTCGTACTGTTCCATAATGTGTTGGATGGCTTGTTCTCCAAACAACTATCGCACAATACGGTTGGCACCATTGAGCCTCAATTGAAAGCAGAAAACACATTGATCTTTACGGGACACATGGACAGCACTCCGGAGTTCATCTGGTGGTATTGGTTGAAGAATTGGGGTGCCAGGGCAATGATCATGGCTGGGCTAGCATGGCTCTCGCTACCGATCTATTTGCTTATTGCATGGCTTCTCAAATGGAGCGTATTCGGGTCGGTAGGCTGGTGGATCTATGTTGCACTGGCACCATTATCACTGGTCTTCTTTTTCATTCACGGCAACCGCGTGGTCGATGGCGCACAAGACAATTTGAGCGGCATTGCAATTGCCTATGAAGTTGTCCGCCAATTAGCCAGTAGAAAGTTGCAACATACGCGCATACGGTTCGTGTCTTTCGGAGCCGAGGAATGTGGCCTTAAGGGCTCTGCTGCTTATGCCGTTCGATACAGAGAACAATTGATCAAAGAGAACGCACAAGTGATCAACCTCGATGGGGTATTGGATATTGACAACATGTTTGTACTGGAGGCGGAACGACTGCCTATGCAGATACACGACAAGAAGCTGGTCGCCGCGCTGCTGAATGCTTTCGAACGTAATGGACTGCCCAAAAAACCAGGGACGATACCGATCGGAGGTACGGATGCGACAAGTTTCACTGCCCGTGGAATTGCAGCCACGTCGATCGTCGGATTACCCATGGGATCATTGCATCCGACCTACCATACGCGGCTCGATGTTCTAGAATGCTTGAACCCCAATACACTTGATCGGATCACAGATGTTCTTGTGGACTTTGCGTGCACGCTTGATAAAAGACCTTGATCGGGAGTGATAAGGTCTTAACGGATCATTTATTTTTCTTCTTGGAAATATTCCCAAGTGCTCCATATTCCAATTCACGCATTTGCTGAATAAGATCAGCGTCAGCCTCGAATTGCTTTTTCTTCTTGTTGTAGTAGATCAACGCAAACGGAAAGTCAAGTTCGTCGAGATCATGATCCGATAGTCCTTCAGAGGGAAGCATTGTGATGAACGCCTCGAACGGAATGGGTTTCACCTTCGTTGGGTCCTCAGCGCGCGCATCGACAATGAATTGTTTCTTGACGTATCCTTCTTTCCAAACGTTGATGGCATAAATATCACCGATCTCAAGTGTTACATCGAATCGCCCCCTACTGTCACATTCCCAGACCGCAAGGTCTTTGTGGTCCTTTCGAACACTCACCTGCACTCCTTTGACCGGTTTATCGTCAAGATCAATTACATGCCCCTCTACCATCAACAAGTTTGCAGATATCGCGAGCAGCTTCGGTGTTGTTTTTTGACCTAGTACACTTGCAGATAGAACGATCGCAAATGCGAATAAAGTGGTTCTCATGGTGATCAATTGGTCAGGGGCGACTGCAACATACGTTGGTTCAGCCCTACTTATGCAATAGAATACCTTTTCAGGCCAAAAAGCACTGCCGGATCAACCGCCACACATTCGACATCTCGACACCGTTCGACGCATCGCCCTGCTGGTCACTTAGGCTATTCCCGTACGACCATGGCCTGTGCCTGGTTGCCTAGGCCCATGAACACGGCTATGTAGTTTCCTGGTAAAAGTGAAGCGATATCGATCGTGCCTTCGGCGGCCTTCGGGCCATTCGTACGCATCACTTCCCGTCCGGATAGATCCATGACCCGCACCTGCATTACCGGAAATGTATTGATGAAACGTACCAACGAGGAGGAAGGCACAGGATATACCAACGGTTTCTGTACGTGGTCGATCTCGGTAGTAGGCACCGTCATATCAACGATGATGAATTGCCACATCATATGATTGATGTGCATCAGGTTATGACAATGGTACATCAATGGCCAGCCGTCGGTAGTGTACTCGGCAAAACGCATAATAACGCGCACCGTATCGCCTACATCCACGTTGACAACCGACTTCGGTCCTTGCTCCCACTCCATTGGTGGCATGCCGTTCCGGTCCAGCACGAAAAAGGACCCGCCATGCATCGTCATCGGATGGGCCATGTTGGAGTGGTTGATGTACGTCCAGATCTCCGTATCGCCCAGCATGATCGTATCATTGATCGCATCCATATCCCATCCTTGGCCGTTGAGCATGAACATGCTCATACCTCCCACCATGCCGTTGCCGGTGATCTCCTTGATGCGTGTTAGCGCCGCCGAGGCCTCGGGGTAAGGTTGCACATTGGCCAACGTAGCAGGGATCGTTGTGATGGGGTCCGCAGTGGGTTGTCCTACACGAATACGCAGGATCGGGAAATCAATGCCATTGAGTGAACTGCTTTCCCATAAGAGGTTATTCGAACCAGGCATGGTCATTGGCAGTTCACTTCCATAGCTCATCAATAACAAACTGTCGCCTTCCATACCGGTAAGATCGAGAAGAAGTTCTACCCTTTCGCCACTGCTCAGCATGATCCGGTCCATCGTTACAGGGGCATCGAGAAGACCTCCTTCACTGGCGATCACCTGGAAAGGTACATTCCCTTCGAAGCCGAATGGATAATACCTAGCAGTTGAAGCGTTAAGCAACCGGAGCCGCACCACCTGTGCCGGACAATCCAAGTAGGGGTGAGCTGTGCCATTCACCAAGATGGAATCGCCGTATGGCGAAGAGACCAACTGCCCCGTTGGTGAAAATTTCTTGTCCTGCACCGCCAGAGGAAAATCATCAACACCATAATTGCGCGGCAACGCCAATTGGTCCTCTTCATCATCGCGAACAATGATCAGTCCGGCCGCGCCCTTGCCCACTTGTGCCCCGATCAGGTCCATCGTGTGCGGATGATACAGGTACACGCTTGCTTTGTCGATCACCTTGTATTTCACGTTCCAAGTATCACCCGGCTCGATCACCCTGGGCGGGCTGCCATCGAATACCGGTGGCACTTCCATGCCATTCCAGTGCATGCCGGAGATCTCCGCTAACTGGTTGTGGATCCGAAAGCGCGCGGTATCCCCTTTGTGCAGGATCAGCGTTGGTCCAAGGTACGGCGCGTTGATGCCGTATGTCTGGGTCACCACGCCGGGATAGAATTCATGGGTACTCTCGTCCAGCGTTAGATCGAACGTGTCCAGCTCGATGGCGGGTGGAATGGCCAGTGGGTTTTGGGCGTTTGCATTGACCGTAACGAGGGCGACCACTGCAATGAACAAAGCGGATCGATTCTTCATGGAACATTATTTGAAGCTCAATGTTCATAGATCCAAATGGAATACAGTATGATATATATCATACTGTATTCCAGAAGAAGACAAGAAAAAGAGAAGTTTCCACCAACCGGGATCCATTCCGCTTCTTACGGCGCTATACCCACTTTCAATATGAAATTACGCTTGCATCCACTTGGACCGTTCCAACGCTGGAGTCATGGCTGGTGCGATCACACGGATCTTCTCGAACAGCCCTGAATCGTCGATCGCGGGGATCGGCCCTATAAAAGTCGCGCTTTTAGCAGCGAACAGGTTCAGTACTAGACTCAGAAGAAATGCCTTACTAGCGATCCCAAGCAAAGCGCCGCCCAGTTTATTCAGGAATCCTAATTGCACCATATCTACGAGTTTGGTCACAACGCGCCCAATGATATGCACGACAAGCACGATAAGGACCAGCGTGAACAAGAACGAAATGATCTCTTGCGAAGGATCGAGCCCGATAAGCACAGCAATTTTATCATTCAGCATCACCGCCCCCCATATACCAAGGACCAGAGCAACAAGACCAGCAAGTTCTACGAAGAAACCGCGAAAGAACCCACGAACCAAAGCATAACCCAAAAAAACAACAATGACCCAGTCCACCCAATTCATCCAATACGACCACTTGGTCCGGTGAAAATAGCCACTTACTCCTTACCCGGAAACTGATCGCAATTACCATACTGGGACCAAAGCACCGTTCTTTGTCGGCAAATCAAGGCTAGTACCGTAAATGCAGTGCTACCTATAGACCTGAAGCACGTGGACCTCGCATTCGAAAAACGCTGGCGCGACCTGATCAAACGCTTAACGGAACGATTCGATTCCGGCACATTGGATCTGAATGCGACCCTATTCCTCATCGGTGTACAAGAACTCGGGCAGCACGCGCGCGAATTCAAGAAGGACGAGAAAGTGAACCTCATGCACATCGCGATCTGCGTTGTACTAATGCCTTATGGTTATTACCAAGAGCTAGGACGGGATCCTGATGGATGGCCACATTTCGAACGCGTAAAGGACCTGCCACTGCTAAGTGCCGAGGAACAAGAGCGATTAATGAAAGAAGCCGTACTCGGCTATTTCGAGACGACTTAGTGCGAACTAGTTGGTAGGCAGAAGAAAAACGGTCTCCTCGCTGGTCTCTTCCTCCAGGATCTTAACGATCCCTTCACCGAACAAACTATCCACGGTGGTCTCAATATCAAGTACCGCGAACCCGCTCTGGCCTTGCTCGTAGAAATCCGTGTAATCGAATTCAGCAACACCACTTAGGTCCGTAACCGCGGTCTTGTTCAACCGTGTATAATCACCTGTCGGCACAGCAGGGTTGGCAAATAATTTCACCTCGGCGCCAGCCACCTTCGAACCATCTTCCATTTTAACGGAAATGAGCACCTTGGTGGGCTTTTCCTTGTTGCACGCCGCGAACGATGTGGTCAATAGCACAAGAACAAATGCCTGAAGAACTGCACGATGGAGCTTGGAAAAAGACATTGGGTTACTTTTGTTGCCTTGTAATACAAGGGTTGAAGGATGTCAAATGTAATCAACAACACCACGTGTTGGCAACTTGAGGTTGCAAAAGCCATGACCGTCCTTGGGGTGCTTTTGGTTGCCTGCCCGCTTTGGGCCCAGCGGCCACAGGTTGAAATACGCACTGAACTGGGCACGATGGTGATCGAATTGTACAATGAAACGCCCCAGCACCGTGATAATTTCATCAAACTTGTAGAGGAAGAAACTTATGATAGCCTGCTCTTTCATCGCGTAATTCCGGGCTTAATGATCCAATCCGGGGACACGGATAGCAAATTGGCTGCTCCTGGCGTTGCATTGGGCAGCGGTGGGCAGGCATACACCATTGAGGCGGAGATCATACGAGGGGCCATTCACAAAAAGGGGGCCTTAGCGGCCGCTCGCCAGCCGGATGAAACCAATCCGGAGAAGCGGTCAAGTGGCTGCCAATTCTACATTGTGCATGGCCGGAACTATCAACCGGATGACCTTGCCCGCTTGCGGTTCCGAAGAGAAGCACAAGGAGACACCATAACCTATACCGAGGCTGATCAGCGTGCGTATTCCACAGGTGGCGGCGCACCACATCTCGATGGAAACTATACCGTGTTCGGGGAAGTTATCGATGGACTTGATGTTATCGATGCAATAGCAAATTTGCCCTGTGATGCCATGAACCGCCCGCTTAACGACCTGCGCATATACATGCGTGTATTGAAATGAGTTTACTTGACCGAGTTGCCGCTTTAGAGGCAGAAGTGAATAAAGCAATAGCTACAACTACAGCAGAAGTAGAACAGCTACGTATTGCATTACTAGGCCGCAATGGCAGTGTTACCGAGCTGTTCGATGCATTCAAACAAGTTGCTGTAGAGGAGAAAAAACAACTTGGGCAGCGCATGAACCAGCTGAAACAGCTCGCCCAAGCGCGCATTGAAGAACTGAAAACCGGACTTAGTGAGGCCGGGGACACGGATACGGAGACCGTCGATCTTTCCGCACCTGCTTTGACCGAGCCGACCGGATCCCTGCACCCGATCACGATCATTAGACAGCGAATAGTGGACATATTCTCCCGTCTTGGTTATACCGTAAGTCAAGGTCCTGAAGTGGAGGATGACCACCACAACTTCAGTGCTTTGAATTTTGCGCCGGATCATCCTGCACGGGATATGCAGGACACATTTTTCGTTGCTGATAGCGAACTGGCATTGCGTACCCATACCAGCAGCGTGCAAGTGCGTGTAATGGAACACAGCAGACCACCGATCCGTACAATTTCACCGGGTCGTGTATACAGGAATGAGGCGATCAGTGCGCGCGCACATTGCATGTTCCACCAAGTAGAGGGACTTTACATTGATAAGGGTGTAAGCTTTGCCGATCTGAAAGGAACGCTGGACTACTTCGCAAAAAGCATGTTCGGGCAGGAGGTGAACATTCGCTTACGACCAAGCTATTTCCCGTTCACTGAACCCAGTGCAGAGGTAGATATGAGCTGCACGATATGCGAAGGAACCGGCTGCAACATTTGTAAGCACAGCGGATGGGTAGAGATCATGGGGTGCGGAATGGTCGACCCTGCGGTGCTCACCAATTGTGGAATTGACCCGGAAGTGTATACCGGCTTTGCTTTTGGCATGGGTATAGAACGTATTGCGCAATTGATCTATCGCGTACCCGATCTCCGCATGTACTGGGAGAACGACGTACGGTTCCTGGACCAATTCACCGCTGCCCCATTCCGGGTATGACCACGAAACCAACCGCATTGGACACACAGGTATGCATACTGGGTGCTGGTCCGGGTGGCTCTGCCGCTGCGTTGCAATTGGCCAAACTAGGTATCAGTTCAGTAGTGATCGAAAAAGCAACATTTCCGCGGGACAAGGTCTGTGGCGACGCGCTAAGCGGAAAGGTAATGCGCACCCTTGAGCGTCTCGATGCGGTTCTTGCGGAAACCGTTAAGAGGCATTCGGAAAGTATGCCGAGTTGGGGTGTAACATTCATCGCACCGAACGGGAATGCACTTCGGGTACCCTTCTCCAGAGAAACCGGGATCGGGGAAGCCCCGGGCGCCATACTTCCGCGGTTCATATTCGATGCGTTACTGTTCGAACATGTGAAAAGCACCGATGGCATTACGGTGATTGAGGGTATTGCTGCAAAAAAGTTCACGCGAAGTGCGAGTGGATGGCACATTACGGATCAAGATGGTCTGGTTTCCGTTAATGCCCGTATGATACTGGATGCTTCAGGGGCTAATAGTCTATTCTCCAGACATATAGCGAAACTTCCCATGGAGCCGGAGCACCACGCTGCCGGTGTGCGAGGTTACTATTCTGGCGTATCAGGTCTTGATGCTCAGGGTTTTATTGAATTGATCTTTCTAAAGGACCTGTTACCCGGTTATCTCTGGATATTTCCATTGCCGAATGGCAGAGCGAATGTTGGTTTAGGCTTACGCAGCGACGTAGTAAAGAAAAGACGCGTTGACCTGAAGGCCCTAATGTCACAATTGGTTCACCAGCATCCACAACTTCGCAGTCGATTTGAGCATGCTACCCTGGAAGGAGCCATTCAAGGTATGGGGTTACCATTGGCAAGCAAGCGTAGAGCCCTGAGTGGTGATGGATATATGCTTATTGGTGATGCAGGCCATTTGATCGACCCGTTTACCGGAGAAGGAATCAGTCATGCAATGATCACGGGTGTTTATGCAGCAGAAACAACTGCGAACATGCTCCTTGCGGATGATACATCAGCTAAAGCAGCCAAACACTATGACGAACGTGTATGGAAACGGCTGGGAAAGGAATTGGCGATCAGTACCCGTTTACAGCAAATGGCCAACAGACCCGGTCTCTTCAATTTCGTAGTGGATCAGGCGAATAAGAACCCCGCTCTTGCCCATACGATCAGCAGTATGTTCAACGATCTGGATCTGCGGGAACGGCTCAAAAAGCCAGGATTCTACGTGGATCTTGTGCTTGGCCGAAAATTAAGGGCTTGATAAAACCTTACCGGCTGCAGGTGACCTGAGTGCACTTCATCGTTGGGAAAGCTGGCTGACCCAGAGGAGCTGTACCAAACTGGTACACATACTCAGAACAGCTTACACCGTTCTTGAAATAATATACCGCACCGTAGTGTTCTGTCACTTTCCTGTACATTGATGTGCGTCCCGCGCGTGAAACCGTTACATCCTTGATGACGCGTGCACGACTCACGGTAAGTTCTTCGGTGATGGACGGATCGAACATTACTGCTAGTGTGGCGGTCGGTGTTAGCTCAACAACTGCGGCGATCGGAGCGACCGGAGCAGGAACATGCAGTGTTACCGCTGCAACAGGCACTACCTCCGCGATCTGTGTGAATTGGTCTTCAGATTTTTCCCTAGTTGTGAGATGTACCATTGGCGCATTGATCATACCGGTAGTCACTTTTGTACCATACTCGTAATCCGGATGAATGATATACCCACGCTTAGGCAGGACCACTACGGCATCTGACTGTGCAAACCGTTCGCGCTCAGTACTCATGCGACCGATCATGGCCTGTTCTCCAACCACTCGAAGATCAGTATGGTAGATGAACGCTCCTGCAACTTCATTGAAATAGATGTAGCCAACTGGGCCGTCGAACTCAAAGTCCTGTCCTCTTTTCGGTACGACCAATTTCATATTTGCAAGAACTGCAAATGAGGTGACCGTTGTGATTCCAGGAACACGTGTATCAACCATCAGTTGGCGTGATACGCAACCCGGACGCTGAAATTCGATCAAGTATGCTGTACCTAGGTCAAGATCGAGGTCGATCGTAGTACCAATGTTCTCCAACAACGTAGTCTCGCCATTCTCAGGAAGGAGGATGATACGCGCCTCGTCCAACAGGATCGCTTCGATCTGTAGGTCCACTTTCAATTGAAGGTTACCAGCTCCTTCACCGTGTGCAAGGGTCGAAGTTGCAAGTGCTATCATTAAAATTGCCGGGATCAGAAGTGTGTTTTTCATTGTGTTTTTATTCGAACACAAAACAACGGCGACCCAAGACCGTGTACAATCCCCACATCTAGGTATTCTGTTCATGGAGAACTGGAATTCGTCGTTAAAAGGACGAACGTGTTTTGAAACGGCTCGGTATGAAGGGATCGGCAAACAGTAGGCGCGAACCGCAGTTGGCCAACAGGCCTGGAAGATTCCATTTATTAGTTGATTGTGCGAAGAAGACTACCGCTCTGGATGGATACGATCAGCGGTAAATTCAATGATCTGGATCAATGCGAATAGCTCAATAAAGCCAAAACCCTACGGGGCATTGTCCTCTACCCTGAGGTGGACACTTAATTCGCGCTTAACGTCTGCAAGTAACCTCGGTGCACTTCGTTGAAGGGAAAGCCGGCTGAGGATCAGATGTTGTACCGAACTGGAACACATACTCGGAACAGCTAACACCATCCTTAAAATAGTATACGGCTCCGTAGCGCTCAGTCACTTTCCTATACGTTGCGGTGCGTCCTTCGCGTGCAACCTTTACCTCCTTGATGATCCGTGAACGGCTCACTATAAGTTCTTCGTTGATGAACGGGGTGTCCATAACTGATGCTGTGATCATCGGCATTGATGCAGCAGTTCCGGTGATCGGCGCAACAGGCAGTGTTACAGATGCTATGGGTGCATCTGGTTGTGTCACTGGAGTTACATCAGGCGCAACTTCCGCAACCTGTATGAATTGGCCTTCAGACTTTTCACGCCCTGTGCGGTGTACCATTGGCGCGTTGTTCACGCCGGTAGACACTTTTGTACCGAACTCGTAATCCGGATGAATGATATAGCCACGCTTAGGAACGACCACTAGGGCATCCGGCTGTGCGAAATGTTCGCGCTCCGTATTCATGCGATCGATCATGAATTGCGCACCCACCACCCTATAATCGGAATGGTAAAGGAATGATCCGGTAGCTTCATTGAAGTAGATATAACCCACAGGGCCATCGAACTCAAAATCCTGTCCTCTTTTCGGCACAACCAGTTTCATTTTTGCACGAGCGATCAAGGAGGTGACCGTGGCGTTACCGGTAATACGTGTATCAACCATCAGTTGGCGCGATACGCAACCTGGGCGCTGAAATTCGATCAAGTATGAAGTGCCTAGATCAAGATCGAGGTCGAACATAGTGCCGATGTTCTCCAACAATGTAGCCTCACCGTTCTCAGGAAGAAGGATGATACGCGCCTCATCCAATAGGATCGCTTCGATCTGCAGATCCACTTTCAAGTGGAGTCTACCAACTTCTTCTCCGTATGCCATGGTCGAAGCCGCTAGTGCTAGCGTACAAAGGACCGGGGTGAAGAGCGAGTTTCTCATTGTGTTGCTATTCCACTACTAAATAACGGCGATGCAAGACTAAATACAATCCCCATAAATGGGTATTTTGTCCGTGGGCCATGTCAATTCGTCGGTAAAAATATATCATTCATCGACACCAATCAAGGTTATTAACAATTAGCACCTCCATTGTTAACAATCCCGCAATCGTACGCCTCCCTAAGGATACCGACTATTGCGACCAATACAACAAAAAACGCTTCCGCTATGACCCGACAACCTTCGTCGAAATGCAACCCTGCGTGGTTTTTTTCACTGCTTTACGAAACGAGTGACCCTCCTTTCGCCTGAGATCCGTGCTTCATCAACATATGATCTTGGGCCAAGGTCTGCTATCGGCAACCGTATAAGGTTATTTCCCTTTGGAATAGATACAGCCGTGGTCTTAAACGGTATGCCCAACGCATCGGCATAGCGAAAGACATATAGATCATACGATCTGCTGTCCAATGAAACCAATTCGCATTCATGCATCAGGTATTATCAACTTTACGCACTTCAATGGAAAGTCTCTTCTTGCTCGTACTTTGTTTGCTCATTGGTCTTGCCTTGCAGCGTTCGCAAAGTCTGCCGGCCAATGCAGCTGCTTCCTTGAACCAGTTCGTGCTTTTCGTTCCGCTGCCTGCGTTAGCATTTTATTACATCCCGGAGATCGAGCTGGAGCGACACTTACTCTATCCGCTTGGCGTGGCATGGATCTCCATTGCGGCATCGTGGTTGGTGTTTGGCAGCCTTGGCCGCTGGCTAGGATGGTCGCGAAAGCTTACGGGTTGTTTGGTGCTTACCAGCGGCTTGGGCAACACTAGCTTCGTGGGTTTTCCAGTGATCGAAGCGCTGTATGGAAAAGAAGGATTGGCCACAGCGTTGATCGTGGATCAGCCTGGTTCATTCGTGGTACTGAGCACGGTAGGTATCGTAATTGCAACGTTGTATTCCGGCGATGTTATTCGCACCGGCCCGATCATCCGCAAGATCATGTTGTTCCCGCCGTTCATAGGGTTTGTTTTGGCCGTAGCCATGAACCTATTCGACCTGCACTTTCCGGAATTCATATGCGCCGGTCTGTACCGGCTTGGTAGCACCATAACGCCGGTAGCATTGGTGGCCGTGGGGTTGCAGTTGAATTTGGATCGGCGCAGTAAGCACTTGGGCTTCTTGGCGGCCGGGCTTGGTTTCAAATTGCTTGCCGCACCCGCGATCATATACCTGCTCTACGTTGTTATCCTAAAAGGCAGCGGCCAAGTGGTACAGATATCATTAATGGAAGCTGCCATGGCCCCGATGATCACTGGCGTGATACTGGCATCTACTCATGGTCTGAAACCACGCTTGGCGAACATGATGGTGGGCGTGGGGATACCGTTTTCGTTGATTACGTTGATGGGATGGTATTGGTTGATATCAAATTCCTAATTCCCAAGGGTTTCCATTAACTGATCGTTCAATATTGGGAGTGTTGGAATAAGGAATGCGCCCAAGTCGCCAGATCGAGCTGATCGCTACAACCAAAGGCTGAGCCAAAACACACAGACAAGAGTTCCTGAAATCGGGAATCAACTCTAGAGCGTTGCAAGAACGAAAAAACGAAAGCACCCAAAGACACTCTTCAACACAAAGAAGGGAGTGATAGGGATCAGAAATCGTTATACCTCGCTCAACTTGATCATGTTCGCCATGCCTTGTTCGGCGATGGGCATACTGGCAACGTTAACGACGAGATCGCCTTTGGCGACGTGTTTCTTGCTGCGTAGGATGTGCTTGATATCGGCTATGGTATGATCCGTGCTCACGGTCTTATCGTAATACTCGGCACGCACTCCCCATACGAGGTTGAGCATATTCAGGATCTGTTTGTTGCTCGTAAAGGCATAGATATGCGCTTTAGGGCGCATGCTACTGATCTTGAATGCAGTGTAGCCGCTATGGGTCATGGTAACGATGGCTTTGATGTTAATACCTGCTGCCATGCGCACACTGGCTTTACAGATGGCATCGGTCACCATGCGTTCGTTCTGCTCCAGTTTGGATTCGGGCACGTTGTACATGATATCGCTTGTTTCCATTTCCACCAGGATCTTGTTCATGGCTATAACAACTTCCACAGGGAATTTACCTACGCTGGTTTCAGCGCTGAGCATAACGGCATCAGCATGATCAAGTACGGCGTTGGCCACGTCATTCACCTCCGCACGTGTGGGCGTGATGCTGGTGATCATGCTTTCCATCATCTGTGTAGCTACGATCACCGGACGGTGTTTCTTCAGGCAGCGTGCAATTATATCCTTTTGCACCAATGGCACTTTCTCCATGGGAATTTCAACACCTAGGTCTCCGCGCGCGACCATCAATGCATCGGCCTCTTCAATGATGGCGTCGATCTCCGCAAGTGCTTCGGGTTTTTCGATCTTGGCCACTACACGCGTATGTTTTTCGCGACTACGTATAATGTTCTTTAATTCCACAATGTCGTTGGCATTGCGAACAAAACTGAGTCCGATCCAATCCACATCGTGATCCAGTGCGAATTCAAGGTCCTCCATATCCTTTTCAGTAAGACATGGCAAACTGATCTTCGTATTCGGCAAATTCAACCCCTTATTGGAGCTGAGTACGCCACCGTGTATCACTTTGGTGGTCACGTTCTTTTTGCCATCGGTAGCGGTAACCTCCAATCGCAATCTGCCATCGTCCAGCAGCACGATCTCCCCGACCTTAATGTCGTGTGGAAATTGCAAATAGCCGGTGCTAACGATCCCTTTGCGTCCTTTTATCTGCTCGTTAGTAATGATCAACTCACTACCGTCGACCAGTTCGATCGGACCGTTCTCCATTTCACCCACACGCATTTTGGGGCCTTGCAGGTCGGCAAGTATCGCGGTCGTATGGCCCAACTCTTCGTTCAATTCGCGAATGGTTGCGATCAACTTCACATAGAATTCATAATTGCCATGGCTGAAGTTCAGACGGCACACATCCATGCCACTCAGCATCATTTCGCGCAGCACTTCTTTAGCCGCTGATGCAGGGCCTAGTGTAGCTACTATCTTGGTTTTCGGGTCGTTCATAGAGTTTTTCTAGCGCAATAATTTATGCCCATTGCGCAATTGATCAAATGGTAGGTTGAAAGCAGCGAGCACGAATTCGGCAGCACGTATCCGATCCACTAGGTCGGGCACATCTTCTACAACTTCGTTATCCACTACCAGAAAATAGTCCGCATTCTTTTGATCGGCGATCAATACTCCCTGATCACCATGATTGTTTATCAATGTATAACCTCCGCGATCCGGATGAACCACATGATCATACACCCCGAAATGTGCCTCACGACCCCCCACCTCCTCTGTAATATCCTCTCTTCGGCGTGTCAACTCCAGCTCCATTGCGTGGTTCATGGCCCAACACAACCGGTAATCATGCTCATGGCAACTGATCCCGATGACCGTTACTTCCGGATCTGGTTCAATATCGAGTTTGAGTTTGACTTTGGCCATAACGTTTGGAGCAGACTAATGAAAGTGATCTCGAGTTCAAAGGTAGCTGTGACATTGCTTGAACCTGGATCATGAAGTAGGTTTTGTTGCTTAGATCAAAAGCGCAACAGCATCGTGGTTTCGTTGGCGGCTATCGACGAAGCCCACTATGTCCCATCACCGGAAGTATCTCTTTTTGGCCGTCGATTCGTCGGCCCGGGTCTACGACGTGGCTTGGGTACTGGACCGATTTCGGTCGAAACGCTCAGAGAACTTGCCACATTGTTCTTCGGGGGCCTTGGCGGGCGTGGCTTTCGTGAACGCATACTCGAAAAAGCATCCTGTGCCGCTTCCTGCTCAGCACTTTTTTTGCTGATCCCTCTACCCGTGCCTTTTACCTTTCCTTCAATATGCACCTCTGCGACGTATTGTTTTCCGCGTCCCTTACCGCCTTCTTCATTAATTACGAACTCCACGCGTTTACGACGTTTCTGGCCCCATTCCAACAATCGGCTTTTGCCATCGCGGTCCTCTTTTTCCAACTCCTTCAGGTCGAAATGGACGTTGATCAACTTGATGACCACTTTACGTGTCCGTTCGTAGCCGCGATCCAGGAACATGGCACCGATCAGCGCTTCCATTGCATTACCGGGAACCGATGATTCTTGGGATCGGGCAACATTGCTTTCCATGACCCGTTCGATCTGCGTATGTTGGGCCAATAGGTTCAATTGACTTCGACTTACAAGCTTACTGCGCATGCGCGTAAGGAACCCTTCGCCTTTTTCAGGGTACGTATTAAAGAGCAATTCGCCGATAATGGAATCCAGGATGGCATCGCCCAAGAATTCCAAGCGTTCATTATCGGGAAGGTCGGGTCTGTCCTCAGTAACTGCGCTCACGTGCCGCAGTGCTTGGCGGTAAAGCGGCAGATCACCGGGTGTAAGGCCTAATGTAGATCTGCACCACGCACGCACACGACGCTCTTCTGCATTTCGTGCTCGGCTGAAAAGGCTACGGAACAAAACGTGGGTCAATGGTACTTACGGAAGATCACCGAGGTATTGTGTCCTCCAAAACCGAAGGTATTGCTAAGTGCGATGTTCACTGTTCGCTTTTCTGCCTTGTTGAATGTAAAATTCAACTTAGCGTCCAATACAGGGTCGTCAGTGAAGTGATTGATCGTTGGAGGAACAATATCGTTCTTCACGGCCATGATCGCCGCAACACCTTCTACGGCCCCTGCCCCACCGAGCAAGTGGCCTGTCATACTCTTCGTAGAACTAATATTGAGCTTATACGCATGTTCACCGAATAAGCGCTGGATCGCTTTTACTTCTTGCGGGTCGCCGATCGGTGTGCTTGTTCCGTGGGTATTGATATAATCAATATCCGTTGCATCAATACCAGCATCGTGCATGGCGTGCTTCATACACAGCTCAGCTCCAAGACCGTCCGGGTGAGGTGCTGTTATGTGGTAGGCATCGCTGCTCATACCCCCCGCCGATCACTTCAGCATAGATGGTTGCGCCGCGAGCTTTGGCGTGTTCCAGATCTTCAAGTATGATCGCCGCACCGCCTTCGCCCAGAACGAACCCATCCCGGTCCTTATCATAAGGCCGAGAAGCGGTTCCGGGGTCATCATTGCGCGTGCTCATAGCATGCAACGCGTTGAATCCACCAACACCAGCCTCATAGACCGCAGCCTCACTCCCGCCTGTTACCACAGCCACACAGGTGCCAAGTCGGATGTAGTTGAAAGCATCGATCATCGCGTTGTTGCTACTAGCACAAGCACTGGCCGTAACATAACTCGGTCCATAGAGCACATGGCGCATGCTGATCAACCCAGCAGCACTATCGGCTATCATCTTTGGGATGAAGAATGGGTTGAAACGCGGTGTTCCATCACCCTGTCCAAAACCGATACACTCGTCCTGGAAGGTTTTCAAGCCACCAATACCACTGCCCCAGATCACGCCGATCCGCTCCCGGTCCGCCTTATCAAGATCCAGTCCGCTATCCTTCATGGCCTCATCGGCACAAACGACAGCGAATTGGCTGTACGGGTCCATTTTACGCGCTTCTTTTCTATCCATGAAGTCCTCGGGGTTGAACCCTTTGACCTCACAGGCGAATCGCGTTTTGAATTTAGCTGGATCAAAGCGAGTGATTGGCGCAGCTCCGCTACGGCCGCTCACCAAGCCCTCCCAGTACTCCTTTAGGGTGTTCCCGAGTGGAGTGAGCGCACCCAGACCAGTGACAACCACGCGTCTGAGCTCCATGCTAAATACGTTTACTTGGCGTTCTTTTCCACGTAATCCACAGCCTGACCCACGGTTTGGATCTTCTCGGCTTGATCATCCGGGATAGCAATATTGAACTCTTTCTCGAACTCCATAATGAGCTCGACAGTATCAAGGCTATCCGCGCCAAGGTCGTTGGTGAAGCTAGCTTCGTGCGTTACCTCGGCCTGGTCTACTCCGAGCTTATCCACGATAATAGCGATGACCCTTGACTTAATATCCGACATGTTCTTGTTGTTATTTGTTGAACAGGGTGCAAAGGAAAGCATTTTCGACATGCGCACGCATGATCTTATTTGAATGGCACCAACACGTGGTCCAATCCCTTGCGCTTCAGGTCGGGAACTTGACAATTTTTTGCTGGGAACCCGATGGGGATCAGCAAAAATGGTCGCTCATTGGACGGGCGATCCAGAATTCCCGCTAAAAAATTCATTGGGCTTGGCGTATGCGTTAGCGTAGCCAATCCGGCATTATGCGCTGCTGCTAAAAGCATTCCGGTAGCAATTCCAACACTTTCAGCCGCGTAATAGTTCTGGTGCTTATTACCATCGGCATCCATTTCATAGGCGCGTTTGAATACCACGATGAGCCAAGGGGCGATATCCAAGAACGGCTTGTTCCAGTCTGTCGCGAACGGCTTCAGGTCATCCAACCACTCCTCGGACATACGGCTTTCATAGTTGATCTTTTCTTCTTGCTCAGCGGCTTCGCGGATCTTGTGCTTCAGAGCTGGGTTTCCTACCACGCAAAAAGTCCATGGTTGTTTATGGGCCCCACTTGGTGCGGTATTCGCCGTGCGCACCACCTCAGCGATCACATCGAACGGAACCGGTTCGTCACTGAAGTAGCGAATGGTGCGTCTTCGGTCCATAAGACCATGGAATTGCCTTGCACGATCCAGCATTTCAGTAGGACCATAGCGAATAAAATCGAGCGGTACGTGGGGCGCTTCGTCTTCCATGATGGGATGAAGTTCGGGAGGAATTCCAGGATCACACCAAAACCTCACCTTTGCGCCATGTTCCGCGTGGCGATATTGGCATCAGGCAGTGGCACGAATGCCCAGCGACTTATCGAACACTTCAACGAAAATGACCGTGTGGATATCACCTTGATCGGATGCGATAAACCCCAGGCCGGCGTGTTACAAAGGGCATGGGATATGGGAATTCCGAGTTATTTGTTCAATGGTGCAGCCCTTAAGGATGGCATCTTACTGAAAGAGCTCCAAGGTCAACGAATCGACCTGATCGTACTGGCGGGATTCATGCGATTGATCCCAAAAGAAATAGTGCTGGCCTATCCCGATCGCATCATCAATATTCATCCTTCGCTCCTGCCTGAATATGGCGGCAAAGGCATGTACGGAGAACACGTACATCGCGCTGTGATCGCGGCAGGTGAAAATGAAAGCGGGATCACCATCCACCTGGTGAACGAGCAGTATGATCAGGGAAAGCACTTATTACAAGTGCGATGCTCTGTGTTACCGACCGACACCCCGGAAACGTTGGCTGCGCGCATCCACCATTTAGAGCATGAACACTATCCCAAAGTGGCAGAAAAGTATTTGGATCACCTTGAGGAGAAGCTTGGCGGCATCGGCCACCAAACATGATCGTTGCTCACAAATACCGGACAATCACCAATAAATAACGAATGCATTATTTCGACCTCAAACAGATCGGCAAAGCCTTTTTGATCCTTTTCGCGGTGATCGACATCGTTGGTGGGATACCCTTGATCCTGGATGTACGCCAAAAGGCAGGTAAGATCTACCCGGCGCGTGCAACGCTGGTAAGTATGGGGATCATGATCACATTCCTTTATCTGGGCGAGACCATTCTTTCCATACTTGGTATCGACGTGCGCTCCTTCGCAGTCGCTGGAGCCTTGATCCTATTCTTCATTGCGTTGGAAATGGTCCTTGGACTAAAACTGTTCAAAGAAGACCTTTCCGCACCGGGGCTTACGGATGCTTCGGCGGATAACAAAGTGTACAGCATAGTGCCTTTAGCATTTCCTGTAATTGCCGGTGCAGGCACGATCACAACTGTATTATCACTCCGAGCAGAGTTCGATCGGCCGAATATTCTTATTGCGATCATCCTGAATATGATCCCGGTCGTATTGGTGCTCTTACTCACTTCGCGTATCGAGCGTTTGCTAGGCAGGGTTGGGCTGATCGTGATCCGCAAAGCCTTTGGAATTATTCTGTTGGCGATATCCGTTAAGTTGTTCGCAGGTAATATTACCTTCCTATTCCCTTCCACCTGAGAACGGGATCACGCCCGATCAACAACATGAAGGTCACGATCCATACGGACGGTGCTGCAAGCGGAAACCCCGGTCCCGGTGGTTATGGTGCTGTATTGGAAAGCGGGAAATACCGCAAGGAATTGTGGGGGGGCTTCAGGCTTACTACCAATAACCGCATGGAACTGCTAGCCGTGATCATTGCGTTGGAGGCGCTAAAAAATCCAGGAACGGATGTGTTGGTGGTGAGCGACAGTAAATACGTGGTTGATGCTGTTGAGCAAGGCTGGTTATTAGGCTGGGAAAAGAAGGGGTTCGCGAAGAAGAAGAACTCGGATCTCTGGCGGCGATTCTTGAACGTATTCCGCCAGCACAATGTGAAGTTCCAATGGATCAAGGGCCATAACGGTCATCCACTTAATGAACTATGTGACCAATTGGCCGTAGCTGCTTCGCAACAGAAAAAACTCGACGCCGATGAGGGATATGAAGCGTCCCTTTCGGGTGGTCAACTATTCGACGGTGGTTGATCGCGATCATTCACATCGACATATATTCGCAACCTATGGCCAAACTTTACGCCACAATAAACAGTGCAGAAGGTCCAGTGGAACTTGAACGGAAGGCCACTTCCGCTCCATGGTCTTTGATTGGTGAAGGCGCACCTGATCTTGTAAGAACCGGCCCTAGCAGTTACAGCTTGGTACACAATGGTCGCAGCTACCGCGTTCTGGTCTTGAAAGAAGACCGCGAGAACAATACGGTAAGGTTGCGCATTGGCAGCGGCAGTTACACTGTTCAGCTACAGGACGAACAGAGCCGTATGATGCACACCTTGGGGTTCGACAAGGCGGTGAAGAAAGTACGCGAGATCAAAGCTCCAATGCCCGGACTGGTCTTGAATATTATGGTGAAGCCCGGAGACGTCATAAAAAAGAATGATCCGATACTTGTACTGGAGGCGATGAAAATGGAGAATCTGATCAAAGCACCAAGTGATTCGATCGTTTCATCCGTTCAGGCAGAACAAGGCAAGGCTGTTGAGAAAGGGCAGATCCTGGTATGTTTTGAGTGAGCAGCATCGCTAAGAATTGAAAGTTCTCACTTTCATTCTTTGATGTGATCGCTACCTTTACCACATGGACCGCAAACAATTTCTTTCTCGCTCTTTGAAAGCAACGGTGGGCACTTTGGTTGCCGGACCCTTGTTAGCCAATACTTCCGGATGTAATTCACCGGAGTCTCCTGAACAAGGAATTCCTGCATCTGATGGAACACCCGGGTCTTCGACCGTTCAGGTTGTGCTCTCACAAATTGCATTACCTTATGCGTATAACGCGCTGGAACCCGCGATCGATGCCGAGACCATGGAGATCCACTACAGCAAGCACCATGCAGGGTATGTAAAAAAAGGGAATGCCGCCATTGAAGAAGGCAATGTCAAGGCCGCGAATGAAATGGATCTGATGGCCACGATCGGTCAGTACGGTGCGGGCGTCCGGAACAACGTTGGTGGCACATGGAATCACAACATGTTCTGGGAAGTAATGGCACCTGCTTCAGGAACGTTACCTATAGGCAAGGTACTCGATGCGATCAACGGAAGCTTCGGTTCCTTGGATGAGTTCAAGACCGCATTCGCGGATGCCGGAATGAAACGGTTCGGTAGCGGATGGGCCTGGCTGGTAGAACGCAATGGCAAGCTGGAGATCGGCAGCACACCGAACCAGGACAACCCTCTAATGGATGTCAGTGAATTCAAAGGAAAGCCGCTCCTGTGCTTGGATGTTTGGGAACACGCCTACTATTTGCATTACCAGAACAAACGCAACGACTACGTAGCGAACTGGTGGAGCATCGTGAATTGGGATGCGGTCGCTAAGCGATGGGGGTGATCCAATTACTTCAGTTTCTTGCACCTCGTGGATAATGCACCACTTTCGATCATGGTCGATAGTTCAGCGGCGATATCCGTGAATCGTGTTCGTGGACCACAGGAATAGAGTTCCTTCAATGGGTCCTTATCCGTGATCATTCCCATAAGCTCTGGGATCTCAGGCGCTTCATACAATGCTGCGTATGTAGCATAATCCATATTCAAGAATGCTACGTTCGGACCAATTCCGCGATTATCCAAGAGGTATCCCTTGCCAAGGTCCGTGGGTCTGGGTGGTCCATTCTCAGAGCGCAGGTCGCTAGGTGCGGGATAAGAAATTATGGTAGAACCATCTTCCGAAAGCAACACAGGAACATGATCCGCATGATCTTCTTTCGTACTGTACACCAACACATGAGGACCTGTATCTGCCATTGCTGGCATTTCCGTGGATATGTCGGTCCCGGATGTGGTAGTGGTCTCTTTGTTGCTCATCTCCTTTTGGCCGCAACAGGCATAGGCAAATACCAGAACACTCCCGATCAGAAAAGTCTTCATCGCGCTACGATAATGCGTTCGTTCCGTACTCCTTTATCCGTGATCATTCGCAAGAGGTAAGCGCCTTCTGCATACGTGCTCAGGTCCATGGTAACTCGGGTCCCTGCCACAGAATTAAGGATCGGTTTGGCCACTACGTGCCCATTGAGGTCGATCAGTTCTAGTTGTTCAAGTGATCCATTGAACTCGGAAAGATCGATGAACAGATTGCTCAGTACAGGGCTGGGGAAGACACGGATCCCGGCCGTGGCGATGCTTTCTTCCACTCCAACAGTAGCCCCTCGTTGAATATCCATCTGTAACAAATAAGTGCCTAGTTCACCTGCGAAATAAGGAGCCACATGGAAGTAAACCGTACCGCCTCCGTTGAGTACGATATTCCCGCTTGAGACATCATCGAACACAGGAGACCATGTGCTACCATCCGTGGAATAGGACCAGAGACAGTCCACTGTATATGTGTTGCCGTTCCCACTATTGTACGCATCATGCACTCGCGCGTTTATCGAGTAATTGTTACCTGCAGAAAGATCGATCGCGTAGAAATCCTGATCGGTACCCGTATGCAAATTGGACCCGGTAGTGTTCACAGATGCATTGTTTCCACTGAAATTAACGGTCATTGTCGCGGCTTGTGCAATGGCATCGTTCACTTCATATTGATCGGGTTGTTGTGTTGCTGCGGTAACCGTAACAAATATGGGGTTCGAGAAATAGCTGGAACCAGTAAGCTGCCAACCCGTGTTGTTGGGATTATGCTGCGCCGCGATCAAGTAAGTCCCTGGACCTACCGTTACGCTGACTGGCCCGAATGTGAGATACGGCGCTATATAGGAATAGCCACTTGGTAGTCCTTGGTTCTCATCCAATAAACCGACATCCTGTGCCCAAGAGCCATCCAGATTATACATGGCCACACCGTATTGTCCTAGGAATGTGCTGAAGCCATCGTTCTGGATATTCAGGTTCACGGATATTTGTCCCCCTTGCGTAAGGGAGGTTCCTGGACTCACTACCATCGCTGTAGCAACCTCCAGATCATTCGGGTTGATCACATTTATTTGAGGTAAGTTCGTATAGCCACCATTGTTGCCCACCAACACCCATTCTCCTCCAGTTGGTCGATAGAAAACACCCACATAATACACACCCGGCAACATGCTGAACAATCCAGTGGTAGAGAATGTCAGGTCACTGTTATAGGCATTACCCGCAGGCAGTGTATAGCCGCTTAATGTTTGTACGAACCCATAGAAGTTATTGGCATTATCGAAAACCGCAGCAGCATAGTCACCACTGAATCCATTCGTACCGTTATTGACGATGTTAGTGGAGACACTGAATGCTTGTCCATAATACAGTGTGGATGCGGATGGTGTAACATAGTTGTACAATGCCATGGTATTTGTTGGTGTTCCACCACCACCACCTCCGCCTGTTGCCGGTGTAATGCCGACCAGCGCTTGTTGCCCGCTGTTATAGCCACCGGAGCCACCGCCCGTTCCAGTGGAACCTGGATTGAGCGCACCTACTTGGAAATAGCCATCTGCTTGCCCAGACCAGCCCCAATTGAAGTGAAAGAAGTTGTTGTCGTTGTATCCATCCGCCACGAAACAGTGCCCGCCACCGGTCCCAAGTCCAGCATAAAGGATCGGTCTGCTGGCGTCCAATTCAGCACGCAGCATGTCGGTCCATTGTTGTTCGGAATAGTTCTCTCGTTTCTCTCCATGCATCGCAGTGCTATACCCAAAATAGGTTTTCATTGCATATTCCGAACAGGCCTGAATGGGGCTACCTGATGTGATCATGTACGCATTACTCGTTTGAGGGCTGTACTCCATGTCCACGCTTACACCACAGTGGTACATCAGCGTAGCAACCGCGCTATTCGCACTGTTCACCGCATTGGGCATTGAACTCCAGTCATAGGTCGTGCTTCCGAAATTGGCACTCAGCGTACCATAGTTCGGTGCATTGTAAGAATGGAAACCTGCTCCATTTGCTGGATGATTGTGGTACTTCATTACCTGCGCCATGGCCGTTGCGACACAACCCGAAACAGAGCCACCAGGGCATTGTGCATTAACGTGCGGTGTTTGCCCCCAAGTGGTCTGTAACAGTGGATTCACCGCTCGTTCTGCACCACTGAACTGCAGGGCATCCGTGAGCACCATTCCCCATTGGGCTGTTACCTGAGGATCGACACTTGCTCCTTGTTGGATCACAGCACGCAACTCCTGCGTGTACCCTTCGAACCACTTTGCTATCTGCGCCGGTAGATCACCGGTCGGGAAAACCGACTCCGTCGAATAAGCCAAGATCGGTAGGGCAGCGTCATCGCCGGAAACAACAATGAATCCTTGATCGGCAACATTGTAGATGCGATACAGTGTAGAGCCTCCTTCGGTCTTACTGACCACCAATTGCAATTGCTCGGAACGAAGCCCCGCTACGCGGCTTTCCATGAACCGTTGAGCAACGGTGCGCGCTATGGATTCAGGAACTTGTGCTGCCTGAGTTTGATCAGGTCCGACCAAAGAAGCAGCAATGAGCACGAGCGATACGACACAAAAACGCAGAGAAGAGAGTCCGTTTGGATTCATTTGGTTAGGGATTGATAGGATGGTTCGGAACAGAGCAAAGCTATTACAATGCTGCGCCGAGTACAATACCTAATTCGGGGGATATGGGTAGGTGCCGCCCCTCAGAGACAGATGATCCCGGTTTCAGTCTGCCACTAATTCAATGTCGAAATCAACCAATTCCACGAATTGACGAATACGATCATCGATGTCCTGACGGGACAGTTCCGTCAAACGCTCAATGCCGAACTTTTCACAGGTAAAGCTCGCCATAGCACTTCCGACAATAATGGCGCGCTTCAGATTATCGAAGCTATGGTCCTTCGTGTGTGCCAAGTAACCGATGAATCCACCAGCAAACGTATCACCGGCACCGGTAGGATCAATAATATCTTCGAGCGGTAACGCCGGTGCAAAGAACACCCGGTCATTACCGAACAGCAAAGCGCCGTGTTCTCCTTTCTTGACTACAAGGAACTTTGGGCCCATTGCCATGATCTTGGCGGCCGCTTTCACCAAACTGTGTTCGCCGCTCAATTGGCGTGCCTCGGCATCATTGATCGTGAGAATATCGACCCGAGCGATCACTTCTTTCAGCTTATCCATGGCGATATCCATCCAGAAGTTCATGGTGTCCATGACCACCATTGCAGGCCGCTTATCCATTTGGTCCAATACCTTACCCTGTACCGTCGGGTCAAGGTTTCCAAGCATTACGTATGAAGCTTTGCGATACGCTTCCGGCAACACCGGGTCCAGTTCAGTCAATACGTTCAAACGCGTTTCAAGCGTGTCACGGTTATTCATATCGTAGTGATACTTACCACTCCAGAAGAAACTTTCCTTGCCTTTAAGCACTTCCAAACCACTTAGGTCAACGCCGCGTTTGCGCAAGTCCTGCATAACTGCCTCTGGAAAATCATCGCCCACAACACTTACAAGGCCCATTTTCTCTAAGAAGACCGAAGCGGCCAAAGAGATGTAAGTGGCAGCGCCACCAACAGTTTTTTCAGCTATGCCGAACGGGGTTTCAATGCGATCAAAAGCGACAGTGCCTACAGTGATGAGTTCCATGTTCTACGTGTTGTACAGGGGTTATCCAAAGCGAGAAAGCCGCTGTTCTGCGGCTTTCTTTTGCTCCCCGGGCTGGACTTGAACCAGCGACCCCATGATTAACAGTCATGTGCTCTAACCAGCTGAGCTACCAGGGAAGGTTTCCCGTTTAAGGGACGGCAAAAGTAGAACGATCAGTGGATATGGCAATAAGTAAGTGAATAATTCGGGCCGAACCTTGCTACAAGCCAGTGTCACAGCGGTCTTATTGGCCAATGACCTCAACGTTCGGTCCGTAACCTCGGTGATCACAAAAATTCAAGAATCTTACATATGGCCTTACCCGGGGGACAATTATTGCATGGTACAATACCGTCACTTACTCATAAAGACCTCCAACATGCGTCCAATCTTTCTGTTCATAATATACAAATCTCTACCCTTAAGTGATGTAAAATAAGGAGTAATTGATACCTTGTAAGCTGTTTAGTAGCAATCCGATTGAATAGTTACGGTCACGATCCAGGGTGCCGGACGCAAGGCTTCCTCAGACGGAAGACCCGGAGGCAGTTTAATAATCGAATAGTATTAGGAAATGCGCATTGCTTTCATATTCTTTCTGACGGTTGCGATAGCTGTTTCATCTAACGCCCAGTTCTATCCGGAAGCAAATGCCAGTTGGTACGGGCGTGATGATAACGGCGGCCCTCCTGGTTTCGATGTTTGGCTCACGATGAGGTCTTCGCCAGACACATTGCTTAACGGCACTATTTACAAAAGGATATCGGAATACAATGACGCTACTTCACCTTATTTCAATAGGGATCATTATGTTCGCTCCGCCCCGAATGGTAAGGGTTATGTTTATCTGCCCGATTCGGCAGCTGAGTTTCTTACTGGCGATTTGTCTGCACAGACCGGAGATACGGTGTTTAATGTTCTGTTATCTCTAACAGGCACAAGCTGGATTTCCTATTAGAAGCCATCTCAAAAATAACTTTTGAGAATTATCATTACGCAAGCCAACTGCACCATGCCTAAGAAGAGGTCTGCATGGTATTCATACCGAACGAATGTACGGCGCGAGTTAAACAACCACGCGAACAACCTTTCGACCTTCCAGCGGCGTTTGTAGCGCCGTAATTCCCGTCCATCTTGATGCACTTGTCGTTTTCTGTTACTCCTGTGCGGACATACCAGTTGGATTCCGCGTTTCTTCAATGTGCGTCTTAGTTTGTCACTGTCGTACGCCCTGTCGGCGATCACACGTTTGGGCTTTATGGCACACGAACGGATCGTCCTATCGGCTAGCTTTACTTCATGGGTGCTGGCGCTAAAGGCCCGTACGGTGAGAGGAATACCAACAGCGTCTGTGACTGCCATGATCTTGGTGCCTTTCCCTTTCTTAGTAGGTCCAACACAAGCCCCCTTTTTGGCACTTGCGAAGGTGCCATCGATAAAGCATTCGGTAATGTCGATCTTCCCTCGATCGCGTAGATCTGATGCAAGAGCATGTAGCAGTTTATCCCAAGAACCGCTCTTGCACCAGTGTTTGTGGTACCGATGGCAAGTCTGGTATGGCGGGTATCTGCCAGGTAGATCTGCCCATGGTGCACCGGTCCGGCATATCCACAAGATCCCGTTAAGCACCGCACGTGGATCTTGTCTGGGCCTGCCACGTGTTTCGCTCTTATGAAAAATACTTGTAAGCGGTTTTTCCAACACTTCCCATTGCTTGTCGCTGATGTCCATCGCTTTTCTTAGCGAAGTACATTGCGCCAAAGAAGAAGATCAACTGGAACATTAAAAAGTTGATCAAAGCCCAGTGTTCATAGATAACTTAGGCAATGCTTATTTTTGAGATTCCTTCTACTATGTCGATCTAATTGTTGATTCTGTAGTGATTCTTTCGTCTTTAGGAGTCTCCGTTACGAGGCACTACCTAAAGCCAGATCTGTTCAACCCCCTTGGGGCGGAAACCGTTTTCTGGCAAGAAGGCATGGGAACAGTATCCGGTCCATTGTTAGAATTAAGCGGCGTGTTCTGGAATTGCTGTGTGAATGACACCATACAGTACGATATTAGCAACTCTGGTTTACCCGGCGGTGTTGGGTCGTGTTCCTATTTAAGCCAGAGTGTTCATGGGCTGCAAAATGGCTTTGAATCACTTATCCCACACCCCAACCCTTCCACCGCCCAATTCACCTTCAACCTACAACAACCCAAACACATTGTAGTTTACGATGCCTTTGGCCGCGAGATTCTACAAACCTTCGGAAGCAGCGTAGATCTTAGTGGAGAGCCGGAAGAGGTTTATGTGGCGCGGGTTTTTTCGAATAGTTCAGTGAACAGCCCCCAAGTGGTTCGGTTGGTGGTAGCGCGGTGATCTAGCGTATTCAAACTTTTAATTACTGAGCTTCCCACAATCGCTGGTAGACCTCCGGGACAACCAATACACGCTGCTGCACCGTCACTAACGCATAAACACCTCCATTATGCGACCATTCTTTCTCTTCGTCAGCTTTATTTTGATCCTAACATGTAATGCTCAACCCTGTAATGATGTAGCAGCGTGCATGATCGTCAACCAGAACAATGACGGTTCGTTCTTTTTCGAGAATTGCTCAACACCGACGGCCAACTCACAGTTCCTCTGGAACTTTGGTGATGGCACTTCTGAGAACGGCGTAGTTGTGGATCATTATTACACACAACCCGGAACCTATACTGTTTGTTTGACCATTTACTGGCTGAACTGCGTGGATAGCACGTGTACAACGATCGTGGTGGGTGACACTGATCCGTGTGATGACCTCAATGCTGGTTTCTCGTCCAACACCACACCCAACGGCACTTTCTTCAGCAATGCAACAACAGGCGTTGGTTTCGTGAGCACTTGGCATTGGGACTTCGGCGATGGCAACACTAGCAACATCGAGGAACCCGAACACTTATTCGCGCCTGGCACTTACACCGTTTGCCTCACGGCCATCAGCATTTTTGAGCAACAAGGCGGCGGATCGGTCACGTGTTCTGATTCAACATGTCAAACGTTGGTGATCCAGGGCAATGATCCGTGCGACTTTTTACAAGCCTGTTTCGAATCCACCCAGATCAGCTCCAATAGTGTTTATTTCAGCAACTGCACGCCGACTGAACTAGGAACGGTATTCACTTGGCTCTTCGGGGACGGGACGACCAGTAACGATATTGCACCAACACACACCTACGCGAACGCAGGTAATTATGAAGTCTGTTTGGTTGCAGAATGGCAGAATTGTTTTGATAGCACATGCACGTATATCGCAGTGGGTAATGACCCTTGCGCAAACCTGAATGCCGGCTTTAGTGCGAACACAACACCCAGTGGAACCGTCTTCTCCAACGGAACAACAGGAACCGGTTTCCAAAGCATCTGGTCCTGGACATTTGGAGATGGCGCCACCAGCGACAACCCACAACCCATCCACACTTACGCTGAGCCGGGCATCTATTACACCTGTTTAACGGTGATCAGCCTATACCAATATGAAGGCCAGGTGGTCACATGCGTGGACTCTATCTGCATCGATGTCATCATCGAAGAACCTTGGGTCTGCGACGATGTTGAAGCATGCATCCTGGTGAACGATTACGGTAGTGGTACTTTCTTGTTCGAAAATTGCTCGACACCGATCGCCAACTCACAATTCATGTGGGACTTCGGCGATGGCACTACGGATACTGGCATGATCGCGGATCATGTCTATTCGCAACCCGGCACTTATACTGTTTGCTTGACAATGTATTGGCAGAATTGCGTGGATAGTACGTGTACCACCATCGTAGTAGAGGGTGTTAACCCTTGTGATGAACTAAGTGCAGATTTCTATTACTCCGGCGGAGAACAAGGAATGAACTTCGGACACCCGAGCGTAAACTTGGACTGGACCTATTACTGGGATTTCGGAGATGGCACAACGGGCTTTGGCCCAAGCCCATACCACACCTATCCAGGACCAGGCACCTATCTGACCTGCCTGACCGTTTCGATCTGGGATCCAATTAGCCAAGACTCGTGCTTCGCAGATCACTGTGAATCGATCGTGATCGGTAGTGGCCCGTGTGACTTCCTACAAGCCTGTTACGTGCCAACACAAACCAGCTCCAACGTCGTATTCTTCAATAATTGCACCCCGAACGAACCGGGAATGGTTTTCACCTGGCTCTTCGGAGACGGGTCAACCAGTAACGACATTGCACCAACACACACCTATGCGAACGAAGGTGTTTATGAAGTTTGTTTGGTTGCGGAGTGGCAGAATTGTTTTGATAGCACCTGCACCTATATTTCTGTAGGGCAAGGCAACCCTTGTGATGACTTCGCTGTAGAATTATTCTGGAACCAAGGTGGCAACGACACCTATTTCTTCAACGGAACCGCGAACCAACCGAACGTGACTTATACGTGGTTATTCGATGACGGAACCCCGGACGCAACTGGCCAGAATGTGCAACATGTTTTCACCGATCCGGGTACCTATTGGGTTTGTGTTGTGGGGACGTACTACAATGAAGTTGCTCAAGATACATGCATTGTTGAAGACTGCTTTTCATTGGTCGTAGCAGGAGGAAGCCCCTGCGACGAACTTGACTCCAACTTCAATTACTCAGGTGGCGCCTCCGGCATGAACTTCGCGAATGCCGTGATCAATAACACATGGACCTATTTCTGGGACTTCGGGGACGGCACAACGGACTATGGCCCAAATCCCTACCACACCTATCCAGCACCTGGTACTTACCAAACCTGCTTGACCGTATGGACCTGGGACCCGGTGAACCAGGACACGTGTTTTGCGGATCATTGTGAAGCGGTCATTGTTAGCGGCAGCGGAGATCCTTGTGAAAACCTGAATGCCGAATTCATATCCACGACCACACCGAACGGCACGTTCTTCAGTAACGCAACAACTGGCGTTGGTCCACAGACCACGTGGTATTGGGAGTTCGGCGATGGCAGCACCAGTAACGACGCGCAGCCGAACCATATGTTCACGGCGGGCACCTATACCGTTTGCCTCACGGCGATCAGCATCTTTGAGCAGCAAGGTGGCGGGGTGGTCACCTGTTCCGATTCAACGTGCCATACACTGGTGATCCAAGGCGGGGATCCATGCGATTTCCTGGTCGCCTGTTTCGAACCGACCCAGACCAGCTCCAACATTGTTTATTTCACCAACTGCACGCCGACTGAACTAGGAACTGTATTCACTTGGCATTTCGGAGATGGATCGATCAGTAACGACTTGGCACCAACACATACGTACGCGACCGAGGGCAGTTATGAAGTGTGTTTGATCGCAGAATGGCAGAATTGCTTTGATAGCACATGCACATATATCACCGTTGGGCAGGGTAACCCATGCGATGACTTCTCGGTATCCCTTGCGTGGAATGAAGGCGGCAATGCAACGTATTTCTTCAATGCCACATCAAACCGACCAAACACCAGTTTTACGTGGTATTTCGGGGATGATACACAATCAACCGGCGCAGCGACACAACACGTTTTCAATGATCCTGGGGAGTACGAGGTCTGTGTGCTGGGTGCTCTATACGACCCCATTACCGGAGACACGTGTTTGGTTGAAGACTGCGCAACGCTCACGGTAGGGAACACAATGGGCTGCGATAGTTTCTCCACTTGGTTTGATGTGGTCTACGGGAACGCAGCTGTATTCTTTGAAGCACATACTTCGCAGAGCGTAGATGGATATGTTTGGGATTTCGGCGATGGAACGGAAGGGTATGATAGCGACGAGATCCATTATTTCGAACCCCCGGGACCATACACTGTATGCCTGAGCACATATTACTGGAATCAGAATACACAGGACACCTGCTGGTCCACTTCCTGCCAAACGGTTGAGCCTTTTGGTCCGAATGGCGTTACCGATCTGAATGCACTAGACCTATTCAGCATCTATCCACAACCCGCAACCGATGTCATCACCATCGACGGTGCAACGCCTATGACAGAAGCGATTGTGCAGTTGTTCAGCATGGATGCTCGTCTGGAACACCAAGAACGGATCACGGCTTTACCCCATCAATTGAATGTTTCTCAATTACCACCAGCGGTTCATTTGATGCGGATCCAGTTGGATGGTATTCGATACAACTATCGCATAGTGATCCAATAGGATCTTCTATTTTCGTAAAAGTCCCGAACTTGGCGGTATGTACCGTCTTGGTTTGGGACTTTTTCTTTTCTGGTGTTCGGTGATCAATGTGGTCGCTACGGAATACATTGTTCCAGTTGGTGTGGATGTGGGCGAATTCTTCGAAACGCTTCCGACCGATGCGACCTACATCTCATTCTCTGCAAGTACTTCTTACAAGAGTGAGGGCGATATCGTACTGCCCGATGTGCAGTTCTGCGTGATCGATGGCAAAGGGGCATCGCTCGTGCTAGGGCCGAATTCGAACGGCTTTACCCGACAGGTCCTAAACCAGAAAATGGTTGACAAGAAGTTGACCTGCCGCTATGTGATCCGTGACTTTTCAGAGATCACGGGAGGTAAGAAGGCGATCGACCTGCAAGCAACATTGGGCAGCATCGTGAGCAATTGCCGGCTCCATGATCAGACCGAAATTGCAGTGGACCTCCGGTTCTGTTTAATGGCCCGTATCGAGAACGTATTGGTGACGAACCCCAAAGCCGATGGCTTCGTAATTCGCACAGGCGATTGGCCGGGAGCTTCTGCAACGAACAGTCAGAGCAACAGTACGGTACTCTCACAATGCCGCGTGTACTGTAGCAACACCACTACGAACGCTTATAGTGTGCTCAATTGTGGAGGCGTGCGGTTAGTGGATTGCATCTCGGAGGGAGGAGAAGCCGATCGCGACCTCTTGCTATCTGCAGAAATGCATAATGACCAGGAGCGGTTCGGCTCCAACCCAACTATGAAGTCCTTCACCCTGGAGAACTTTCATGTGGAACACAACGTGCGCAAGGAGAGCATACTCGTGAATATGACCCCACAGGCATCCGTAAACCTGAGCAACATCTACTGGAACAGCGCATCAACAGCGCCGGTGATCCGCTACGTGCGCGGCCAACTGAACCTATCAGACATTGGCTGGTGGACCGATAACCACCGTATCATTTCGCGCGTTCATGCACCGCGCATCAACGTAACACGCTGCCATAGCAAATTGCGACTTGGCGATAAAGAGTCGACTACAGCAACGCGATCTGGTAGTTTCGAGTTGGCGGATCCGCTCGGTGACGGACAAACATTGGACACCCGGTACATCCGAGTAGTGCAACCCTCGAAGTAAGGAGTGATGCATTTATTGAGGTGTTCTCTCACCCGAACAAGAGGTTCCGTGGAATTCGATTATTCGTTCAGCGAAGGTCAGCACTGCGCTAGCGCCATGATCGAACGCGGTCTATACGGATAGGTAACAAGGCATAGGGTTCCTCCTACATTTGGCCATTATGTCGGCTTCTACTTCACCAAAAAGCACCCGCTTCGTTGCCCTTGATGGTGTAAGGGCTGTATGTGCTTATGTAGTAGTACTGCATCATTTCGGGCCGGATATACCCATGCTGCAGCATCCGTTCATCCTCGCGTTCATAGGACAACTCAACCTGTGCCTCACGCCGTTCTTCGTATTGAGTGGCTTTGTGATCACCTATCACTATTTCGATCTTCCAAGCGGTGGTTTCAAGCCCTACATTATGCGCCGCGTTGGTCGCATAGTGCCACTCTACTTGGTCCTAAGCACAGTTACGTTCGCGGTCCGGATCCAACAAGGAATGCACGTGGACGGTAAGGAGTTCTTCTTCTACCTTATCGATATCGCCCTTCTGAAGGGTTGGTTCGACGAGCTTAAATTTTCCGGGATCATGCAAGGCTGGTCCCTAACGACCGAAATGGCATTCTACCTCTTAGCGCCATTCATTTTCTTAGTGATACATCGCAGGGGCTGGCGTGCCGTGATCGTACTCCCGCTATTATTCGTTGGGTTGGGCCTTCTGCTAGTGAACGTCGTTGGCGGAAATGCACTTTACGGTTTCATGGACTCCAACATGTTCATGTTCGGCGCTACCGTATTAGGTCGTGCTCCTGATTTTTTCGTCGGCATTGGTCTCGCGATCGCTTACAAGAAATTGGGGAGCACCATCCAAAACCATTACGCAACTCTGATCGGCTCCATCATCATTACAATTTGTTTATTTGTTCGCGCCTACTTCCATTGGGACTATAATGCAGTGGGCGGTATAATGATCTCAAACTTCGTGCTTCCTGTGTTCGGGGTCAGCTTGCTATTCTGGGGCTTTCTTACAGAAGAAACGTTGTTGCGAAAGCTTCTATCGACCAAATTGTTCCAAGTTGTGGGACGCAGTTCGTATGCCTTCTATTTGATCCACTTTGGTGTGTTCTACACGGCTTTCCACTCGGTACTCGGGCACCTCCCGGCCACGATCTTCACGTTACAGATTCTAGCGGTGGTGCTGTACCGTAGAGTAGAAGCTCCTTGTGCTCGTTGGGTTAAGAGGCGTTGGCCGTTTCCGGTATCGTTGGCTGCTGGGAACAGCTGATCGTAAGATGTCCTTTTCACGATCCGAGACAAGGTCCCTTACATATCCAGCTAGGTGTTGGGGCAACCCGTAACTTTAATTTCACTTCCACTACGACTGCTTACCATCCTCCACATCATAACGATCCGCGTGAACAAACCACCCGGCGTACTCAACTCCATGATCAGCGTATGATCCTCCGGATCCGGTGTTGATGATTCCTTATGGAGAAACGTCTGGCTCACTTCCACCGGCTGTACTGTCTCGGCTACACTTCCGCCACTGCGGATGAGCGTTAGCCGTGCGAAAATAAGAACGGCCCCAGTTTCCTGGGGCCGTTCTCGTTCAATTTGGTTATGTGTTACGCCGCAACATCAGCACGCTGTGGCAACAATTGAAAATCGCTCAATACCACTTCCGTGATGTAGCGCTTGCTCCCATCCTTGGTTTCATATGAGCGGTGTACCAAACGCCCCTCCAATGCAACGGGTGAACCTTTGCGCAGAATGCGGGCCACGGCATCAGCGGTGCTTCCCCATGCAACAACAGTATGCCATTGTGTGTCGGTAACGCGCTCACCCTGTGCATTGCGGTAGCTATCGTTCGTGGCCAATGAGAGGCGAGCCACCTTGCGGCCTTCTGCTACTTCGCGGATCTCTGGATCAAAACCAAGATTGCCAATAAGGTGTACTCTGTTCTTTAGCGTGTTCATGGGAATTGGGTTTTAGTGTTTTGTTTTCGTTACGCCGAGGGATTGTTCCCAACAGCGATGCAAACATTCACTGCTGCCCATTCCTTAATCGGTTAATATCCGTATGTAGTCGTTCATAGCCGTTTGCTGTCGGTTGCTTAGCGGGATCAAGAATGGCTTCGATGCCGTTTTCCGAGTGGTCGCATCTTCCTTACATTTGCTAGAGCGAACAGCATTTCCGCTGAGTTGTTCAACAGGAGTGTTGGGTAGCCATTAGCTAGCAACTATTAGATGAGAATCCCCATATTTTATATACCGAAAACTCGCTTTAAAAAATTCTTGTTTATTGAGAAAAAATACAAATGCGGAAAAGAAATAATTCCTCTTGGTTGTGATTGTCATCCTGCATATGCTTTACAAAAATTAAATATTCGAAATAAGAGTCTTCCTTTTGACTGGTTGAATACAGACTCAATAAGAGGTTTGGAATTTGTGTCTGAAAACTTAAAGAATGATTTTATTGATTTTTTGAGTGATCTATATATAAATTCAAGAGGACATATTGTTTCTGAAAAATATCCTTATGCGGAATTTATGCACGAAAAAAATCTGATCGTCCTAAAATCTGATAAAGATAAATTCCTACGAAGAATTGATAGGCTAAAATCATTGTTAAATAATGAAATTTATTTTATCTATAATGTAGCTAGTGACTCTCTCGGATCAGAAAATGCTGTTGAAGAGTTTTACAATTCGGTTTTAGAATTTAATGCTCAATTAAAAAACACTCAAATTCTTTGTATATATATCAGATATGATGAAAGCCTCAAAGAAAATGAATCTCATTGCCAAAAACTTGTGGATTCACTGGCAAGTTTTAGCAAAATCAACATTACAAATTATGTTAGAGAGAAAAACAAAGAAGGGATCTGGGGAAATGAAAAACATTATCCAGCATTATTCAGGTCATTGGGAATTAAAATTCATTTGACTTTTCCCAAAATATATCTAAAATAACATTGGCTAGCACCGTAAAAATCCACCTTCTTAGAAGGTGGCATTGAGAAGCACCTAAAAGGGCGGCACGTCAGAACTCGAAGCTCTGTTGCTGAGCCTCGACCTTCTTTTGCTCCTTTTCTTGATATTGAACATACCGCTTGATCATATCCTCATCCAAACCTACTGTACTCACGAAATATCCTCTTGCCCAAAAGTGATTCCCCCAATACGGCTTCTGTTTAATTTGTGAATAGCTCTTGAATATTTTGATTGCTAGTTTGCCTTTCAATACTCGTATATGCTGCGATATTGAAACCTTCGGTGGAACAGACACGAGCAAATGGATATGATCCTCTTGAGCGCTTAACTCTTCAACAACACATCGTTTCCGCTCACAAAGCATTCGAACGCCATGCTCTACTAACTCCTTAACTGCACCTTTCAGTATCCGAAACCGGTATTTGGGCACCCACACAATATGGTAATCGCACTCATAAACCACATGGCTGAGTCACTTATATTTACCCAAAGGCAAACATAGGCATAGCCTCAAGCACATGAGCACCAGCATAGCCGGAGGTTTATCAAGGAAAAACAAGAGCGGCCCCAGTTTCCTAGAGCCGTTCTCAAGAAGTTAGACTATGCCTTACGCCGCAACATCAGCACGTTGTGGCAGCAATTGAAAATCGCTCAATACCACTTCCGTGATGTAGCGCTTGCTCCCATCCTTGGTTTCATATGAGCGGTGTACCAAGCGGCCCTCCAATGCAACGGGTGAACCTTTACGTAGAATGCGGGCAACGGCATCCGCTGTGCTACCCCATGCAACGACAGTGTGCCATTGTGTATCGGTAACACGCTCACCCTGTGCATTGCGGTAGCTATCGTTCGTGGCAAGTGAGAGGCGAGCCACCTTACGACCTTCTGCTACTTCGCGTACTTCCGGGTCAAATCCAAGGTTGCCAATAAGGTGTACTCTGTTCTTTAGCGTGTTCATGGGAATTGGGTTTTAGTGTTTTGTTTTCGTTACACCGAGGGATTGTTCCCAACGGCGATGCAAACATTCACCGGTGCCCATTCCTTAGTCGGTTAATACCCGTATGTAGTCGTTCATAGCCGTTTGCTGTCGGTTGTTTGGCGGGAACGCCAATGGCTTCGGTGCCGTTTAATAAGCGGTCACTATTTTACTTAGATTTGATAGAGCATAAGGTTGCTCGCGAATAGGCATTTTGAATCATTGGGACCGAACTCAAAACCAAGAATAGCATGAAAATGGACGATCTTAAAAGCAAGCCCACTGGAAAGCTGAAGTCAATGATAACATCATTAAAAGTAGTTGCTGTTTTCTTGTTGGTGGCCGTAGCAGTTTTATTTTATCAGGGTAGTTATGCCATTGCATTTGCGGAGTTTGCAATCATTGCTGTGATGTTTATATCTATTAGTAGAATCAATAAAGAATTGAAATTAAGACAGGATGGTTCGGCAGATTTATTGAAGTAAATGCATGAATTATCCTCACTCAATAGCGACCTGCAGGATTGATGGGGTTTGCAAACACCACCTAGTTGTTTTTGCTCGTTCACAACCAAAGTAGAAATGCCGATGCATAGCAACGATTATATCCAAAGACCTCGCAAAGCGAATGCAACGCAAGCTTCTTCCACGGTTATGAGCCACAGCCCACAGGCTTGTGTTGTTATGCCGAATGAAAGAATAATTAATGGAGACTAGCGACCATTTCAAAAACGGGGCGAAACCGAAAAGCCAAACGAGTAGGTAAAAAGAATGGCAAACAATGAAGACGTATTCAATTATCACAGTATCAACGATGTGGTCAACAAACTCGTTGAAACAAAAAGTTGAGAAAACACTAAACGAGAAAACCATTGAAGGATATGAAGTTGTAACAGTTGCATTTGGACTAAATATATGGTGGATTCCAACAGCATTTATAACGCTTCGAAAATAGGAATAAATGGAATACAACCTCTTAATGTTAGCTAATCAAAAGTTGAGGTTTAATGCCCCAAAGTCAGGTTTCTGATAAGTGGAAGATTAGCTTTTCAATTCAAGTTTTGTGGTAATGATCTTGCCGTTAAGGCTGCGCCAATCCGTTTATACATCTTGGAGCACTCCATTAGCCACTGCGTTCCCGATCCCCGTATCTTAGCATAACCCTCCATAGGCAGCATTTGCACGAGCATCTGTGTCTAGGAGGTTGAAAGGCCATTCACTTTTGCCAGAATTGACCGAACCGGAACTGATCCAAGGTTGCTTGGACGGAGACCGTCGCTGCCAGGAAGACCTGTATGCGCGGTACTCACGGCGTATGTACGCAGTGTGCTTGCGCTATGCCCGTCATGAGCTGGAGGCGCAGGACCTTATGCAGGAAGGATTCATCCGGGTATTCGAAAAACTTAGCAGTTTCCGATTGCAGGGGTCGCTGGAGGGGTGGGTGCGCAGGATCATGGTACACACATCGATAAACCACTATCGCAAAAAAGCGTTCCAGAACGAGAAGTTCGGCCTGGAGCATTTGCCAGAGGGCCAAGTGGACTCATTGGCAGTGGATCGTCTGGGCGAACGGGAGCTCATGGCGCTGATAGCGGCCTTACCCGATGGATATCGACACGTTTTCAATCTCTACGCGATAGAGGGATACGATCATAAAGAGATCGCGGAAATGCTGGGATGTGGGGAGAGCACATCGCGCAGCCAATTAAGCAAGGCCCGGAAGTATCTCCAGGACCGAATAGAACAAAAAGAAAATTACACCCATGCGGGAAATGCATCCCATTGACGAACAATTCAAGGCGCTGTACGACGCAGAAGCCACGCCTCCGGAAGAGGTGCGTGCTGCGATCGGACACCGTTTAGGTTGGAACAAAAGCGTAGGAAACGGAGTTTCTTTCCCGTCCACGTTATTGTTGCTGGTAGGCGTGGCCGGATCGGCATTGGCCTGGTACCATTGGAGCGATACCACCACGAGCACACAGCAGGAATTTGCGGCCATTCAGGAACATCAGAAAGAGATCACTACTGAACCGGCGGCGTCCTACTCAGAAGCAACGACAGGTCAAGCTGCTGTTACTTCAGAACCAACAAGCCAAACAGAAGCAGGGGATATTGATCAGACCACCGTGGTATCTGAAGGTCAAAAGGACGGAATAACCACGTCGGTTCCGAAAGTTGATAAAGCAACGAAAGGCAACGCTCCGTCTCGACCGAACGCTGTTTCTACCAATAAGCAGAGCACCCTGCCAGCAACTACTGATCATAAGCAGAACACCGTGCTAGCAACTTCTGCTAAGCAAGGAGAGTCTGGTCCTGTTGCTCAGAAAAAGGAAGCTTCAGCTGTGGCCGCCAAGACAAAGGGTGTTGAAAGCGGAATTGATAAGTCGGAAGGTGTTGAAACGGGTTCATCTGATACCAAAGAAGAACAGTCAGGCAACACTGGAACAGTTGCCAAGAATTTCGATGATGAAAAAACAAGCAGTACAGCAGCAAAGACCGACGACCTTGATGAACCGGAATTCACTGTGGGGCATTCTGGGACAGAAGCCTGGATCGGTCCTGCTGTGAACATTGACCGATTGGATACGCGCTTTGCATTGATCGATATGGAAGCGACTGCAAAACAGCCGTTCACCGCAAAGCGTGTCGCCGATTACGTAGTTCCCCATGGAAATTATTGGGTAAGCATTTATGGAGGATTGAGTTCCGTCAAAGGCAAATGGTCGGGTGTGGATGCAGAGGCACTTGATCGATCGGAAGACTGGAAAAGCGGATGGCAAGCTGGCGCACTGGTGGGCCGGACATGGCGTTCCGGATTTGGGGTTGGCGTAGGTGCTGGCGTTGCGCGAATTCACAGCACGTTCTCGGATGAGCGTTCCTCTATTTCAGGTGAGGCCGCTGATCTAGATACCGCGTGGACCACATCAAACTATCCGGGGACAGAAATTCCGATCTCCACTTGGTTTATTGACACCACGTTCACGCCGATCTCTGGGCCTCAAATACGTAGAACGGCAAATAACCAGTACACGGCCATCCAGATCCCGCTTTCGCTTTGGTGGCACAAGGACATTAGGCGCTGGAAAGTAGGTGCAACGGCAGGTGTGATGGGCTGGATCCCCATGAAAAGACAAGGGTTGACATTGGCGCGACCTACATCGGATGCGGAACCTGCACCAACCACGCTTTCAAGTCCGGAAACCGAACCACGGTACGGAATTCAGTTACACGGAAATGCAGGTTTAAGCTTGGGCTTTATGCTTTGTGAGCAACTGACCCTCCTTGCCGAACCAATGATCAGTGCGCCGTTGTACAGAGGGAATGAAAATACGTCCATCTCGCTTTCACGGCCCACTATACAATTAAGGCTTCACTATGATATCCACTCACGCATACAACGTTCAAAATAAGAGCCTTACGGCTGTTCTGTCGCTGCTGCTGCTATGCGGCATGGTGAGCGCACAGCCGTATTGTGACATACTACTTCGACCTGCTTTTGATGTTTCCTTCAACGGCAATGTGATTACGTGCGTGAATCTTTCAACACCGCTTACTGCGGGAACTACAGAGCTGTGGAACTATGGTGATGCATCCGTTGCGGATAATTACGCCTACCATGAATACACCACTATTGGGGTTTACCCTGTATGCCTAACGCTGACCACGCAGGATGGCACATGCAGCTCCACGTACTGCAGAAATGTTGTGGTGCCAGAGAACGATTGTAATGGTTCTTGGGATTCGAACTTTTCCAGTACACAGACCAGTACCAACACATTGACCCTTACGGATATATCCACTTCAGGAACACCCGATTCTCGCCAATGGGGCTTTGGGGACCTTTCGGCGGTTTCCACTGATGAATCCCCATCGCATACGTGGTTACTTCCTGGTTCACACCTTGTACATCTTACACGTAGGCAGAACGAATGCGTAGTTACGGAAGCACATTGGGTTACCGTTGATGGCAACGCAAGTACGTGCGGTCAAGACCTGTTCGTGAATTTCACACATGAGGAGATGGGCGATCAAGTGGTTTTTCAATCCGAACTTTCTTCCTTGACGGCCATTCCCGTGATCGCGTTATGGAGCTACGGAGATGGTGAGTCGGATACCGCATTCGCGAGTGCGCATACGTATGCTGAGCCAGGTGAATATCAAGTTTGCCTATTTGTTGGCGCTGCCAATACAAGTTCATTCGACACGTGTTTTGCGTTTGTTTGCCGCACCATTACTGTGGGAACTTCCCTAGTAGGAATTGCAGAAACCGAAGAGCGCGAGTTCAAGGTGTGGCCCATTCCGTTCCAGAATGAACTGCACTTATCCGCACCTTGGATCTCAGGCAATTGCACGGCCAGTTTAACGGACGCAACGGGCAGGGAGATCCACCGTTCGCAACAACACGTTACGGAACGCATGGACCTCTACCTGCCCGATCTGCGCAGCGGTGCGTACATGCTAGAGGTTAATTCAGTCCTGGGAAGCAAGCGTACCCTTCTGATTCGTGATTGAGGCATCGTCATCCCAGCCTTTTCCTGTGGTGCTCGCCAACAAGTGGAATTCACTGAGCGCCACTTCGGTGCTGTAGCGTTTCTCACCTGACGCGGTTTCCCAGCTGCGGTGGACCAAGCGCCCCTCAATGACAAGGCCACTGCCCTTACGTGTCAATTCCGCCAAGCGCTCTGCTTGTTTGCCCCAAGCGGTTATCGGGTGCCATTGGGTGTTATCCTTCCACTCACCATCAGCTCCCTTATAGCGTTCATTCGTTGCCAAGTTGATGCGCACCATGTGTTGGCCTTTGCCCATCTCTTTTAGTTCAGGATCACTGCCTAGGTTGCCGATCAGCTGTACTTTATTCTTCATCGTTGCCATCATTCGTGGTTTGTTTTAAGACCGGGGGTTTGTTTTCCGATTCGACGGCAAAGCAGGGACCGCTGGATCCATCGATCCGGGCAGTATGCGTTTACAGGCGTTTACAACCGTTTGTTTTACATCTTTCGGCTTTCGGATCCCATTGCCGTCAGGTTCAACTTTCCATTACGGCATCAGCAAATTGACACTAGGATCCGCCTCGATCATTTCATGTGCGACGGCGATTTGTTCCATATGCACCCAGATCCGTTAAATTGCCGTTGGAGAACCAAAAGTCCTTTCAGCGTTTAACTTTGCCTACCGTATATCAGAAGAATATTTTCACGCAACTCCTATCGACCTGAACATGAGCCCCAAGAAGAACAAGATCCTAATACCAACCGATTTTACGCCTGTTTCTGATGTTGCGATGAACCATGCGCTGAATTTAGCCAAGCACAATGGTGCAGAAGTGTATTTGCTGCATGTTGTGGACAAGAAGGAAGAGGTTGAGGCAGCACGCGCAAAACTTGAAAAAGAGCAAGCAAAAGCAAAGGAAATGAACGGCGCGGTAACAACGCATAGGCTCGTTCGTGTTGGTTCTATTTACAAGGATATTGGCGATGCCGCGGCAGAGATCAATGCAAATCTGATCGTAATGGGAACGCACGGTATGCGTGGTGTACTCATGTTCACTGGCAGTCGGATCCTGCGGATCATCACTTCTTCAGAAGTTCCCTTCATCGTTGTACAGGACCGGTTGATCAAAGAAACCGGTTATGACTCGATCGTAGTACCGTTGGACCTACACAAAGAGACCCGTCAAAAGCTGACCATCGTGGCCGATATGGCCAGAACCTTCAATAGCAAAGTGCACTTGATCGTACCCAAGGAAGATGACGAATTCCTGCACAAGGAATTGGCGAATAACATCAAGTTCGCCACCCACTATTTGAATGAACGCGGCATTGAGCACGATGCTACCATTAGCGAAGAGGACAGCAATGATTTCGTTCGGGCCGTAGTAAAACATGCATTGGCCCTTGATGCGGATCTGATCACCATCATGAACCTTTCCAAGGGTAATATCTTCGGTGCACTTGGTCTACCTTACGAGCAGGAGATCCTAACGAACAAAGCACATATTCCGGTAATGTGCATGAATCCGCGCGAGACCGGAACCAATTCCGGTTGGTCATTCCAATAAGTTGGGGGAGTAGTTCTTGTGAGAACAAAGGCTTATGCCCGCATTCCGATCACGAGTATGTCATCCACTTGTTCGTGATTGCCGCGCCATCCCATGAAGGCGTCCTGCAATTGATCGCGCTGCAAATGCGTAGGCTCCTTGGCAATGCTCACCAGCAGCTCACGGAACCTGCGGTACAGGAATTTCTTACCCCTATCCCCTCCGAATTGATCGGCATAGCCATCTGAAAAGATGTAGACCATATCGCCTTCCATTAGCGAGATACGGTGATCGGTAAATTGGGTTCCCTCCAGATCATAACTACCGATCGCACTCTTATCCGGCGTGAACTGAAGCACCTCATTGTCACGCACCAAGTAAAGCGGGCAGTTGGCCCCGGCGTATTCAAGGATCCGCTTTTCGGGATCGAAGCTACAGAGCGCCATATCCATACCATCACGCACTACATATTCCTCCCGATCCTTGTGCAATGCTTCATAAGCAATGCGGTTCAGGTCGCGTAACATTTCCGATGGGCGGGCTCGGGCCTTGTCCTTTACCGCTTGATTCAATCCATTGTGGCCGATCAAGCTCATGAATGCCCCTGGAACCCCATGACCTGTGCAATCCACAGCAGCGAATACGACCCGATCAGCGACTTTTTCGAACCAATAGAAATCACCACTTACGATGTCCTTGGGCCTGTAATACACGAATGAATCCGGAAGAAGTTCCTTGATCCGTCTTTCTGGAGGAAGAATGGACTCCTGCAATCGTTTAGCATATTTAATGCTGTCCGTTACATTGGTGTAGAGTTCTTCTACTTTCTTGCTCTGCTTTTCGACCTCCTCCTTCTGACGCACTACTTCTTCGGTACGCTCCAACACCTTCATTTCCAGAACACGTTCACGTTGGCCGAGCTCATCGCGCATTTTCAACAAAGCATGGCCCAACATATCGTCCTCACTAAGAGGTACGAATGTGGCCTCAAAATCACCAGCGGCAACGGCATGGGAAAAATCAGTGGTCCGCTTAAGGCCATCGACCAAAGAGGTTAGTGCAGTACTCATGTCACCGATCTCGTCATTGGTGGTGCGCACCTTGGTCCCTGGGAATACACCCCTACCTAAACTAAGCAACACTGTTCGCAACCGCTGCACAGGAGTAACGATCCCGCGTATAATGATCACAGCGATCAGAACGCCTATGACCACCAGTGCAATCCCCATATAGAGCACATAGAATTTAAGCGAGTCGAAACTTCGGATCATACCACCACCGAGTTCCTTGCGCTTCCCTTCCTGCATTAACAATAATCCATCCAACTTATCCAGTACACGTTTTGCTTGTTGATCCAGTGGTCCACCCTCCTCTGCCATGTCATTGCGCTGCAGGTGAATGAATGGATCACTATAACTTTCCAACGAAGGCAATAGTTCCTTGATCTGATCATGCAAGCCGAATAAAGCGCTCATCTCTGTTGTGATCTGATTCATGGCGGCCACCTCATCCTTATCCCAACTGGCCATAAGCGTGTCAACACGATCCAGAAGCTGTGGAAGATCCTGTTCGGTGATCTTCAACAACGCGGTTTTCTCCGGCGCATCCGCACGGCTTTCCAGCAAGGCCCAATGCTTGATCAGCATTTGGGAATTCACCGTCATGTTCCGCAGGCGCACGAGCGCATCAACCGAGGGTGAATAGATCTGGTTGATCTGGTCATTAATAGTCCTGGATCGCCCTAGCGTACGATTAGTAAGCATCACTACGATCAATGCGAAGAAGATGAATATGCCGAAGCCCATTCCGATCTTCCTGCCAATGGTCATTCGCATGGACATCGGGCCTTAATCTTCGAATCCGTCAGGTGGCAGCTCTTCGAACAACCGCCGGAATCTATCGGCATCTGCTTGTTCCTGTAGGCTGTAATAGATCCCTTCCAAGCCCATCAACGTTTCCCGTCGCTTAGGGTTCAGATCATGTGCCTTCAGCATATATGGCAATGCCGCTTGAAAAAACTCCTTCGCTGCGACCTGGACTTCCAGGATCGTTGGAATTTCATCATCAGCCGTAATAGCGCGAATGTTGAATACCCCGCGATTGAAGTAAAGTGTGGCCAGATTATAGTTAGCGCCGTAATTCTCTGGATCAAGGGCCAATACGTCCATATAGGTATCTACTGCTTTCTGGAACCTGTCCAATTGATTGCGGTCCTTGATGAATTGCTTGGTGTAGACCGTGCCCAGCGCATTCTTGAATTCGATCTCGCGTGCCAACACAGGGGCCTTGGGGTCCATGCGCAATACAGCGCTGCGGTATTTGTCGAACAAGTTCGCGGCATTTTCCGCCTCAAGATCATTCAACGCACGGGCTGCATCATTGAAATACGTACGTGCCAAGAATTCATACGCCTGCTTGGCATTCTCCGTATAGGTACCAACGTTGTCCAAGGAAACACAAGTGAACAAGCTACCTATGGCCTCATCGCGCAGAACATCTGCTTCAGCCCCCACACCAGCATCCTTATAAATGTCCTTGTAAACAAAACCACGGAGCAACCAGGCTTCCGGGTTGGTTCCATGTCTTGGGCTATTAACTACATCATCCACCAAAGAACGAGCAGCGGGTAGATCACCGCTTTGGTATTTCTGCAACGCTTCTGCCAAGGAGTCCACCTGAGCATGAACGAACACCCCGCTCAAAAGCAGAAAGAGTGTTATGGTTATGCGTGCTACCCGGTTCATTCTTCTACACGTTGAGCCAAGTTCTTCAGGGTTGAGCCTACAACCAATCCGTGTTTGTGCGCATTGGCCATGCTAAGTTCATATTTCAGCAAGTTATCCACTTTCACAAAGTTGATCACTGCACCATCATCCAGAGCCCCGGCATATTCAGTGACCACCATCGTGGGCTTATTCGCCAAACGCTTATAGATATCAGACAACAAAGCGAGGTTATCCCTGCTTACAAAAAGGATGTGGCACCGTTCGATATCGGGTGAGTTCGGTAACTTCCTTACCTCAATGGGTTGCTTACCGATCGTGCGAGTAGAATATTGCTTGATCAGCTCCTGATAGAGATTATTGCCACCTATTACGCCAATGATGAAATTGCCATTGCGCATCTCCCCCTCTTTCCACTCTACTAACTTCGCGATATTGTACACATAGTTGGCCTGAAGGATGGCCGTCGTATCCTTGTCCGCATCCCGTTGCTGTTGTGGCACCGTAGCACACACCAGAAAAGGCAGAACCAGAATAATACGAATTATGCGACCCACTGTCATGAAGCGAACTGTAATCCCGGGGCACCTCTTTGCCATTCTCGTGCCGATCCGTTCCTACAAGCGGCAAAGTACCGTTGCCCATGGGTTGCGTTGGCTCTTGTTATGGACCATCTGTCAACATTCTGCTGTTGACTTGGCTGCTCAGAAAATGGACCTGAGCTATTTCGATCAAAAAGTTCAACAAGAAGCCCAGGGTTACCAATGGTTGAGTTGGAGTACAAGTGCCATCGGTCATCGCCTAACCGGCAGTCCACAGGGCGCATTGGCCGAACATACTGCTGATAGTCTTTTCCGCCTGTGCGGATTGGAAACGGTTTCGCTGTTCCCTTTCTCGGCACAAGCATGGGGCCGCGACCGCGTTTCCTTGGAAATGAACGATGGCGAGGGTGTATTGCACCTTTCTGCCGTATCACTGGCCAACACGCCGTTGGATGTGGCCATTGAAGCCCCAGTTGTGGATATCGGCAACGGCTTGGAAACGGATATCGAAGCAGTGAACGGAACACTCCAAGGCAAGATCGTACTTGTGAACCTAGGCTTGGTAAATGCGATAGAAGGTGCCAAGAACCTTCATCGAAGCGAAAAGGTGTCGTTGGCCATGCAACAAGGTGCAGCGGGCGTGATCTTTGTCAATCAAGTAGAAGGGCATATTCTACTCACCGGAACGGCTTCGATCGATGGCAACTTGATACCGATACCCGCCGCGTGTATTGCCACGGAAGACGGGATCCTGCTACGGGAACAACTCGCACTTGGCAAGACCTACACTGCGAAATTGTCCATGAAGAATACCAGCGCCATGGTAACGGCGAATAACGTGATCGCGGAGATCAAGGGCACATTACATCCAGAGGAGGTGATCATTGTGGGTGGTCATTTGGATTGCTGGGACCTGGCCACCGGTGCAACGGATAATGGTCTAGGGTCTTACTCCATACTCGATCTTGCGCGGGCAATGCAGTCAATGCCGTTCAAGCCGGAACGCACCGTTCGTTTCGTATTATTCATGGGAGAAGAGCAGGGTTTATTGGGTTCACGCGCCTTGGTAAAGCATTACCAAGAAACGGGGGAATTGGATAAGATCACGTGCATGATAAACCTGGACATGAGCGGTCACCCACAAGGATTTGGCGTAGCCGGGCCGGAAGGGTGGCACGCTGCGATCGCTGATCTTTTACCCGCCATGCATGCCATGGATAGCACAGCCTTCGAAGGAAGGGTAAGTGAAGAAGTGTGGTTGCACAGCGACCACCAACCCTTTCTCATGGCCGGTGTTCCGGTACTTTATCCCTTAAGCGACCTCGGAAAACACGTTTACGGCTGCTACCACAGCAGTTGCGATGATATCCATTTGGTGGATCCGCAAGCCATGGTGAACAACGTGCGCTTTACCGGTGCGCTGGTCTATGGATTGGCGGCAACAAAAGAGCTACCAGCCCATTTTACAAAAGACCAGCTACGCCAGCGCCTTATCGAAGCTGAGCTGGAAACACCGTTGCGGTTGGGTGGTGATTGGCCTTTTTGAGAACAAGCGAAAGGCAATGAGTGAATGGTGAACGGTAAGTATTGCCGCGCCATTCACCAAAGACCGTTCACCCTCTCCTGACTTCTGCCAAGCCGTTTTTCTGAAAAATGACATTGTGTAATGACGCGGGTTTCCGCTTGCTTTGTACTCGAATTGTCATACTAACGGGGTGTCTGCATCAATTCGAAAGACCAAAACCGGTTCCGGTGCCACTGCTGTTCAGGTGGTACGTTATGAACGACGTCGTGTTGTAGTGCTCAAACACATAGGCAGCGGACATCGCGCTGATGAAGTGGCAGCATTGGTCGATGGTGCGCGGCAATGGATTTGGCGTTCAACGCTACAGCAGCCGCTCTTTGTCACTGAGACACGACGTTCGTTGGCCTTGGCCACTACGCGTTACATAGGTATCTCACATGCATTTGCTTATGCTGTTCTACAAGGTAGCGCCAAACAATGCGGACTTGATACGTTAGAGGATGAACTGCTGTTGGACTTAGCCTATATGCGTTTGGTGGAACCGTCCTCGAAGCTGCGAGCTATGGAACTATTGGAACGGTATTTCACGCGGCGTTATTCCCAACGTTCCGTGTACCGGGCCTTACCCAAGCTGAACCGGCATAAAGAGACGTTGGAAACGCTTGCAATGACCTATGCTAAGAATGTGCTGGGCGCATCGATGGAACTGGTACTCTACGATGTCACCACGTTGTACTTCGAGAGTTTTAAGGCTGATGAGCTTCGCATTCCGGGTTTTTCCAAGGACGGTAAATCGCAACAGCCACAGATCGTTCTTGGCCTGTTGGTCACCAATACGGGGTTCCCGTTGGGTTATGAAGTATTCGCTGGAAACACCTTCGAGGGAAAGACCATTTTGCCCGTATTGCGGGCTTTTATGGCACGAGTAGATACGAAGGACCTTGTGGTGGTGGCAGATGCGGCCATGCTGTCGGAAAAGGTGCTTAATGAAATCCGTCAGGCGGGCATGTCTTACATCGTCGGCGCTCGCTTGGCCAATTCATCTCCCACGCTAATTCATCGGATCAGCCAGGAGCTGGGTCAGCTGGACAACGCTATCGTCCGGGTACCCTCAAAACATGGTGATATGGTATGCGCCTTCTCGGCCAAGCGCTTCAAAAAAGACCAAACCACCATGCAACAACAGCTTACCAAGGCCCAAGCCTTAGTTGCGCGGAAGAGTTCATTATGAGGTCGCCAATATCTGATGAAACCAAATTGATCATCAGTGATCTTGGCTTGTCATACTAATTGGCAGAAGTCAGGAATGGTGAACGGTAAGTATTGCCGCGCCATTCACCAAAGACCGTTCACCCTCTTTATTTCGTCGCTGATGCCGCAGGCATAGCCTCAAGATCGCGGTCAAAGAGGTACAGTCCGCCTTTGTCGCTACCGATCAGGTTCAACTTATCGATCAATGTGCGTGCTAAGGCTTCCTCTTCGATCTGCTCGCTGACGTACCACTGCATGAAGTTGTGTGTGGTATAGTCCTTCTCCTTCAAACAGAGATCTACAACACCGTTGATCTCGTTGGTAACCTTGGTCTCACTATCCAATAGCGCTTTGAAGATCTCCGTAATGGTCTTGAAGTTGGTACCGGGTTGTTTCAATGCCGGGATCACAGCCTTACCTCCGCGTTCGTTCACGAACTTCACGAGTTTCAGCATGTGCATGCGCTCCTCATCGCTGTGCTTGTACAAAAAGGCAGCGGTACCGCTTAGGCCTTGGTTCTCGGCCCATGATGCCATGGCTAAATAGGCCTGGCTGCTCATGGCTTCAATTGCAATTTGTCCGTTCAATGCACCTTCGATCTTTTTGCTTAGCATAATATGTTTGTTTAGTTGCGCAAATGTAACATGCGTGTTGGTGAACCCACGTCCACTCGTAATGCTATCCCTCTCAACGCTTATTGAACCCGTTCATGGCTTGATCGATCCCCAAAAGACCAAATTGTAAGATCGCTTTTCGCGCGAGTTCTATTCGCGCATCCAAGGTCTTGCGCTCTTCTGTGTCCCAAGGCCCTAGCACATATTCGCTTTGGCGGCCGCGCGCAAATTCACTACCTATTCCGAACCGCAAACGGGGATATTCATCAGAACCGAGCACTTCGATAATGCTCGCAAGGCCATTGTGCCCACCTGCACCACCACGTGGTTTTAAGCGAATTGCACCGAACGGAATTGCTAGGTCATCGGTAACGACCAAGAGGCGCTCTGGAGTGAGTTTCTCCTGATCCATCCAATAACGAACAGCTTTCCCGCTAAGGTTCATGAACGTTGCCGGTTTCAACAAGATGAACGTGCGGCCTTTATGACGGAACTCCGTTACATCACCATAGCGTGCTGAAGTAAAGGAGGCGTTGAATTCACTGGCTAGTGTATCCAACACTTGGAACCCGATATTGTGGCGCGTATCAGCGTATTCCTGGCCAGGATTACCCAGACCTATGATCAAGTACTTCACGTTAGTGTGATCTAATTCACTTCCTATTATCTCAAGCAGATGTGCAGACCGTGCGTACGTTCCAGCGCTCTTGCGGCCACAAAATAAGTTGGTCCAGCCTGTTGTAAGCTGGACCAACCCCAAATTTAAGAATCCACAAGGGTTTAGGACTACTTTGTATCTGCTGCCTTTGCCGGCGCTGCGGCTTTGGCGGGCGCTACAGCTCCAGGCGCTCCTGCAACAGGCTCTTCTTTCTTCTTAGGCACCTTGATGGACACAACCACATCATTCGGGCGTTCCATCACTGTTAGTCCTTTATACTTCAGGTCAGATACATGAACGGTCTCGTTGATGTCCATTTTGGCAACATCGAGATCCAGGTGCATCGGTAGGTCGGCTGGCAACCCTTTCACACGCAACTTGCGCATGGTCTGATTGAGCTTGCCACCATTACGAACACCGATCGGCTGGCCGCTAAGTCGCAAGCTCAATACCGCATTGGTCGGTTTATTCTCATCCAGTTCCACGAAATCCACGTGCAACACGCGATCTGTAAGGGGATGGAATTGTTTCTCTTGGATCAGCGCAAGGGTCTTTTTCCCATCAACATCCAACTCAACACCGTTAAGTTCCGGTGTGAAGACCAGCTTGTTCAAAGCGGATTCATCAACACTGAAGTGAAAATTTTCTTTGCCTCCGTAGAGAACGCAGGGCACGCGTTTCTCACGACGCAGTTGCGCGGCATACTTGGTGCCGATTTCTTTGCGGGCCGTGCCGCTGAGTGCTACTTTGTTCATTGGGTTAGTGGTTATGCGATGATGAAGTGGCTGCTGATGCTCTCATGTGTGCTAACGCGTTTGATCACATCAGCAAAAAGTGGAGCAACAGAAACTTGTTTGATCTTAGTGGACTTTTCCGCCTTCTCTTTATTCAGCGGAATAGTATCTGAAACGATAAGTTCGGTGATGGCGCTTTCCTCGATACGTTCATAGGCATCGCCGCTCAAAACCGGATGGGTACACACCGCACGAACGCTGTTCGCACCTTCGGCGATCATCATATCGGCTGCTTTGGTAAGGGTACCAGCGGTATCCACCATATCATCCACCAATACCACGTCCTTGCCGGAAACGTCACCGATCACGGTCATACTATCGACCTTGTTGGCTACTTTCCGTTGCTTATAGCAAATGGCCATATCGCAGCCCAGGTGCTTAGCATACGCATTGGCGCGTTTGGTACCTCCCGTATCGGGCGCAGCCATGATCAGGTCTTTAAGGCCCATCTCCTTGATGTACGGAAGGAATAAGGTGCTAGCGAACAGATGATCCACCGGCACTTCAAAGAATCCTTGGATCTGATCGGCGTGCAGGTCCATGGTCATGATGCGATCAACGCCTGCGGCAGTAAGCATATTGGCCACCAGTTTAGCGCCGATGCTCACACGTGGCTTGTCTTTCCGGTCCTGGCGGGCAAAGCCGAAGTAAGGTAACACGGCCACGATCCTCTTGGCACTGGCGCGGCGCGCGGCATCAACCATCAACAACAACTCAAAGAGGTTATCGCTGGGTGGAAACGTGCTTTGTATGATAAAGACCAGTTCACCGCGTACGGTTTCTTCAAAGCTGGGCTGGAATTCGCCATCGCTGAAGCGGCTTACAGCAACCTCTCCCAATCGCTCGCCACTAGCGGCGGCGATCTTCTCAGAGAGGTACCGGGTGGCGGTACCACTGAAGATCTTGGAGCTTTCCTGTACGGCGGGCATTGGTGTTCCTATGGTCTTTTTCAGCCACAAGGGCGGAAAAGGGCTGCAAATGTAGTGATCTTCCGCAGGTTATCAACGATCGTTAGTGAAGGTTATTGATCAGGCCACCCCGGAGGCTATCAACCTTAAGGCGCTTACCTTGCAGCCGTTACGGATAATGGTATCCACTAACTAAGCCCATCCATTCCCTTTGAGCAAACGATCCTATTCCGCTGGCACCCTGATAAACGACGTACTGGCAGCCGTACGAAAAGCAGGCCGGGCGGGCATTACAAGCCAGCAAATAGCCCTTCAACTTGGTTACAAGGACAAGGATCAACGGTATTTGATCTTTGATGCGCTTGATCTGTTATTGGACGAAGGACGCATTGAGCCGGGTAAAAAAGGGCGATATGTTTCGACCGGAGAAAATAGCACTGACAGCGTGGAAGGGATCATTGACATAATTACCAGCGGAGCGGGCTACGTTCGCCTTGGGCTGGGCAAGGACGACATCTATGTGAGCGAGCACAATGTGGGCACGGCAATGCACGGCGACAAGGTGCTCATTAAGATCTCCGGCGGACGAGGCAACCGCATTGAGGGCAAGGTGCTTAAGGTATTGGAGCGACGACGTATCGAATACGTAGGAACCGTTCACCAAAAGGATGGACGCGCGATCCTGGTTGCCGATGACCAGAAGATCCGCAAACCCTTCTTTATTCCACCTCAGGACCTCAATGGCGCCAAGACCGGGGAGAAGGTGATCATTGAGCTGGGCGAATGGAAGGATAGCCGGGATGTGCCGCGGGGCAAAGTGCTGAGGATTCTTGGCAAGGCCGGTGAGCATAATGTGGAAATGCACGCCATACTCGCGGAGTTCGGCCTGCCATTGGAATTTCCAGATGCCGTCCTTGAGGCCAGTGCAGCCATCCCGGATGGTGTTACTCCAGAGGAGATCGCCAAACGCAGGGATATGCGCAAAGTACCCACACTGACCATCGACCCGGATGATGCAAAGGATCTGGATGATGCGTTAAGCGTTAAGAAACTGGGCAACGGCAATTGGGAGATCGGCGTACACATTGCGGATGTAAGCCATTACGTGCGGCCGAACACCATCGTTGACACCGAGGCCGCTACCCGCGCCACGAGCGTGTATTTAGTGGATCGCGTAGTGCCCATGCTACCTGAAAAACTCAGTAACGACCTGTGCTCCTTGAACCCGCATACGGACAAGCTCAGCTTCAGCGCGATATTCGAGATCAACGATGCAGCCGAGCTAAAGAACGAATGGTTCGGGCGCACGGTAATGCGTTCTCACCGCCGATTCGCGTATGCGGATGCACAAGCGGTGATCGATGGCAAAGGCGAAGGCGAATACCAAAGCGAAGTCCTTACCCTACACAAGTTGGCCCAGATCATGCGCAAAGCACGGGTGGCAAATGGTGCCTTGGAGATCGGCGGGAATGAAGTAAAATTCAAGCTGGACGAAAAAGGAAAGCCCTTGGGCGTTTATGAAAAGGTGATGGGCCCCGCGAACTGGTTGATCGAAGAGTTCATGTTGCTCGCGAACAAACGCGTTGCGGCATCGATCGGAAAGCCGAAGCACGGCAAACCAATGCCTTTCGTCTATCGCATACACGATCTACCCGATCCTGAAAAAGTGGATCAACTACGGGCGTTGGCAAAAAGCTTTGGACACGATATGCGCCAAGCCAAGGGCGAAGGCATTGCGCACGCGATCAACCAATTGTTGCACGATGTGACCGGAACTGAAGAAGAGAACATCATTAAGCAAGTGGCCATCCGCAGCATGAGCAAGGCCATTTATAGCACGGAGAATGTAGGGCATTATGGTCTAGCGTTCGAGTTCTATACGCACTTCACCAGCCCGATCCGCCGCTATCCGGACCTGTTGGTACACCGCGCCATTGCGCACTACCTGGAGAGCAATAAACCGTTGGACCAGGACGCCTTGGAACTTGCTTGCGCGCACAGTTCGCGCATGGAAAAGCAAGCCAGCGATGCGGAGCGCGCCAGTATAAAATACAAGCAAGCCGAGTTCTTGTTGGAGCGCCTTGGGCAGACCTTCGATGGTATCATCAGTGGCCTTACCTCGTGGGGGATCTACGTGGAACTGAAGGACAATAAATGCGAAGGGTTGATCGGTCTCGGCAACCTGTCCGGTGATACGTTCCGCTTCGACCAAGAGAAGTATGCGGTAGTGGGACAACGCACCGGACGCAAATTCAGCTTAGGCGATGAGTTGAGTGTAACCGTTGCCGCCGTGAATATGGAACGCCGGACAGTGGATATGACCCTGGCCGGTGAACCACTGATGGTCACCAGCAGCGGAAAGTTCGAGCGCCGTAACGGCAAGCCGAAGAAAAAGGGCGGCCCAAAGACCACAACGCCGAAGCACAAGAAGAAGCAGAAAAAGGGGAAGCGGCGTTGACCGGAAATCCGGCAATTTCTACTGCACGATCACTTTGCGTGTGATCTGCTGCCCCAGCTGATCGAAGCGTATCAAAAAGGCACCACGCATTTCCGAAGGCATTCTGATCTCCGTTAACCCGTTCGCATTGGTTCGCCCCGTTGCAAGCGTTCGCCCCGCAAGGTCGGTAATGGTGTAAGAGGAAACAGCCGTAAGTCCATGCACGGTAAAGCTACCGTTGCTCGGGTTCGGGTAGATGTGTAGATCTGGGGCAAGCAGTTCTTCTGCAATACCAATGGGGTCTTGGGTGAGCTTGAGAATGAATGCCTTATCGCCGCTGTAATTTGCAATGTTCACTGAATCAACACTTAAGTTATGGCTTTCAGAAACACCGGCTACATAGATCGCTCCGTTCATGGTCACTAAGTCGGTTGGTCTCTCCCAAGACGATGAACCCGCTACGTGTGTTGTCCTCAATGAAGTCCCGTAAGGGTCCATTAGCTGGATTGCAAAATCGTAAATACCAGCGCTTATAAGCGTGTCGTTGCCAGTGGACAGTGCCTCTTCGAACATGGTTATTACCACGCGGTTCTCGTTCAAAATAGCGATGTTTGCAGCATAATCATTGCCGTAATCCAATGATGGCGTTGTAGTGAAGCCCAGCCGGTCGCCAGCCCCGCTAAAGGTTACATTGAACGAACTAGACCGACCAGCTTCCTGCTGCCCAACGGGTGAAATACCGTTCGAGAAGTACAGCAATGAATCGGTATAGGCACCAACCAACACCACGTTATTGCTTGCATCACATGCTAAAGCCAGTGCAATCGATTCTGCCTCGATTGCATAAAGGATCCGGTACCATTCCAGTACACCCGAAGGGTCGTATTTGATCAACAAGGAGGCGTCATTGGCTTCTGGCTGAAAAATCACCTGTTGCCCGTCGAGGTATACATTGTTTGATGCTGTTATGGATGCCGTTACGTATACGTTGGAATTACCATCGAGCGCAATTCCCCAAGGCTTTTCAAAATCTTCTAACCCAAATACGCTTTGGGTCCAGATCAATGAACCGACATCGGTATATCCCATTGTAATTACCTGTTGGTCCATACGCGCAGTAATAAAAATGTCTCCCGATCCATTCACCACTAAACCGTTCTCCGTTATCCACGCATGCTCGATCGTTTCTGCCCACAATAAGATTCCGTTGGGGTCCATCTTTAAGATCTGCAGCCCATAAAAATCTTCACCCCCAGCTGAGTCACCGAAAAAATAAAGAGTTTCATAGAAGTTAATGGCCACATAGATATTCCCAACATCATCATTGTACACCCTAGGCACCAATATCCCACCTCCAGTATTAAAATCATTTTCAGCAAGTATCGTGATCCACTCTAATCCCAAGTTACTATCATACTTCGCCATATACACAGAGCGGTCGAATTCCGTAACGATCGTATCGGTAGCTATGATCAGTGGCACTGATTGAAATAGGGTGCTAACCGCATAAAGCCCACCATCCTGCGCTGCGGCAATACTTGGTTCGAAATAGGTGGTTGCAATGGGGTGTACTTCGTGGGCGCTCAAGGAGAAGGTTTGCGCCAACAATGAATCCTGAACACCCCAAATCAATAACCCCGTTATTGTTATACAGATTATTTTCATTTTCAATGCGCAGCTAATGGAAGTGGCGTAAATTGGATCAAATCAATACGTTTTGACACTGTTAGCGGGTCCGGTGGCTCGTTTGTACAGGTCTGGCTCAGAAACTGACAAAGCAAATTCTTCCGTCGTTCAAGATCATTGAATCCCGATCTTCTATCACTGATAAAAGGAAACTCGAAATCTCCATCATTCGATGGGTCATAGACATAGAATAACCCACTCATGTTATCATCCCCGGTGTCGCTGTTCAGGTCATCGTCCCATGTCCCAGTTGTCTGGCCCAGATTTAGAACGTACCGGCGTCCTATTAAGAATGGTGAAACACTTTGAAAAAAATTACGATCCCTAACATCCTGAGAAACTGTAAAATTATATCCCGCACCCAAGGTTTGGCCGTTATTACGCCCATTGCTGAGTAATGGCCCGCCTGAATTCCAAGGATAAAAATGCGGGTCTTGCGGAATATCGCTAGCACCATCAAGCGTTGGTAGCCAATACCGAGCCCCCTCACCAAATGCAAGGGCATTTACATGTGTAAAAACGGTTTTAGTCTCCCCCGCATGGCAACCTGCACAAGTATTCACCGAAAGCTGATGCCGGATCAGTTTTGCTTGCTCGGAAGGTTGTAAAGCATCATAGCCACCAGTGGCGGCAACTGCATTCCGATCTAGGTCAATATATTGGGCTTCTTCTCTTCGGACTATACCAGAACCGGATAATAGAGTTGTTGGCATATTAAAGTTTCCATTTAGCACCTGGAATCTATGGCCATTGAAAACCCAATTGATCAAATCACTATTGTTCACTTGTTGGTTACTGTAAAAATCTTCTTGAATGTTCGGTGCGTCATTTGCCGTATGATCGGGGTTGTTCGTTAAGGGGACCAGTGATAATGAATGCGAGACACTCTCCAGTTCAAACTGTCGAAATTCCCAGTCTTGCTCCTCCCAGGCTTCTTCAGCTGTTTGTCCAAGAACAAATGTTGCAAAAGCTTTTTCATTCGTTCGCAAACGATTGATCGCGCTACCATTAATCTTATTCGGAGCAACATTTGGCAGAGTAACCACGTCTGTTATAGCCTGTAGCGCATTCTTATAAGGGTTGTCGGCGGCAGCATTACCAAACGAAAAACCCGGATCTGATAAATTCAACCAAGCGCGTGCAAAGTCTTTCAATTGACAGCGCGTGGTCTGCGGATTACCGTACTCGAATATTACATTCATGCCGCGCCAATCAAACCGACCCACTCCATTGTTTTCCAATGATTCCGTTTGATTTGGGCTTATCGGTATGGAACCGGTCACTGGGTCGATCAGTGTAAAAATGAATCGGGTTTCACCCATATTGGACATTTCAGCTGTGTATCCCGCATTTCCTCGGAGGTCCAGTCGATTTACAATTGCTGTCAACTTAAAGGGGGCAAACTTTCTTATGTCCTCTTCTGGCAGGGCATCCCAAATTGCTTCCCATGTAGACGGGGTAATGGTCAAAAAGGATATCGGATCCACCTTCCTGATCCACGGTTCGATCATTTTATCAAGTGCAAAGTTCCTTGCCTTTACCGTGTAACCATTCACGGATTGGTCGGTGATCCATTGCTTGATCCAATCATTCAAAAAACCACGCAGGCCATCTGCATGCATGCCATTCTCCATGTTGGCCATAAGTGTCCCAAAGGTCCAAGCCCCAAGATGGTCACCATTATTTGTCGCGACATTATAAGTTCGATCTACGTCCTCAACAACCGATAGGTCTGTTATGAATAATGATTTTTCCTTTTCCAATGGTGGGTCACACAATGGGGCCTCCTTAAGATAGACACTGACTTCAACCTCCTTGAATGCGTTGAATGCTTGTACATCAAAAAGCGGCCAATCACCATATTTCACTTCGCGCCCAACGTGTCCTGTGAATACTAAAAAGCGATTCTTCGCCTTCAATGCCAGCTCTGCACTATTGATCCTGCTGATGACATCATTGATCTTGTCGTGCATATAACACGCATATTTTTTATCTCCCTTAATCGAATCAGGCGCTATGCCATCATCCATTAACGCCAGCTCAATTTGGCCTAGTTCGTTATATATATATTCAGCTTAAGAGGTAAAATGCTGTCGCTTTCATAACGTACACGAACCATTAAGTTTTCACCTGTCTGTAAGGGTGTCTTTAGTTGCTTCAGCCAAAACTGTTTTGCATAAGGTGGGTACTGCTCAAACCGGCCCTGTGTGGGCGCAGGAGGTGGAGCAGATGTCACAATAGGTTCCGGCGTGTCGCCAAAGAAAAACCCATAGACCAAGATCGGAACCAATATTAGGGAGAGCGTAGTCTTAATCATCAATATTCTGCTAAAGACGTATCGAATCTACGTATAATTTCCAAGCATTCCCATTTTTACCTTAAGAACACAAGTATGGCAAACGACCTATCCAACGATTGGGTTTTTAGGCCACGACCTCAGTACAGTACAAGGTACATCGCACGCACAGCCATTAAAAGAACAACCCACTGATCAAGGACCAATGGGTTGCACGGAATAGGTTCAGAAAACGATCACACCGTGTTCAAGCGCTTGGCAAGATCGTCCTTGTAGCTACCGCCGATCGGGATCACTTTTTTATCGTTCTCCAAGATCAAGTTCGGTTGCTCGATCGCTGTGATCTTATCCAACCGAACAATGAAGCTACGGTGTACGCGAATGAAATCAGCTTCCGGTAATTTCGATTCGATATCCTTCATGGTGCTGTGAATGGTGTACCGCGTATTGAGGGTATTGATCACCACATAGTCCTTCAGCGCCTCGATGAAATAGATATCTCCGGTCTTCAGTTTTACAAGCCGGCTGTTGCTCTTTACGAACATGATATCGCGGTTGCTGTCCTTGTTCTCCACAAGCGAATACAACAGGTCGCGTTCCTTCAATACCTCAGCCTCTTTCTTGTGCTTATACAACGCCATTTCGATCGATGTATGAATATCGATCTCCTTGAACGGCTTTATGATATAACCGTAAGGCTGTGTCACTTTAGCTCGTGCCAAGGTGCTTTCATCAGCATAGGCGGTCAAGAAAATGACAGGGATGTTGGTCTCCTTTCGGATCGCCTCGGCGGCTTCGATCCCGTTCATTTCGCCCTTGAGCATGATATCCATCAAAATGATGTCGGGCATATATTCAGCGGCAAGTTTTACCGCGTTCTCTCCGGTGTTTGCGGCACCCACCACATTGTACCCCAACTTCTTAAGGCTGTGCTGAATATCCTTGCTTACGATGCTCTCGTCCTCAACAACGAGTACATTGGTTTGGGCCATGGTGCTGTTACTTATGTCGATCAAATGTAAGCAAATAGGTAACCCCTTCGCCGATCACTAGTTGGATCTTGCCATCCAGCTGTTCGGCCAAGGTGTGTACGAGTTCCAATCCCAGGTTGCCATCTAGCTCTGCGTCAAAGCCTTGCTTCACGCCAATGCCGTTATCACTTATTGTGATACGGACCTGCTCTTCCGTGTTCTCCAACTTGATGCGAACCTCTCCTTCGCGTTCATCCGGAAACGCGTGCTTCAGGGCATTACTGATCAGTTCATTCAGGATCAACCCGCAAGGAATAGCTTGGTCGAGCACGAGGTTGGTTGATTTAAGGTCCTTGTGCAACGCTATTTTTCCATTGAGGCTGTAGCTCATCATCAGGTTACTGCTGAGGCCATCAATGTAGTTCGCAAGATCAATAGAGCTGAAGTCCTTCGTCTGATACAAGCTTTCATGAATGAACGACATGCTCCGTATACGATCACGGCTATCCCGCAACAATTCCAGTATGCGTTCATCATTGCCAACGTGCGCACTTTGTAGCGAAAGAATACTACTGATGATCTGTAGATTATTCTTCACGCGATGATGCACTTCCTGCAACAATACCTCTTTTTCACCGAGGCTCTGCATGAGTTTCAATTGCGATTCCTTGCGGTCCGTTATGCCATAACCGATGCACGATATCTCGGTGACCTTGCCATCTGTTATGATCGGATTCAGGAAGGTCTCCACCCAAAGCGATCGCCCGTATTTATTCTTTAGCTCGGCTTCGAATTGTTGCGGAATGCCTTTCCGTGCCGAAGAATATTTAGCTGTTGTTGGTCCGTCTTTTCCTTCTGCAAGCTTGTTGCGCATAAGGGAAACAAAATCATCGCCTTTGGCAAGGAGAAGACCCATGTGCTGCTCCGTGTTCTCGCGGAAATGCTCGTTATAGGAAGTAATACAGAATTCGGTATCAAGCGTCCAGATCATGACGTTGGCAGCATTCTCGAAGATCGCCTTGAGTCGTGCAGCTTGATCGCGGACCAGTTCTTCTGCCTCCTTTTTATCAGTGATCTCATGACCCACTCCAAAGACCTCCTTCACTTTTCCATTATCACCGAAGACCGGGCTTAGGAAGATCTCATTACAAATGCGTTCACCGTTAAGATCGCTCCGATCGGTCTCGAAGCGCACAGGGGTTCCTCCGAATGCTTTTGCGTATTGTTCATTCCAGAACACGTGGTATTCCGGATCAGCGAAAAGTTTTCGCGGCGAGTTCTGATCCAGGTTGATCTCTGGATCCACTCCGTACAAGCGGTGCACCATCATCTGGTATCCACGATTGAACGACGTGAGTTTAATGTCCGGGTCCACGGTCCAGAACAGGTGTTCACTGCTTTCGAAAAGAGCCTTGAGCTTGGCCTCGTGTTCACGCACTTTTTCCTTGGCGGCGTACATGGTCGTTACATCGTGGAAAATACTCCGTGTAGCCACTGGCTCTCCGTTCACATAACGCGCATTGCTGGTTCCTTCCACGTGAATACGTTCACCGCTCTTGGCCACAAAAACGGTATCGATCCTATCCTTCTGCTCACCTTGCATAACACGCACGCGCACTGCCGCATAGCGTTCGCGTTGCATGGGTTCAATAATGTCCAGGATCCGCAGATCCTTTAGCTCTTCATCGGTATAACCAAGCGCTTTCCTCCATGCTGCATTCACATATTCGAACTTACCCTCCGCATCAACACTTTGTATAAGGTCGGTGGCATTCTCGAACAGGTCACGGTATTTTTCTTCACTTGCCTTCAGTGCTTCCTGGTCGCGTTTCAGGTGTGTGATATCCCTTGAAACACCCATCGCGCCTAAATTCTTTCCGTCTTCATCGAATAACCTCGAGGCCGCCAAGTAACTCGTGAACACTTCACCATACTTGGTCATGTTCCGTATTTCACCTGCAAATACACCGTGATCATTCATTTCCTTTTGCACGGCCAGGAACTGGCTTTCATCCGCATATAATTTACGGCTGTTCGTGCCCATTACCTCTTCGGCTTCCCAACCAAAACGCATTGCAGCAGCAGGGTTGTATTCCGTAATAAGACCTTCCTGGTCCGCAGCAAGGATCATGTCCAACGAACTATCCACGAGACTTCTGGCAAACCGTTTGGACAACCGCAGTGCATCTTGTGTTCTACGGTGTTCGGTGATCTCTTGCCGGAGGACCTGATTCACCTCTTCAGCAACATGCACGCGCATACGCTCCTTGATCAGTTCCTGCTGTGAACTTTGATCCTGTATGGTTAACTGGACCGCTCCTATGCCTTCATGCGTTGTTCTCGCTGCAAAAAGCATTATGGCAGCCTCAGGCGCTGAGGTCAAACCTATCTGAACAGGCCCTGCACTGCCCTTCTCTTCCGCAAGCTCCAAGAGCTGTTCGAACTTCGCACGATCATGCTTTTTTACAAGGTCGATCGCCCTAGTGCCTATCAGCTGCCCTCCCAATAATTCATCCGCGGCGGGGTTCGCATAGTTCACAGCGCCCTCCACGATCAATAGGATCCCATCCCGTATATGCTCAACAAGGCTGCGGAAGCTATTGATCAACGCGTGTTGTTCCAATTCTGCTTGCTTGTACCGTGTGATATCGATCAACGAACCATCAATGATACCTGCCTCTCCAGCATGTTCATCCAAGTAGACATTCTCAAGTACGTGGATCGGTTTTCCGTTCTTGTGCTTGAGCAGGATCTCGAAGTTGATCAACTTCTTTTCGCTCTTCAACCGTTCCAAGTATCGATCTCTATCAGCTGAAGAATAATAGAGGTCCAAAACGGAATGGTCCACAAGCTCTTGCTTGTTAGCATAACCAAGCATGTGGGCAAGGGCATCATTGCAGATCAAGATCCTACCTTGAACAGTAGTGCGAAAGACACCAGCAAGATTGCGATCCACCACATCATTGAACTGCTGCCGAAGTTCCTTCAACTCTTTTTCCGGACCATGCGCATGATCCAGATCCGGCCCGGAATTCTTGGGTTCGGTTCGCATGGGACGAAATTACTTAATGATGGACATTGAAATCGTCCTATCATTCGAAGTAGGAAGCGAAAGGTTCAATAGGGTTAAGGTAATTCAGTTGTACCCGCTTCGTAAGGAGGTGGTATTTTTTCTCCATTGATCTTTACCTCTACACCATTCTTGAACTTCGTGGTCATGATCACAATACCTTGTTCATTGTGGAACTCAAAATCACCTTGCTCAAGACCCATTGAAAAGCGACCGTCGTATTTCAGTTGACCATTTGGCCAATACCATTTGTGTTTTCCGTTGGGCTCTCCATTCACAAAGGATCCCACGAAATTCTTCTTTCCACCTTCCACATACGTATGGCGCCATTCACCGTCCTTCAGGCCTTCCTTATATGCACCTTCTTCTCGGTGATCCCCAACTTCGTAGAACCACATACCTTCTTTAAGCCCATCAATATATTCACCCTGAGTGATCACTTTTCCTAATTCATCGTACTCAACGGAGCTGCCATCTTCCTTCCCTTTTCGATACAACTCCTGCCGATGCGTTCTACCATCTTCATAGAACCATTGCCACGTTCCTTGCGGTAAGCCATCCATATAAACCCCTTTCTGCTCTACTTTTCCACTCTTGTGATAAAAGGTCCAATCTCCTTCTTTGCGACCATTGGTATAAGATCCCTCGGCTCGCTTTTCTCCTGATGCGAAGTACTCGGTCCAAGGTCCTTCAAGAGCGCCAATGTTATTGATGGCGCCTTCACTTATCAATTTATCACCCACATAGATCTTCGCACCAACAGCATCTCCATTTTGTGCGAATTCCTTAAAAAGGCCTTCTTTTTTTCCGCTCTTGGAATAGCTCCCTAGGCTACTTACTTTTCCGTTGGGATGGAATGTTCGTTTAATGTCCACCGTCAAACTCTCCTGACCTTTTGCATCGATAACACCAGCGTCATACTTGATCATATCCTTCAAGCTGCCCTTCTCATCGAACGACTTGAAAACGCCCTGTTCCTTGCCATCCACGAAGTTTCCTTCGGATCTTACCTTTCCATTTGGATGAAATTCTTTCCACGGACCTTGTTTCAATCCCTGCCTATCAATACGGTTGATATCCTCACGCCTGCGTAACATCCCCGCACCGTATGTGAGCAATGAAACAACACGCCCATCTTCCGCATACTCATAGCCCTTTCCTTCCTCCTTCCCCTCTTTGAATGGCACTTCTTTTTGGATGATACCATTGGGATGGAAATAGCGCGCCATCCCATCACGTAGGTCATTCACATACAATTCCTCACTTACCAGAACACCTGTGGTATCGAATGAACGAGATGCACCGTTCTTTTTATTCGCTGCGTAATTGATCTCATTCTGCAATGATCCATCCGGTGCATAGAACCTCCAGAGACTATCCAGAAGAAAATTGTCCCGGTTTCCTTCGCTGCGCAAAACACCTGTATCGTAATAGTTCTTCCAGAAACCTTCTGGTTTTCCATTCAATAGAACACCTTCACTGCTCACCTTGCCATTGGGAAAGAAATATTTTGTTGGACCATCTTGATCCGGTTGTGCTGCAAGTTGCAACACACAAATAACAAGAACGATAGTATTGAACACCCTCTTCATCAGAAAATTAAATTCTTTTAAAAAGTTTGATAGTATAGTATGGTCGGTTCATTGTGTTGATGAAGAAATGTCCAGATGTTTGGATATATGGGATATCAAAAGTAACGCACGCGTTATGAACGATCCATCAGCAATTTGAGGAAAGGTCATACCCTGAGTATCTAGGGATGTACTTCATATTATCAACGATCCAGAAATGGGTCGCTTCAATGGTTTTTGTTCAAAGAAGGAGCTGAACTTCGACTGTTTTGATCGTTCGATCAGTGTGTGAACTGGATCGATAAGAGATGTTGTGTTATTGCCCATTTTTCTTAAGTGGAATTTGTGTTGACCGGCTATCTGAATGTTATCACAACTAATGAACAGTTCGGAGCGTGATCGAACGATCCGATCGTTGATAAGCGTTGGATCAATGGGTAGCAAGAACATCAATGCTCTTGTCTTCAGACATATAGCGACTTCGGACCTAACAGCGGTTGTTACGGGTATCTTTGTATTATGACAAAGACCATCTTCATAGGAAGCGATCATGCAGGGTTTGAATTGAAACATATTCTAAAAGATCACCTGCGTAATAAAGGATTCGAAGTTCAGGACAAAGGCACCCATGTTAAGGACAGTGTGGATTACCCGGACTATGCCCATGCGGTTGCAAAAAGTGTTGTAGCGGAACCGGATAGCTTCGGAATTGTCATTTGTGGGAGTGGTAACGGAGTTAACATCAGTGTGAATCGGCATAAAGGGATCCGCGCTGCATTGGCTTGGTCAGAAGAGATCGCAGAACTAGGCCGTCAACATAATAACGCGAACGTATTGTCCTTGCCAGCGCGATTCATTTCTGATGACCTGGCCATAGCAATAGTGGACACGTTCGTATCAACAAAGTTCGAGGGAGGTAGGCATCAACTTCGTGTGAACAAGATCGAACTGGACGCATAGGGAATGAGATATGCATCACTAATTCTCGTTTTGAGTTTAGCGCAGTTCAATGTACAAGCTCAACTAGACAGTATTGCATTGCGTTATGCGAACACGATCACACTGGAAGAACTACATGATCACTTGGTCATATTGAGCAGTGACTCGTTCATGGGACGGGATACGGGAAAAGAGGGTCAGAAAATGGCCGCAGCGTATCTGAAGAAGGAGATCGTTGAGATGGGCATCCCACCCTTACCCGCTTCGGCCCCTGGGTCAATAGTTGATGGCTATTTTCAACAATATGAATTGGTAGAAAGCCGCGTAGGTACGATCACGTTAACGGGCGGTGGCAAAGAGCTGATGTTCATGAAAGAACTGCTCTATTTTAGTGAGTCCCTGCCTCAAGCTCGGGCGGTAAGTGAGGTCGTATACATGGGCAGTGGTAGCACAATGGCTGAAACCAAAGGGTTGAAGGGCAAGGTGGTGATGATCGACGACCCAGGCAATCAGGATATGGCTATGATGGTCGCATTACGCATGAGCAATGATGCCGCAACAAAGGCGGGTGCCGAGGTACTGTTGATCCCCACAAAGCGATTGGAGCTTTTGAAAGAGGAACTTGGGCACTATGCGAGCAGTTCGCGCATGCGTCTGGCAACTGATGTTCCAGAGAAGGTGAAAGAACCACGCGCTCAGTTGATCCTTGTGGACGCCGACGCTATGGACGGTATGCTTGGAAAATGGAAACTGAACAAATTGTCCAGAAAAGGAGCAGGCAAAAAGGTGAGAGTAGACCTTGCTTTGGGAAAGGGTGAAAGTGGACATCGGGTTCTAGCAGAGAACGTGCTGGCCTACATAGAAGGCACGGACAAGAAGGATGAGGTGTTGGTCATAACCGCTCATTATGACCATATTGGCGTAGAGAATGGTGTGGTCTATAACGGAGCGGATGATGATGGTACCGGGACAGTAGCAATTCTGGAGATCGCAGAAGCGTTCGCAATGGCAAAGGCAGACGGCCATGGTCCACGCCGAAGCGTTCTGGTGATGCCGGTAAGTGGCGAGGAGAAGGGTTTGCTCGGTTCAAGTTACTACAGTGATCATCCGGTTTTTCCGTTGGCGAATACCATTGCGGATCTGAATATTGATATGATCGGAAGAAGGGATAGTTCGCACATGACCAGTGATCCGTACATCTACGTGATCGGTAGTGATCGCTTAAGTACTGATCTTCATGTCATGGACGAGAAAGCAAATAGCACCTATACACAGCTCGACCTGGACTATACGTTCAATTCCGAAGATGATCCGAACCGGTTCTATTATCGGAGCGACCATTACAACTTTGCCAAGAAAGGGGTACCAAGTATCTTTTATTTCAGCGGTGTACACGAAGATTACCACCAGCCTACGGACGATGTCGAGAAGATCCTATTTGATCTATTTCACCAACGCACACTGTTGGTATTCCACACGGCCTGGTTGCTTGCAAATGCCCCCGAAAGACCCGTTGTGGACAAGCCCTTGAAACCTTGAGTTACAGCCTGCTCGCCATTGGTATTGCGGGCTCCTTCAGAAGGTCGGTAACGAACAGTTCTATGTCCTGTTTGTATGCCGCATAGCGTTCTGCACCTGTTCCGGGGCCATAGAAACCGGTATGTATCCGCCTTACCATACCATCGCGCCCAATAAATATACAGGTCGGATAGCTCATTACGGCGTTGAGGAATGGCAGTGCCACCGAGGTGCTATCTTTATTTGCGCAGCCCACGAGTGCAATAGGAAAATCGAGATCCAGTCCATCTCTGTACCGTTTTAGGCCGGTAATTGCCTTGGTAGAATTCGGATCGCGCTCAAATGCAAGGGAGATGATGTTCAATCCGTTAGCATGGTGCTTGGAGTACAGCTCTTGAAGCAATCGGCTTTCATCGACGCAATTTGGGCACCAACTTCCCATGATCTGAATCACGAGCACCTTACCTGTGTTCTCCGGAGCCTTTGAGGCCACTACCCCACCATCAATGTCCGGAAAGGACAGGTCCACCATGTCATAACCCTCTTTCAAGTATGTTAGTGAATCTGCATTCCGAAGTTTGAAAGAAGGGTTTCGAAAAGCGATCCAGGGTTCTTGAAAGTGGATCCCGCTCCAGAAACGGCCGCACAGCGTATCATTCTTCAGGAGTGCTTTGAACAAGAAAGCATGGGAGCCATCGAATGTGGAGAGAAATAGAGAATCACCGCGTAGCGTTCCGTCCAAATAACGATAATCGCCTGTTTCTGTAGCGAATGTACCGGTTACATGGTCCCCGTTCTGATGAAAAAGACCAATGGCATCTTCCTCCTGCTCAGTTCCGAAATGCGATTCCCATTGGTTGCCGAGGGTCGCAGTTGTTCCGGTCTGTTCAAACCTTGAAAAGTCACCTGCTTTCGCAGTAAAGGCTATGGCGTAATTGGCCCCTTTGTAATAGTTATGCCATTGCCCCACCAGGGTGCTATCATTCACGATCGAGCCAGTGAATTCGGTGTCGAAATAGGGTAGTTTCCAAACAAAATGATCCTCTTCGAATACTACCTCGTCAACAATGATCGACTCATCTGCATTATGAATGACCACATGCCAAGCGTCAATAGTATGCTCAAGATCGAATAGGAATGGGAGTGCGTGCGTAGTATTCGCTATGGAGTCGGTTAGAGCTAGTTCCATGCGCCAAGGTCCGGTGCGAGGCACCATGGCTTCGCTTTCCGTGTTGTCCGTGCCGCACGCCGAGACCAGCAAGGTCAAGGCGAACAAGAAAGGAGCAATGGAACGAATTTTCATTTAGGTAGCGAAACTAAGGAAGACGCATTATGGCGTGCTCACCCTTTTCGTGAACCCTCGTGATCCTGATCAGTCTTTTCTGTGCTTCCTACAGGTCGAATTTGATCCCTTGGGCAAGTGGAAGTGTCGTGCCATAGTTGATCGTATTCGTCTGGCGTCGCATGTAGGTCTTCCACGCGTCACTGCCACTTTCGCGACCGCCGCCGGTTTCCTTCTCGCCACCGAAAGCGCCACCGATCTCTGCGCCGCTTGTGCCAATATTCACGTTCGCTATTCCGCAATCGCTTCCTACAGCTGAGAGGAATTGCTCTGCTTCAAGAAGGTCGCGTGTCATAACGGCGCTGCTCAATCCTTGTCTTACACCATTCTGGATCGCAATAGCATCGTGGATGTCACCCTTGTATCTGAGCAGGTAAAGAATAGGTGCGAAAGTTTCTTCCTGCACGATGTCCATATTGGACTCAGCCTCGACGACAGCAGGTTTTACGTAGCAACCGCTTGCATATTCCTCTCCGGAAAGAACACCGCCTTCAACAGCGATCGTGGCTCCTTGCTTCTTTGCTGCCAGCAATGCGTTCTCATACATTTTCACAGCATCCTTATCGATCAAAGGACCAACATGGTTCTTTTCGTTCAGTGGATCACCGATACGAAGCTGACCATATGCTTTGATGAGCTTATCGCGGAAGGCGTCATACACCTTATCTTGAATGATCAGACGGCGTGTACTTGTGCAACGCTGACCACATGTACCTACTGCACCGAATACTGCACCGATCAAAGCCATATCCAGGTCTGCCTTATCGCTGATGATAATGGCATTGTTGCCACCTAGTTCTAACAGGGAACGGCCTAGGCGCTGACCAACTGCTGCGCTCACGGCTTTACCCATGCGCGTGCTACCCGTTGCGCTGATCAATTGGATCCGCGCGTCCTTGCTCAACCACTCCCCTACTTCACGGTCACCGTTCACGATCGTACTAACACCTTCTGGAACGTTGTTTCGTTTGAAAACTTCAGCAGTAATATGCTGGCAAGCAATGCTCGCAAGTGGTGTTTTTTCACTCGGCTTCCAAAGGCAAACATTCCCGCAGACCCATGCCAGTGCTGTATTCCAGCACCACACGGCTACAGGAAAGTTGAATGCAGTGATAATACCCACAAGGCCCATTGGATGCCACTGTTCGTACATGCGATGGTCCGGGCGCTCGCTGTGCATGGTCAGGCCGTGTAACTGCCGAGATAGACCTACTGCAAAATCACAGATATCGATCATCTCCTGTACCTCACCAAGACCTTCTTGGTAGCTCTTGCCCATTTCGTAACTCACCAATTTGCCGAGATCATACTTGTGCTTTCTTAGTTCTTCGCCGAGCTGTCTTACAACCTCACCTCGCTTAGGAGCTGGCCATGAGCGCCATTCTAGGAACCCCTCTCGGGCTTTGGCGACCAACTTCTCATATTCGGCCTTGTTAGCACCACGCACCGTACCGACCAAGGCACCATCAACAGGACTGAAGCTTTTCAACTCAAGCCCCTCCCCCTTCAACCAATTGTTGCCCGTACTTACGCCGCTGTTCAGATCCTGAACACCAAGGCGGTTCAATACGTCAGATATTTTGTTGGTGCTTTTTGCAGTAGTCGCTGGCATGTTGTTGAGGTTCGTACCTGGTTTTGAAAATGGAGTGCAAAGGTACGGAGGTGTTGTCGGGGCGACTTCAGTATTGCGGTGATGCGCTGCTCATCTGGACCCGTTTTCAACGAAGCATTTGCTCAGAGTGACGAGTTTACATCTAAGCAGTTGAATCTCAGCGAATTATGATTATCTAGTAATTGCCGCCACAAACGATCGCTATTGCGCGAATCGATAGCTGGGATGGGTGTACTTCCATCGCGAGCCAAAAGTTTCTTGGGTGAGCAAAAAGCGACATTCTCAGGCTTCGAGTTTTTTGGCGATGTATAAAGTGCTAGAAGTTGGCCGTCCGTTGATGAGGGATAAAAAATTTGACCACTTCCCCATCGCGAATCCCTTAATCAGTGAGCTCAGTTTACCGAGACCTTTATATTGCTCGCTAAGCATGGCAATATAGTATGCGTCCATCCACATCCGTTTGGTCTCTAACAAAGTGAAACCATGTTCAAGGAGCAAGGTGTGAATGTCCTTTTGTCTGAAATGTGATAAGTGACGAGGAACATCCCAGGCTGCCCAATGTGGACCGTAATGCTGGGCGTCCCAACTGGAGCGGTCTGGTACGGCTATGATCAAAACCCCTTTGTTGGCCATCAGGGCGAACAGTTTTTTGAAGTGACTTCGCAGGTCCGGAATATGCTCAAGAACGTGCCACATGGTTATGGCGTTGAATTGTTCTTGGTGTGGAAGATCATCTATTGAAGGTACTACGGGAATACTGTAATTCGCAATAACTCCTTCGCGTGTATGGAGGCTTGGTTCGATTCCTTGTACTAAATAGCCCCGGCTCATAAGATGTGCTAGGAATTGACCCGTTCCACAGCCAATATCGAGAATTTTGCCATTAGGCTGACGGGCCTTTAGTAATCGAAATTTTCCGCGCAAAGTGAATCTCCGTGCAAGCTGGTACAGTCTGTCTTGGAGACTAGAATTAGCATTGCTATGTGATATATATTCCTCACTTTGGTAGTACTTACCGAGGTCATTTGATTTGGGGCGAGGGTTGGTAAATCGGAATCCACAATCCGAGCAATCGACAAGGTTGAAATTCTCCTTGGATACTGAGAAGTCAATGACGTTTAGGGCGTGCGTTGCCTGTTCCGATGCGCACAGGGGGCAGTTATTTAGATGTTCCAAAGTGTTATGTTCCACGTGGAACGATCTTTATGTTCAACGACCGAGATAGACTATTAACACGCTTAGGTCTGCTGGAGAAACGCCGCTAATTCGCGAGGCCTGGCCAAGGGTTGAGGGGCGTATCTTTTCAAGTTTTTGTCTAGCTTCCATACTTAGTGAGGTTAGGCGACCATAGTCAATACCAAGATCTAGGTTGACCCCATCCAGGCGAGTTAGTTTGTTCGCCATTTCGCGTTCTTTTGATAGGTAACCTTCATATTTCGAATTGATCTCAACCTGCTCAATCACTTCTTCGCGTAGATCTTCAGCGTCGGCCGCGACCTGAGTAACACGCTGCGATAGAGGCTCGAGGTCTGCATAGGTGATCTGTGGTCGTAGAAGGATGTCGAATAGTTTCACCTTTTGGTTTATGGGTGATGTTCCACGTGGAACGATCACTGGATTTACCGTACGGGGATCAACGCTTTCGTCCTTAAGCGCTGTTAGAAGGGCTTGGCTGTGTCGAGATTTGGATAGAACGCGTTCTAGTCTTTCGTTGCTTGCAAGACCTATTGTATGGGAGCGTTCCGTAAGGCGAATATCTGCATTGTCTTGTCGCAGAAGAATTCGGAATTCTGCACGACTGGTGAACATTCGATAAGGCTCTTCGGTTCCTTTGGTTATCAAGTCATCAATAAGTACGCCGATGTATGCTTCATCCCTGTTTAAGATGAATGGATCCTTTTCTACAAGTTTCAGATGTGCGTTGATACCCGCCATAAGGCCCTGGCAGGCGGCTTCCTCATAACCGGTTGTGCCGTTTATTTGACCGGCGAAATACAATCCGGAAACTAGCTTGGTTTCGAGCGTAAGTTTAAGTTGGGTAGGGGGGAAATAGTCATACTCCACCGCATATCCGGGTCGAAACATCATGGCCCCAGAAAAACCAGGTATGGCCCTCAGGGCTGCCAGCTGTGTTTCTTCTGGCAAGCTTGTACTGAACCCATTGATATAAGTCTCAACGGTATTCCAGCCTTCGGGTTCTACAAAGATCTGGTGGCGGTCTTTATCTGCGAAGCGGTCGATCTTGTCCTCGATACTAGGACAGTAACGTGGGCCAATGCCCCGGATCCGACCGTTGAACATTGGGCTGCGGTCAAACCCCGTTCGAAGTATATCGTGGACTTCCGGACTTGTATAGGTGATCCAGCACGACAATTGCTTTTTGCCATTCTGTCTCTTTGCGAAGGGGGAGTTCCCGGGAATAAAGCTGAAGTTAGAAGGGTCACTGTCGCCTAGTTGTTCTTCGAGTGCCGAATAATCAATACTGCGACCATCAACACGTGGGGGGGTCCCGGTTTTCATACGACCAGCTTCGAAGCCTAATTCAATGAGTTGCTCAGTTATACCGTGGCTTGCGTTTTCTCCAGCCCTACCTCCGCCGAGCTGGCGCTCTCCGATATGCATGATCCCGTTCATGAACGTACCGCTAGTAAGAACCACTGCACGACATGAAATGACCTTTCCCATACCGGTTTTTACACCAGTAACTCGGCCCCCTTGGACGACAATGTGGTTAACACTATCCTGCCAGAAGTGCACATTAGGTGTACCTTCTAACATGGAGCGCCACTCTGCCGCAAATTGATTGCGATCGTTCTGGCTACGTGGACTCCACATCGCAGGTCCCTTGCTTCTATTGAGCATGCGGAACTGTACGGTGCTACGGTCACTCACGATTCCGCTATAGCCACCGATGGCATCGATCTCCCGTACGATCTGACCCTTGGCAACCCCACCCATTGCCGGATTACAACTCATTTGTCCAATAACGCCCATGTTCATGGTTACCATGAGCACTGTGGAGCCCAGGTTAGCTGCAGCAGCTGCCGCTTCACATCCGGCGTGGCCGCCTCCAACCACAATTAGATCGTATACCTCGTTGTTGATCATGGAGAATGCATTGTATTGCGCTCGGTGCACCATTGTTCCACGTGGAACGATCCGCATGACGTTCTGATCCTCAGGTGGTTGTGCTTTTGAGTATGAGTGCGTTCCATGGACGCAGCAAAGGTATAGTCTATTACTGTCGGTTGTTAATCAAATGAACGGAAAAGACCGGCTGGTCTCACAAGTCGGATCAAGACTCCAGAACAACGGAAAGTTCGGTTGTTATTGTTCAGAAGAAGACCATACGCTAGTGAAGCGTTGTGCCCCCTTGTTCAGCTGTTTCAAGCCTAGAGGATCAACTAATTCAAGACCGGTAAGCCCTGCGAGTTATTACAGCTGAACGCCCTTCAACATCAAGCGCTGCCACTCAGGGTTCTTGCGAAGAAACTCTTTCACGAATGTACATGACGGCACCAAGCTCAGGTTGTTCTGTTCGGTCCAGGTAAGCACCTTTACTGTAATGACCTCGTCTATACCGTGCCCAGCAATAGCAACCGGCACATCAACGTGGGTAAGGAATATTCTGTCGCCATTACGATCATATTCCATACGGACCCGATGACCATCAACGCGCATTACGAATTGCCGTGATTCTTCTTCGTCGCTTAGCGGCAGTGCCTCTAGCTCAGGAAGGGAAAAGGGGTCTTTTTTGGCCATAATTGGGCTGCAAAGGTAATACTATTCCCGTTTTGCGTAACACGAAAAATTATTAATGATTGATCCGGGTTGATAATGAAATGTATTGTGTTGTTCACCGCAACAGTTCTCACAATAGTTTGATGAACAATGAGCAGTAGGCTGGATCAAAGGTTAAGTGTAGCTGCTACGAAGGGCAAGCCGATAGGAGTCACTCGAACGGTGAATTCAGCGTCATAAGCTAATCCAAGGTCTATAGCTAAGTGCTCGCCGATGATACGCACCCCAAGGCTATGCACATAGAAGGATCTATCTGGATCGGTAATGATATAGTGTTCCGTGACGATTGAAACATTAGGAAAGGCTCGGACAGCACCGGCAATAGAAAAAACCGGACCACGGGCAAAGTCGCTACCGTCATGAATAACACCACCAGAAAGCGTGATCTGATTGTCAATGTTTCCGATCGTAATTTGACCCATACCCGCAACGAAACCGGGTGCTTTTTTTAGTTCGCCGACCTCTGTTTGGGCAGTGGGCACTCGTGTGCGGAGATAAAAGGCCGTAACGCCAATATGGAAGATCTTGGACGGGCTTCCACTCACTTGCGCTCTTGCGGTGAAAACCGGGCCATTCTCTTTGGAACTGATCACCGATACCAGATCGATCCCTCCGGTAACACTAAGCGCATTGGTGATACCATAGCTCGCGGTATTCAACGAGACCATTGTGTTCTTATACCAGCCTTGTCTTTTTTCAAGTGGAATTGCCGAAGGGCTCTGAAAGTAATGAGTACCATATTGGTTGTTCGACCTTCTAAAACTACCGGGTCGACGTTTGCCAACAAGGGCCAAGGGGTATGTTCCCAAAGAGCAGTTCATACAAATGGGCGTGGCGTGTTCCTCAACAGGACCAACACCACCCCACGCCTGTGACGCATGAACATCGAGGTTCGGAAAGCAAATGGAAACCAAGATCAGACTAAGCAAAAAACACGCAGATAAAAAGGATGTTTCTCGTATGTGTTCTCGTTGCATATGTTCCAAGACGCTGGAAAGTGGCCAAGGATGCCCAGTGGCCAAAATTAGATAGAAGTTTGAACTGAACGAGATAACTGTCCAAGTGTACATATCGAGTAGAATGTCGTCAGGGGTTATTCATACCGATCACCAGCCTTTCGTTATTGTGAAGGTCACGACCAATGCAATTAACTAAGTACAACAGAAAACCGGACCAGAACCAGAACGGATGCGGGTCCATAACCTGTAACTTTACACCGCAACAACCATTACGGCATGTACGTTGATGGTTCTGAGGGAACATGCGCAACGATCACGAGCATCTTATAGTCAAACTCGATGCTTTCATACGGAAGTATTACAAGGACCGATTGATCCGTGGAGTGATCTACTCCATTGGCTTGTTGGTGCTGTTTTTCTTGATCGCGGCTTTTTTGGAGCATATTGGACACTTCGGCACCGCTATGCGCACAGGTTTGTTCTGGGGAAGTATTGCTGCCGCAACGGTCGTTCTTGCTCGGTTCGTGGCATTACCACTGGTGAAGCTGTTCCGATTAGGTGAAGTGATCTCCCATGCAGAGGCTGCCTCGATAATCGGCACTCATTTTTCAGAGGTAAGGGACAAGTTGTTGAATACATTGCAGCTTCGCGAAATGGCCAGCACCCAGCCTGCCAAACGCGAATTGATCGAAGCCGCTATCGACCAACGGAGCAAGGAGCTGGGTCCGGTGCCTTTCGTTAACGCAATTGACCTTCGTCGCAATACACGTTACTTACGATATGCACTTCCTCCGCTAGCGATCCTGCTTGTTGTGTTGTTCGCCGCACCGAGTTTGATAACCGGTCCAGCAAAGCGGATCATTGAGCACAGTAGCGAGTTCATTCCAGAAGCGCCTTTCAAGTTCGTTCTGGAGAACGATAGCCTTGACGTACCCGAAGAGCAGGATTTTGAGTTGGTTTTGGCCATAGAGGGCAATGCAATTCCACAGCAAGTTGAGCTTGTGGCGAATGGCCAGCGGATCCCCTTGGTAAAAAAGGACGCCACTCGGTTCATACACAGGTTCCGCAATGTGCATCAGGCGATAACCTTTCGGTTTGCGGCCGAAGGCTTCACCTCGGAGACGTACACACTGAACACGGTTCCTGACCCGTTATTGCTGGACTTTGGCATTACTGCGGAGTATCCCGCATATCTGGCCAGGCCTAAAGAGACATTGAGTAATACAGGAGACCTTGTAGTTCCAGCGGGCACCCGTGTCACGTGGAACATCAATGCCCGAAGTTCGAATGAATTGGCGCTCGCATTCGATGACACCACATTCACGCTCTCTCCAGCTGCAAGTGATAATGGAAATGCGGTATTCAGGGCTGAACGTCGATTCCTACAGAGTCACACGTACCGCATGACGCCGCGCAACGCAAAGCGCATTGCCGTGGTGCCCTTGCAGTACAGAGTAGAGACCGTGCCGGATCTTTATCCAAGTATCCAGGTGGATACACGCACGGACAGCAGTGCATTGAAACGCATGTTCTACCATGGTGAAATAGGTGATGATCACGGCTTCAAGCGCTTGGTCTTTCATTACCGATTCACGGTGGGTGGTGATAGTCTTGCGGCGGATCAGCGCTCCGGTGCCATGGAGCTACCCATAGAACAACGCAACACACGTCAAGAATTCTTCCACAGTTGGGATCTGTATGGTCTGCAACTTTTGCCAGGTGATCGCGTGGAGCATTGGTTTGAAGTGTGGGACAATGATGGCGTGAATGGGAGCAAGAGTGCGCGCAGTACGCCGCAGGTCTTCGAAGCGCCTACGTTGAAAGAGTTGTCACAACAACAGGACCAACAGAGCGAAGCTATAAAAAGCGGATTGAAAGAGAACATCAAGGAGGCCCAGGACCTACAGAAAGAATTGGACAAGTTACGTCGCGAAATGCTCGACAAGAAAGAGTTGAATTGGCAGGATAAACAGAAGTTGGAAAATGTGATGCAGCGGCAACAGGACCTGCAGAACAAGATCGAAAAGACCAGTCAGGAGTTGCGTCAGAGTCAGCAACAACAGCAGGAATTCCGTCCGAATGATGAACGTCTATTGGAGAAACAACAACAAGTGCAGGAGCTGTTCGAGAACGTATTGAGCGAAGAAATGAAAGATCTCTACCGTCAAGTGCAGGAACTGATGGAGAAGTTGGACAAGGAGAAGATCCAAGAGCAAATGCAAGAGATGAAGCTGGGGCAGGAGGATGTTGAGAAGGAGCTTGATCGTGCGTTGGAAATGTTCAAACGGATGGAGGTGGAGCAGAAAGCTGAGGATATTGCCAAGCAGTTGGAAGAATTGGCGGATAAGCAGGAAGAGTTGAGTGAAGAGACTAAAGAAGGAAGCAAGGACAATGAAGATCTGAAGAAAAAACAGGAAGAACTGAACACAGAGTTCGAGGACCTTCGGAAGCAGATGGACGAGCTGGAGAAAAAGAACGAAGAGTTGGAGCAACCAATGGATATTCCGAAGACGGACGAACAGGAGAAGGCCATTGAAGAGGACCAGAAGGAGAGCGGGGAACAGTTGGATAAAAAGCAGAATAAGAAAGCAGGGGATTCGCAGAAACAAGCAGCCGATAAAATGGACCAGCTTGCCCAGGAAATGCAGGCTGCCATGGAAAGCAGTGCGCAAGAACAGCAGGAGGAGGATATGGATGCGCTCCGGCAACTGTTGGAGAACATCGTGCAACTCAGTTTTGACCAAGAGGGCTTAATGGAAGACCTCGGCACAACATCCACCAAAGACCCGCGGTTCATTGAGCATGGGCGCACCCAAAGAAAGCTTCGCGATGACGCCAAGGTCATTGAAGACTCGCTATTTGCATTGAGCAAACGCGTACCGCAGCTGGAAAGCATCGTGAACCGTGAAATGAACTCGGTGAATGCGAACATGGATGAAGCGACCGGCTTCCTTGGTGAAGCGCGTGCCAATGAACGCTTCAAACCAATGGCGCTGGACAAGGAACAGCATGCCATGACGAGCCTTAACAACCTAGCTTTGCTGTTGGATGAGGCATTGCAACAAATGATGCAGCAAATGGCACAAGGCAAGCCGGGTAGTGGCAGTTGCAGTAAGCCTGGCGGAAGCGGCAGTGGTAAGGGTAATAAACCCAGTATGTCCAAGATGAAGGCGCAACAAGAAGCCCTTCAGAAGCAGTTGGAAGAAATGCGCAAGGGAATGGAAAAGGGCAAGATGCCCGGTGAAAAACCTGGCGAGCAGAACCAAGGTGGGATGGGAATGCCTGGAATGAGCCAACAATTGGCCCAAATGGCCGCGCAACAGGCCGCGATCAGGAAAGAAATGCAGCGCCTTTCACAAGAACTGAACAAAGACGGAAGTGGCGCAGGCAATCCTCTCGGTAAACTTGCCGAGGAGATGGAGCAACAGGAAAAAGACATTGTCAACAAGAATATCACACAAGAAACAGTTCGGCGCCAGCAGGATATCATGACCCGCTTATTGGAGCACGAGAAAGCCGAGCGTGAAAGGGAGCTTGATCAGAAGCGAACAAGCAACGAGGGCAAGGAATTACCACCTGCTGATCCAGCACGTTATTTTGACTACCAGCGCCGTAAAGCGCGTGAAGCAGAACTGTTACGAACAGTACCTCCGGGATTGAAACCGTATTATCGCGATCGGGTCAATACCTATTTCGATACATTTGACCGACCCTGAAACGACTATGGGAGCTTTAACAGAAGAGTTGGAATACACCCAGCGAATTAACTTCCCCGCCAAAGCGGAGAACATCGCATTGGCTGAGAAATTGATCGATGAGGCTTGTACAAAGCACAACGTTCATGAAAGCCACTATGGTAACATTTTGATCGCCCTTACCGAGGCTGTGAACAATGCTATTCATCACGGTAACAAGCTGGATCCTTCGAAAGAAGTGTCTTTGGGCTACGAGGTTAAAGGTGAGAAGATCATCTTCGTAGTGCAGGACGAGGGTCCGGGTTTTGATACCGAGAACTTGCCGGACCCAACGGACCCGAAGAATTTGGAGAAGCCGCACGGACGTGGAGTTTTCCTTATGCGTGCCTTGGCCGATTCGGTTGAATTCTCGGACAATGGCGCAACGGTTGCCATGGCGTTCAGCCTTAAGCCCGTTGAGGAATAAGATCAAGATGCCGACCATCACGTTCAAGGCCGTAGGTGTCAACAGTGCTTACCGCGATCGTGATGAACTGCGAAAGTGGCTCTGTGCCGTAGCACGATATCACGGACATAGCATTGGTGAGCTCAACTTCGTACTAATGACCGACAAGGCCTTATTGGAGTATAATAAGCGCTACTTAGGGCATGATGAGTATACCGATGTGATCACATTCGATGGCCAAACCGGAACCGGGATCTCCGGGGATATCCTTATGAGCTATGAACGGATCAAGGAAAACGCGGCTTCATTCGGCGTGTCGATCCAACACGAATTGAGACGCATAATGGTCCACGGGTTATTGCACTTGTTAGGTCATAAGGATAAGACGAAGGCCCAGCGCTCCTCCATGCGCGAGATGGAGGATGTGTGGTTGAAGAAACTGGCCTGAAACCAAATGTTTACTCAATAAAGAAGGGCCGTTGCCTCGAAAGACAACGACCCTCTTTTGCTGTCGTGAGCCGCCTCGCTCTTAGTCCACGACAGGTTGTTATTCGCCTTTCATTTCGCCCGCCAATTCAATGGCCGCAGCATTGGTGGCTTCTGCTTTAGCTTTGATCTCCTTCCAATTCTCAGGAGTTGCATTGCTCACTGCAGTAAGCGCTGCTTCCAGATCTTTCTGAGTACTAACTAGCTTGTCGCGATTCGTAGTTGCTGATTCTTTATTCTCCGGTGTTGATACTTCCACCATTTTATTGGCATTACCTAAATGGCCACTAACCATTGACAATGTTTCTTTAAGCGTGCCGGCCATGGCTTGTATCTCGCCTTTGTTGGCCTGTTCAATAGCCGGCTTTGCAACAGATCCAGTTGTCTTTTCTTGCGCCATGAGCGATGTGCCAGCGAATAATAGAGCGATCGTAAACAGTGTGTACTTCATTTTAGTTGGGTTTGATTAGGTTCTAGAGAGTCGTCCGTGTCTAAAAAGCGTGCCAAGTAGTTCGGTTTTTTCTATCTGCTTGACATTGCAAAGCTAAGGGTTGTTGACCCCTGAATTACAGTGTTTTGCGGAGAAAACGGCAAAATCATACCTCCAAACGGCGAATGCATTCTTTGTAACGCTCAAGGGCGTTATTATTGTTCACAAAGGCTCCTTACCTAGATCTATCACGGGTTGTGGGCCTTGTTGGGCGAAATACATTTTCCGGGATGACTATCTTGTTCGCTAATTCAGCTCCGACATGAACACATTGCTGCATTATATTATGATCATGGCCACATTGGCCAGTACCAGTCAAGGCATTGGCCAGACCTTCACGCTAACAAGCAAGGATGTTGGCGGGCAAGCTACCATGCAGCAGGTCTTCAATGAGTTTGGTTGTACTGGCGCGAACTTGAGCCCGGAACTAAGTTGGTCAAATGCTCCGGCCGGGACAAAGAGTTTCGCAATAACCATGTACGACCCGGATGCACCAACAGGAAGTGGGTGGTGGCATTGGACAGTTTTTGACATACCTGTGGGTACATCGAGTTTGGCGAGCGGGGCTGGTGATGTGAACAAAGGCCTACTTCCGGCTGGCGCATTGCAAGGTCAAACGGATTTTGGAGTAGTTGGCTATGGCGGACCATGCCCCCCACCTGGTCATGGGCCTCACCAATATTTGATCACTATCCATGCGCTCGATATTGAGACACTTGGATTGACCACGTCGGCTTCCGCACCAATGGTAGGTTTTACCGTTAACCAGCATACGTTGGCCAAGGCCACGATCGTATTTTATTACGAACGGAAATAGCATGGATCATTGAACGGTGAAAAAGAAACGCACCCTTGCTCACCAATGTTCTGAACCTCGAATTGAACTGCAACGGCGTTCCGGTATTTTGTTCCCTAAAATGCTGCGGAGTTGGATCGGCAGGATCACTTCATTGACGTGCGCAATAGACGCGTATAGATTCCGAGATCATTCCCGTCACGCCTGAATACCTTTGCAGCCTTAATTTTTCGATCCGTTCAATGTCCGTAAGAGTTCGTTTTGCCCCAAGTCCGACCGGCCCACTCCACATGGGTGGAGTGCGTACCGCGCTGTATAACTACCTATTCGCAAAAAAGAATGGTGGTAAGTTCTTACTGCGGATCGAAGACACGGACCAGACCCGCTATGTACCCGGAGCCGAGGATTACATTAAGGAAAGTCTGGAGTGGTGTGGTATGATCCCGGATGAAAGCCCCTGGGTCGGTGGTCCCGATGGGCCTTATCGCCAAAGCGACCGAAAGTACCTATACAAGCAGTACGCGGAAGAGCTTGTTCTCAATGACAAAGCGTATTACGCGTTCGATACCAGCGAAGAACTGGATGCCATGCGCGAGCGTCTAAAGGCCGCAGGTGTTGCAGCGCCTGCGTACAACGCCGTTACGCGGGAGCACATGAAGAACAGCCTAACGCTAAGCGCCGACGAGACCAAGGAGCGTTTGGAACGAGGCGATGAACATGTTATCCGCCTTAAGGTGCCACGCCATGCCGAGGTGCGGTTCGAGGATGTGATCCGGGGTTGGGTAGTTGTACACAGTGCGAATATCGACGATAAGGTGCTGTTCAAAAGCGATGGAATGCCCACGTACCATTTGGCCAATATCGTTGATGATCACTTGATGCGCATAACGCACGTTATCCGTGGAGAAGAATGGTTGCCAAGTGCTCCGGTACATGTACTGATCTACGAAGCCTTTGGCTGGGAGCGACCAGCATTCGCACACTTGCCCTTGATACTGAAGCCGGATGGTAATGGTAAGCTGAGCAAGCGTGATGGTGACCGTTTAGGATTCCCGGTGTTCTCTTTGGACTGGACCGACCCGAAGACGGGTGAAAAGAGCAGCGGATACCGCGAGAAAGGATATTATCCGGAAGCATTCATCAACATGCTTGCACTCTTGGGGTGGAATCCGGGAACGGACCAAGAGATCATGAGCTTGGCAGAACTAACGGAACTTTTCGATCTGGAACGTGTGCATAAAGGCGGAGCAAAATTCGATCCGGACAAGACCAACTGGTTCAATCAACAATACTTACGCATGCTTCCGGATACGGAGCTGGGTGCGCAACTACAGATCAAACTGAAGGATAAGGGAATTGACACTTCGCTTGAGCGTGCCACTAAGGCCGCAGTGTTATTGAAAGAGCGGGCCACCTTCGTTGATGACATGCTGGAGGGAACCTATTTGTTCATTTCCGGTTCGCCATTGGAGAGTGCCTCTGATGCTGCAAAAGCAGATCTGGCAAAACGCTGGAAACCCGAATTAGTGCCTGTTGTCGAGCGTTTCATCGCAATGATCAACGAAAAAGCACCCGTTGCTGCCGACGATTTCCATGCTTTGTTCGATGCATTGTTGGCAGCAACCGGAATGAAGATCGGACAGGTCATGCCGATCTACCGGCTATTCGTCGCAGGCACTATGCAAGGCCCCGGCATGTTCGATGTGAGCGCCTTATTAGGCCATATGGAAGTAGCTGATCGCCTGAGAAAAGGGTTGGTAATAGCAGGCTGATGGGCGTAATACAAGTGAATGGGATCCGGCTTCAGGCGTTTCACGGTTGTTTGGAAGAAGAAGGTGTTATCGGAGGGAACTACCGTGTGGATATCCAAGTGGAAGGCGATTTCGTTGATGCGGAAAGAACCGATGATCTGAAGAATACCGTGGACTACGGCCAAGTAGCCGCCATAGTACGGGCCGAAATGGCCATACGCAGCAAACTGATCGAGCATGTTTGCAGTCGCATATTAACGGCAATGAAAACGGAGTGGCCGCAAGCAACGCGTTGGCGGGTACGCGTCGTAAAAGAACGCCCCCCGATCCATGGAGACGTGGACGAAGCGGTCTATACACTGGAAGGCTAATCTAGGGTCTGTTTTCGAATTTCTGCTGATCGGCCTGATCCAGCCTGATCTGTTGTTGTATCTTCGCGGCCCCATTCACGGTCGCGTGGCCGAGTGGCTAGGCACAGCTCTGCAAAAGCTGCTACTGCGGTTCGAATCCGCACGCGACCTCACTAAGAAGTGCTCCGGAATTATTCCGGGGCACTTCGACTTTTGTAGGATCGGCATCGCATTTAGTTCAAGAATGGCAGTTTATCCGGTCGTTGAAATTACCTTGGCCCATACCGATCGACGATATATTGCGTTCCCAGCATTGCCTGTTATTAGTCCCATGACGCTCAAAACAACCCTGTTCGTAATACTAAGTGTTCTTGTTGGATCAGTCGATGTGTTAGCGCAGACCACATCGATAGGCCAATGGCAGGACCATTTACCCTATCGAACTACGATCGCAGTGGCTCTTGGCGGTGGTAACGTGTACTGTGCTACTACAACCGGGCTTTTCAAATACGACCCATCGGCCGGAGAGATCGAACGCCTGAATAAAGTGAATGCTTTAAATGACGTGGGGGTCCAGGGAATTGCATGGAATGAGCCATTGGGCATGTTGGTGGTGTATTATTCCAACGGCAATTTGGATCTGATCCAAGGCAGTACGAGTTATAATATGAATGACATTAAGCGCAGCACGATCCTGGGTGATAAGGGCATTTATGGCATTCACTTCGAGGGCACCACAGCCTATTTGAGCTGTGGGTTCGGTATCGTTAAGGTCGACCTGGTCGGCAGAGAGGTACAGGATACGTGGTTCATCGGTCCGGGTGGTTCCCAGGTCGAAGTGGCAGGCGTTGCTTTCTATGGAGATTCGATCTACGCCGCAACGCGAACCGGCTTGTTCAGTGCTTGGCGAAATGCAGCGAATTTGGCAGCATTCGATAATTGGCACAAACGCATCGACATGGCTTCCACAATGTCCAGTGGGCCATTCAACGACGTTGTGAGTTTTGGAGGTAAGCTCCTATTGAACTTTGACGGGACAGCCAATGATTCGGACACGTTGCTCGTATTGGACGATTCGGGAGTTTTTCAACCATTTCAGCCGCTATTTGGTCGTGAGAACCGAAACCTGAATGTTTCAAATGATGGACAATTCGTGATCATTCCGCACAGAACTGACATACAACGGTTGAACTCGGTTTTGGACGAGGTGACTCCTCAATACGGATATGAGGGAACGGAGGTCAAGGCTTCACAGGCCGTTCATGGTGAGAATGGGGTTATTTGGGTCGCGGACCAACAATTAGGCCTCGTAAAAGGCGAAGGTTATGGGGTTGGAACATCGATCCTTCCTAATGGCCCAAGGCATACATCGGTATATTCCTTGACCGCAAGTGGAAATGCAGTATATGTTTCCAGTGGAGCCCTGGCCGGTAATTGGACCAATACATTCCTGAAGGATGGACTGTACAATTATGTCGATGGAAATTGGATGTCATTCGACCGTGATAATACGCCCTTGATGTTCGGCAATAATGGTTATGGCGAAGCGGTGAATGATATTGTGGCCGTTGCGATCGACCCAAAGGACCCGAACCATGCATTCGCTGGCTCTTGGGAAGAGGGGTTGATCGAATTCCGTGACCGGGTTCCAATTGGATTCTACAATACGGATAATAGCTCATTACTGGAGGAGACCAATAGCGAACCGAACAAAGTGGATGTTGGCGGACTTTGTTATGATAAGGAGGGAAATCTTTGGATCTCGAACGCGAATACGGCTAAACCCATCCAAGTATATACCAAGAATGGTGATTGGCAGGGGTTTGACCCCGGTGCTATTTTGAATGGGAACACGCTTGTTGGAAATATTCTGGCAGCTTCCAATGGATATGTTTGGGTCATTCGTCCACGTGGAAATTCATTACTGGTGTTCGATCCTGGCAATAGTATTTTGGATACAGGGGACGACCGTTACAAACTTCTCACCAATATCGAAGGGGCGGGGGGGCTTCCTTCGCAGGATGCGTATTGTTTTGCTGAAGATAAAGAGGGTCAGATATGGATCGGGACGAACAAGGGGGTTGCGGTTTTCTATAACCCCTCTTCCGTTTTCGACGGCGAGGGATTCGATGCACAACAGATCCTGATAGAGCAGGATGGAAACACGCAACTTCTATTGGAAACGGAATCAGTCAGCGCGATCGCTGTAGATGGTGCGGATCGCAAATGGATCGGCACCCAGACCAGCGGCGCGTATCTGATCTCGTCCGACGGACAGGAAGAGATCCATCATTTCACGGCGGCCAATAGTCCATTACCCAGCGACAACATCATTGGCATTGCCGTGAACGAGGTTACCGGAGATGTCTTCTTTGGTACTGATCGCGGTATCATGAGCTATCGCAGTGATGCAGTTGATGGAGTTAACGATAGTGATTGTGCTAAGGTTTTTCCGAATCCGGTTGTACCGAATTATACAGGACCGATCGCAGTAACCGGGTTGGTGCGGGACAGCGAAGTAAAGATCACGGATGTTAGTGGAAATTTGGTGTACCGTACGACCTCGCTTGGTGGCCAAGCCATTTGGAATGGAAATGACATGGCTGGGAATCGGGTAAGTACCGGGGTGTACTTGATCTTTGCTAGCGACCGTTCCGGAAGCTTTAAGTGTAATACCAAGGTCCTCGTTACGCGCTAGCAGCCATGCTACATACCACGCGTGCTGTTGTTCTGCGAACCATAAAGCATGGAGATAGAACCGTCGTATTGAAAGCATACACGGAACTATTCGGGTTGCGCAGTTACATGGTCCGCTCTGGTGGAAAAGGAGGAGTCGCCCCTTCGGCATTGCTTCCTTTATCACGCGTGGAACTAGTCGTTACCGAGAATACGGAACGTGAAATGCACACCGTACGCGAGCTCCGTGTAGAAAGGCCCTACACACAACTTCATGTGGATGCCATACGCGGCACCTTGGCCTTATTTACTCAAGAACTTCTGTACAAAGTGCTTCGAGAGGAATCCGAAGATCCCGACCTATTCGCATTCGTGGAAGAAGCTTTGGAAGCAATGGACACAGCTCCCGATGTGCGTTGTTTCCCCTTGGTCATGCTGGTTCATCTCTCCGGGCACCTAGGTTTCTACCCGGAACCTCCCCGACAAGGCGAAGACCGATTCGACCTGAAAGAAGGTCACTTCATTAAAAGCGCGGCCCAGCTGTCTGGCCCGGGCGCCGAACCGGGGGGACATACTCTAGGTCCTCCGTTGAGTGCGCTTCTGGCTCAACTGCTTCAAGTGAACTTCCGTTCGATGGCAACAATTACAATTCCTTCCATGCAAAGAAGGGAACTTTTGGAACGCCTACTGCTCTATTATCGGTTGCATGTAACAGGGTTGGGCGAAATGCGTTCACCGGCGGTGCTGCATCAGGTTCTGGGGTAGGGGGGCGTAACTTGCGGCCGTATTAGAAACCATGGAATTTCCTACTCGGCATGTGCCGCCAATTGCCGCGCAGAAGATCAAAGAGATAACTGTTCACGGGCATACGCGGCACGACGCTTACTATTGGATGCGGCTTACTGAGATCCAGCGCGTCACTGTGCCGTACGACGAGCACACTCAAGAGGTCATTGCCCACCTCGCGGCAGAGAACGCGTATAGCGATGCCGTATTAGCTCCCGTAGCGGGTTTGCGCGCCCGACTTTACGAAGAGATCAAGGGGCGTATCAAAGAAACCGACCTCAGTGTGCCGTATCGGGAGAACGGGTATTGGTACCATCACCGGTATGAAGAAGGCAAGGAGTACCCTGTACATGTGCGTCGAAAAGATGAACCGGATGCAGTTGCCGAGGACATTCTGAATGAGAATGAATTGGCCGCAGGTCTAGCTTATTTCGATCTTGCTGATTACGAAATAGACCCAAACAATACAATTGTCGGATACAGTATTGATACGGTCGGTCGCCGCCAATATGAAATTCGGTTCCGCGACCTGCTCACAGGAAAAGAACTACCCGATACGATCCCTGATACCGGTGGTGGTTGTGCATTCGCGGATGACCGTACGGTATTCTATCCCAGACAGGATGAGACCTTACGCAGCTATCGGATCTACAGGCACATTTTAGGGACGGACCCGATCTCTGATGTGCTCGTATATGAAGAAAAGGACGTCACTTTTAGCTGTGATATCTATCGGAGCCGCTCTGATCGTTTCATGATCATAAGCACGGAAAGTAGTTTCAGCAGCGAGCATTTATTTCTCCCGGTTGACCAGCCCGAAGGAACGTTCCAGGTCTTCCTCCCGCGTGAAGAAGAACACGAATATTCAATCATACACGTGCCAGGAGCAGCTCCGGAAGAAGCAGGCAAGTGGTACATCATGACCAACTGGAAAGCCACTAATTTCCGGTTGATGGAGTGCGCCGAAAGTGATACGCGTAAAAAGGCCAAGTGGAAGGAAGTTCTAGCGCATGACCATGAGGTCCTATTGGAAGATGTGGATGTATTCAAAGATCATCTGGTGTTCAGTGAGCGGAAAGACGGCCTTCCGCACATTCGCGTACGGCGGATCAGCGATGGTCATGAACACGAGATCTCATTCAATGACCCTGCCTATGTGTGTTACACAGGGGTCAATACGGAGTGGAACTCGGATCAATTGCGGTTCGGCTATGCTTCGCTTACTACACCAAGCGGCGTTTATCTGCACGACCTGAACACGACCAAGGATACGCTATTGAAACAACAGGAAGTGATCGGGGATTTCGATGCGGCCAATTACAAGAGTGAACGCATTTGGGTAACCGCAGGTGACGGTGTTAAGGTACCCGTGTCGTTGGTTCATCGCAAGGGAACTTTATTGGATGGCACGGCCCCGCTATTGCTTTATGGTTATGGTAGTTACGGGCACAGTATCGACCCTGTTTTCGGCAGTGCACGGTTGAGTCTTTTGGATCGTGGATTCGTGTTCGCAATAGCCCATATTCGGGGCGGCGAAGAGTTGGGCAGAGCGTGGTATGATAACGGTCGTTTGGAATACAAGCTCAATACGTTCACGGATTTCATTGATTGTGCAGTGTCATTGGTTGACCGGAACTATGCGGACCCCAAGCGACTATTCGCATGGGGCGGAAGCGCCGGTGGATTATTGGTCGGTGCAGTATTGAACATGCGTCCGGATCTATGGAAAGCGGTTGTTGCCGAGGTCCCATTTGTAGATGTGGTAACCACCATGCTGGACGATACCATTCCGCTGACCACGGGTGAATACGAAGAGTGGGGCGACCCGAATGAAAAGGAGGCCTATGAACGCATGCTGAGCTATTCGCCGTATGACAACGTAAAGGATGCCGAATACCCGGCCGTATTGGTGATCACAGGACTCCACGATAGCCAAGTACAGTATTGGGAACCTGCAAAGTGGGTTCAGCGACTAAGAAATCACCAAAAAGGCGATGCACCGATTTTGTTGCACACCGACCTGGAAGCGGGTCACGGCGGCGCTACGGGTAGGTTCGAAGCACTTAAGGAAACCGCTTTGATCTACGCGTTCCTGATAGAGCAAGCAGGGTTGAACAATACGTAGTATGAACGATGTATGTGAGCTGTTCAGCTCGCAATACTTTCCACAAGCATGATATCCTCGGGCAACATGGGGATCACATTGATGGGCCCGCCGGACCGGCTTTGAAGCCGCTCGTAATCTCCAATGCTTGCGAAGAACAACTGATGGGCTTCGCCATCATTTGAACCTTCTTGTAGGGGGCTTTCTGCGGTCTTGACCTCCCAGATCACGCCGAAAACTTCGCGACCATTTCGCAATTTGAATCGGCAGTGTTTATGGGCATGCTTTTGAATGATCGTGGTATCCATGGCGAGGGGGCTACTGCTGGAAAGGTACAGCGAACCGCACGCATAGCCTAGCGTCATTTATCAACGATCGTGCTTTTTAAGCTGTCCAAACGCGATTAATGAGCGACCAATTAAGGGGATACGTATCAAAAGAAAAAGTGAAAACAATTGGATAGAGACCCTTGTAGGACCATCAAGAGCCTTGGGCCTTGATCTTGATCTTCTGACCAGGCTTCAAGCCATGGCTCACTACCGCGGAGTTCAAGCGTTTCAGGTCGTCCACGGAAATGCCGGGGTACATGTTTGCGATGCCCCACAACGTATCACCTGGTTGAACGGTGTGGTACGTGTATGCCATATTATTTACAGGCTGCTCGGCTGCTTTCGATTCAGAAGTAGTGGAAGCGGTTTCCAAGTGCTTGCCGACCAACAATTTTTGCCCAGCCCTGATCATGGTTCCGCGGATCCCGTTCATGCTCTTCAACTGAGAAACCGAAATACGGTACTTGCTTGCGATCACCCCTAATGATTCGCCTCGGCGAACAGTATGATACCGGTTCTTGGTAGATGCTTTTGGTGCAGTATTATTCACTGCAATTGTTTCTGGTCGAGGTGCTGGAGGTGCAACGATCGTTCTCGTACGGAAATCAGCCTCATTCGCAACATAAATTCCAGCCGCAGCAACAGGTAAATAGACAGTGGTTGCTTTTGCAGAGGCCGGTACAACGCCGAGCTTCAACATAGGGTTCAACGCAAGTAATGCATCCGGGTCAACGCCGGTAACTGCTGCAACACTGCGCAGATCCATGGCATAGTCCACCTGCACAGTGTCCACATCAAATGCACGGAATGCCGGTGCGACGGGGTATAGATTATGATCCGCGTGGTGCTCGAACAAATAATTCACGGCGATGAATGCAGGAACATATCCACGGGTTTCCCTCGGTAGGTGACCGTAGATGGCCCAGTAATCCTTTGAACCACCACTTCGACGAATTGCCTTGTTCACATTACCCGGGCCGCAGTTATATGCAGCTAGGGCCATTGACCAATCATCGTACATACCATATAAATGCTTCAGGTAAAGACATGCCGCTTCCGTGCTCTTGTATACATCGTGGCGCTCATCGACATAGCTTGTAACATTCATGCCATAGGAGCGGCCTGTAGGTAACATGAATTGCCATAGCCCAGCAGCGCCTGCACGGCTATGTACTGAAGGGTTCAATGCGCTTTCTACAACAGCGAGATACTTCAGTTCCAACGGCATATTGTGCCGATCCAGAGCTTCTTCAAAGATCGGGAAATATAATTCTGAGAGACCGAGCATGCGGCTGCTCATCTCACGTTTACGTGTTACGTATAAGTTGATATACGAGTCCACAACATCATTGTAAGTAAGATCGAAAGGTGTTTCAGCATCCAGGTCGGCAACCCATACTCGCACCTTTTCTTTCGGCCAATCCGGAACAACATCTGGGGCAAAACCATGGATGTTGTGATGACCTGTGTCCGTAGTGAACTTCGAATTCGCGATCCAGGGAAGCCTTGCTAAAGCATCGATATTCGCGATCACTGGGTCGTCTTCCAATAGCACGGTCACGACCGTGTCCGGCATGTAGATCACCTCTTCAACCGGTTGCGCAAAAAGAGCAAACGGAGTAGCAAGCGCAAAAAGGGCTATGTGGCGAAAAGGCATTGACTGCTAAAACATCGTTGCGATGTGGGCGAAGTTATCCCTAATACGGACTTTCTGATGCGTTTGTTGTAGTTGCGCTGTGTTAATGTTTCCATCGTAACGCTGAACATCAGCAAGATAGGGACATTCTCAGAACAACCGCTTGGCTGCTGCTAAGAGCTTCGCCTCCGCAAACGGAGTAGCAGTAAGCTGGATCCCATAGGGTAGACCGTTGCTGTGTGTTCCAGTAGGCAAGCTGATGGCAGGCACGCCGGCCAAGTTTGCTTGCACAGTGAAAATGTCCTGCAGATACATGGCAATTGGATCGTTCACAGCGCCATGCGCAAAAGCGGTACCGGGGCAAGTAGGGCCTAGCAGAATGTCATAGGTTGAGCAAGCCTCGATCGTGCGATCGCGAATGATACGGCGCACACGTTGAGCTTGTGCGTAATACGCATCGTAATAACCAGCACTCAAAACGAATGTGCCAAGTAGAATACGTCGCTGTACTTCCGGCCCGAAGCCTTCTGAGCGGCTTAGGCGATAGGTTTCTTCTACGCCTTTGGCTTTCGTACTTCGATGACCGTAGTGGATTCCATCGAAACGAGCCAAGTTGCTGCTTGCTTCGGCCGTTGCGAGGATATAATAGGCTGGCACTTGGTGATCGAGCAAAGGGATCTCCACTGGTTCAACGGTATGACCTTCGGCCTTTAATCGATCGATCTGGGCTTTTAAATGGGCCACGACCTCGGGATCCATGCCGTCGCGTTCCAAGCCTTCACGGAAATATCCGATCCGGAGTTTTCCCGGATCGGCCAAAGTGACCGGTTCTACTGGCTTACGACTCGTTGTGCTGTCTTTCGGGTCGTGTCCGGCCATAACCTGATAAACCGCGGCCACATCATCAACTGTATGTGCAAAGGGTCCGATCTGATCGAAGCTACTGGCAAAGGCGATCAACCCATAACGACTGACACGGCCGTACGTGGGCTTGAATCCGATCGTGCCAGTGAACGATGCAGGCTGTCGAATGCTTCCGCCAGTATCACTACCCAAGGCCACATGTACAATGTCCGCAGCTACGGATGCTGCTGCGCCGCCGCTTGATCCGCCGGGAACCATATCAGTGTTCACCGGGTTCTTAACGTTGCCGAATGCACTGTTCTCATTGCTACTGCCCATGGCGAACTCATCGCAATTGGTTCGGCCAATGATCACGGCATCAGCCGCCAGAAGGCGTTCAACGGCAGTGGCCGTATAAAGCGATGTGAATCCTTGCAACATCTTGGAGGACGCACTCACCATATGGTCCTTGTAACAGAGGTTGTCCTTGATGCTGATGACCATTCCGGCCAATGGCCCCGCTTTGCCAGCAGCGCGTTTGGAATCAACCGCTTCCGCTTGTGCAATAGCCGATGTGGGGAAGAGTTCCAAGAAAGCGTTCAGGTCCTTTTTTGATACAGCAGAAGCCAATGCTGCTTCTGTGGCAGCAAGCACACTGCCGCCCTTGGACAACACCTCTTTCTCCTCGGAAAAGGTCTTTGTAGAAGGCACAACAGGGTCAGGACTTGGTCTCGTCCTTGGATTTACTGTCGTCCTTGAGGTCTTTACTGGCATCCTTGAACTCCTTCATGCCTTGGCCAAGCCCGCGCATGAGTTCGGGGATCTTCTTACCGCCGAACAAGAGCAATAGCACCACAACTACCAGAACGATCTGCCATGGACCGATCACACCAAGAAGAATGGACAAAGGAAGAAAAGACATCGTGGTCACAGGATTAGGCCGTAAAGGTAATGCATTGCTTATCGGTACAACCACGGCGCTGGATCAGTCTTCTCCAAGCCATTGGCGGTGATCTTCCAGATCTCAATGTGTGCTACGGACCCATTGTCACCGTTCAGGACGGTACCAACGGTTTGTTTGGTGTCGACGTTCTGACCTTTAGCTACGCTTGCCTCGCGCAAGTTGCTGTATACGGTCCTGTACGCGCCATGGCTTATGATCACGGCTTTTCCGGCACCCGGTAACACGATCACGCTGCTAACCTCGCCTCGGAACAATGCCCGCACCGGTGCGCCGATCTCTGTAGTAATATCGATACCGCTATTATCAATTTGGATACCCGCGATCACCGGATGTGCCTGTTTTCCGAATCGGCTGGTGATCACACCTTTCTCAACAGGCCATGGTAATTTGCCTTTGTTCTTCACGAAATCCTCATTCAGTTCTTTTGCCTCCGGGGTAAGTGTGAGATCCAACTTGCCGGTTTTTGCTGCTGTTGAACCCGCCTTCGGTTTCATGCTTTCCTCGATCGCCTTGCGGATGGCCCTGTCAAGTTCCTTCCGTTTGTTTTCTTGTTTCTTTTGGGTCTCCTTCAGTTTACTCTCTTCCTTTTTAAGGCTCTTCAAAGCGGTCTGTTGTCCATTACGGTCACTATCCAGTTTCTGCTTTTCCGCGAGCTGATCGTTCACCAGTTTTTTCTTGTCACTCCTTTGTGTCGTGAGTCCTGCAACGCGCTGTTCAATGGCAGCACTCGTTTCTGAGATCAGCGCAGCTTGTCGTTGGCGTTGTTCGCCGATCTGGTTCAAGTAGCGCGAACGTTTGAATGCTTGTTGAAAGCTACTTGCCGCGAATAAATAGCTCATGCGATCATATGAACTGCGGTTACGATAAGCGAATTGCAGCATGCGTCCATATTCTTCCTTCAATGTTCCCAGGTCTTCGTTCAGGGAAGCTACCATTTGCTCATCGTCCAGGATCTGCTGTTCCACGCGACGTAACTCACCGCTCATGGTGTTGATCAATTGCTGGCGTGTACCGATCTGGCTTTCCAGTAATTGCAATTGCTGCTGCGTAACCCGTTGTTCTTTTTTTGCTTGGTCTATCAGTGCCGTGGTGGTGCGGATCTGTTTATCCAAAGCCGTGCGCTTCTTCTCAAGGTCGCCTTGTGATTGGGCTGAAGAGAAGGTAGGGAGTAAGAGAACAAGAAGTAGGGCGAACCGAATTAGCTGACGCATCATTGAACGTTGATCCATATTTCCGTCGAGGACTGCGATCATATTGGCCGCGAAACTAAGTTCTACACTAACGCATCCATGCGAATTGAACGTATGAAGGCTGACAACGCAGAACTAATAACCGTTCTCTGATCACGGCATCGGAACGAATTTCTCGGGGATCGAGAAGTTCATTTGGAGTGGTCCTTCCAACACGATCCGTGACAACTCAAGCACAGCCGTGGCTTGTCTTCCAGGCTCGGTCAACGTGATGCTGACCTTTGTCGGCATATGATATTGGTCGCTCCCGCCACGCTCCAGATAGTCGATCTCCGCAACTTGGTCACGGACCAGGTCTGCTATTTGCACACGCGTGACCAACATGCTATCGGGTTCCAGCCAGTAACGGAATACGACGGCTTCCACCTCTTCCGCTTTACGCAATGTTCGTTCCAACCTCCGTTCACCCATATCGCGGTCACGGGCCAAAGTGTCGCTGGGGCTAATGTCTTCTGCAGCACGTACGAAGCGGCGTTTTTCTTTGCTGGTCAGAACATATTGGCCGTTCTCGCGATCACTGCGGTACTTTTCGTTCGGTTCCAACCCAATCGGCAACCCCAGAAGGGCGTCCTGAAGTAGATCAAGGTCGGGTTGGATCTTGAATTTCTCCAATGTGGCGGTGGTATCCCCTAAGAAATACTGATCATCGATGCGATTCAAAAGCTTAACGCTATCCTCGGTGATCACCAATCGAGCGGCTTCAATACCCAGTGCAGGAATTACGCTGATCCATGCCGCGCTGTCGGTAACAGATCGGATCAGTGCTTTGAAATTTCTATTTCCGGTCGGTAAACGGAGATCAATTGTGGCCTTTGCAGAATAATAAGGCACCTTCATCCGCTCGGAATTGTTCACGATCCGTTCAATGATCCGTTCTGGAGATCGTGCTGGGATGTCTCTGCCGATAAGGGGTAGCGGTTTGCCGCTCTTGCATGCGCTTGAGGTGAGGAGTGCGAGCAGTACAACTGCTTTTGCTGCTCTCTTCATTCAACGCGAATGCCTTGTTCGATCTTTCGGTCAATTGCCTCAGTAGCACCACCCAGCGTCTTGGCTTTTTTCCATTGCTTCAAGGCTTGATCGACCTCTCCTAATTCGAAGAGAATATCTCCGTAGTGTTCCACAACAACACCATCCGGTGGCGCAGCTGCCAATGTTTTTTCCAACCATGTGCGGGCCTCCGCGTATTTGCCTTGGCGAAAGAGTACCCACCCGTAAGTGTCCATGTATGTGGCTTGTTCGGGTTGTACTTCCAAGGATCGTTTGCTCATACGAGCAGCTTTTTCCAACTGCTCATTCCGCACGCTGAGGTAGTACGCGTAATTGTTCAGCGTACCAGCATTGTCCGGCTCAATGATGAGTGCTTTATCGTAGGCCTGATCGCTCTTTGTGTACTCTTTGCCCTCATTATAGGCATCACCCAAGCTGCTCCAGAACTGTGCTTCTAGCGGGGGATTATCCACAATAAGGTCACGTCCGGCGATCAAGGTCTCCGTTGCTTCATCATGCCTTTTCAATTGGGAAAGCGCTATGCCGTGGTACAAATAATTCTCCGGTACCGTAGGGAACAGACTGATCGCTTCTTCCGCATCACTGCGAAGCCCTTCATAGTCGGCAAGTTGAAGGTCGAGCTGCATGAGCTGCATGTGGATCGGGTAGCGGTCTTTCTCATGCTCCAACGCCTTACGGAATTGATCTCGGGCTTCAGGAAATTTACCATCGCGCAGCAAGAAGTCACCATGGATCGTATGGGGTTTCCCGCTTTCCGGATGTGCTTTTTCCAGGGCTTCGATCAGGTCATATGAACGCTTGATAAGGTCCGGCCGGTCTCCCGGTGTTTCGCCTTCTTTGTTGGTCATTTCAAAGAAGCCTATGAGCACTTGCATTTTGGCATCGACGTCGAGGTCGGGATCAAGGAACGCTTCGCCCAATTCGTTGTAAGCCTCGTCCATCTTGCCCGTGCCATAGTAGTGCTCGGCCAAAGCAATGCGGATCATACTGTTGCTGGGGTCCAATTGCAATGCCTTCTTGTATTGCTCCTGCGCTTTTTCATTATCGCCTTGTTGGGCATAAACCTCTGCTAGCAGTCCTTGGTACTGAGGGGCATCCGGGTCTGATGCAATGGCCCGTTTTACCAAAGCTTCGGCCTCGACCAATTTACTGGTGCCCATTAGCATCCCGAACTCCTGCATGATCAACTCCTCCGTGAGTCCCATGCGCTTTTCAAGATCATCATAAACTTCAATCGCCTCATCGACTTTGCCTCCTTGGGCAAGCGTGTTGGACAGGTCGAAATAGACCTCAAAACGGTCGGGCCACTTTGCTACTACGCCTTTATAGACCTCCGCAGCATCGGCACTTTGTTGGTTCTGGCGATAGAGGTCAGCTAATAGGAAGCGATACCAGATGTTTTCCTTATCGGCAGCAACCGCACGTTTGGCGTAATCAATGGCAGCTGGGAAAGTCTGGGCCTGGTGAGCGAGTTTCGCCAATTCGAACATGGAAGCCGAATTGTTCGGGTCCAACTTCAAACATTGTTGGTAACGCTGAACGGCCTTCGGGAGCTGGCCGCTTAAGCGAGCTTGTGTTGCCTCCATGAACAGACGCATCACTTCCGCACGCTTATCGTTCGGCTGCGGTCCGTTGGCCTCTGTTTCCGGGTCGAATGTTGGATGTTTGTCGGATACTGGTTTTGAAGATCCGCAGGCAGCAAACGTGAGGATCAACACAAACAGAAGGAGATAATTGGAAGAGGCCAGCACTATATGATAGTGCTTGGAGGGTTTTGCCTCCGATCTATCATAACTGCTCCTATTTACTATTTCGTTCATCCGAACGTACTGTCGTCACTTATGCTCAGGTCCAATGCTGTTCCGCTCACGATCGAGCGTTCTCCGATCATGCTGTTATCTATTACGCAGTTCTGTACACGCGTACTACCCCTTAGGATCGAATTGCGCACTACACTGCCGGTGATCGTGGCGCCACTTTCAATGGAAACATTAGGTCCTACCACGGCATCGGTGATCGTAACATTCTCTCCGATGAAGCACGGCGGGATGACCACGCTGTTCACGGTCTTCAAGCTTTTGCTTACCAGATCACCGGGCTTAGAGCCGAGGTCACTCGAGAGAAAACCAAGGACTTTGGTGTTGGTATCCACCATGGCGTTCTTGTTGCCGCAATCCATCCACACATCAACGCTTCCGGCCTTGAAGCGAGCACCTTTCTGCTTCATGTTCTCCATAGCGTTGGTCAACTGGTATTCGCCTTTGTCCTTGATGTCGTTATCGATCAAGAACTGCATTTCCTTTTTCAAGTTGTCGCCATCCGCGAAGTAGTATATGCCGATAATGGCCAGATCGCTTACGAAGGTCTGTGGCTTTTCCACGAACTCGGTAATGATGCCTTTATCGTCCAGCTTCACTACGCCGAACGGCTTAGGGTCTTCTACTTGGTTCACCCAGATGACCCCATCGCAATCCTTGTCAAGTTTCAGTTCTGCTTTGAATAGCGTATCAGCAAAAGCAACGATGACAGGTCCGTTCAATGCGCTCTGTGCGCAGAGAATGGCATGCGCCGTACCCAAGGCTTCCGTTTGGTAATGGATGGTTCCCTTGGCGCCAATGCCTTTCGCGATCGCTATCAATTCCTCTTCCACTTTTTTACCGAAGCGTGGGTGGGTCACGAAAGCGACCTCTTCCACGGACTCACCCGCAACAGCAGCGAGGTCCTCAACTAAGCGTTGAACAATTGGCTTTCCTGCTATCGGCAACAGGGGCTTAGCGGTCGTGTGGGTGTGCGGACGCATCCGCTTGCCCATACCCGCCATGGGTACGATGATCTTCATAGGTTGTATTTACTCACTTAACGCCGGTATGACCAAAGCCTCCTGCGCCACGTTCCGAGGCGCGAAGGTCCGGAACTTCCTTGAAAGTAGCACGCACATACTGCGCAATTACCATTTGGGCCACACGTTCACCGTCCTTCACTTCGAAGATCTCCTGCCCTTGGTTGACGAGCAAAACACCAACTTCCCCACGATAATCGGCATCAATGGTGCCCGGAGAGTTAAGTACTGTTACGCCGTGCTTGAAGGCCAAACCACTGCGCGGTCGTATCTGCGCTTCGGTTCCTTCTGGCAATTCCAGATACAGCCCCGTGGGGATCAGCGCGCGCTGGCCCGGTTCAAGGATCACAGGCTTGTCCAAGTTTGCATGAAGGTCCATGCCTGCGCTGTGCTCCGTGGCGTAGGCAGGTAGCGGGTGATGGCTTCGGTTTATGATGTTGATGTTGGACATGAACTTTTCTGGAGTTGCCACAAAGGAAACAACGGATGGCAGTTAGTGAACGCCGTCCCGAACCATGGAACGAACATGTGAGCTTTTTTAATCTTTGACTGGTACTTTAGCTTTGCTTTTGTCACGGAATAACGATGGCTATCCGTATAGGGGCAATATCCCCATAATTCGGGATTGCAGTCTATCCATGACGCGAATAGCTTGCGCCCATTGTTCAACCAATCCCAGAACACATATGAAACACATTTACATTTTCATACTTGCCACGTTATTCTCCACCGGAGCTATTGCTCAGGTCTGCTCAGGAGGGCCCGGTGCAAATTACATACCCATAACGGAGAATGCGACCATTTCTACTTTCGGAAATTATTGGGTGTGCGAAGGACTTACGGTGGAATTTACGACAACCGCTTTTGTTCAGGTTGAAGATGGGTGTACGATCACGGTAAGTGGTGGTGTACCTGGCAGTAATTTCACTGTCAAGTCGAACGGTTTGGTCATTTTGAATTCTCCGAACCACATCGTTTCTTTCGATAGTACCAATACCACGGTTATTGACAACACCGGGAACAACTACCCATATCCATGTGGAGAAATGGCTTGGAGTTATGCCAATGCACCTGCTGGTGGATGTGCAGCACCCACATCGGTTACGGAGGAAGCTGTTCAGTTGCAATTGAACATTTTTCCGAACCCCGCCAACGATCAACTTGGTCTGCGTTCCGTTGATCGTATCATCCTGGTCAGAATTATTGACCTCAGCGGTCGCGAGGTATTGCGTAGTCCACTAGTAGGAGGCTTGATCGATGTCTCCACTGTTCCTCCCGGCGCTTATCTTGCCATGGTAAGAAACGCCAATGGTGAACGAGCCGAACGTGTGGTGATCTATCGGTGATCTACGAAAGCGTCTTCCGCAGCGCGGAGCCTTCAACACGCCAAATTGCGAATATGAAGCTGGCAAGACCAGCCGCACGAATGCCATAGCCCACAAGCCCGTGTATCTGCAATTGTTCAATGCCCCACCACATCATCACCGCACCTGCCATGTAGAGCAACACACGGCTAACATCATACGGAATAGGGTAGTGCTTTTGCCCCCATACGTAGCTGATCATGGCCATGCCTGCGTAACATGCGAGTGTTGCCCATGCGCTACCCATGTATCCCAGCACGGGGATCAATGCGAAGTTGAATGCAATGGTGATCGCGGCACCAATGATGGCGATGGTGCCGCCGGTCTTGGTACGGTCGGTGAGTTTGTACCACACGCTTTGGTTGTAATAGATGCCGAGGAACACGTTGGCAAGCATAAGGATCGGCACCACACGCAACCCTTCGTGGAATTCCGGATTAGGAATGAACCATTTGAACAGGTCGATGAATAACATCACCACTAAGAATGCGGTCATGCAAACGGCCACGAAAATATTCATGATCCGCGCGAATGTTTCCCGACTGTTCTTCTCTTTCGCATGGCTAAAAAAGAACGGTTCTGCACCCATGCGGAACGCTTGGATGAAGAGCGTGATAAGTACAGCGAGTTTGTAGCACGCACCGTATATCCCGATCTGCGTGTCGGCAATACCCTCTGGCAATAAATACTTCAAAATGATGCGATCAGCAGTCTCGTTGACCATGCCAGCAAGTCCGGCGATCATCAATGGTCCACCGAATAACAACATGCTTCGCAATAGTGGCTTACTGAATTGTTTGAACGCAGGCCATTGTGGGAGGAGCATTACCAGTTTCACACCTGTACTGATCAGGTTGATCAAGAAAACATAACCCACGCCGAAGGACGGATCATACACAGCATCGATCAACGCATTTGAGTTGCCCGCGTTGTACTTCTTCATGCAATAGAGAAAGATGAACAAATTCAGCACCACGTTCACCACAACACTGATGATATTGATCGAAGCAAAACGCCAAGCACGCCCTTGTTGTCGCAAGCGCGCCATAGGGACTGCTGTAAGTGCATCTATGCCGATGATGATAACAAGCAGCAGCACCTCTGTGGAATGCGAAGGAAAGCCGATGCCGCTCGCAATGGACTCGGACAACGAAGCACCCAGAAGCATGAAGACCAGTGAGGAGAAAAGCAGTGCATAGGAAGCCGTTGTGAAGACCGATCCGCTTGACCCTTTTGCGAGGGGCGTGTTCTCATTTGATGTAAAGCGGAAGAACGTTGTCTCCATTCCGAACGTTAGGACGACGTTCAAAAAAGCGGTCCAAGCGTAGAGCGATGTGATCACGCCATACTCGGCTGGTTCGAAAACACCCTTACTCGTGTAGAGTGGCACCAGCAAATAATTAAGGAACCGCGCGCCAATACTACTGGCACCATAGATGGCCGTTTGGCCTGCAAGATTTCTAAGAGCGCTCAAATTAAAAGGTAAATGGAACGCAGTTAAAGCTGATCATTATGATCTAGAAATGATAACGACATGCTTAAAGTGGAGCTTCGGTAGCGGGCCATGCATTCGCCTTATCTTTCAAAGGATTGCTGAAAAAGAGAATGCATAATTGATCGATAGAGTTGAAATAGATCTTCATTTCAGATCTTACCATATCATACACGTCAGCGTCATCAGCGTTCTACCTACCCTTGAACTCAGCCTTCCGTTTTTCCATGAAAGCTGTGGTCCCCTCCACAAAATCGGGCGTACCGAAGCACTTACCGAATTCCTCGATCTCACGATCCATGCCGTTTGCGCCGTGCTCGTAACCGGCATTCACCGCGCGTATGGCCGCAGCTAAAGCGGTAGGACTGTTGCGCGAGATCCTACTCGCTAGTTCCATACACGTGCTCAATAATTGATCCGAAGGCACCACTTGGTTCACTAGTCCCCATTGCAGTGCATCGGCAGCGTTGATCATGCCACCGGTGAAGATCATTTCCATGGCCTTGCCTTTGCCGACCAAACGCGGTAAACGTTGTGTGCCGCCGTAACCCGGAATAACACCCAATGTTACTTCGGGCAATCCCATGCGTGCGGTCTCACTTGCTATCCGGAAATGGCAGCTCATAGCCAATTCCAGTCCGCCGCCAAGTGCAAAACCGTTCACCGCCGCGATCACTGGTTTGTTCAATCGTTCTGCATGATCGAAGAGTTTATTATGGCCATCTGCGCTCAGTGCTTTGCCATCGGCCGTGCTGAAATCGGCGAACTCTTTTATGTCGGCACCAGCAACAAACGCTTTGGCACCGGTACCAGTTATGATCACCACGCGAACGCTCTTGTCGGCTTCGGCGTCGTTCAATGCGCTATCCAATTCCGCAATGGTTGCGCGGTTAAGGGCATTCAACTGATCAGGCCGGTTGATGGTGATCACGCGAACGTGGTCTTTGTTATCGATAAGAAGGTTGGACATGTCAATCAGAAAATTAGATGATCAGAAAAATTGATCCTGATCACTTGGGCAAATGTACCGAGCCAATAACAATGCGTGAATGCTACCCTAAAAGGACCTTGGACATAGACCACTTTAAGCGCTACCTCAACGGCAGCTTCAGAACGAATGTTGTTCCCACGCCTACGTTCGTAGTGAATGTAACAGTGCCGCCAGCAGCTTCAACAATGCGCAACACCATGGCGAGACCTAGGCCCATACCGCTGCTCTTGGTGGTGAAGTTTGGTTGGAAGATGCGTTCGCGGTCGGCTTCTTCAATACCGACCCCGTTGTCTTTTACCTCGGCGACAGCAAGGGTTTTTTCGCGGCGGAGTGTTACCGAGATGTGGGCAACGCGTTCATCCGGAACGGCTTGCATGGCATTCTTCAATAGGTTGTTGAAGACACGAAGGAGTTGCTCACGATCCGCATGGATGAGCAATGGGTCAGCGGTGTTCCGCTCTAATTCGAAGTGAACGTTCGGCGTACCATTGAATACGGAAAGCGCCATCTCGGCCACCTCACCGAGGTCGAGGTCCTCTGGCTTGGCACGTGGCATCCGTGCGAAATCACCGAATGCATTGGCAATGCCACTAAGCACTTCGATCTGTTGTACCATCCCCGTACTGAAGCGATCCAACTTCGCTTCGGCATCCGGTGCATCGGGCGCCCATGTGCGTTGGAAGTGTTGTATGCTCAGCTTCATGGGCGTAAGCGGATTCTTGATCTCGTGTGCAACCTGCTGGGCCATTTCGCGCCATGCGGTCTCTCGCTCACTTCGCGCTAATTTTTCGGCACTCTCACGCAGTTCGTCCACCTTGCGGTTGTATACTTCAACGAGTTGCCCCACTTCATCCTGTCCGCGATAGCGAATGGGTCGGTTGGTACCACCAAGCGCTACTGCACTTAGCGATCGCTTTAAAAGATCAAGTGGGCGTGTTGTCCAATTACTGATGAATACAGCTACAAGAACACTTAACGCAAAGAGCAACACGAAAAGATTTACCACTGCGACCAAAACGCCGTTACGCTCCACTTCCTGTTGCGCTTGATCAGCAAAGGACGGAAGTGCGATATAGGCAAGTACCAATCCGTTACGATCGCGGAGTGGCATGTACGCCGAAAGGAATTTAGCGTTGCCGATCGCTTCTTCCTGGACGAATGAACTGGCATTGTTCAGCACCACGTTCCGATATGCGTCAGGGTCCATCTTCTTGCCAAGAAGACCTGCTGCAAAGATCTGTGGGCGAGATGTGGCGAGCAGTGAACCATGCACATCGTACAGCGTAATATCCGTAAAGAACACGTTACTTGCTCTGCTGAGAAGGTGATCCAAATAGGCGGCGTGATCGCCGTTCAGAACGGTTTCTCCAACGAATTTCTGCTGCAGCTCTGCATGCACCGAACGTGCTTTTTCCATGATCATGGCCTCAAAGCGTTGTATGTATTGCCGCGTGAGCAATCGCTGCGTACCCACTCCGAAGTACACGAGACCCACCAATGCGAAAAAGCCCAATGCTACCCTCACTTTTGCTCCAATGCCCATTGGCGGAATACCGTTGGAACGGATCATGGTATCCAACAGGAATACCAGTGCCACGAGGATGCTGAAAAGGGCGAAGAGGTAACTGAACGTGGTGGCTTGATCTGTGAGGTCCGGTTCCAGCAGGCCCAGGACCAACAATGTTCCGTTGGGATCGCCGATCGCTAGTTGTTCATATCCGTCATCCGCATACCAGAGTAGTCCATCTTCGTCAAGTTTGCGGTCCCAATGCAACGAATAAGGTGTTGCACCTGAGCGGTCCACGAGTTCGCTATTTTCATAGCGCGCTACCGCGTATCGATCCGCGCGTCGCATTAATGGGTCGTCTCCACCTAACAGCAGGTCCGGAAACCCCAATCCTTGTGTTGCAGAACGTGGGTGTAGTTCGATGACTAACTGTGCAGGAGCGGCACTGTCGTTCGGCATTACGGCTACACGTGCATGATAAAAAGCTGTTTGCCCCGGCTGCTCCTGCATGAAGAGGTCGGGCATGTCCACGGCAACCGTTGGAAGCGTGAAGGCACTTTGTGAGCTTCCGAAGCTTTTCGGAGGATCCGGATCGGTCGCACAAAGCGCCTGGCCATCTGGCCCAAATGCGAACAAGCGAACATCGTATCGTTCCCAATATCCATTGAAGAAGCGCTGACGAACACGTTGGTCCAATTCCACTGAACCGCATGGCGATAGCCCGCTGAGCATACCGTACAGGTCATCCGCTTCTCGCAACCTGGGCGCCAATTCCCGGAACATCAATTCAACAACAGGGTCTTCACGCACTGCAAGTCGTTCGGCAAGCACCTGCCTTTCGCGATGCTCGCGGTTGCGCGTATATTTCGTAAGAACGTGAGCGCTAATTCCCGCCACCAGAGCAACTCCAAGCAAGACCTTCCCAAAACCAGGTGTACGGCCAATGCCCCACAATAGAACGAAGAATAAGGGAACGGGCCAAAGGAACAGGAGTGTATCATAAACCCCTATAACATGATGGACCAGTGTGCTCAAGCCGAGTATAAGGGAGCCTGCAATGGCAACGGTTCTGACCGGTGCGTTGGGAATAATTTGTTCAAGAATGGCTGAAGTGAGCAACACCCATGAACCGAAGAGTAGCGCTATGCTCAGTAATGCCAATGCACTGATCGAACTGAGTTCTTGCACGTGGTAAAGGTCAAGGTCCACACTGCTGTCATTCACTAAGCCAATGAACAAATGAGTGACCCATGCAGCATGTATCAGACTTATGGAAAAACCAATTACGACATGTGCAGGTCGAATAATGGAACTGGCGCTTCGCCTTAGTGCTGTCCTTACAAAAGCAGCGATCAAGGCCAAGAGTGAAGCATTAATGAAGAGGTCTCCAAGTGAAGGGAAACGAGCTGAGGCGGCATATAGCGCAGGATCGAAAAACACCAATCGGTTCAATGGTGAATCCGGTGCCCAATAGAGATACAGCAGTCGCACGGCAACTAATATTCCCCCGAATAAAAAGATGCCTGACCAGCGGTATCCGGAGATGACACGTTGCATTGACCAATGCCACAACGCGGAAATGCTAAAGGCAATGGCCATTGAGGCAAGCAATAGGCGTATCCAGACCCAATTGCCCATTTCAAGCGCCCCATCGCGCCAGGCGACGCGGAACATGGTCTTACCTGCCGCGTCCTTCACCTCAGGACCTTCTGTTCCTAACAACATCGCGAACAGACCATTCGGTGCGTTCAATGAAGGGTGAAAACCGCTCTGCATATAGCGGTTCTCCATCGGTGGTGTGGACCATACGGGGCGGAGCGCATGCAACTCCAGGTCACCTTCACGTGCTGAAGCATGGATGTAAAGTCCATTGAAAAGTTTTAGGTGTCTACCCATTTCTCCTCGGAACAAACGCGGTTCCATGGGTGGCGCACCTGTCCAACAGATCAAACTGTCTTTGTACAGACCGAAGTATATGGTGCCATTACGCTCGCGTTCCTGGGCCAAAGGGGCGGTGCGGTCCCGCATCCACTCATCAGCCCCTGTCCGAACAAGATTGGTTAATTCTGATCCCGCGGAGTGATCGAGCGCAACTGCGCCTTGGTCCATTAACTTTTGAATGCGGTGCGACTCTCCAATAGCCTGCTCGGCTGCATCCGGCTCATGAACGGTCCAAGCGAGCACAGCGAAAAGAAAGCCGATAAGAAGTAATAGAAGAGTGCGCCGCATTCGAAAGAGCAAGCCGCAAGGGCCGCGCCAAAGTACGCTACTGATGTGGCAGAAGTCTTGATCGGTCCACCGGGAATAACCTTTTCGTCGATGGTGGCGTAGAACGGCATCGGTCCACTACTCATGGGCCGGATTGAACTTACTGGAATGAAAAAGGCACTATTTTTCGTGCTTGCGTTGCTTTTGACCGGGCAACTCATCGCACAGACCGGAACCGAATTCTGGTTGGCACCGCCGGAAGTCACCGCTTCACATGGTGACCAGCCGATCTTCATCAACGTAACAACGTTGGGCCAGCCGGCAGTGGTCACCATTTCCCAGCCTGCCAACCCGGCTTTCAATGGCGGTGTCCCGATCGTATTGAACTTGGCTGCCAACTCGGCTCAGCGATATGACCTCACTTTGTTGAAGGTCGAATTGGAGACGCGGCCTACGAACACCGTTTTGAACACGGGTCTCCGAATTTCCGCAACGTCGAACATCACCTGCTACTACGAGCCGAGCTACACGAACAATCCTGACATCGCAGCTCTGAAAGGGGCCAACGGCCTTGGTACGGAGTTCTACATCCCACTGCATAAGCACGCACCCTTTTACAACCATGGGTATGCTGCGCCGAACAAGGCTTACGCATCGTTCGATATCGTTGCTACTGAGAACAACACCGTAGTGATGATCTACTCACCGGTTCCGGTGGACGGTCACCCAGCACTCACGCCGTTCACGGTAGATCTTAACATAGGCCAGACCTATTCCTGTGCATGGACAGGCACCAATCACACGGATCCTACCACGCACCCTTCAGGGGCTGTTGTGCTTTCGGATAAACCGGTCGCGATCTCCATCAAGGACGACAGTAACCACAACCCTTCGGGCGGTTGCTACGACCTGATGTTGGACCAGATCGTCCCGGTGAACATCCTTGGTACCGATTACGTCGCAGTGAAGGGCGCCTTGAACGCCACTGGTGACGAGTCGCTATTCGTGATGGCCGTGCAGAACAATACGCAAGTGTACATCGACGGCAGTCCCATCCCCGTGGCCACGCTATTCGCGGGCCAGTATTACCGCCACGATATGGATTACTTGCCAAGTGGTGGCAACAATGCAGCGTACGTCAGTGGATCAAAGCCACTTTATGCCATCCACGTCACCGGCTTCGGTTGCGAACAAGGCATGGCGATTCTCCCACCACTGAATTGTGCGGGTAGTACGCAGTTGAGTTTCACGCGAAGTACAAGCGAAGCATTCTTTTTGAATCTTTTGGTCCGGAATGGATCGCAGAACGACTTCGTAGTAACAGGACCCGGTACGGCAACGATACCGGGTGCGGCATTTCAAACGGTACCAGGAACTGGAGGTGAGTGGATGGCCGCGCGTATCCAATACAACACCACACAGGTGCCGGTGAACCAAGCGTTCATTGTTAGCAACACCTCGGATGTGTTCTCCTTGGCCATCATCAACGGAGGGGGAGGTACAGGTTGCCGGTACGGCTTCTTCTCGGAATTCTCGGGGCGCATCGATATCAGCGCGGGTTCAGATCAAACGCGTTGTGCTGGCGATAGCGTAGTTCTCGCGGGAACGGTTTCCGGTGGAAGCACCACGGGCATCTGGACAACAACAGGCAGCGGAACATTCGCTCCCAGTGAAACTGCATTGAACGCGTCCTATCATCCGAGCATTGGAGACCTCGCGATCGGTGCGGTCACGTTGACATTGACCTCCACGGGGCCATGCGAGCCGGTTGATGACGCGATGGTCGTCACCTTCAGTCCGAAGCCGATCCCGAACGCTGGTCCAGACCAGAGCGTATGCCGCAACAATGCCGTAGTGCAGTTAGCCGGAAGTATGCTGAACGCCGTGGGCGGTGTATGGACCGGTGGTGCGGGAGCCTTTCTGCCCAGCAACAGCAACCTGAACGCGACCTACACGCCGACCGCAGCCGAACTGACCGCAGGCCAAGTGTGGATCAAATTGACATCGACCGGCAACGGTGTTTGTAGTGCGGTTCCGGACAGCATGTTGGTGACATTCACGCCAACACCGACCGCGAACGCCGGCCCTGATCAAACGCGCTGCGCGAACAACTCCTTGGTGCAATTGAATGGAGCGTTCACTGTTGCAACTGGCGGTGTTTGGAGCGGCGGATCTGGTTCTTTCGATCCGAGTACGACCAACATGTCCGCGCAGTACACGCCTGATGCAGCCGAGGTTTCCAGCGGCTCAGTGACACTGACGATGACAACGACCGGCAACGGCAATTGCGTTGCCGTGAACGACCAAGTGCTCATCAACTTCACAGCAGCACCTGTGGTGAATGCGGGCGCTGCGGTTTCGCTCTGCGCCAACAATGCAGTGGTTACGCTGAACGGTTCCGTTACCGGCGCGACAGGTGGTGCATGGAGCGGTGGTGCGGGGTCGTACACGCCGGACAACACCACGCTCAATGCGACCTACACGCCAACTGCAGCAGAGATCGCCGCAGGCACGTTGACGCTGACCTTGAGCAGCACGGGCAATGGTAACTGTGTGCCGGTCACGAGTAACAAGGTGATCACCTTCACGCCAGCCCCAACGGTGAACGCCGGGGCGAACGGAACGGTGTGCGCGAACAATGCGGACATCACATTGGCCGGTTCCTTCACGCTCGCTACGGGCGCGGTTTGGAGCGGTGGTACGGGCACATACAGCCCGAACAACACCACGATGAACGCGGTGTACACGCCGAGTGCGGCGGAACGGACTGCGGGCACGGTAATACTGACGCTCACTACGGTCGGCAACGCTAATTGCAACGCGGTAAGCGCGAACGTGAGCTATGCGATCACACCTGCTCCGACAGCGAACGCTGGAGTTGACCAAACACTTTGTGCGAACAACGCAGTTGCTACGCTGAACGGATCGTTCACGGTGGCGACTGGCGGTGTATGGAGTGGAGGAGCTGGCTCCTTCGACCCGAGCACCACGAACATGGGCGCCCAGTACACACCGACGCCTGGCGAGATCTCCAGCGGTTCGGTGATACTGACCTTGACCACGACAGGCATCGGCGGTTGCCTCGCGGTGACCGATCAAGTGCGATTGAACTTCACCGCAGCTCCTGTTGTAAGTGCTGGCTCTGCTGTTTCGGTTTGCGCGAACAACGTGCTGGTCGCATTGAATGGTAGTGTGACCGGTGCGACCGGTGGTGCATGGAGCGGTGGTACCGGGTCCTTCAACCCCAATGCGAACACACTGAATGCGAGCTACACACCGAGCGCAGCGGAGATCGCCGCCGGTACAGTGACACTGACACTAAGCTCAACCGGCAATGGCAATTGCAACGCGGTACCGAGCAGCAAGGTGATCACCATCACGTCAGCACCTGTTGTAAGTGCTGGTTCGAATGGCACGGTTTGCACGAACAACTCTGTGATCGCATTGAACGGATCCGTGATCGGTGCGACCGGCGGCATCTGGAGCGGTGGCACGGGCACGTACAACCCGAACAACACCACGCTCAACGCGACGTACACGCCGAGCGCTGCCGAGCGCACGGCTGGAACCGTTACGCTGACCTTGACTTCAGCAGGCAACGGTAATTGCAATGCGGTAGCGAGCAACGTGACCTACACGATCACGCCCGCTCCGACGGCTAACGCAGGTGCTGATCAATCGTTGTGTACCAACAACCCTGTTGCCTCCTTGGGTGGAAGTGTGACCATCGCGACGGGCGGTATCTGGAGCGGTGGCGCTGGCACCTTCGCACCGAGCACTACGAACCTCAATGCGACCTACACGCCGACCGCTGCTGAGATCGCAAGCGGTCTCGTGACCTTGACCTTGACCACGACCGGCAACGGCACTTGCATCGCTGTTATAGATCAAGTGCAATTGAACTTCACTCCAAGTCCGGCCGCGGACGCCGGTGCAGACTTATCGCTTTGCCGCAACAACGCGAGTGTAGCCCTGGGCGGATCGGTAACGGTAGCAACGGGTGGGATCTGGAGCGGCGGTGCTGGCTCCTACACGCCGAACAACACCACACTGAATGCCACCTACACGCCGACGCCGGGGGAACTCGCAGCGGGTACCTTGACATTGACGCTGACCACCACCGGCACTGGGAATTGCAACGCGGTTGCCGATAGCCGCGTGATCACGTTCACGCCATCACCAACCGTGAATGCAGGTCCGAACGCCACGGTCTGCGCGAACAACTCGAACATCACGTTGGCTGGGGCATTCACCGTTTCGACCGGAGCTCAATGGACCGGCGGCGCGGGCACGTACAACCCGAACAACACCACGATGAACGCGGTGTACACCCCCACCGCAGCTGAGCGCACGGCTGGTACCGTAACGCTCACACTCACCACGGTGGGCAATGGCAATTGCAGCGTGGTCAATGATCAGGTGACCTTCACGATCACTCCCGCACCGACCGCCAACGCTGGTCCCGATCGCACCGTGTGCGCGAACAACGCAGCAGTGGCTTTGAACGGTTCCTTCACGATCGCTACTGGAGGTGTTTGGAGCGGCGGTGCAGGCACTTTCGATCCGAGCACCACGAACATGGGCGCGGTCTACACGCCGAGCGCGGCGGAGATCACGGCGGGCATAGTCACACTGACGTTGACGACCACGGGCAATGGTAGCTGTATTGCGGTGAATGACCAGATGGTGATCAGCATCACGGATGCGCCAACTGTGAACGCGGGCGCGGCAGTTTCGCTCTGTGCGAACAATTCACAAGTGAGTTTGAGCGGATCAGTGATCGGCGCGACCGGCGGCATTTGGAGCGGTGGCACGGGCACTTTCAACCCGAACAACACTTCGCTTACCGCGACCTACACACCTACCGCGGCAGAGATCGCTGGTGGAACGCTGACACTGACATTGACCAGCACGGGCAATGGCAATTGCAACCCGGTGATGAGCAACAAGGTGATCACCTTCACGCCATCGCCGATCGTGAATGCTGGTGCGAACGGATCCGTTTGCACGAACAACGCAACGATCAGCTTGAACGGATCGGTGATCGGTGCTACCGGCGCGATCTGGAGCGGAGGTACGGGGACGTACAATCCGAACAACACCACGCTGAACGCGGTCTACACACCGAGCGCTGCTGAACGCACTGCTGGTACGGTTACGCTGACCTTGACTTCCGCAGGCAATGGCAATTGCAATGCGGTCAGCTCGAACGTGACCTATTCGATCACCCCAGCTCCGACCACCAACGCTGGTGCCGACCAATCACTTTGCAGCAACAATCCGGTGGCGACCTTGAACGGATCCTTCACGGTTGCGACCGGTGGTATCTGGAGCGGTGGAAATGGTTCTTTCAGCCCGAGCACCACGAACATGGGCGCGACCTATACGCCGACGGCGGTGGAGATCGCGAACGGGAACGTGACACTGACGTTGACCACGACCGGCAACGGCACGTGCATCGCTGTGACCGACCAGGTGCAACTGTCCTTCACCGCAAGCCCCACTGCGAACGCTGGTCCTGACTTGACCTTGTGCCGCAACAACGCCAGCGTGCCGATGGGCGGATTAGTGACGATCGCGACCGGTGGTATCTGGAGCGGTGGTGCAGGATCCTTCACGCCGAACAATACCACCCTCAACGCGACCTACGCACCGACCCCAGCGGAACTCGCTGCAGGTACATTGACTCTGACATTGACCACGACGGGCAACGGCAACTGCAACAGCGTTTCTGATAGCCGTGTCATCACCTTTACGCCCGCACCAACGGTGAATGCCGGTCCGAACGCGACAGTGTGCGCAAACAACTCCGCGATCACGCTTGCGGGTGCCTTCACCGTATCGACCGGAGTGATCTGGAGCGGTGGAACGGGCACGTACAACCCGAACAACACGAGCACCAACGCGGTGTACACGCCGAGCGCTGCTGAACGTGCCGCCGGCACGGCAACGCTCACACTCACTACGGTTGGCAACGGCAATTGCAGCGCGGTAAGCGACCAGGTGACTTTCACCATCACCCCTGCACCAACTGCGAACGCTGGTCTGGATCGCACGGTGTGCGCGAACAACGTTGCCGTAGCCTTGAATGGTTCCTTCATGATCGCTACCGGAGGTATCTGGAGTGGTGGTGCAGGCACTTTCGATCCGAGCACCACGAACATGGGTGCGATCTACACGCCGAGCGCGGCAGAGATCACGGCGGGTATCGTGACCTTGACCTTGACGACCTCCGGCAACGGAACGTGTAATGCGGTGACCGATCAGATGGTGATCAGCATCACCGATGCACCTACAGTGAACGCCGGTGCGCCGGTCTCGCTCTGCGCGAACAATGCTCAAGTGAGCTTGAACGGTAGTGTATTTGGTGCAACGGGCGGTGCATGGACCGGCGGTTCCGGCACTTTCGCGCCGAACAACACCACACTCAGTGCGACCTATACGCCGAGCGCTTCGGATCTCGCTGCGGGCACGGTGACTTTGACGCTGACCAGCACGGGGAACGGCAATTGCAATCCGGTATCGAGCGCGCGCATCATCACATTCACGCCAGCGCCAACGGTGAACGCCGGACCTGACGCGAGCGTGTGTTCCAACAACGCGAACATCACCCTGGCCGGTGCCTTCACTGGCGCAACGGGTGCGATCTGGAGTGGCGGAACGGGCACCTACAACCCGAACAACACCACATTGAACGCGGTGTACACACCGAGCGCTGCCGAGCGTATCGCAGGTACAGTGACGCTGACACTCTCTACGGTTGGTAACGGCAGCTGCAACGCGGTAGGCGATGCGGTGACCTTCACCATCACGCCTTCACCAACCGTGAATGCGGGTGTGGACCGCACGGTCTGCGCGAACAACGTTGCCGTAACACTGAGCGGTTCGTCCACTGTCGCTACAGGCGGTATGTGGAGCGGTGGCAATGGAACCTTCGATCCTAGCACCACGAACATGAGTGCGATCTACACGGCAAGTGCCGCTGAGATCGCGAACGGCTCTGTGACACTCACCTTGACGACCACAGGGATCGGTAACTGCGTCGCGGTGACCGATCAAATGACGATCAACTTCACGGCAGCACCAGTGGTGAATGCTGGTGCGCCGGTATCGCTCTGCGCGAACAACGCACAAGTGAGCTTGAGCGGCAGCGTTACGGGAGCGACCGGTGGTGTATGGAGCGGCGGCACGGGCACTTATAGCCCGAACAATTCCACACTCACCGCGACATACACGCCGACAGCGGGTGAGATCGCAGGTGGCACCTTGACACTGACCTTGACGAGCACCGGAAACGGCACTTGCAATCCGGTACAGAGCAGCCGTGTGATCAACTTCACGCCTGCCCCTTCGGTGAATGCTGGTCCGAACGGAACGGTTTGCGCGAACAGCTCCGCGATCACTTTGGCCGGTTCACAGAGTGGTGCCACTGGCGCTGTCTGGAGCGGTGGCACAGGCACGTACAACCCGAACAACGCGACGTTGAACGCTGTGTACACCCCGAGCGCTGCTGAACGCACTGCCGGAACCGTGACACTCACGCTCACCACGGTGGGCAACGGCAACTGCAACGCCGTGAGCGATCAGGTGACGTATTCGATCACTCCTTCGCCGACGGCCAATGCTGGTCCGGACCAATCGCGTTGCGCGAACAATGCGGTTGCAACCCTTACGGGAAGTGTGACGGTTGCCACAGGCGGTGTTTGGAGCGGCGGTGCAGGCGCTTTCACGCCGAGCACCACGAACCTGAATGCGACCTACACGCCAACGGCTGCTGAGATCGCGACCGGTTCGGTCACGCTTACGCTGACAACGACAGGCAACAACAACTGTGTCGCCGTTCTCGATCAGATCACGATCGACTTCACGCCTGCTCCTGTTGCGAACGCGGGAACTCCTGTTTCGATCTGTGTGAACAATCCGCAGGTGACGATGACCGGTTCGGTTTCCGGCGCCCCAGGTGGTATTTGGAGCGGCGGCCTGGGATCCTTTACCCCGAACAACACGACCTTGAACGCGGTTTATACGCCGACCCCAGCGGAACTCGCAGCGGGCACACTGACGCTGACCTTGACGACGACGGGCAACAGCAATTGCAATGCGGTCACCAGCACACGCACGATCACCTTTACTCCAGCACCTGTAGTGGATGCCGGTGCGAACGGAACGGTCTGCTCGAATGCTTCGCTGATCACCTTGAACGGATCGGTGAGCGGTGCGACCGGCGCGATCTGGAGCGGTGGCGCAGGTGTCTTCACGCCGAACAACGCAACGCTCAACACGACCTACCAGCCCACTACTGCGGAACGCAATGCAGGTACCGTAACGCTCACGCTGACCTCTGCTGGCAACGGCAACTGCAACGCGGTGAGCGATCAGGTGACCTTCAGCATCACGCCAGCACCGACGGCCAACGCCGGTGTGGATCAGTCGTTGTGCTCGAACAACGCCGTGGCCACGATGAACGGATCGTTCACGGTTGCGACAGGCGGAATCTGGAGCGGTGGCGCGGGAACTTTCAGCCCAAGTGCCACGCTGATGAATGCGACCTACACGCCGACCGCTTCGGAGATCTCGAACGGTTCGGTGACGCTGACATTGACAACGACCGGGAACAACAATTGTGTGGCTGTTGCGGATCAAGTGCTGATCAGCTTCACACCAAGTCCTTCGGTGGATGCAGGAATTGATGTGTCGGTATGCCGGAACAATGCGGCCGTATCGCTTAGTGGTACGGTCGGTGTCGCAACCGGCGGTATCTGGAGCGGCGGCGCAGGATCCTTCACGCCGAACAACACGACGCTGAACGCGACCTATACGCCGACGCCTGCGGAACTCGCGTTGGGCACATTGACGCTTACGCTGACCTCTACCGGCAACGGCAACTGCAACGCCGTGTCGGATAGCAAGGTCATCACCTTCACGCCCGCGCCTACTGTGGATGCCGGCGCGAACGGAACCGTTTGCGCGAACAACTCCGCCATCACACTTGCTGGTGCGCTTACCGGTGCATCGGGTGTGACTTGGAGCGGCGGCACGGGCACCTACAACCCGAACAACACCACGCTGAATGCTGTGTACACACCGAGCGCTGCTGAACGCACTGCCGGTACTGTCACACTGACGTTGACCACGACGGGCAACGGCAACTGCAACGCAGTGAACGATCAAGTGACGTACAGCATCACGGCAGCGCCAACGGCCAACGCCGGGGCGGATCGTGTGCTTTGCGCGAACAATGCGGCGACGGGATTGTCCGGTGCGTTCTCGATCGCCACGGGTGGCATCTGGAGCGGTGGTGCAGGCACCTTCGATCCAAGCACCACGAACATGAGCGCGATCTACACGCCGACCGCGGCCGAGATCGCAGCTGGTAGTGTGACGCTCACCTTGACCACCACAGGCAATGGCTTGTGCAACGCGGTGACCGATCAAGTGCTCTTGACTTTCACCGATCCACCATCTGCGAACGCTGGTGCGAACGTTACCCGTTGCGCGAACAATGCGGCTGTGGCACTCGGTGGCAGCGTGGTGGTTGCGACCGGTGGAACCTGGACCGGTGGAACAGGAACGTTCTCGCCGAACGCGAACACGCTGAACGCGACCTACAACCCAGGCGCAGGTGACCTCGCCGCTGGACAAGTCACGCTGACCTTGACCACGACCGGCAATGGCAACTGCGCACCTGCGACTTCAACGAAGATCATCACCTACACACCTGCGCCGATCGTGAACGCAGGTACGAACGGAAGTGTTTGCGCGAACGCGGCGGCCATCGCCTTGAATGGTACCGTGACCGGTGCCGTGGGTGGAGTATGGAGCGGTGGCGCTGGATCCTTCAGCCCGAACAACATCACACTGAACGCGACCTACACGCCGACCGCTGCGGAGATCACCGCGGGTACGGTAACACTGACCTTGACCTCTGCAGGCAACGGTCTTTGCAATGCGGTAACGAACAACGTGACCTACACGATCACGCCCGCACCAACGGTGAATGCCGGTGTGGATCAGTCGGTGTGCGGCAACAACGCGACCGCTACGCTGGCCGCTGTGATCACGGTTGCTACAGGTGTACAATGGTCCGGCGGAACCGGTGTGTACAGCCCTGGAAGCACGGCACAGAACATTACGTACTCGCCTTCGCCGATCGAAGTCGTGAACGGATCGGTAACGCTGATCGCAACCACGACCGGCAACGGCACTTGTGCAGCAGTGAACGATGCGGTGACGATAACCTACACACAGGCTCCGATCGCTAATGCGGGTCCTGACCAGACCGTGAGCAGCAACAACGCGAACACCACGTTGGCGGGTAGCTTCTCTATCGCCACGGGTGCACAGTGGACGGGTGGTGCAGGTACCTACAACCCGAACAGCACCACGATGAACGCGGTGTACTCGCCGACCCCAGCGGAGATCGCTGCGGGTAGTGTGACGCTGACCTTGATCACCACCGGTAATGCGAGCTGCTCGCCCGCAACGGATCAAATGACGATCACATTCGGCGCAGCACCGACGGCGAACGCGGGTCCTGATCAAACGGTCTGTGCGAACAATCCTGCATTGCAACTGAACGGGGGGATCACCATTGCTACCGGTGGCATCTGGAGCGGCGGGACGGGCACCTACAACCCGGGTAATAGCGCACTCAATGCGATCTACACGCCGAGCGCAGCGGAGATCACAGCAGGCACTGTGACCTTGACGCTCACCTCGGTGGGGAACGGCAACAGCAATCCGGTGAGCGATCAGATCACGATCACCATCACACCTGCACCAATCGTGAATGCGGGCGTGAACATCAACACATGTGCGAACCAATCCACGGCGCAATTGACCGGTGTGGTCAACAACGCGACCGGCGGTGTTTGGAGCGGTGGTTCGGGCACTTTCAACCCGAGCAACACGAATCTGAACGCGACCTACACGCCAACTCTTGGTGAGATCGCGGCTGGTACGGTGACGCTCACCTTGAGCAGCACGGGCAACGGATTATGCAACGGCGTGTCGGATCAAGTATTGATCACGATCGCACCAGCACCTGTGGTGAATGCTGGAGTGGACCAGACGGTCTGCGCCAACAATTCAAACGTGCAGATGGCCGGAAGCGTGAGCAATGCGGGCGGTGGCATCTGGAGCGGTGGTACCGGCACGTTCTCGCCGAGCATCAATGCACTGAACGCGGTGTACACGCCAAGTACTTCGGAACTCGCCAACGGCTCCGTGACCATCACCTTGAGCAGCACCGGGAATGGTAGCTGCGCATCGGTGAGCGACCAAATGACGATCTTCTTCTCGCAGAGCCCTGTGGTGAACGCTGGTCTCGACCGCACGGTGTGCGCGAACGATCCGACGGTGATCTTGAACGGCTCGGTGACCATCGCCACTGGCGGTGTGTGGAGCGGCGGCGGTATATCCTTCACACCGAACGCGACCACCTTGAACGCGACCTATCTCCCGAGCCCTGCAGAAGTGGCCCTGGGTACCGCAACGCTGACCTTGACCAGCTCGGGTAACGGCTTGTGCAACTCGGTGAACGATCAGATGGTGATCACCATCATCGCCTCCCCAAGCGCGAACGCCGGTAGCAACATCGCGGTCTGTTCCAACAACGCACAAGTCCAACTCGGCGGCTCGGTGAGCGGCGCCGGTGGTGGCCAATGGAGCGGTGGTGCGGGCACGTTCACGCCTTCGATCGCTTCGCTGAACGCGAGCTACACGCCGACCCCGGCCGAGGTGGCCGCAGGCACCATGACCTTGACGTTGACCACGATCGGCAACGGCAACTGCGTTCCGGTTTCGGACAACGTGCTGATCACTTTCACCGCATCGCCGACCGCGAGTGCTGGTACAGATGGGGTGCGCTGTGCGAACAATGCAGGCATTCAACTCAACGGCAGTGTCACAGTCGCGAATGGTGGAACCTGGTCTGGTGCGGGTGGAACGTTCACGCCGAATGCGAATGCACTGAATGCGACCTACGCACCTTCCGCTGGTGAACTCGCCGCCGGCCAGGTGACACTGACCTTGACCACCACAGGCAATAACGGTTGTACGGCAGTGAACGATGCGGTGAGCTACACGTTCACCCCTGCGCCAACAGCCAACGCCGGTTCGGACCTCAACAGCTGCGCGAACAACGCGAGCGTGGCACTGAACGGTGCGATCACCGTGGCCACGGGCGGTCTGTGGACCGGTGGATCTGGTGGCTTCAGCCCGAACAACACTGCTTTGAACGCGACATACGTGCCTAGCGCGGCGGAGATCGCAGCGGGTACGGCTACCCTCACACTCACCACTGTTGGCAACGGCCTATGCAGCGCGGTATCAGACCAAGTAGTGGTCACCATTGCGCCTTCCCCGATCGTGGATGCGGGAACCGCCCAGTCGGTCTGTGCGAACAATGCGACACTGCAATTGAACGGCTCGGTTTTGAACGCGGCTGGTGGTATTTGGACAGGTGGCGGCATCTTCAGCCCATCGTCCAGCGCGTTGAACGCGACGTACACACCGAGTGCAGCGGAGATCGCCGCAGGTGTTGCAACACTCACGTTGACAAGCACTGAAAATGGTCTGTGCAGCCAAGTGAGCGATCAGGTTGCCATCACCATTACACCGGCACCGGTCGTTGAGGCTGGCGCTGGAGGGGTGTATTGCATGAACAACTCGATCATCCAGCTCGCGGGGAGCATCACCGTGGCTAGCGGTGGTACTTGGTCCGGCGCGCAGGGTGGTTTCAGTCCCAATGCCAACACCCTCAATGCTGTGTACACACCATCTGCGGGTGAGCTGGCGGCGGGATCCGTGACCTTGACCCTCACCTCAACGGGGAACAATGGTTGTATCGCTGTGAGTGATGTCGTGAGCTACACCTTCACACCTGCGCCGACGGCCAATGCCGGTTCGGACCTCTTCTCCTGTGCGAACAATGCAGCGGTTGCCCTGAACGGTGCGATCACTGTTGCGACAGGTGCACTCTGGAGCGGCGGTAATGGAACCTTCACACCGAACAACGCTGCGCTGAATGCGAGCTACATGCCGAGCGTTTCGGAGATCGCAGCAGGCACCGTCTCGCTCACGTTGACAACGGTTGGCAACGGCACCTGCAGTCCGGTAAGCGACCAGGTGGTGATCACCATCACCCCATCGCCGATCGTGGATGCTGGAGCGGCGCTCACTTCCTGCGCGAACAATCCCGCTGCTCAACTGGCCGGATCCGTGCAGAACGCGACCGGTGGTATCTGGAGCGGTGCGGGAACCTTCTCGCCGAGCGCTGCGAACCTGAGCGCGATCTACACGCCGAGCGCGGCCGAAGTGCTTGCTGGTAGCGCGACCATCACGCTTACCAGCACGGGCAATGGCTTGTGCAATGCGGTTGCCGACCAAGTGGTGTTGACCATCACAGCCGCGCCGATCGTGGAAGCGGGAACGCCTCAATCGCTCTGCGCGAACAATGCGGTCGTGCATCTCGGCGGTCAAGTGATCAACGCGACGGGTGGTACCTGGAGCGGTGGTGCTGGCGCTTTTATGCCGAACGCGAGCGCTCTGAACGCAGCTTACACACCGAGCGCGGCGGAGATCGCGAGCGGTCAGGTTTGGCTCTTCCTTACCTCCACGGGCAACGGTGGTTGCCTCTCGTCACGAGACTCCGTTCAAGTGCAGTTCACTCCAGCACCGACGGTGAACGCCGGACCGGATGCGCACATCTGTGCGAACGCTGCACAGGTGAGCCTGAATGGTGTGATCACTGTTGCGACCGGTGGTCTTTGGACCGGAGGAACTGGATCGTACACGCCGGGCAACACCGCGCTGAACGCGACCTACTTCCCCTCGGCTGCGGAGATCGCTTCCGGCCAATTCACATTGGTATTGCGCAGCACGGGCAACGGGAATTGCACGGTAGTGAGGGATAGCCTGATCGTCCTGGTGGATCCTGTTCCTGTGGTGAACGCGGGTCCGGATCAGCAGATCTGCGCGAACAACTCCAACGTGCAACTGAACGGCTTCGTCGGCAACGCGCCGGGTGGAGCATGGAGCGGTGGTGCGGGTATCTTCTTCCCGAGCAATACCATGCTGGCCACGCAGTACGCGCCAACAGCCGCTGAGATCGCTGCTGGTTCGCTGACGCTGACCTTGAGCTCCACGGGCACGGCGTTCTGCCCTGCAGTTACCGATCAAATGACGATCGTCTTCACCGGTTCACCTATCGCGAGCGCTGGTAACGATCTGCAGATCTGCGCGAACAACAGCGCAGTGCAACTCACCGGCAACGTGACCAACGCAAGTGGCGCTTCTTGGACGGGTGGCAGCGGAGCCTTCGCGCCGAACGCCAACGTACTGAGCCCGGTTTACACGCCGAGCGCTGGTGAACTCGCCGCAGGTTCGCTGTCTCTGTACTTGACAAGTACGGGCAATGGCAACTGCATCGCGGTGCGCGATACGGTGGTCGTGACCTTCACTCCAGCACCGACGGTGAACGCCGGTGTGGACCTGGATGTGTGCATGAACAACCCGGTGGTGACCTTGAACGGTGCCATCACGGTGGCAACAGGTGCACAGTGGACAGGTGGTCTGGGAACCTTCACGCCGAATGCGCAAGCACTGAACGCACAGTATGTGCCGAATGCCTTCGAATTGGGATCGGGTAGTGTGCAACTCACTCTTACAACTACGGGCAACGGCAACTGTATCGCAGTGACCGATCAAGTGACGATCACCGTAACGCCTTCGCCTGTGGTGAGCGCAGGTGCGGATCTGATCACCTGCTCGAACCAACTGCAAGTACCATTGAGCGGTACCGTCCAGGGCGGTGCTACCTCAGGTATGTGGAGCACTTCCGGCACAGGGGTGTTCAGCCCGAGCCCGAGTACACTTAACGCGACCTACATCGCCAGCAGCCTCGATTCGCTGAGCGGTACGGTCGACCTCACACTTACCTCTACCAGCAATGGTCTCTGCAACGCTGTGAGCGATGTGATGACCATCACCATCCTGCCGAACGCGATCGCAAGCGCGGGTGTCGATCAAACGGTGTGTTCCACGACGAGCACGATACAACTGAACGGAACGATCACCGGCAATGCGACCCAGGGCCAGTGGACGACCACGGGTGCTGGTAGTTTCTCGCCTAGCGCAAGTGCAGCAAACGCGGTGTACCAGATCGCCCCTGGTGATCCGGCCTTGAGCACACTCACCTTCACATGGAGCGTGAACAGTTGCGACAATGCGATGGACCAAATGGTGCTGACCATCACACCGGAGTCGGTGGCGGACGCGGGTGCTGATCAAGTGACATGCTTCGGCGACCTGGATGTGGTGATCAACGGATCCATCAGCGGCGCTTCGAACAGTGGGACCTGGAGCACCTTGGGTAGTGGCACATTCGCCAACGCGAACACTGCGTTGAGCAACATCTACCAAGCAAGTGCGAACGACCAGCTCGCTGGCGGTGTGAACCTCGTCCTGACAGCTACGAACACAGGTGTTTGTGCTGCGGCGATCGACACGATGTTCATCGCGATCCAGCCTGCGGGCACGGTGAATGCAGGACTTGATGTGACGGCTTGCGCGAACAACGCAGTGACCGTTCTGACCGGAACATTGAGCGGTGATGCCACGCAAGTGCAGTGGACCACATCGGGTACGGGTTCCTTCTTCCCGAATGCCAACGTGCTCACGCCGACCTACATCCCGAGCGCGATCGACACCGCGATCGGTAGTGTAACGCTGACGCTGACCGCACCGGGAACCTGTAACAATGCGGTGGATGATCTGCTGCTGACTTTGACACCTGCGCCATACGTGAACGCGGGACCAGATCAGACCTACTGCGACCAAGTGACGCAGTTCGACCTGAACGGAACGATCTCGGGCATCACGAACGCGGGCCAGTGGACCACCAACGGTACCGGCACGATCGCCAATGCAGGTGCATTGAACACGACCTACATCGCCAGTGCTGCGGACGTGGCGAATGGCTCCATCACCTTCACGCTCACTTCGCTGAACAACGCGAACTGCAATGCAGTGACCGATGCGATGACCATCTACCTCACCAGCGGCCTCATCGTAAGTGCGGGTCCTGACCAGAACGTTTGCGTCGCATCGGATCATGCGAACATGCTGGCCACCGTGCAGAACGGATCGCCTTCGGGCATCTGGACCGCTACCGGTTCGGGCACCTTCCAACCAAGCGCCGATGTGTTGAACGCACAGTATTTCTTCTCCGCCGGTGATGTCACCAACGGATCCGTGGTGCTCACGTTCACCGCAACGAACACGGGTACCTGTCCAGTATTGCAGGACCAAATGGTGCTCACCTTCGGTAGCAGCAGCTTCGCGTATGCCGGTGCCGACCAAGCGCTCTGCGCGAATTCGCCGATCGCACTACTCGCTGGTAACTTCAGTGGTGGTGCGCAAGGTGTGCAGTGGAGCAGCGCTGGTTCAGGCTTCTTTAGCAACAGCACCAACCCGAATGCGACCTACACCTTGAGCGCTGCTGATATCGCTGCAGGTCAAGTGAACCTGACGCTTACGACGATCACGGGAGGTTCCTGCTTGCCTGCATCGGATGTGGTGGTGATCGCGGTGAACGCGCTGCCGAACATCACGGCAGGTGCGGACATCATTGCTTGCACAGCGGCTCCGGTACAGGTTACTGCGAACGCTGCGAATGCAGGTGGTGGCATGTGGACCACCTCGGGAACGGGAACCTTCTTCGACCCGAATGCATTGGCTACGCTGTATACACCAAGCGCTGCGGATAGCATTGCAGGCACTGTAACACTCACCGTGACCACTACGGGGATGCAACCTTGCAGTGCGGTTTCAGATCAGTTGGTGATCAGCTTCGGCGGCGGCTTGGATGCGGCAGCAGGAATGGACATCATCGCTTGCAGCACCGATCCGAACGTGGCGCTGAATGGTGTGGTGGCAGGAACTACGACCGGTACGTGGACGACCAGCGGCACAGGTTCCTTCATGCCGAATGCCAGTTCACTGAACGCAACTTACATTCCTGGTGCTGCGGATTACGCCATCGGCAACATCAACTTGATCCTGAGCACTACGAATAACCAAGGCTGTCCTGCCGGTCGCGACACACTTGTGGTGAGCTACCATGTGCCACCTACGGTGAACGCAGGTGTGGACCTACTGCTGTGCAGTGGATTGGAGAATGTGCAACTGAACGGCAACGCACAGAACCAAGGATCGGTGCAGTGGATCACCATGGGTACAGGCAGCTTCACTCCGGATGCGACTGCCCTTAACGCAACGTACGTGCCGACCGCTAACGATAGCATCGCTGGTGGTGTGTACCTCGTGCTAACAGCCTTCGGAACAGGCACGTGTGCCAACGCCTCGGACTCAGTGTTCATCGACATCGGACCAACGCGTATCGCGAATGCGGGCAGTGATCAAACAGTATGCGCGGACATGGATCCGATCGCTCTCGGCGGAAGTATTGCCGGTGTGAGTGGCGGTGCATGGAGCACCAACGGAACAGGAACCTTCCTTCCGGATGCTTCGACCTTGGGCGCCACCTACGTGCCAAGTGCAACGGACATGGTGTTCAGCGAACTGCGCTTCATCCTCACCACAACAGGTAACATGGGTTGCCCTGCGGATGTGGATACCATGATGGTGGCATTGCAAGCCGTGCCGACCGTGAGCGCTGGTAATGACATCAATGTGTGCGATGCGAGTGCAACAGTCGACCTCTCCGGAGCCTTCACCGGCGCAAATGGTGTGCTGTGGAGCTCGAACGGATCAGGCTTCTTCCTGCCAAGCAACACTGTGCCGAACGCCGCCTACGAACCGGGCAACACGGACGAGCAACTCGGTACCGTGCGTATGATCCTCACCACCACCGGCAACGGTGTGTGTGCGGCCGTGAGCGATACGGTGATGCTCTCCTTCGTGAACCCACTGCAAGCCGATTTCACGGTGAGCAATGCCTGCGCGGGATCACAGACGCAGTTCACCAGCACGAGCACCACGACGGGTGCGCCGATCATCGGTTGGAACTGGAGCTTCGGCAACGGGGCCAGTGGTTCTGGTCCGCAGACCACCACCAGCTTTGACACACAAGGTCAGTACTTGGCAACGCTAACGGTCTTCGCGCAGAACGGCTGCAGTAGCACTGTTACCCGTACCATTGATGTGTTGAATGCGCCAGTGGCCGGCTTCACGATAACAGGTGATCCATTCACGGATACGCCGATGGAATTCACGGACAACTCCTTCGGTGCAACGAACTGGCAGTATGATTTCGGGGATGACCAAGGCGCAATCATTGCGGAACCTGTACACGAGTACACCGAAGATGGTCAGTTCATCATCATCCAAACGGTGACGAACGCGGCGGGCTGTACAGATCGAGATTCATTGTTGATCAGCATCGCTGTAAAGGACATCCTTCCACCGAAACTGCCGAACGCGTTCAGTCCGAACGGCGATGGTGTGAACGATGTGTTCTACGTCCGCGGAGGTCCATTCGAGACCATGCACCTGAAAGTGTATAACGGCTGGGGTGAAATGATCTTCGAGACCACTGATCCAACCTTCGGCTGGGATGGAACGCACGAGGGCAAGCCGGAGATCAATGGGGTGTATGTGTACTCCGTGATCGCCACTACGACTGATGGAACACTCCATGACAGGTCGGGTAAAATGACCTTAATACGATAAGCAGAACGAAGAGCCCCATGAAAAACTTGAAAACACAGCTCGCCGTTGCCCTTGCAATCTGCGCGGGCACAACCAACTTCGCCCAAGATGCGCACTTGTCACAGTACGAGACCGCACCGAACACATTGAACCCTGCTTTAACTGGCATGTACGAGAACGCTGATTTCCGCATGACCAGCAATGTGCGGAGCCAATGGAACAGTTTGTCGAGCAGTTTCCTTACCACTGGTTTCGCTTATGATGTGTCGTTGCAGAGGCGTTTCGGGGTAGGATTGAGCATGGTCAACTACAACATGGCTGGGATCATGAACACTTTCCAGCTTGGTGCTGACGGGGCCTACAACGTTTCCGACCCTAAGGCCAAACACACGCTATCGGTTGGTGTACACCTTGGCTTGCTATATAAGAAAATGAACGATCAACAACTTCTTTGGGATGCCCAATACAACGACGGTTATTTCAACAGTGACCTACCTTCCGGGGAGTTCATGCAAAGAGGATCAAGGTGGATGCCCGATGTTTCTGCAGGTATCGCATACAGGAGCACGAACTCACGCAAGAGTGTCAACCCTTTCGGCAACTTCGCGATGTTCCATGTCACCACACCGGATGAGTCCGTACTGCGAACGACCAAGAGTGATCTGCCGATCCGTTTCTCCGTGAATGCTGGCGCTCGCGTAGAGGTGGCGACGGGCATCTTTGTGATCCCTGTGGGGCTATACATGCGGCAAGGAAATGATCAACAGATCAACGCAGGTATGATGTCGGAGATCGGGATCGCCGGCACTCCTTATAGCGCGGTCGTGGGTTGTTCATACCGGGTAAGGGATGCGGTCATTGCCCAGGTGGGTCTTAAGCACAGCAATGCGGCTTTCAGATTCAGCTACGATATCAACGTATCTCCTTTACGGAATTACACGCGCAAGAACGGAGCCTTTGAGTTCTCGATCCTGTACTACGGTTCACACTCCGGAAGGACGCGTAGGGTAACGAGCAGTGCATTCTAAGAAAGGTGTCTATGAGCGTCATTTCTGCATACGATTACCGGGAGCCCTGTGATGATCTCGTTTATTTCGTCTTGTCCCACTCCTAGTTGACTCTTCCATTCTAGAGCGGAATGGTGTCAATCTATTCTAGGACAGGAAAAAGAAAAAGGGCCGTCTCTTACGAGACAGCCCCCTTTGTTTCATGAGTTCCTTAGGGGTTACACCCCATCGTCCCGTAACCACTTACGGTCGAGTAGGATGCGTCCTCACCATCTTCGTCGTCGAAGAAGCCCACACCTTCAATAGCGTAATAATTCCCATTGAATTCCATGGATCCTCCATTCACCGTGATATCTCCGTCCTTGGAGAGGTAGATCCCTCCATCGTTCTGGAAACTGATGATGAATGCGAAACTGAAATCCTGCAGATCCTCTTCGGGTTGATCGAGGTCATCGATCCAGTTGAGCACTTCGTAGCTGGTGTCGCTGAGGTCATCAGCATACACGAAGTAGTAAGCGAACCCGTAGAAATACTGGAATGGATCTTCACCATCTTCGAAGTTTCCGTTCTGTAAGGCTTCGAAATCTCCGGAGATCCCAATCACACCGGCCACGTCTCCCATGTCCGGACCGAAAAGACCACCTCCGGTGGTGTTTGTATCTCCCAGTGCGAAGCACACGGCAAAGTCAATATCAAGCATGGTATTGCCAGCGTAAACCGTTCCTCCGCCTGCGCCCATGCCGGCTTGCGGTTCGGTGATCACGACAATACCACCTTCATCGGTCCAGACCCACTGGCCGCCATTGCTTGAGGCGAAATTGATGCCGGAAGCAGGTATGGTGGAAAACGAGAAGTCCCTTGAACCATCGTTTTTCGAACGGAACACGAGGACCTCATCCATTGTACGGTTATAGATGCCCACTGCAGGTAGCTCCTGGCCCTTTTGCCAGAGCTTGCGTTTCAGGACCGGGTCCGTAATTTCAGTTGCCTTCGCAGGTTTGGTCACGGACACCGTTTCCTTGTTGCACGAGATCACCAGAAAGCCGATCAAGGCGAGTGGCAAAGTAAACCTGAGCAGGTTCCGGAATGTGGTTGTAACGCTGTTCATATTTTGGTGTTTTCAGGTTGTGTGAGCCTTGCTCAGAAGAGCCATCCAAGTCGCAACTGGCCTACTACATTTGGTCCGAGCTGGATGCTGCTTACGTTGTCCTTCTTCCCATCGGTGTTAGTGGTGGCTGTGCCGGTATTGTCGTCGTTGGCCGCTACCGTCTCGGTCTTGCTCTTCATGGGCATGGTCGCAGCAAAGCCAAAGCCGAGCTCAGTGCCGAAATAGAGCGACTTGGCGAGATAATAATCGAAGCCGGCGACGGCGTTCAGGCCAATTCCCAAGCTACCACTGGTCTTCTTTTCATAGCCCACCTCGCGTTTGTTGTCGTTCAGGTTCAGTTGGGTTTCTTTCTTCGTGTTCTTGTTGGTAAAGCTCAGGTCCAAGTATCCACCGATGTACGGTGAAAGGCGATCGGTACCCGTCATGTGCTTCTCAAGACCGGGCTGCACAGCGATGGTAATGCTGCTCTCCTTGTCCTTCAATTCGAGCATATCGGACTCGCCATCCTCATCCTGCGTAATGGTGGTCTTATTCTGGAATCCCAAGAAAACACCCAGGCGCATAGCGGAGGTCGCAGATCCGAATTTACGGAACTTGATACCGGCCATCGTAACGGGGCTGCCACTTAAGGGAGCGATCATCAATTCCAAGTTCTTTTCTCCTCCGGCAGGACGATACTGTGTCTGTGCTTGTGCTGTCGCGATGCATGCAATAGCGACGGAGACTGCCAATACATATCTTTTCATGGTGGTGGTTATTGGTTTTGTGTTTGGACAAATGTATTTCTTCCGAGCAACAAAACAACAGCGGTGATCTATTTTGTTTTGAACGTTAGCCTTGTGTGGAATACCGTCATATCGGAGTCGAATTGCTCACTCGTTAAATGATCTGCAACTAAAAAGACCGTCATCTATCCGGAGTTCTTCGGACGATACACGCTGCATTAACGGAATACGCAACGCTCGACAACCCAAGATCCGGGTTGGATCGATAAGGAATAACAAAAGAGATCTACCCTTTCAACGCCTCTGCCCCACCCGGTGGGTGCTGTTATCCCTTCAACGCTTCAGCCCCACCAACGATCTCAAGGATCTCGTTGGTAATGGAAGCTTGGCGTGCTTTGTTGTAGGTCAACTTCAGCTCCTTCAACATGCTGTCCGCGTTGTCTGTTGCCTTGTGCATGGCGGTCATGCGGGCACCGTGTTCTGAAGCGTTGCTGTCCAACAGTGCCTTGTAAAGCTGGATCTTCAAGCTCTTGGGAATGATCTCTTCAACGATGGTCCGGCGATCCGGTTCCATGATGTAGTCCACGTTCTGTGTCTTTGCAACCTTGTTGTCGGATGCAGCCGGTGCGATCGGCAAGTAGGGCTGCTTCGTGGGGTATTGAACAGCGGCGTTCTTGAACTTATTGTAGAACACCACCACGTGGTCGAATTCGCCTGCCGCAAAACGATCCATGATCAATTCAGCGACCGGAGACACCTTGTCGAAGCTCAGGCCATCGTATAATTTAGCAAGGTCGGTCGGTAGCGTAGCATTGAAATACGGCGTACGGCGATAAGCGTCCATGGCCTTTTTTCCGATTGGTAACACGGTCACTTTTTGACCTTGGGCTTCAGCTTCCGCAGCGGCTTTACGGATCATGCGGAACACTTGGGTATTGAATGCCCCGGCAAGTCCGCGGTTACTGACCACGGCAACGAACAATACGTTCTTTACCTCGCGTTGCTGGCTGAATTTGCCTTCATTGCTGTCCAGACTTGCGCTAACGTTACCAAGGATAGCCTGAAGCTTTTCGGCATACGGACGCATCCGCACTATGGCGTCCTGGGCGCGACGCAACTTGGCAGCGCTTACCATTTTCATGGCTGCGGTGATCTGCTTGGTGCTGTTCACCGAGACGATCCTGTTGCGTACTTCCTTGAGGCTTGCCATTTGTTAGTTGGTATCAGGCACAGGGTATTGAGTAACTAGTACTCTGTACCCAAATACCCTGTACTAGCATTTAGTTGTCCAAACTCTTTACCAGGTCCGCTGCAACGGTTTCCAACACACCGGTGATCTGGTCGTTGTACTCACCACGCTTCAAAGCTGCCAAGGTTTCACTGTGTTTATTGCGAAGCATGGTAATGAATTCCGCTTCGAATTGCTTCATGTTCTTCAACGCTACGTTTCCGAGCAATCCTTTTGTACCGCAGTAGAGAATGGCGATCTGTTCTTCAACACGCACGGGACTGTTCTGTCCCTGCTTCATGATCTCCACGTTCCGTGCACCCTTATCCAATACCGCTTTTGTAGCGGCATCGAGGTCGGATCCGAACTTGGAGAATGCCTCCAATTCGCGGTAGGCAGCTTGGTCCAATTTCAATGTGCCAGCAACCTTTTTCATGGATTTGATCTGCGCATTACCACCTACGCGGCTTACGCTGATACCTACGTTGATCGCTGGGCGTACACCGCTCAGGAACAAGTTGCTCTCCAAGAAGATCTGTCCGTCCGTGATCGAGATCACGTTGGTAGGGATATAGGCTGATACGTCACCTGCTTGGGTCTCAATGATCGGAAGCGCGGTCAATGAACCACCACCTTTCACTTTTCCTTTCAAGCTCTCGGGCAGGTCGTTCATCTGCTCAGCAACGGTCTGGTCAGCGGTCACTTTCGCGGCACGCTCCAGCAAACGGCTGTGTAGGTAGAATACGTCACCTGGGTATGCCTCACGCCCTGGTGGGCGTCGTAGCAACAACGAAACCTCGCGGTAAGCAACAGCTTGCTTTGAAAGATCATCATACACGATCAGTGCAGGACGACCGGTATCACGGAAATACTCACCGATAGCTGCTCCGGTGAACGGTGCATAGAACTGCATCGGTGCAGGGTCGCTGGCGTTGGCGGCAACAACTGTTGTGTAGGCCATAGCACCGGCCTCCTCCAACACTTTTACAGTACCGGCAACGGTCGATCCTTTCTGCCCGATCGCCACGTAGATGCAGTACACCGGCTTACCGGCGTCGAAGAATTCTTTTTGGTTGATGATCGTATCGATCGCCACCGTGCTCTTACCGGTCTGGCGGTCACCGATGATCAATTCGCGCTGGCCACGACCGATCGGGATCATCGCGTCGATCGCTTTGATACCTGTTTGTAGTGGCTCTTTTACGGGTTCACGGAAGATAACACCAGGTGCTTTGCGCTCCAGTGGCATTTCGAACAATTCACCTTTGATCGGGCCCTTACCATCAATGGCTTCACCCAGTGTATTCACTACGCGACCAACAATTCCCTCACCAACATTGATGCTGGCGATCCGCTTTGTGCGTTTCACGGTATCACCTTCTTTGATCCCCACGGAAGGTCCGAGCAATACAGCGCCCACGTTGTCTTCCTCAAGGTTAAGAACGATCGCGCGCAGGCCGTTGTTGAATTCGATCAACTCACCGCTTTGCACACCTTGTAGTCCGTAGATGCGGGCGATGCCATCACCCACTTGCAGAACGGTACCGACTTCTTCCAGCTCGGCTTCGCTGCGGAAACCGGCAAGTTCTTGTTTCAGGATCGCCGATACTTCGGCTGGTTGTACTTGGGCCATGTCTGGGTTGCGTTAGATCGCAGGGATGTACGGGTTCTTGGAGAATTCGCGGCGCAGGTCGCTCAGACGACGGCTTACGCTACCGTCATATTGTTCATCGCCAATGCGGATGATCACGCCACCGATCAAAGTGGGTTCCACCGTCTCCACGAGTTCGATGGTCTTACCGGGGTGTTTTTCCGTTGCCAAGGCCCGCACCTTTTCACGGGCATCGTCGCTAAGCGGAACGGCACTGGCCACCTCGGCTATGATGATCCCTTTGTGTGTTTTGTATAGTTCAGTAAATGCTGCGGCCACTTGTGGTAGCATGGTTTCGCGATTCTTGCGCACCAGAATGCCAACGAAATGGCTGGTCATTTCGCCGATCTTACCGGCAAATATCTTGTCCAGAATAAGGCCTTTTTTATCGGCCTTCACCACTGGGCTGCGCAAAAGCACTTGTAATTCGTTGCTTGCGGCACATGTGTTCGCAACAAGAAGCATATCCTCTTGCACAGCATCCACCATGTCCTTCTCCAAGGCCAAGGCCATAAGAGAGCGTGCGTAGCGATATGCGACCGGTGCAATGTTCATGACTTGCGCAGGTCGGCTTCCGCCATCACTTTATCAACAAGGATTTTCTGGATGCTGCTGTCACTGAGTTTTTCCTTCAGGATCAGCTCCGCCACTTGCACGCTCAGTTGGCCCATCTGGTTCTTCATTTCGGTAATGGCCGCATTCTTTTCATTGCGGATATCCTCACGTGCACGTGCCAAAAGGGCATCACCTTCTGCTCTTGCCTTTTCTTTTGCACTAGCGATCTCGCGATCGCGGATGTCACGCGCCTCCCTCAACAAGACCTCACGTTCTTCACGTGCTTCGCGCATGAGATCTTCGTTCTTGACTCCCATTAGCGCCATTTCTTCACGGGCTTTTTTGGCCTCGTTCAAGGAGTCGGCTATGGATTCTTCGCGTTCTTTCAGCCCATTCAGAATAGGCTTCCAAGCGAATTTCGCCAAGATGAAGAGCACCACCCCGAAGGAGAGTGTCATCCAAAATATAAGCCCGATGGAGGGCTCCATTAAACTTGCGAGCAGCATTGGCGTGCGGGTATAAAAAGGTTAACGTACCATTCCGCTGGAGCCTGCATTGTTTGCAGGAAGCGGTGCCGAATGGCTTACTTCAATACGACCAACAAGCCAACTACCATCGCGAAGAAGGCAGCGCCCTCCACCAGCGCAGCGGTAAGGATCATATTGGCGCGGAGGTCATTGATGGCTTCCGGTTGACGTGCCATAGCTTGTACAGCATCGCCGCCAATGCGGCCAATACCTACGCCAGCACCAAGTGCAGCGAGACCAGCGCCGAGAGCAGCAATTCCATAGCCAGTACCGAGATCGAGAAGAACAGAAAGGAACATGTTAGTTCGTGGTTTTAAAGGAAAAATTCAGGTTTCAGTGATGTTGTGGTTCTTCAACCGCAGCGCCAATATACATGGCACTAAGGAAGGCGAACACATAAGCTTGTATGAATGCAACGAGCAACTCGAGCATGGTCATGAAAATGGTAAAGGCCAATGAACCCACGGCAACACCGACACCGGCGCCTGTACTTGTTTCGCCGAAAACGAATATCAAACTGAAGAAGCTAAGAACGATGATATGCCCGGCGGTCATGTTCGCGAACAGTCGGATCATCAACACGAATGGTTTCAGGAACATGCCCAGAACTTCTACCGGAGTAAGGATCAATAACACCAATTTAGGCACACCTGGCATGGCAAAAATATGTCCCCAATAGTGCTTATTGCCGTTGAGCGTAACGATCAAGAAGGTTATCAACGCCAGAACGAGGGTCACGGCGATATTGCCTGTGAGATTGGCCCCACCGGGGAAGAACGGAATAAGGCCGAGCAGGTTATTCAAGAAGATGAAGAAGAATACCGTAAGCAAATAGGGCATATACTTCATATACTTCTTTTCGCCGATCGCGCTTTTGGCGACATCGTCGCGTACAAAGAGAATGACAGGCTCCAGCAGGTTCTGCAGCCCGCGAGGTGCCTCTCCTTTACGGCGGAGGTAGGAGTTGGCTACGCTGATGAAGATGATCAACAGCAACACAATGCTTATCCACAAGCTTACTACGTTCTTGGTAATGCTGAAATCGAATGTTGCTTTGGTAGCAACGTCATCTATCGTTGTGTGATGGGCATCAACAGCCCCTGTTTCAGTTACTGCAACAACATCACCCTCTTCTAGCTTGTAGCCACCATAAGTCTTGTGGCCATGATCGAACTTGCTGCTGCTAAAAACGGAAAGGCCGCGCTCGGCGTTGTAAAGGATAACTGGTAACGGAAGGGTATAGTGCCCAAATAAGTGCCAACCATGCTCGTCTCCAATATGATCGAGGATCATTTTGCCGGGATTGAATTTCCCTCCTGCCTCATCTACTTCCTCCTGTATAATGTCGGGTGCTTCTGAATCGCTCTCGATCGCCTTAACAATGGCACTATCAACGACGTGGTTGGACCCTTGCTCCTGCGCGAGAACGACACCCGCAAATAAGCTTGCGACCAATAAGGACGCGGTTTTTAGGAGGGTTTTAACGGATCTCATAGGTGGTTGCCCCTGTGAATTCGGGCGCGAAGGTAGAACTATGCGGCGAAAGTTGGTAGCGGAAGATCCGTAAAAGGCGGAGTTCACCTTTTTCCGGTCTCTTTGAACAGATACACCATGGCACCGACAATACCGAGCAGGCTAAGTATGATCGTGAATACGGGATACTTCAGCTTCAGTAGACCATCCAAATACCAGCCGCCCCATGTTCCCGCGAGCACGATCCCGATCATACTGAACCCGAGACCGGTGTAGCGCAAGTAGCCGTTGTAGTTGCGTCTTGCCTTTTCCAGTTCCTCCGGCGTACTCACGGTTTGGGGAGTTTGCGCAGAATTCCGGACAATCGGATAGTGCTGAATGCTAAAAATGCCAGATATAGGAATGCGAAGGCAATGGCGATCGGAATGGCCTGCTCTTGTGTTAAAAAGAAGATAAGCACCACCAGCAGAATAAGTGAAAGGAACATCTTTACCACCAAGCCGGTCATAAAGCGGTGCACGAAACCCTTAGGGTCATTAACAACGGCGCGCTCCTGCCAATAGTGTAAGAGGAACGTAATGGAGCCGAAATAGAGCAGAATGCCAACATGAAATTTCATAAATGGCTTGTCAAGGACATAGAGAGCAAGCCATGTGGCACCAGCACATATTCCCGTAAAGAGAAGAAGCGGCAGCGTGAATGACCGTGAACGGGCCTCCGGAACAGGAGCCATGGATCGACGTGTCGGCTTGAATGCTTAGCGCGTAGCTTGCACGGTGTTTTCCGTGCGGCCATTGCTTTCCGTGCGCAAGCGAACCGGGTCCATTTCCTTAACCACACCACCAGCCATGCTGCAATTACCGGTGAAAGTAGCACCGGGCTCGATCGCCAGTTTCTTTGTGTTGATGTCACCCTGCAATTTGGCAGTTGCCTTCAAGCTAAGCACATCCTGACAGTTCACTTTGCCGATCACGGTTCCTTCAATATCACTGCTTTGGCAGATCACTTCGCCTTCAATAACTCCACTTTGGCCAACGATAACGCGGCCCTTCGCATTCACGGAACCCTTCACTCGCCCGTCAATACGGATGTTGCTATCCGATCTGATCTCGCCTTCGATCACAGTGCCCTCCATAATGGAATTGATCTTGCCTGGGCTCACGGTTTCTAATGGCTTGTTCATGGTGGTAGGGGCGGGTTTTTCACTTCGGAACATGGTTCCCATTGGGGTTAGGGTCAGTCAGATAGAACCACAAAGGTAAGTATCGGTGTTGTTTTTCCTATTGTCCTTCAATATAGTTCTGCATGAAGAATACTGTGTAGGCATCCACATCCTTGCTTTGGTAGAACTGAGCGTAATTCTTGGTGCTGATCGCAAAGGCGGGGAATCCTTGGTCGTTTACCGTCATCAGATCCAACGTATTGGTCATGAACAGGTTGTAATATTCCATGGCTGCGGCTTTAGTTGGGAAGACACCAACAAGTATCACTTGGTGTTCGGGATCCAAAAAGGTATTGGTCACTTCCAACTGTGTTGCGGGCAAATGCGTAGTGTTGAAGTTGCTTAACAAGGTTTTGAACATGTCCATATCATTTCCTTCATTTGGGACGATCATGGCAAATGAGTGCTGGCCGGGTTCGTCCTTGAACAGCTCTGTATCCAGAACGGGCTTGCTAGGAGGGGCTATTGTACCTGAATCCGTATTCGTTTGCGAAGTCTCGCCACCACCCATAGCGTTCAAAAGGGTTGTCGCGGCATTCGCTTCATCCGTTCCTGGGAATAATACCGTGATCTGGGTAAGGGCGTTCCGGAACCCATTCGCATCGCGCATACCGCCGATGGCCATGGCTCGCAACATGTGGTATTTGGCAAGGAAGTGGTTGCGGGGTTCATTCTCAATAACGCCATTGCACGAGACTATCACGGAAGAAAATAAGTATTGTCGGTACCGATCGTAGACTTCTTTATACACCGCCTCTTCTTCGAACCTTCGTTCTTCATCGGCTGCAAGAATGTTCGGATCGCGGATGAGTCTTGCGAATTCGGAATCCGGCCAACGCTCAAGAATAATATTGGCATAGAGTTGGGATCCGGAACCGTCCGGAGAGAAGTAATTCGTGGTCTGTTCTTTTTCCAAGTAGATCCTGTACAGCTGGTAATAGCTTTCCGGAGTGAACTGGCAATCTTCGAACCTATCCGTTAGTACCTCGAAACTTTCAATGGCGTTGTCCGGGTCCTTCAGTTGTTCTTTATAGATCATGCCGCTTGCATACAGCGCACCGCATACCTTGCTATTACTGGCCTCCAGAGCTTCTGGGTCCATTGGGAGGTCCTTCATATAAAAGGAAGGGTCCTTCCATTCTTCTTCGGCCTTTTCTTTTTCGTCGCCGTTTTCTTCATCCGCAAGGAGGTCTTCTTCGATCACTTGGTCTGCCAACGCGCTACCGGACTTGTCTTTCCGGCGCCAATCATCTTCGAGCTTTCTATTGCCCCAGCGCTTTCTGAATTGAGTGAGCCCGCGGCCTATCTGCTGGGGCGAGTAGAAGTACCAATTTCCTGTCTCCCCTCCGGTTGGTGTTACTGTCGGTTTACCAGCGTCAGGGTTGTTCTCCAATAACGTACGCGCTTCATCTTCCGCTCTGGCAGCCTCGGCTTCTCGATCCTCGCGGTCACGAATTATTCTTCTAAGCCTCTTCTCTAATTCACCCTCGTCCAGTTGTGCTAACTCTTGTAGGCTATCCTCCAGAGCGATGATCTCCAATTGTTCCACAAGGTCACCCAAAACCTGCGCACGGGTCTCAACTTCCCGGTAGCGTGCGTGCTCTTCATTCAGAACCGTTAACGTGCTGTCATAATATTTCTGAGAACGAGCATAAGCACGGTCATCAAAATAGATGTCGGCCAATTTCATGTAGGTCTTGGCCTTTTGCTTCGTGTCAGTGGTACTAACGCGCGAGCTTGTTTCCAAGTGGTCTATAGCCGAAGAATCCATCCTATCCTTAAGGTCCAGATCCGCGATCGCATAATGGATCATGTCAAAGTGATCGACATTCTTGTCATCACGCAGCATTCCTCGCAGCTTTTTACGCAGCGTTTTACTATCGCCGCGTTTGTATGCCAATGCCTGAAAGATCTGCGCGTGGAATGCCATTTCATAAGGTGGCCCCATTTTAACCACGGATGCGAACTGCTTAATTGCTTTCTCCTCTTGACCCTTAACATCATAGAGTTGAGCAAGAATAAAGGCCCAGCGGATGCGCTCCCGCTTGGCTTCTGCCTGATCCACGGCACGCTCCAGATGAATGATCGCATCGTCGATCTTTCCGCGCTTCAGGTTCAGCTCGGCATACACGGCGCTCAACTCACCGTGGTCGAATTTCTTAGGGAGTTTTTTCTCTTCCGTTACTTGGTCCAAGGCGGTCTGTGCCTTGCCGAATTGTTCCAGTTCAATGGCGGTACGGGCTAGCCAGATCTTTCCTTCCAGTTGTTTGTTTTCTCCCTTGAATCGGCGAGCGATGTACGCGAATCCACGCTCGGCCTCGTAATAATTGCCTTTGTAGAATTGACTTTTGGCGATCACGAAGTAGGCATCATCGATCCAGCTGTTCCGTTGTTTGCCTTCGATATCCATGGAATGCCGTTCGATGACCAGCGAACATTTATCAATGCATTTCTCCAGATCGGGAGTTGCTGAGGTTTTTTGCTCGACGGAACCATAAACGAAAAGCGGTAGGACCTTATCATAGTCGTCCTCATAAGTATCTTCAATGGTCCGTACCGTTTCTTTCTGGATCTCATTGGCGTTGAACCACCCGTTATCACGCGAGTTCAAACGATGGAAAGCACGGTTAAGAAAGGCGTCCTTTTCTGGTGAGCAGCCCGTTATGAGTGCAACCATGAATAGACCTGACATCCATTTCACGTAATATTTAGTGGCTCTTGTCACCTTTAACGGTTCCATAACTACGAAAGGGCGAAGATATTTCATTGGTCCGGGATAGACCGCTGCAAAAAATGGTGACCAGCCTCAATACTGGGAATTCAACTGGTCCTGACCCCACTGCGAGAGCGTTCAATTTGCATTCTATTGATGCTGTCCACACTTGGTATGTTGGCTTATCACATCTATTCCCACCTTTGCGGGGGTATGGCAACCGTAACACCAAAGGCGGAAAAGAAGAGTAAGTTCAGTACTTGGTCCGCCAAGTTGCGGGATAAGTACCGGTTGATGCTCATCAACGACGCTACGTTCGAGGAGCGGTTGAGCATACGATTGACCCGGATGAATGTACTGCTATTGGCACTTGCAGCCTTTACCATACATGCCGCTTTCGTCACTGCAGTCATCGTGTTCACTCCGTTGAAGAAATACATTCCGGGATATAGCGACCAACAGACCAAACTGAATGCGTATAGGAGCACGCTTCTAGCAGATTCGTTGGAAACGGAGGTTGCAATACGCGACCTCTATCTACAGAATCTACGCAACGTTCTGAGCGGTGAGTTGCCAGCTGACAGTGCTACGTTGTTCACTCCGGTTAAAATACCCGAGGCGGCTGACCTCGCACCGAGTAAGGCGGATAGTGTGTTGCGGGCCCGAAATGCTAAAGAAGAAGCGTATAGCTTAACCGAGGGGAAAGGCACATCTGACAGGAGAAGCTTGAGCAGTATTTTCTTTTTTCCGCCCTTACGAGGCATCGTTACATCGCCATTCGAGGTGGGACAGGAGCATTTTGGGATCGACATTGTTGCTAGTGCCGATGCGGCAGTTAAGGCGTGTTTGGATGGCACAGTGATCATGAGCAGCTGGACAACGGATGGAGGTCATGTACTGCAGATCCAGCACAGATTCGACCTGATCAGCGTGTACAAGCACAATAGTGTGTTGTTGAAAAAGACAGGAGACAAGGTACGAGCTGGGGAGGCCATTGCGATAGTAGGGAACAGCGGTGAGTTAACTACGGGGCCGCATTTGCATTTCGAATTGTGGTTGAACGGAGAACCAGTGGACCCGCAAGCTTATATGGTGTTTCAATAAATGAATTCCTGATTCCTGATTTCTAATTCCCGGTGATTTTATCTATCTTCAATTTAGTCGTTGGGAGGTAATAGCCACAGCCGTAGACGAAACCATCCAAAGCCATATCAAACCCAAAGCGCTGAACTCAGGAATCAGGAATCGATCCCGATCGTTCAGGTCAGGAAAACTGAAGGCCCAAGGCCTAAACAAAGTAGAAGACAGAACCAAGGGACTTAGGAATCCCGCCACTTTGGGCGGGAGGAATTAACGATCGACCGAAGGGAGTAATGTAAATGTCATTCAAGTCTTCCATAGCTAAAGCATACGCAGGCATCGCAACGCGCGATGTGATGCGGCGGGCCATGGACCCTTTGGCTGCACAGAAAAAAGTGTTGCGTGGCTTGCTTGCTGGAGGTGATCCAACGGCATTCGGGAAGGATCATCGGCTGGATGAAGTGGATGATCACATTGGACTTCAACAGGCTGTTCCGTTGCGCGATTACGAAGCGTTGAAACCGTACATCGATCGGATCGTTGCAGGTGAAGAGGATGTGCTATGGCCCGGCAGACCGCTCTATCTATGCAAGACCAGTGGAACCACTAGCGGAGCGAAATACATACCCATCACCAAAGAGAGTTTGCCGAATCACATTGACAGTGCAAGGCGCGCTTTGCTTGCTTATATGCACCACAGTGGCAAGGCTAATTTCGTGGATGGGAAGATGATCTTCCTGCAGGGTAGCCCGGTTCTCGACCATACCCACATGATCCCAACGGGACGGTTGAGTGGTATTGTTGCCAACCATGTACCGAGCTATCTGTTGAAGAATCGCATGCCGGGTATGGCCACGAACAGCATACCGGATTGGGAATCGAAAGTTGAAGCCATCGTTTCCGAGACCATGACCGAGGATATGCGGTTGATAAGCGGCATACCAGCGTGGGTGCAGATGTATTTCGAACGGTTGTTGGCGCGGACCGGAAAAAAGAATGTGCGGGAGGTATTCCCCAACTTCTCATTGTTCGTCTATGGAGGCGTGAACTATTCACCATACCGAAGTAGAATGGAAACGCTTATCGGTGGATCAGTTCCAAGTATTGAGCTATTTCCTGCCAGCGAAGGATTCATTGCATACCAGGATAAGACCAACGAAGAGGGATTATTGCTTGTAGTGGACAACGGCATTTATTACGGATTCTTGGAACTTGGAAAGGAACAAGGGACGGTTGCAGAAGACAATGCGACTCGTGTGTTGTCCATCGCAGAGGTGAAAGTTGGTGTGAATTATGCACTCGTGCTCTATACAAATGCTGGCCTCTGGGGATACGAGATCGGTGACACCATCAAATTCGTTTCGCTTACGCCACCACGCATTGTGGTAACCGGCCGTACCAAACATTACACCAGTGCTTTTGGGGAACACGTTATTGCCGAAGAAGTGGAAGGCGCATTGAAAGATGCCATGGCTAGCATCCCATGCGAAGTAGCGGAGTTCACGGTTGCTCCGGAACTTGCTCCGACCCAAGGCTTGCCTTTTCACGAGTGGCACATTGAGTTTGCCGCACTTCCTGCCGATTTGGAAAAGTTCGCATTAGCCATCGACACAGCACTTCAAAAGCGCAACCCGTATTACAAGGACCTGATCACCGGAAGTGTACTGCGCCCTTTAGTGATCCGTTCACTACCCCGCGGTACGTTCGCTAATTGGATGAAAGCACGTGGCATGAACGATGCGCAGAGCAAGGTGCCCCGCTTGGCGAATGATCGGCGGTTCGTGCCGGGAGAGTAGCGATACACGCGCTCACCGGCAAGGTCCGTTCTTGGATGAAGAAGATCGATATCTCTTTCGGCCATATTGCGCGCCACCATGTTGGTGAACGTTTGGCGCCAACTGTGCGTAGCCTCAATAGGTGGGTCGGTAATGCCGACGAACCGGTTCACAAGTACCAGAGCCAGCCAGAACCGAATGTCCGAAACGAGACGCGCCACGTCACCAAAGACAATGGGCTTGGTCACCAAATTTTTGAGACCTGCATCATCAAGAAGGTTTCCGGTATTACGATATCACCTCCGCTTTCGGGTAGCGCTGCTTCCAAAAGTCAAGTGCCTTAATGTTGGCGAGGGTAATGACAGTGCGATGGTCCAGTCGGACCTTGATGGCTTTAAGCCCTTCTTTGATGGGCTGGGTAAGGATCAGTTTTTTTCTTGCTCGTGGCATGGTCAACGTGTTTAGGATTGCTTTTTAATTACGATAGTGATCAAAAACCGGACCACCTGTTTAATCATTTGGTCGCAAGGCTAAACAAACCCTGACATCATAAATTAAAAATAGTTTGTGATCAACCGTTCTCTATGTGCACAAGTAATTTACTATCAGTAGTTTACGGGTTGGTTTTCTTATTTGTTTTTCCATTAACACCTTTCCTCGAGAACATTTTCATTACAGGCCATGTTCGGTCAAAATCCTTCTTGCCTTAGGTCTGCGCCTGCGTTAAAACTCTACGATCAAAAAGAACAAACTCTGACTTCGCGTTCTGCTACATCTAGATCCTACACACGACGTAACGTCCAATTTCGCCCGACCTTCGCGCCCAATGTCCGTTATCGGCACCGATATACATCATGCAGCAGACCTGCTCCGTAAGGGAGAGCTCGTCGCGATCCCCACCGAAACGGTTTATGGCCTAGCGGCAAATGCGTTCGACCCCGACGCTGTCCTGAAGATCTTTCAAGCGAAGCAACGACCTGCCTTCGACCCGCTAATTGTACATGTGCATGACAGAGAACAGGTTCCAGGCATTGTGAGCGAACTACCAACAGGAGCAATACAGTTGATGGACGCATTCTGGCCCGGCCCGTTGACCTTGGTGTTACCCAAAACAGCACTGGTACCGGACCTGGTTACCAGTGGATTGAACACTGTTGGAATACGCATGCCAGCGCATCCCGTGGCCTTGGAGTTATTGCGGACCTTGCCCTTTCCACTTGCTGCTCCAAGTGCTAATCCGTTCGGCTATGTGAGCCCGACCACGGCACAACATGTTGCAGATCAGTTGGGCGAGCACGTGCCATACATCTTGGATGGCGGTTCATGTACAGTAGGTGTTGAAAGCACCATTTTAGGATGGGAGCAGAGCGGTAAAAGTATAGAAGGACATTGGGTGTTGTACCGCCCGGGTGGAATTACGGTTGAAGAATTGGAGGCGGTGATCGGATCAATATCCACCGCGAAACGGACCGTTACCCCAGTCGCTCCTGGTATGTTGGACAGCCATTATGCCCCGCGGAAGCCCGTGTACGTTGGTGATGTACATGAACTACTTGTCGCGCATCAAGGACAACGTGTTGCTGTGATCTCATTGAGCGCGGAGTACCCGGCTTGGCGATGTGAACGGTTATCAGCTGGTGGTGATCTGAATGAGGCAGCGCGGAATCTGTTCAGTGTACTGCGTGACCTTGATCGCTCGGATTCAGAAGTGATCTTGGCTGAAGTGTTTCCCGAACAAGGTCTCGGTCGAGCGATCAACGATCGGCTTAGACGTGCAGCCGCCAAATAGCTCTGGTCGTAGTTAGCTGAACAGTGAATATTCTTGAAGTCCGGCTTTTTCCTTGGCGACCACAATTTCGATCGGAGTACGTTGCAGATATGCTAGGCTTAAGATGCCCGACTTCGGAACCGCCAATAAACCCGACCTTTGCACCTTGTCTAAAAATCAAGGATAGGTCTAGGTTCATAGCAGACTGTTTCCAGAACAGGACAAATGCCCAAGACCATTGCCATACTCGGTTCCACTGGTTCCATAGGTACACAAGCCTTGGAAGTGGTGCGCACCAACCCGGAGCATTTCCAAGTGGAACTGCTTACATGTGGCATGAACTGTGATCTTCTTGTGAAGCAAGCACTTGAATTCAAGCCGAATGCGGTGGTGATCGGTGATCAGGCGCGACTATCTGAGATCAGGGACCTGCTGTTTCCGCAAGGGATCAAAGTGTATGCTGGAGCGGAAGCGTTGGAGCAGGCCGTGCAGATGCAAGAGATTGAAGTGGTACTAACGGCGCTTGTCGGTATTGCCGGTCTGCGCCCCACTTTGGCAGCGATCGAAGCCGGAAAGCACATTGCGTTGGCGAATAAGGAAACACTTGTAGTTGCAGGTGATATGGTAACGAAGGCCGCGAAAGAAAAGGGTGTGAACATCTATCCGGTGGATAGTGAGCATAGCGCTATTTTCCAATGCATGGCAGGGGAGTGGAACAACCCGATCGAGAAGGTCGTTCTTACGGCAAGCGGTGGCCCGTTCAGGGGCTGGACCCGTGAGGAATTGGCGACCGTCACCAAGGCCCAGGCTTTGAAGCATCCCAATTGGGAGATGGGTGCAAAGGTGACCATCGACAGCGCAAGCCTGATGAACAAAGGCCTTGAGGCCATCGAGGCCAAGTGGCTATTCAATTTGAAACCGGAACAGATCGAGATCATCGTTCATCCGCAGAGCATCATCCACAGCATGGTGCAGTTCCGCGATGGCAGCATGAAAGCCCAGATGGGCCTGCCTGACATGAAGTTGCCGATCCAGTACGCACTGGCTTATCCGGAACGACTGCCTACGAATTGGCCCCGGCTTGACTTTGCACAATACAGTTCACTCACCTTCGAACAACCGGACCTGAAAACGTTCCGCAATTTGGCATTGGCATTGGATGCAATGGAAAAAGGCGGCAACGCACCGTGCATTCTCAACGCCGCGAATGAAGTAGCCGTAGAGCATTTTCTGAAGGACCGTATCGGTTTTTTGGAAATGAGCGACCTAATTGAACACTGTTTGGCCACCGTGCCATTTCACAAAATCCAGTTGCTTGAAGACCTGGAGGCCACCGATGCGGAAACGCGTAGGGTGGCGAGAACACGAGTACCCGCTTAATGGACATATTGATCAAAGCAGCCCAGCTAATTCTTAGCCTTTCCATCATTGTGATATTGCACGAGCTGGGGCATTTCATCCCGGCCCGTTGGTTCAAGATCCGCGTGGAGAAATTCTATCTCTTTTTCGACCCGTGGTTCTCGCTTTTCAAAGTGAATAAAGGCGGTACTGAATATGGTATTGGGTGGTTGCCGTTGGGTGGCTACGTGAAGATCAGCGGCATGGTCGATGAGAGCATGGATAAGGAACAGATGGCCAAACCACCTGAGCCGTGGGAGTTCCGAAGCAAACCCGCTTGGCAACGCTTGATCGTTATGGTCGGTGGTGTTACGGTGAACTTGATCCTGGGCATGCTGATCTATACGATGGTGCTCTTCGTTTGGGGGCGTGATTTCCTTCCGCTAAGTGAAGTAAAATACGGCATACACCCGAGCGAAGTAATGAAAGCAGAAGGGGTGCAGGAAGGCGATCGGTTGTTGAAGTTGGATGGTCGCACACCTAGAACATTGGAGGAACTCACCAAGGACATTCTATTGACCGATGCGCATACGCTGACAGTAGAGCGCAACGGAACTGAACAGGAAGTGAAGCTCAGTCCGGATGTGAGTGACAAGATCCTGAATTCGGGAGAGAAAGAACTTTTCGGAATTCGCATCCCTTTCATTGTGGATACGGTCATGGTAGGAGATAATGCAGAAGCGGCGGGGGTCAAAAAAAATGATGTGATGCTGGCCGTCAACAGCACTGATACTAAATTCTTCGGTGATTTCCGAAAAGCGCTTGCTGAGCATAAAGGAGCTGAAGTAACCTTGAAGGTCCAACGGGACGGAGCGCCCATTGCCATAACCGTTAAAGTGAGCGAAGAAGGCACGATCGGAATTGGAAATCGTTCGCCTGATACCTATTTCAATTATGGTCATGAGACCTTCAGTTTCGGAGAATCAATTCCTGCCGGGATCTCGCTTGCCATGAATACGCTTACGGGTTACGTTAGCTCATTGAAGTTGTTGTTCTCCAAAGCTGGCGCTAGTCAGATCGGTGGTTTCGGATCCATTGGAAGTATGTTCCCATCCACATGGAATTGGCAAGCATTCTGGAGCCTTACGGCGTTGTTGAGTATTATCTTGGCATTCATGAACTTGCTTCCGATCCCTGCATTGGATGGCGGCCATGTGATGTTCCTACTTTACGAAATGGTCGTTGGAAAACCAGCCCCACAGCGCGTTATGGAAGTAGCCCAAATGGTCGGCATGGTCCTGTTGCTTGGCCTAATGTTGTTCGCCAATGGTAATGACCTTTTCAAAGGGCTGAACAACTGATAGGAAGATCTACGGAATAGGATGCTCGATTCGCTGTCAGAAAATAAGAAGCAGCTCACTAAGTTCATCATTATTGGTGTGTTGGCCGTGCTTACTGACCTTGCATGTTACACAGCATTCCTACAGATAATTACCGAGGATCTTTTCGGAATCATGAATAACGAAGCAGTGAGTAAAACACTGTCGTTCCTCTGTGGGTTAACGGTTACCTATTCCTTGAATAAGCGTTGGACGTGGCGCCGTAAGGACCGGAGCAATCGCCGTTTAGTAAAGTTCCTGCTTACGTATGGGGTGTCACTGGTCCTCAATGTCAGCATAAACTCCTTGTTGTTGTACATGTTGCATGAGCAAGAGCTATTCGCTGCTGTACCGAAAAAGTACTTGGTCGCGTTCATTGGTGCGACCGGATTCTGTTCAGCCGTGAATTTCATCGGTCAAAAGTTCTGGATCTTTAAGGGCATCAAAGTGGACGCCTGAGCGGGTTGTAATACATTCACCACCGAACCCGCCTGACCGTGACCATGGATCCCTACATATTCATCATCATTGCATGTGTTGCGATCATCGTATCGCACATGTTCAATTTGCTTGCCAAGGCGACGAATATCCCGAGTGTATTCATGCTCATCGTGCTAGGGTTGGCGATGCATCAGGTGATCGCCTATTATGGGTCATACACTCCCGGCCCCTTGGTGTCACAAGCGTTGAACATCTTAGGAATTTCCGGATTGATCATGATCGTGCTGGAAGCAGCGTTGGACCTGAAACTCACTCCGGATAGAATGGGAATGATCGTTCGATCCTTTTTCGTAGCACTGTTCACCATGTTGATAACAGCAGTAGGCATAACATTCTTGATCCAGTATTACACCGGTGCGGAACTGTACAAATGCATGGTCTATGCCATACCACTCTCCATTGTAAGCAGCGCCATTGTTCTGCCTAGCGTGGCTAATTTGCAGAAGGACGTTAAAGAGTTCCTCATCTATGAAGCAACGTTCTCTGATATTCTGGGGATCATGTTGTTCTATTTCCTGATCGAGGATCACGGAGGGTCCACCTCGGTCGACATGGCCTTCGGTCTGATCAGCAATGTGGTGTTGACCATTATTGTTTCCGTGGTCGCCGGTATGGCTTTGCTGTGGGTCTTTCAGCGGATCAAGACCAAAGTGAAATTCTTTCTATTGATCGCTACGCTGATGTTGCTTTATGCAGTTGGGAAAAAGCTGCACCTGTCATCCCTACTGATCATTCTGATCTTTGGTTTAATGGTGAGTAATCAGAGCTTCATTTTCAGGGGGCGCTTAGCACGCATGATGGGAACCTGGAGCATGAAGAACATTGAAAGTGAGCTTCACTTGGTTACCGCTGAAACCGCATTCGTTGTGCGCACCTTCTTCTTTATCGTTTTCGGCCTTACCATTGACGTCATGCGGCTCATGGATATCGATGTGATCCTTTTGGGAGCTGCCCTTATCGGCATCCTATACATCGTTCGTCTTGCGGTTGCAACATCGTTCAAGGTAAAAGGCCTTCGAACGATCACCTTGGTAGCACCGCGCGGGTTGATCACTGTTCTTTTGGCTTATAACATCCCGGAGGCCTTGCACATACCCGGTCGGGATGGCAGTTTGCTTCTGGTCGTTATCCTGACCTCCAGTTTGATCATGATGTTAGGCCTTTTGATGAATGGAAAGAACCATGACCTAAGTGCTGTGGAACCCGATCCCGACACATTCCTGGACGCACCAGAAGAGGGAAATGGCCACGCAAGCATTTAAGACCATTTCGTCATTTTAAGAGCAAGCAGTTCGGGTGGTTTTTTAATTGTACGGTTATGCGCTGACCCCGTGATCCGGAACCATATGGTGAAGCGACGCGTATACAAATGCAACCTTCGCTACCATGCCACACGTTATCCTAATAGAAGACGATGCACTCGTGCGCAAGTTGTTGGAAAAGAGACTTGTGGCAGCACAGTGGACCGTTACTGCATTGGTGGATAGCGCTGGTATGGTAGAGCGTGTACGATCGGAACGTCCGGATGTAATTCTTTTGGAGATGTCCCAGCGCCAGGCCAATGGGTTCGAGATCGTAGAAGCGTTGCATGCTGAAGGACTCAACACCCCCGTAATTGTGATCTCTGGTTTTGATATAGAGCACTTGGTCACGAAGATGCCCGAAGGTGCTACAAGCGACGTTATCCATAAGCCGTATGATCAAGAGGAACTACTGCAGCGTATGATGCAGTTGGTCGCTGCGTAACACATCAACATGTTGATCGTGTAGTTCCGGACCATTGAAGAAGTTCCACCACCTTTGCGTGTGTGCAGAATGATGTGATAATACTTGGCCACGGCCTTGCTGGCGCAGTGCTTGCAGAAGTCCTTCAACAGCGTGGATCGCGTATCCATGTTTTCGATCAAAGAAGAAACGGAAACGCATCCTTGGTCGCAGCAGGCGTAGTGAACCCGATCGTATTCAAGCGCGATATTCCGAGTTGGCGTGCAGGAGAATTATTGCCGATCGCTGATACATTCTATAGGTCATGGCAAGAATGTAATGGCGTTGATCTTTGGCATCCGTTGCCTATGGTCAAAGTATTTCCAACGCCCATTGAACGCGATCAATGGGAGCGGGTCATGCAGGATACTGAAAGTTCCCCTTTCATAGCTCAAAGGCCAGAAATAGATGTGGACCAAGCACCGGTCGATGCTCCGCACGGCTATGGAACGGTAACACAGGCAGCATGGTTGGATGTTCCCGCGACCCTTTCAGCGCAACGAGAAACCTTGATCGGCGAAGGTCGGTTCACGGAACGTGACGTGCGAGAAGAGGAGGTTCTAATTGGGCCGGATCACATCAGCATTGGTGACGTTCGAGCGCATTGGCTGGTTCGTTGTACGGGTCCATTCTCAACGGCGCAAGGTTTAGCCCCCGTGAAAGGCGAAACATTATTGGTGCGGATCCCCGGTCTTGAATTCAAGAACATGGTACACCGGCGGGTATTCATATTGCCGCTGGGCGATGATGTGTATCGCATTGGCTCCACCTTCGATTGGACCAACGTATGGACGGGTAGAACAGTAGAAGCACGCGAAGAGCTACTCGGCATGCTTAGGGCATTCGTTAAGCTCCCGATAGAAGTACTGGAGCATTCATCAGGGGTTCGGCCGGCCACAAAAGATCGTCGTCCCATATTGGGTAGAACAGGACGATATGAGGCCATATTCAATGGGCTTGGGTCTCGAGGTGTTTTGTTGGCGCCGTGGTGCGCAATGCATTTGGCCGAGCACCTATTCGAAGGAAAAGAGATCGATCCCGAAGTAAGTTTTGATCGGTTTTCATGAAGAACATTACCTCGCCTGTTCATTCCAGGGTGCGAAATGGCATTAAGCTTTTAAGCGCTCACCCTCTATCACCTTTTCCAAAGCGTCCCGGTGAAACTTTACACTGATCCTTCCGAGAGGTAAACGAACATCCGCATTCACTTCTTTGTGCGTCCCACTCAAGTCCCAATCCAGCTGGGGATAGCGTTCCGTGAATGCCACCGGATCACTATCGATAACGAATTCGGCATGTTCATACCCCTCGGAATACGGCGAGCTGCTTTTAGGGGAGGGCAGCTCGATCACGGCGATCGACCGACCTTCAAATAGGATCGGGGCCTTTAACTTGAACGTTGCGATCAGTCGCCCAGAAACTATTGACTCAACGAGCAAACGAGCATGTTCCAGAAAGCACACTTTCATCTCCGTATAACAGATCTCTGTCTCCACACGGTAACAAATGTGATCCAATTCGAAGGGGCTCACATCAATGTCATGCCTTTTTAGCGATGCGAAAAGTTCAGTAAGAAATGATCTTGGGTCCGGTATCATGAACGTGTTATTGCGAAATGGTAAAATTCGGGAGTTGATCTGCAAGACCATTGTTCGGTAAATATCCGGAGAAGTACATGAATGTCATTTTGAGACTGTTGTGGTGCAGCTGCGAATGGATTTGACCTCATACATGATGCGATCAATGAATGGCATAGTTCACTTTCCATTCTGAGTAGGGGAGCTTGCCTGCCGCATGGCAGGCTGAGGTACCTTTGCATGATCCACATGCATTTCTCCTTCCTTCAATTTCGTAACATGTTATCAATGATCGCTATCTCAGCGTTCTTGATGACCTGTGATCTCATCCGCAACAACGTGCACACCGCGAACATAGAACCCACTGATCCACGCTGGACCGTGATCGATAGTCTTACCAAGATCGGTCAATACGCATCGGCATTGGAGCAGGTGAATGGGTTGCTAGCGGATGCCCAGGACCGGAACGATTGGCGCACGGAGTTCAAAGCGTGGATGTACCGCGGAACGTTCGAACAACGAACGGGAGTTGAAAAAACAGTGTGGTTGAATGCATTGGAAGAGCGTTCAGCACAGGCCAATGTGCCGTTGAAACAAGTATTGCACTCTGTTATTGGTGAGAGCTATTGGAACCTTTATCAACAGAGTCGTTGGCAGGTGTTGCAGCGAACGGACCTTGCGTCCTCCGAAGATGTAGCGGAAAGCGATCCAAGCACATGGACACAGCGCCAATTCATGTCGAAGGTGATCGCGGAATATGCAGCGTCCGTGGAACCGTATGATACATTGAAACAGATCCCATCAGCGGGACTCGGTGAACTATTGGGAAATGAGCATGGCGCGATCGAATTGAGACCAACGGTATACGATCTACTGGGAAGGCGGGCCATCGAGGTGTTCAGTAATTCCGAAACGCGGCTAACGGAACCGGAGTGGCGGTTCAAGCTGGACGACCCGTTCTACTTCGAGCTCTTTGAAGCGTTCGCATGGAAGAAGATCACACATCGCGACAGTGCGTCGTGGGAGTATAAAGCGTTGATCACCTACCAACAACTTGAGCGCAGCCACCTGGCAGATGATGCTCCGGTAGCGCTTACGGATATCATTCTCGATCGCTTGTCATTCGTGCGGGAGCATAGCACGTTGGCAGATAAGGACAGCTTGTACTACAAAGCCCTTTCCATTTTACAGAGCCGGTTGGTGCGGTTACCGGCCTATAGCGAAGTTGGTGTTGCCATGGCAGCCTGGCACAGCGAACAAGCCGGTAACTATCAGCGGTTGGTCGGTGATGCTTTCAAGGAAGAACGGATCAAAGCACGAACTCTGTGCGACTCAGCGATCGCCAAGTTCCCCGGTTCCTATGGCGCAATAAAGGCGGCGGTATTAAAAGCGCAATTGGAGCGTCCTTCCCTACAGTTGTTCGCCGAAGAGGCGGTTCCCGGAAATGCGGGATCCACGATCGCGGTGCAACACACGAATGTAATGAAACTGTGGTTGCGCGTTGTAATGGACCCTCAGGACATCAACGAAGATCAACGCTATGACCATGATCGCGGTGCGCAGTTGGCCTCTAAAAAACCAATGCGCGAGTGGTCTGTGGTTGTGCCTGATGACGGTGACATGAATGCGCACCTGACCGAGTTGCCGACCGAAGGGTTGCCTTACGGCAGGTATGCCATTCTGATCAGCGATAGCGAACGTTTCAAAGCGGAACATGACCTGTTGGTCTTCGCTAATTTCTGGAGCACCGATATTGCCATCGTCGATCGTTACCACGGAAATGATCTGGACCTGTTGGTGCTGGATCGAACAACGGGCAAGCCGATAAAAGGTGCGAAAGCATGGGCATATGTCAGGAACCAAGATCACTCCGGTAATCGCCGTTTCATTGGGGTTGAAGAATTCACGACCAGTGAAGAGGGAATGGTCCGAACGACGCTTAAGGGTCAACAAGGTCAATTGAAATGGAGCATATCAAATGGCAATGACAAGTTCCATACGGCGTCACGTTGGGTCCATATGGATCATTACGAGGAGCAAGAGGGATCATTGCACACGTTCATGTTTACGGATCGCGCGATCTACAGACCAGGGCAGGAAGTATTATTCAAGGGTATTGTTACTGCCAAGAATGGAAAGAACACCGCGGTAAAAGCAGGTTACGCAACGCAAGTGGAATTCTTTGATGTGAACGGTGAATTGGTTGACACCTTGAATGTGACGACCGATGAATACGGTTCGTTCCATGGCTCGTTCAGAACACCGCAAGGAGTGCTGACCGGTGGCATGCACATCGAAGAAGAACATGGGTCCGCGTACTTTCAGGTTGAAGAATACAAGCGTCCAACATTCGAGGTTTTGTTCGACCCGATCACCGATACGCCGAAACTGAATGCCGAAGCAACCGTTACCGGTGTTGCAAAAAGTTACGCAGGTGTTCCTTTGGATGGTGCCGCTGTGCAATGGACAGTAAAACGAGGCGCACGAATGCCATGGTGGTGTGGCTGGGGATGGCGTGGTTTGCCGTGGGGCAGAGAAACACAATTGGCCAGTGGTATTGCCGAATGCGATGCAGAAGGAAAGTTCATCATCAAGTTCATTGCGCAACCGGATCGGATGTTTCCGCGTGATGCGGACCCAACATTTTTCTATACCGTTGAAGCAAGTGCGGTCGACATCAATGGAGAAACGCAAACAAGCACAACGACGATCAATGTCGCTTACCGCAGTGTTGACATTGTGATCAACGGTGGCGATGCGATCGATCGTTCGATAACTGATAGTTTGGACGTGCGTGTGAAGAATTTGAACGGTCAGGATGTCGATCTTCCAATGGACATTAAGATCGTGGAATTGCAAGCTCCTGTCGAGGCACCATTCCGTGATCGACTTTGGGAACAACCAGACCGTTTCTTGCCAGGCCAGAATAACCTGACGCAAGAGGACCCGATGAACTGGCCGATGAAACGTGTTCACTTTGAGCAGGCGGGTATCAGGGCAAATATGAAGGCGACATTCTTGCCGGAATTGGACGCTTGGACAGTGGGACTGTATCGTGTGGATGTTAGTACGAAAGACCCTGATGGGGTTCCGGTGACGGTTAGTAAACTGATCACGATCTACGATCCAACAATTCAGAATACCGGGTTCGTGAATGAGGCATTCCACTTGCAGTCACTGAAGACATCCGTGGAGCCGGGGGAAAGTGGAGTGATCCTGATCAGCAGTGCGCTGGATGAATGCCGCGTATTGATGGAAGTGGAACGCGACGGTAAGATCGTTGTGAATAGGCGCATTCGCTTGACGAAGGGCCAACAGCGATTGGATATCCCGGCATTGGAAAGCGATCGCGGTGGTTTCGCAGTACATTTTGTTTGTGTTGAACGCGGACGACAACACACCTCGACAGAATGGATCGATGTTCCGTGGAGCAACAAGGAATTGAATGTCGAGTGGCAAACCTTCCGCGATAAACTCTTACCCGGTCAAGGGGAAGAATGGCGCTTGAAGATCACCGGACCAAAGAAGGAAAAAGTAGCCGCGCAATTGCTCACTGTGATGTACGATGCATCATTGGATCATTTCGTACCACAAAACTGGAACCTATCCATTTGGCAAAGCAATTCAGCACTATTGGGTTGGTCACATGCAGAGCCCTTCGGGCAGGCGTATGGGCAAGAGGTGTATCGGAACTATGCCGGCGCTGCGGACACGATGCGGAGCTATCCATATTTGGAAACTTTTGGTATGGGAAGTTACAGAGGGAATCTGGAATACTTGACCGGAGGCTCCAGAGGTGTTGTAATGCATCGGAACACGAGAATGGATGCTGATGCGCCTGCGCCGGGGTTATTTGCTGAAGATGAAAGGAGTATCGTTGCAAGTCCTGCTTTTTATGATGCCGGGGTCGGTGGACTTACTGAGCAAAGGTTAGATAAAGATCCTGAACTAAAGCCGATTTCAGAGGCGCCAGTTCAACAGCCCCTCCGCAGTGACTTCCGCGAAACGGCATTTTTCTTCCCCGATCTGCTCACTGATCGCGATGGTTCCATCGTGTTGAAATTCAAAACACCTGACGCATTAACGCGTTGGAAAGTATTGGGCTTGGCACACACGCCGGATCTGAAGATCGCGAATTTCAGCAAAGAGACCATCACGCAAAAACCGCTGATGGTCGTACCGAACCTACCGCGCTTTTTACGCGTTGGCGATCGCATCACGTTGACCGCAAAAGTGAATGTGATCGAAGGGGATGAAGTCCTCGGTGAAGCAACACTGGAGCTCTTTGATCCACTAACGAATAGAACGGTGACGAAAGAGTTTGGAGTTTCAGACGCAGTGCGGAATTTCAGTGCTGGCCCAGGCAAAAGCGCGTCTCTTGAATGGGAGATAACAGTGCCGGAAACATGGAGCGTTGTTGGCATTCGTATTTCAGCAACAAATGGAGAGATCGGTGATGGCGAAGAACGTGTGTTGCCAATTCTAACAGATAAAGTATTCGTCACCGAAAGTTTACCGATCTCCATAACGAAGGCAGGCACCAAGACCTTCACGCTCGACAAGTTGAAGAACACAACGAGCACCACACTGAAGCATCAGAACTTGAAATTGGAGTTCACACCAAATCCTGCTTGGTACGCGGTACAAGCTTTGCCGTACATGATGGAATTTCCGCATGCATGCGCCGAGCAGACCTTCAGTCGCTATTACGCGAACAGGTTGGCAGGGCACATTGTAGAAGAACGTCCTGTGATCAAGAAAGTATTTGAAGCCTGGAAGGAGCAAGCAGAAGCCAACGCGAATGAAGGAGCGTTCCTATCTGCGCTTGAGAAGAATCCTGAATTAAAAACGGCTGTGCTCGAGGAAACACCGTGGGTGTTGAACGCGAACAATGTAACCGAACGCAAGCGTCGCATTGCGTTGTTCTTTGATCTGCAGCGCATGGGTTCCGAAGAAGCTGTTGCGTTGAAAAAATTGGAGGACACACAATTAAGCAGTGGCGCATGGCCTTGGTGGAGCGGCATGCGCGAGAGCCGGTACATAACTCAACATATCGTTGCAGGTTTCGGGCATTTGGAAACGTTGAATGCTTCGGATCTCCGTGGAGAAGGACCAGCACAGCAGATGTTACAAAAGGCAGTGCAGTGGTTGGATGCAGATGTCGATCGTGCATACAAGGAGCTTGTGCAGCGGAACAGCGCTGAAGCACTTCAGAAATATGAGCCGAGCATATTGGATATCCACATGCTGTATACGCGCAGCTTTTTCGAACGTTGGCCGATCACAGGCGGAACGAATACCGCGATCGAATTCTACAAAAAGCGATTGGCCGCTACATGGCTAAAGAATGGATTTCAAGGGCAGGCCATGGCTGCGTTGGCGTTGGATCGTATGGGTGACCATGCAACTGCGGAGCTGATCATGATATCGTTATCCCAGCGTGCAACGCGGAATGAAGAGCTTGGCATGTATTGGAAAGAATTCAATGCAGGATATTCCTGGAATGAATTTCCGACAGAGACACATGCGTTGATGATCGAGGCATTCCATGAGGTAACGAAGGATGATCAAAGCGTTGATGCGTTACGCCAATACCTGTTGAAACTAAAACAGACCACGGATTGGAAAACGACGAAAGCCACAGCTGAAGCGTGTTACGCGTTGTTGCTAACGGGCAACGACCTGTTGGAGCCGAAGTCTCAACCGGTCATCAAAGTGGGTACGGAACTGGTACGAGCAGATGCACAAGAAGCGGGCACGGGTTACTTCACACAAAGTTGGAGCGGAGGCAACGTGAAACCCGAAATGGGCGCGGTAACGATCACCACATCCGAGGACGGCGTGCAATGGGGTGCGTTGCATTGGCAATACCTCGAGCAAATGGACAAGGTCACGCCACATGATAGCCCTTTTGTCATCAATAAGAAAGTGATGTTGCATGAACAAACGGAGAACGGCCCGCAATTGATCGCATTGGACAAAGCACGCAACTTAGAGCCTGGTGATCTGCTCACCATCCGCATCGAGCTAAAGACCGATCGGTACGTTGACTACGTGCATCTGAAAGATCTGCGAGCGGCGGGTCTGGAGCCAACGGAAGCTATCAGCGGATACAATTATCAAGGCGGATTGGGCTATTATCAAAGCATCCGTGATGTGGCCATGCACTTCTTCTTCGATCGCATTTCGCCAGGCACCTATGTGTTCGAGTACGATCTTCGGGTAACACACGCGGGCGACTTCAGCAACGGAATTACGACGGTGATGTGCATGTACGCACCGGAGTTCAGTAGTCACAGCGAAGGGGTGAGGGTCGCAGTGGAAGAGTGATCCAGGGGTAGTCAAATGTTGTTAGGATGATCGGAAGATGCTGATCGTGTTGACTTTGTGCCTCGATCCGAGTTAACTTCGCGTGACTTTTTTTCAGGACCCCTCCACTGAGAATACCATTAATCGCCGGCTCCTTCTCCCAGCAGGTTAACCGAAGTTCATTCATGTTTTCACGTTTTCTTCTCGCATGCTTTGCGTTGAGTGTATTGCCATTAACAAGTATGGCACAAACCCGCTCCGTGTGGTCCGACCAATCGTTTCCAGCAGCCACCGCCAATTCTGGAGAGCGCCTCATCACACCGAACCAAGCGCGTTACGTAACGTTGGATATGCCCGCGTTGCGTTCTCAATTGGCACAGGCTTCGGCTGGTACCATCCTGGATCGCCGGTCCGCAACTACGATCATCGCTTTGCCAACACCAGCTGGTGGCTCTGCCGATTTCCGTATTCTGGAAGTATCGATCATGCACCCGGACCTACAAGCACAATTCCCACAGATCCGCACATACAGTGGGGTAGGAGTGGATGATCTCGCAACTACGGTGAAGTTGGATATTACCGAACAGGGTTTCCATGCAATGGTCATGCCGCCAACACGCGAGTCATGGTTCATCGACCCGTTATTTGATGGCAACATAACGAGCTATCAGGTCTACGAGAAAAAGAATTTCATTAAACCACATGCTGCAACTTTTCAAGGATGTAGTTATGATCAGGTGAATGATCTGGATGCAGCGGCATTGCAAACACGCCAGTGGATCGCTGAAATGGGCACGGATCGCGTGGGCGATTGCCAGTTGCGGACCTACAGATTGGCATTGGCTTGTACAGGTGAATATGCTGCAACCAAAGGAGGAACAACAAGTGGTGCCATGAGTGGAATGGTCACCACGATGAACCGCGTGAACGATATGTTCGAACGCGATGCAACGTTGACGATGGTAATGGTCGCGAATAACAGTTCCTTGATCTACTTGAATTCAAGTACGGATCCGTATACGAACGACAATGGATCGACCATGTTGGGCCAGAACCAAACTACATGTAATAGTGTGATCGGTAGTGCCAATTACGACATTGGCCACGTTTTCAGCACCGGCGGTGGCGGTGTAGCTTATCTGAATAGTCCGTGCAATAATTCGCAGAAAGCAGGAGGCGTAACAGGTCAACCCAACCCTGTCGGTGATCCATTCGACATTGATTATGTCGCGCACGAGATGGGCCATCAATTTGGCGGTAACCATACACAGAACAATAATTGCAATCGTGCTTCTTCCGCTGCTGTAGAAGTAGGTAGCGGCGTTACCATCATGGGTTACGCAGGTATCTGCGCGCCGAATCCGTTGAACAACAGTATTGCAATGTTCGGTGGATACAGTATGCAGGAGATAGCAGCGAACGTGACCAGCGGGACAAGTAGCACATGCCCGACCTCCGCCACAATTGTTGGGGAAACAGCTCCGAGCGTAAGTGCAGGAGTTGACCGGACAATACCGAGGTCAACACCGTTCGTGCTTATCGCCAGCGGCAGTGACGCACAAGTCTCCCAGACATTGACCTATAGCTGGGAACAAATGGATAATGCGGTAGTGACCATGCCTCCGGTTTCCACGAATACAGGCGGTCCCGCATGGATCCCGAAACTGCCGTCAACATCACCCGTTCGCTGGATGCCTAGCATTATGGATGTGATTGCAAACAATTCACCAACCTGGGAAGTGCTTTCGAGCGTCGGTCGCACGTACAACTTCCGTGTAACTGTGCGAGATAACTTGGACAACGGTGCTTGCAATGGGCAGGACAATATGGTGGTAACGGTAGCTTCCAACAGTGGGCCTTTTCTTGTTACGCAACCCAACACTGCGGTGGCCTGGCCTGCACTTTCATCACAGACTATCAATTGGGATGTTGCCAACACAACAGCTTCACCGGTAAGTTGTGCGAATGTGAATATCCTGCTTTCCACCGATGGTGGCCAGACGTTCCCTACGACGCTTATTGCGAGTACTCCGAACGATGGCACACAGACCGTCACCTTACCGAATTCGCCAACTACCACCGCACGCATCAAGATCGAAGGCGCGAATAACATCTTCTACGACCTCTCGAACACGAACTTCACGATCTCTTCATCCAGCCCGGATTATTCTCTGAACGTAACTAACGCTACGGCATCAGCATGCCAACCGAGCAATGCTACATATGCAGTGCAGGTCGGATCCTTGCTTGGCTACATCAGCCCCGTTACGCTCAGCGTCAGCGGACTCCCTGCAGGTGCCAATGCAGCATTCAGTACGAACCCGGTAACGCCCGGGGGCAGCACTACCCTCACCATTTCGAATACGGCAGCTGTAACTCCTGGTACTTATGCGATCACATTGAATGCCACCAGTGCAAGCGGCCCCCACAGCTTGCCATTGACGCTTACTGTTCTGGGTTCACCCGGACAAGTGACGTTGTTGACGCCTGCGAATGGAGAACCCGCAGCAACCGGTCCGCTTACATGGAATGCCGATCCGAACGCGGTAAGCTACACGGTCACCCTAGGATCGAATGCGGCAATGACCACGATCCTGGAAACGGGGTCCGGGGTCATCGGAACGTCGTATCAACCTACAATTGCCAATGCGCCGAACACCACCTACTATTGGAATGTTCGCGCGGTGAACGCATGTGCAACCGCAGCTCCTAGTGCAACATGGTCATACACCAGTTCTGACTGTCAGCCGGTAACGGTACAGGTCATATTGGACCGGTACGGTGCGGAGACCACATGGACCATTAAAGATGCATCGCAGAACACCGTTGCTAGTGGCGGCCCTTATACTTCCGTCGGCACGAATGGGGAATACCCACAGCCTGACATACAACTTTGTCTTCCTGCGGGTTGTTACGATCTGACAGTGAATGACACGCAGGGTGATGGCTTGTGTTGCAATTACGGGGAAGGATATATAGCTATACTGGATGGTGTCGCGCCATTGGCGTATGCGAGCAGCTTTACCAATACGGTCACCGTCAATTTTTGTGTTGGCGTTGGATGTGTGAGTACGTTCCCTTACGCTGAGGATTTCGAGAGCGGCTTGGGAGATTGGCTACAGAACTTCGGGGATGATATGGATTGGACCCGTTTGTCGGGATCGACGGTTTCGAACAACACGGGACCTTCCGGTGATCATACCACGGGAAGTGGTTTCTACCTCTACACCGAGGCAAGTAATACCGGGTTTCCATCCAAAGTAGCGGAACTTATAGGACCCTGCATTGATCTTACAGGGTTGACCACAGCGCATATGACCTTTTGGTACAATATGCTCGGGGCGAATATGGGTACGTTGAACGCCGATGTATGGGACGGGTCCGCATGGACCAATGGAGCCTTCAGCATTACCGGAGCGCAGGGCAGCAATTGGATACAGGGCAATGTGGACCTTGATCCTTACCTAGGGAATACCATTCGCGTTCGTTTCCGAGGGGTCACCGGAAACGGCTATGCCAGCGACATGGCCATTGATGATATTCAGTTCGATGGTTCTGCTACGCAACAGGTTCTGCTCTCGGCAAAAGCATTGTTGCAGGGTCCTTATGTGGAAGTAACCGGCCTCATGAACGATGATCTGCGCGCAGCATCGCTGGTGCCTTTGGATGAACCATACACCCTGCCGGATTTCAGCCAAGTGCTTGGTGGTGGTGAAACGACAACCACAGGTGTGCTTGCTGTTACAGGTAACAATGCGATCGTGGATTGGGTGATGTTGGAGCTTCGTTCGGGAAGTAACTCCTCCAATGTTCTAGCAACACGCTCGGCATTGATCCAACGTGATGGGGACATTGTTGATGTGAATGGTGTTTCGCCAGTTTCATTCCCTGTTCCTGCGGCGAATTATTATGTGGCGGTCCGTCACCGGAACCACTTGGCTTGCATGGCGGCAGCTCCAGTGTCCTTATCAGCTAACACAACAGCGCTGAACTTCAGTACAGTTGCCACCTTTGGTACAGCAGCACAACTGAACGTTGGTGGAACGAATGTTATGTGGGCCGGAAACGTAATTGTGGACAACGAGCTATTGTACACCGGTCAAGGCAATGATCGTGACCCCATACTAACTTTGATAGGTGGAGTCGTACCGACCAATACCACAGCGGGCTATTACCTGGAAGATGTAAATATGGATGGTGTTGCCCGGTATACAGGAACCAACAATGACCGGGATATTATTCTTGAGAACATCGGAGGTACGGTTCCTACCAATAGCCGTGCAGAGCAATTGCCGTAAGCGATAAGATTATGCGATCTGGCGTTATATTCGCCATTATGAAGCACAGTTTACTGATCCTCTCCATGGTCCTGTTGGGGGCGTGTGGCGATGGGAAAAAGGACGTTGCCGATGGCCAAGCGCTTGCTGATGAGAATGCGCAAGGGTTGATCGTGGACCTTGGTAGGTATGACATGCCGCTGATCGTCGACCTTGGCGATCCAGCAACGCTAGGCGTGGATACCCCGATGGTCAAATGGAATGAGGAATTCGGGCGGATGGAAGTATCTGGTGGCGAGCATTTCGAACTTACGATCTCAGAAGAACCTGCGGATATGGCACGGTTGAAGGCCGATCTGGAACGCAGTATGCTGCAACAGAACACCGTACTGGAAGAAACCCCGGAAAAGATCGTCTACAAAAGCCAGTTCCCGGATGATGATCTCGTGTTCATCCATTTCCAGCAGGTCGTAACTGTAGGTGAGCGTACGTTCATTGTGCGTGATGCGGATCAAGGGCGCTTCAATGAAGCCGATGTTGCCCGTATGAGCAACGCGGTGAGTAGCAAGACCCCAGCATGATGCTACGCGGGCTCATAGCATTGCTCTTCATTGGTAAGCTGTTCAGTGCGCAAGCTCAGGCCAGCAACGAACAATGGCTCACGGGCCTTAATGCGTATTGGGAAGAGATCAATGCGGAGTACAGTGACCCTATGCACTCACCCTTGTTGGCGGAAGACCGGTCACACTTCACGGAACTCGAGCGTTTTGAGCCGAACAGTACGTTTGCGGTCACCGCGCAGTTCAAGGCTAAAAAGGGAAAGGAATTCGGTATGCGGACCTCAACGGATCGGATGCCGATCTACCAGACTGTTGGGCGGCTTTCCTTCAAGATCAACGGTAAAAAATACAAGTTGACCGCCTATCGGAATGTGGAATTGGGTAAACAGGAGGAGTACGCCAATTATTACTTCGTTCCGTTCACGGACCTGACGAATGGAGATGATACGTACGGAGGAGGGCGATACATTGATCTGGAAGGACCCCTTGAAAAAAATGTAGCCTTGGACTTCAACCGGGCCTATAACCCGTATTGTGCCTATAATGCCAAGTATTCCTGCCCTGTTCCGCCCTCTGGCAATCACCTCAACATCAAGGTGTTAGCGGGAGTTAAAATGGCCCACGAGTAAGGCGGTATTTCCACTTTGCGTAATCGTGTACTTGCCTCCTCTGGATCGCTTGCCAACAAAAGCATTGGTAAAAATGCTCCGGATCCCGTATCCTTGCAGTTAGTTTAGAAGAACTCCCTATGCGTCTATTTCATGTTTTGCTTGTCGCGCTGCTTGGTCTACCAAGTTTTGCCGGTGTACTGGTTCTAGAAGGAAACTTCCAAGGAAAGAACCTGTTCATACAGAATCCGTTCTCCGAAGCCGGTGTTGGTTTTTGTGTGTTCGAGGTAACGGTGAACGAACAGATCGCTACGGATGAGATCAATAGCAGTGCTTTTGAGGTGGATATGAACAACTTCGGAATGAAGTTGGGCGATAAAGTGGTGATCAAGATCAAGCACAAGGATGGTTGCACACCGGTTGTTCTGAATCCTGAAGTGTTGAAGCCCAAGAGCACCTTCGATATGGTCAAGCAATCGATCGGAAGTGATGGCACGTACACATGGACCACCGCCAATGAGACCGGTGAGCTGCCTTATATCATTGAGCAGAAGCGCTGGAACAAATGGGTGAAGGTGGGAGAAGTAATGGGCGTTGGTAAACCGGGTGAAAATGTTTACACCTTCAAAGTAACACCGCATTCAGGCGAGAATACGTTCCGCGTTAAGCAGACTGACCTCACCAAACGCGCCCGTTTCAGCGAAGGCGTAGCATATACGGACCCAAGCGTGATGCCGGTAACCTGGTCGCCGCTTAAGCCGAAGGATGTGATCACCTTCAGTGCCCCGACCTTGTTCGAGATCTACGATCAGTACGGTAATATCGTGAAGCGTGGATATGACACCACCGTTGATGTGAGCACGTTGAAACGGGATATGTATTACCTCAACTACGATAACAAGACCGGCGAGACCTTCACCAAGAAGTGATCATCGTTCACAACACAGTTGAAGCCTCTCTCACCGGGAGGCTTCGTTGTATAGTGCAGGTCAATGACCAATATGCTTCCTCATGATCCGAATAGAACACATCGGCATTGCCGTTAAAGACCTTGATAAGGCGGAAGAGCTTTATGCGAAACTGCTGGGAACCCCGAGCTACAAACGGGAGGCCGTGGAGAGCGAAGGTGTGATCACCTCGTTCTTTCAAGTAGGTCCGAATAAGATCGAGTTGTTGGAAAGCACCAAAGAAGATGGACCCATCGCAAAGGCGATCGAAAAACGCGGTGAAGGCATGCATCACATTGCATACGAAGTGGCCGATATCCGCGAGGAAATGGCACGGTTGAAGGCAGAAGGGTTCACCCTGTTGAGCGAAGAACCCAAGCGTGGCGCGGACAATAAATTGGTGTGTTTCATCCACCCGAAAAGCGCCGGTGGCGTATTGGTGGAATTGTGCCAGGAAATGGCAACGCAATTTCCGTCGTAGGGGCGAATCATGATCCACCCGGCACAATCCACAGCGCGTAGCCTGTGGCTACGCGCAACACGCATTGATCAATGTAGCCTATGGCTACACAACAGGTGTTTCAGCGAGGCGCAAGCAACCCCATTCTACCCACGATCGTTCAATATCACGATCAGGCTCATCAGTTCTTTCCGCGTTATCTGCGTTCCATTATCCAAGCAACCCCAACCTACCCACCATCCCCACAATATCCTCTTTCCCAAGGTCCAGAAACTCCGCATGCAGTCCTGCTTTGCGCGCACCCTCCACATGGTGGAACGAATCATCGATGAACAACGTGCGTTCAGGATCAGCACTATGCGTGTCCAACACGAAATGGAACGCATCGGAATTCGGTTTTCGCAGCCGCATTTCGCAGCTGTAATAGGCGCCGTGGAACAGGCTCTTGAACTCGGTGATCCCATTCTCCCGCGCAATGATCGCTTCGAACGCCGGTACGTGGATCGCATTGGTATTGCTCAATAACAGCACTTGATAGTGTTCTTTCAATTGCGCGACAAGTGAAAGGCGCGCTGGAGGAACGGAGCCCAACATGGCATTCCAGCATTGATCGATCTGTGCATCGGTAAGTCCGGAGGAGTGGAGCTGGCGGATCCGGTCGCGGAATGCAGCGGGGCTTAGTTCACCCGTCTCGAATCCATCGAACAAATGGTCCTGTTGTGCCTTGCTGTAAAGCGCCTCGAAATCCGTGTACCCCAAGGCCTTGAACGCATTGGCAGCAGCGTGGTAATCCACGTCGATCAACACGCCGCCGAGGTCCAGAAGGATCGTTTCGTACTTCATTTTTTCAACGGGCGAAAATAGCGCCTACTTTTGCGGCCCTGAATTCGGGCCCATAGCTCAGTGGTCAGAGCAGGGGACTCATAATCCCTTGGTCGCAGGTTCAAGTCCTGCTGGGCCCACAACATTCCGATTCGGCGTGCACATGCAACGTCCGCATCACGGCCGCACGGCGTACACACGCATCATCAGGTCATCGATCTGGAACCTTCCTTCTCCGTTCTGGTTCCAGAGGTAGAAATGGAGCGCATCTCCTTCCTGCATTTCGGGTACGGGTATCCGCAGGTCAATTGCTTTCCAGGTACTGTCCGTGAGGCCGGTCATAGGCTCCATGCGGAACGAATTGTAAAAACCTTGTGTTCCATCAGCATGGGAAACACGGGTCACGCAGAGTGCTTTGGATGCTTCGCCAGCAAGAACCTCATAGCGCATGAAACCTACTTTCAGATAGACCTCGCGACCGGGCGGAATGATACCGGCCGGTGCGGTGAATGATGTGCCGTAATCCCTGTGTACATCGAATACGCACACACTGTCTTTGCTGAACGCATGGTCCATCCGCTCCAAATGTCCACCTGTCCAGTAGCGCGTTGGTCGTTCAAGGTCGGTGCTTTCCGTTAACACAAGCTCCAGCCCATTGGGGTGGTACGGCGCTTCTTCAGAACGGCCGCCGAGGCTGAAACGATACGCGTCATCGGTCTTCAGAAAGGTGTAGGCATACTTGGCTGCATCCATGTGTTCATGGTGGATGATGTCGTTCCTGTATTGCCAGTATTGGAAGAGGAACAGTCCAATGCAGGCCACGATGAAAACGCGTGCGGCTGTCCACCATCGTGGTGCAGCGCGTTGCAGGAGCCATGCTGCTGGGATCAACAGAACGGGGTAGTGGTCAATGTACACCCGACTGGCGAAACCACTGCCGTAATACCAGATCCACCAGCAACTGATCACGTAGGTATTCACTATCCAGTACAACACGGTGAACCCTGATCGGATGCGATCCGTGCGCCATAACAGGAACGCCGAACCAGCAGCCAGCAATAGGAACGGCGACCAAACAAATAACCCGCGCCGGATCCCGATCAGTACTTCGTAGACCATCGGCCTATCCCAATAGAACCCTTCATTGCGGTACCCCCATTCGAACCAACGGCCGGTCTGCGCATGCCAGAGAACGGGTTGCAGCCCAACGGTCAGCAAGATGATCAGTACGGCAAGCAACAACACGTACCAACGCTGCACCAACCGAGCAATGAGCATTACGGTATTCGATCCTGCCACGATCGGTATGGCCAGAAGCACCAAGCCGTTCACGGGTCGTATCAAGATGATCAGTCCGAAAAGTGCGGCCGCTGGTAAGGCCCAGCGCAGTCCTTCGCTACAGGCCAACTTATGCACCAGGAGCAGGAACACACTGATGGCACAGAACGAATACACGTGGGACCAGCCCGGTTGTATGGCCACGTACTGTAGCAGCGGCGTGGCGAACCCGAGACCAAGGATCAGCCAGGCAATGACCCTCTCGCGCACACTCAAGCGCCGGAACAACGCACGCAAGGCCAACAGGCCCAGCAAGTAATACACCCATCCGCCGATGCTGATGGCTTTCATTTCGTAGGCGCTGTAGCCATCGCGTGGAGCGGTATCATCCAGCAATGCCAGCCCATGACCAACGGCGAACCACGGCGCCATGGCGATCGCGGTGCCGCAGAAATACTTGTTCAAGGTGCCGTTGGGTGTGCGCTGCACGTATTCGTATGCGAACGGTTCATTGCCTAGGTCGTTCCGCAAAAAGGCCGCTGTGAGGTAACTGTAATAGCCCTTTGCGTCACTGCGGATGGTGTCTTTCCATCCATCGCCGTTCTTGCCGATCCACAGTCCATTCACCGAAAGCACCACGGTGCAGATCATTACCGTGAGGATTGCAAGCCAAGAACGAGAGCGCAGGATCGATCGCATGGTACGACGGCGTGAAGATGGTGATCGAAGTTGAGAAGTGCGGAATGGATGTATTCAGGAAGAGTCAACGCACACGAAACCGTCACTGCTAGCCACACCGTCACTGCGGGCTCGACCCGCAGTCTCGGTCTCGGAGCCAGGATGACGGAAACCCGTTTCAGAACCATTCATCTCTTAAGGTATATACCTTGCAACTGATCGGACAACGAAATGCAAAGCTTTTCATTTATGTCACTGAAGCGCCGGGTCGTCCGCCAAAACCCGGACAGACCCGGCGGAGGTTTGTAAGATACCGATTACGGCGTATAACAAATTATTCAACGAGGGGCTTTTGGAGGAATTGCTAACCAGTTTTAGAATAGTCAATACGCAAAGGGGCGTTGTTAATCTGGATCAACTCACGAGAAAGACCATACTAAGCGGATTGGAGTAATCATGGAAAGTAGCAAGCAGCCATACTGTTGCGACAGATTTCGTCTAAGGGCAACTGTAAATAGCGAGTCTGGTCTGAATATTAGGATTGTACAGATGAATCCGAAGTATCTTATGGACAAGACCAAGCCATATCGTTTCTTCATCACTCCAGGATATGACGGTACCGCAGAGTTTACCCCTACTCTGAATATTGCACATTGTCCTTTTTGCGGCGTTAACTTATTCGATTATTACGTTGATGAATCGTTTGTGAATGAATCCGAACCATCGCGCTTATTTCCTGACCAAGCCTAAATTTCCCCTGTTGGTCCGAGTTTGTAATTCGTGCCATTGACAACCGCACAATGCAAGCAAAGCGGAACCACGAACAGCGGTACGGCCCGGATCACTTCAAGGCGCAAACCCCAACAAAAACCACAAAAACCTGTCCCTAACAAGCAACATTAAACCACCGCAGGGTGAGACCAAGCCGTAGCCCACGCAGACAAACCTTAAGCCCCTGCAAGGTGAACCTTAGCCCACGTAGACAAACCACCGCCAGGTCTGTCGCGCTCTGGCGACGACCCTGCGCCCTCGAAGCCGGAAAGACATCAACCCATTTCACTACGAGTCATGCCGTATCAATTCAACCAATAGAACCGAGTTTCCCCACATGTGGGTATTGTAGGAGGTGGAGCAGGCCCGGACATTTGTAACGTCAATGTCAAACACACTCCCCACAATGAAAAAGCAAGCCACCAACCTCTTCCTCTCTGCTCTCCTTACTGGTCTTTGCGCACTGATCGGTATCGGACTCTTCGCAGCACCAGGCAACGAGACCACCACGGATAAGTTGGTACTAACAGGATGGTTGCACATGGATACCCTGGATGCACAGGATGTAGTTCTTGCAGTTGAGTTGGGAGATTCCGAGTGCATGTTCGCCAAGGTGCAGCCGAACGGTCGTTTCGAGTTCCATGTTCCTGTGAATGTGAAAGCCCGTTTGATCTTTTACAAGCCCGGCTTCATCACCAAGTCTGTTGATGTTGATACCCGCAACGCATTGAACACCAAAGACGCCCAGAAAGCCAACCAAAAAGTGGATTTCGATGTGATCCTTGAAGCAAACGACATTCACCGCGGCCTTGAGTACGCTGGTCCGGTAGGAGCCATTACCTTCCTGAATGGTTCGGGCCTAATGAAAGTAAAGCACGACCGCAAGATGATCCCGGTTGAGACCATGGCCGCTCTTGCTGGTGAGTAGACCGAACAGGACATTCAATAATAGCATGAAGCCTCCCGCCGTTAGGCGGGGGGCTTTGTTCGTTGTTTCATGCGCAGCGACGGCACGCCTTTATTAAAAGCCGGACCTTTACGCTGTATGAAACGCTTATCATTCACCAGTGTATGCTGCTTGCTTGGTCTTTTAGTCTTCGCGCAACCGGCACGGATAATGACCTGGAACGCACTCAACTTTTCTACGGCGTCTCAGGACAGGGTCGTCTATTTTCAGACGGTCGTGGATTCGCTACAGCCGGATATTCTGGTTGTGCAGGAGGTAGAGGAGGAGCCTGCTGCAGCGTTCTTTCAGAGTGCGGTGCTGGGCGGCAGCATGGCGATGGCACCGTTCGTTGATGGCTTCGGTACGGACAATGCGTTGTACTATAATGCTACTGTATTCGAGGCCGTAGCCAACATCCCCATTCAAACGGACCTGCGCGATATTTCACAATTCGTGTTGGTGCATTTGGCCTCCGGCGATACGCTGCGGGTGTTCTCCGTGCATTTGAAATCCAGCTCGGGTTCGGACAATCAGGACATGCGCTTGAACGAGGTGAATGCCTTGCGTCAGGTCACCGATCAGTTGCCAGCGGATTCCTACTTCATCGTATGTGGCGATTTCAATACCTATGGTTCCAATGAACCGGCCTATCAACGGTTGTTGTCCACTACGGGGAGCGGTTATTTCATCGATCCCATCGTGTTATCCGGAATATGGAACAATGCGAACTACGCACCCCACCACACCCAAAGCACACGCAGCACCGCGTTCGGCGGAGGCGCATCCGGCGCTATGGACGATCGGTTCGACATGATCCTCTTCTCGCCAAATTTGCTAGCCACAAATGGCGTGACCTATGTAACGAACAGCACCTGGGCCGTTGGTAACGATGGGCAACATTACAACCAGAGCATCAATGCGATGCCGAACGCATCCGTAAGCCAGACCATGGCCGATGCGCTCTATTATGCCGCGGACCATTTGCCGGTTGTCGCATCCATTGAGTTCTTCAATAGGGTTTCTGTTGAAGAACGTGTTGCACTGAACACGCTCACCGTTTATCCCAACCCAAGCCACGGAACGATCACCGTAGAACTACCAGCCGATCACACTTCAACAGTAACCGTGTTGGATGCAACGGGCAGAATGGTCTATTCCGACAAAGGAATTGGGTCGCTAGCATTGGACCTCAACAGCCTAACCGGTGGCGTGTACTACTTGAAGGTGACGAGTTCGAGCGAAGAGCGCGTGGTGAAGTTGTTATTGCTTTAGTACTTCGGTTTACGCCACGGCGAACTCTACATGCGCTACGGTTCTGCAGTGAGAGAAAAGCAATTTGCTACGGTCTATCTACGATATAATTCAGTTCGGTTACACCGCACTCGAATCGGTGCGTGGTCACCAGCTTCAGTTTCGTTCTGTCCTTGATACCCGTGAACAATGGAATGCCTTTTCCAAGAATGATCGGGTTCACGAAGAGCCAATAGCCGTCGATCATCTGATAGTTTTTGCGACCATACAATGTCGCGTCGCTTTTGCTGATCCGCTTACCAACATTCTCTACTATCCTAGATCTAAAGCGTGATAGCACCTGCACATTTTTCCAGGGTGAAGAGAACACGCTCAACCTGCGGCGTTTCAGATTTGCCGGAGCATATCCCAGTGGACCAACGCATCGCCAAGGGTGCATCGGGTGGGGTCACCATCGCCACCAAGTGCGCGCATGGGTGTGTGACATAACATCTGATCGCGCGTAGGTGGCGGCACACCGGCCGCCATGGCTTTTTGGAATGCATCGAGTTGCAGTTCATCTTGGCGGGTGCTGTCCTTTTGCAGGTGATCGCTGAAGAACTCATCCACCTCGAATAGAATGTGCTTCGCATAGCCGGTCTGCGGATCCAACAACGTTATGTCATGCGGGTACATGGGCGTATTCGGATTGTTCAATTGGCGCAGATAGTACAGGCTGCCGAACGCAGTGAGGATCAACGGCACATAACGCTTCTTTTCGTCGCGCATGATATACGGGTAGATCGCTGGCTCATATTTGATGGGGTCCACCACTTGCAACAAGCCATTCCCATAGGTTCCAACACCGTTTTGCCAAAGCGCCAATACTTCCGGCGTAACCGAAGGAGCCAACGCATCGACCACTGATTGCTCCAAAGGAATGCAGCCTGCATCCGGAGGGTACATAGCGAGGAATTTTTCCAACATGTGTTTTCTAAGTTGATGCGAAAATAGGGTTCATTTGACTGAATGAGATCGGTTGCTCACACGCATGATCCACTCAGTTTAGTAAGAACTAAGCTTTACGATCCGGGCACATGCAGCACTGAACCTGCTCTGATAAGAATGATCACGAGATCACTGCTTTAGAACCTTCCCACTTTGCACAAGCTCATTGTCCGACCAGATCTGATAGAAGTATAAACCGGGGTCAAGGTCAGTGGTGTTCACTGTTGTGGAGCCATGGAAACGGTAACTATCTACAGTTCTTGAAGAGGCATCAAAAAGGGTAAGCTGATAGGCCTGGTCCTGTTCGGCGGTAATGTTCAGTGTATTCGAGAAGGGTACAGGAAAAACACGCACTTGCGGAAGCACCGGTTCTGGTTCGGAGACTCCTACTCCTCCTGTGCATTGGCTATGCACCACAATTGGGAAGGGTTCATTGACGGTGTTGTCGTTAAGACTGGTCAGCGTAATATCATTTAAAGAGAAACCCATAGTACTCTGCTGGATACTTTCAATGGAAACCGAATCAACCGAAGAAAGTGAAGGACGATGCGCACACGTATTACCGATACTATCAGCTTGTACAATGTATGGTAAAGTCATCGTTGAAGTGGAGATCTGGAAGAAAGCACTTTTGCGATAGAGGAAGAGAAGCCCAGATGCGGACCTGGTCAATTGAACAACTGAACTATTATATGACGAATTTACCGGTATCACCCATTGATGATCGCGCTCATGCAGAACAACATCATTGCTTTGGTCAATGATCCAGATATCAGATTGCCCTAACATTTGTGGCGGAGAACCCGAAATTGTTGAACCCAATTGGTACATCAGTACCGAGTTACTGTCATAAGGAATGAAATGCTGAATGTTGAAATTCGAATGCCGCATGAATGACTTAGAACTTAGCAGTTCCCCGGCACTATCAATTACGAGCATGATCGGATGTGGCGCCAGATCAACCCGGTTCAACCCGATCGCATATCCATCACCCATTCGGACTACGCCAACTAGCCTGTCCTGATATCCCGAGTCGAACACCTTCGCCCATTGCACATTCCCGTCAAGATCAAAAGCAACCGCATTTATTGCATTATTGATGGTTGCAACCGCGACCAATGAATTGGCATTCATTGTGATGTCCATGTTTCCAACTATACCGGATGTATGCACCTTTTTTGTCCATATAGGCGTTCCGGTAGTATCCAATTTAGTAACATGGAAACTAGAGTCCAGTGGAGAATAGAACGAACTGTTCCGCGAATAGGCCAGACCGTAAATATGATCTTGATGCAATACGACCTTATGCAACGGCATGGTTGCATTGTTTGAAGGCCGCCTCGCCCATACAAGCTCACCCATCCCATTCAACTTGTAGAGAACGAAAGACCTTAAGCCCATTCCAGTGTAATATCCCAGATCGGGATCAAACGTTCGCGTTACTGAATCCCTCAGCGCACTCACGTAATAGCCGGATTGACCGTCGGAAATGATATCCGTTGGGTAAGTGTATTTAGTGGTGATCACGGAGTCGCCCTCAGAACTGTCGTGGATTTCACTGGGATGAATAGACAGTGACCGACTCCAGAGCGAATTACCGGTACTATCAACCTGAACTAAATAGAAACAGGTATCGAATTCTTGGTATGTGCCAGCGTTGCTCAAGCTCAAGGAGCCATTGCCATCATTGGCGCCAATTATAGTGTGCGGACTATACTGTAGACCGAATGGAAGTGATAGGCAGGTTTCGAAACAACACGAGTAGAGCGGTTGGGCTTGGCACGTAAACGTTGGTTGTAACAAGAAGAGGGTCAGGATCAAAAAAGTGAACGACCCATAGCGGTGACCTTTCGGAATTGAACCGCCCCAACGACATAGGTTGTTGAGGTACACCGATCGCCTATCAACCGAATTCTTGTCGTTCATGATCTGCTCGTTCCGCTGAACTAAGATAGCTTGAATAGTTGGCGCGTGTATGTGAACCTTTGTAGGCTATGCTCATTACGCTGGATAACAAGCGCGCCATGCTCTACTAACGATCACCATTGAGCAATTCTGATCGAATCACGGATCGGGATGGTCGCATTCGTTCCACCTTTGCAAGCGAATGAAAAAAGTGATCGTAACCGGAGGGGCAGGGTTCATTGGCTCGCATACCTGTGTGGAGTTGCACAATGCGGGGTACACGCCTGTGATCGTGGATGATCTGCGGAACAGTGAAGAGCGCGCGTTGGAAGGGATCGCGGCGATCATGGGCAAAGCACCTAGCACCCACCGTGTGGATTGTACGGATGCAGCGGCGATGGATGCCGTGTTCGCAAAAGAAGGAGAAGTGTTCGGCGTCATTCATTTCGCAGCGGATAAAGCGGTTGGTGAGAGTGTGAAGGAGCCCTTGAAATACTACCGGAACAACGTGGGTTCGTTGGTGGTGCTGTTGGGTGCAATGAAGAAGCATGGTGTGGAGCGCATCGTGTTTTCATCGAGCTGTACGGTCTATGGTCAACCGGAGGAACTGCCGGTAACCGAAGCGGCACCGGACCGCAATGCGAACTCACCTTATGGCTTCACCAAAGTGGTGTGCGAACAATTGTTGCGCGATCAAAGCGCTGCGGTACCCGGTCTGAAGGCTGTGCTGTTGCGTTATTTCAATCCGATCGGTGCACACCCGAGTGGGTCCATTGGTGAATTGCCGCTGGGTGTGCCCAACAACCTGGTGCCCTTCGTTACGCAAACAGGTGCGGGCATGCGCAAGGAATTAACTGTGCATGGCAACGATTACGCAACACCGGATGGCAGTTGCGTGCGCGATTACATCCACGTGGTGGATCTTGCCTGGGCCCATGTGCGCGCGTTGGAATGGATGGAAGAACGTACCGCGCCGTTATGCGAAGTATTCAACATCGGAACGGGCAACGGCATAACGGTACTTGATGTGGTGAACACCTTCATGAAGGTGACCGGTGTGAACATTCCATACACGATCGGCCCACGGAGACCGGGCGATGTGGAAAGCGTTTATGCAGAGACGAGCAAGAGCGGCAAAGTGCTGGGTTGGAAAGCAGAACGCGGGTTGGATGATGCCTTGCGCGATGCCTGGACCTGGCAATGTGCGCTGCAGAAAAAGTGATCACGACCCGATCCCGAAGATAACCGAAGCATAGGTACACGCGACGCCAAGGGCGGTACCTGCATAGATCTGCGCAGGTGTATGATCGGTGATCAACAAGCGCATTGTTCCGAGTATACCTGCCACCAATATCAACCCGGCGATCACGAAGAAGGTGTTAAGTCCGTGCAGTGTTGTTAATCCACAGATCGCGCCAAGCACGCCGCCGATACCGACCATGTGCGCGCTGATCTTCCATTTTAATGTGATCAACGTGGTGAATAACAACGCGACGAATATGCCGATGAAGAGCGCGCCAACGGTCCAGTGGAGCGGTGTGCGCTGCAGCAGGTACCACATCATGCCGTAGTAGATCAGCGTAAGTAGATAGGGTGGAATACGCTCGCCGCGTTCAGGCATCTGCAAGCTGCTGATAATGCCGGTGCGCAACAGCAGTACCGTGCTGGTAAGTGGGAAGGCGATCGTCATCAACGCGACCATACCGAAGATGATCCACCGGTGCTCCGGAGCCAGAAAGAACGCCACGTGAGGATCTATCTGAAAGATCAGCATCACCAGGTACAAGGGCATGAACAACGGGTGCAACAGCACGGAAAGAAACTTGGCAACTGCGCGCATGATCCCGGATACGATCACAGCACCTTCCGCAGGCGTGCTACGGGCAGTCCCAATTGCTCACGGTATTTAGCAACGGTGCGGCGCGCAATGTTGTAGCCTTTCTCCTTCAACAACGCAGTGAGCTCATCATCGGTGAAGGGCTTCTGTTTGTTCTCCGCGTCGATCGCATTGTTCAGGATCTTCTTCACCTCGCGTGTGCTCACTTCCTCACCACTATCGGTACTGAGGCTTTCACTGAAGAAGAACTTGAGGATGAACGTGCCGTGGTTGGTCTGCACATACTTGCTGTTGGCCACGCGACTGATTGTGCTGATGTCCAAGTGAACGCGCTCCGCAATGTCCTTCAGGATCATCGGTCTCATCTTGGTCTCGTCGCCGGTAAGGAAGAATTCCTTTTGGTAATCCATGATCGCTTCCATGGTAACGAGCAAGGTATTCTGCCGTTGCTTAATGGCATCGATGAACCACTTGGCGGAATCCAATTTCTGCTTGATGAACTGGAGCGCATCACGCTGTTCCTTGTCCTTCTTTCCTTTGGAATATTCGGAGATCATTTCGCGGTACGCACGGCTCACACGCAGTTCCGGCGCGTTACGTCCGTTCAGCGAAAGTTCCAATTGGCCCTCCACTTCGTTCACGATGAAATCCGGAATGATCTCCTGTGCTGCGCGATCGGTGCCACGCATGGTGTTACCGGGTTTCGGGTTCAGGTGTACGATCAGTTCAATGGCGCCACGCAAGGCGTCCTCATCGATCTCCAGCTTATCCAGGATGCGCTCATAATGCTTCTTGCTGAACGCTTCAAAATGTTTGTCGATGATCTCTTCCGCAATGCGCTGATCCAAGCTGTGCGGAATACGCCTTACCTGTAAGAGCAAGCATTCGCGTAGATCGCGCCCGCCCACACCGGCAGGGTCCAACGACTGCAACAAGGAAAGGGCTTTCTCCAGCTCTTCCTTTTCGCAACTAACGCTTTGTGTAAAGGCAAGATCGTTCACGATGTTATCGAGGTCGCGACGCAGATAACCGTCCTCATCCAAATTGCCGATCAAGTTCTCGGCAAGCATCACGGTACGTTCATCACTGCGGCGCAGGGACAGTTGTTGGCGCATCGCATCCTGGAACGTAGTGCCACCGGCCAGCGGGATCTCGCGCTGCTCATCATCCGGTCCGGTGTTATTGGCACTGAGCTTATAATCCGGTGTTTCGTCGTCCTGATAATAGTCGCTCAGGTCGAACTCGTCGCGTTCAGCGTCCTCCTTGTCGGTCTCCTCAGTAGTAGCAATATCCATGTCGAGGTCATCCTCCTCGTCCTGATCCTCTCCTTCCTCCAGCGCGGGGTTCTCTTCGATCTCTTGCTTAATGCGTTGCTCCAGTTCAATAGTAGGCACTTGCAGCAACTTCATCAGCTGGATCTGCTGAGGAGAAAGCTTCTGTTGAAGTTTGAATGATAGGTTCTGCTTGAGCATGTACGGTGCAAAAATACACAGAGCCTGGGCACGGTGCCCACGAATATGCAACCCTTTCCGGATCAGGACTTCACCACCCGCCTGATCGCAATTACATGTGCAAAGAGCACTAGGGGAACGACAACGGTCGGTAGCAGGTTCATGGGGAAGTACAGCACTGCAATGTTCGGTTGATCGAAAGCGAGTTGTTGTATCGGTGACGGAATGCAGAACGCTGCGGTGATCACCACATTGAGCAACAACATGAGCGTGAGCACATTCCAAACAAGAAGCAGGCGCTTGTTCACTGAGCCATTTCTAAAAGCGATGTACGCAATGACCGGAGCACTCAGACCGGAGAGTACATCGAAATTGGTTCCATGTACGCTCATGTATTTGCTCAAAAGAGCAATGTTCACCAAGCAGTACAGGACAATTTCAACAGGAACACGGATCACATGCATCCAGGTCAATGTGCGTAGATCGGAACGATCCATAAGAGCACGGCCGCTCTTGTTGAGCACACAGGCCGCTATAAAAATGAGCGTTGGCAACACGCCGAACGCGAATACACGCGGCGGTATGGAAGAGGAATCCGTGTAGAATCCCGAGAGACCCAATGCGGCCTGTAGACCTGCCCAAAGCAATACGCCGATCAGCATCCCGCGCGACTTTAAAGCGAGTACGAAACAGATGATCGTGGCGAGCGTGATCAGGACAAACAGAAGGGTGATCCAGATCGGGAGGGTGGGGAGCATGGGTGTGAAAGGTTCGATCTATTTATCAATTGATCCTTTGCGTGGCCCGCTTCGGATCACCGATCAGCGATCGTACCCAACAACCTCGGCCTCCTCGGCATTGTCCTTCACAGCTTCAATGGCCTTATCGCGTTCGCCGGTGGTCGCAAAGAGTTCGCCGGTCGCTACTATTTCGCCATCATAGGATTGTAGGGTGAAACCGTGGCCTTCTTCGCTGCGGCTGCGTTCGTAACTGCGCGCTTCAGGTGCAAGACTCACGGCGCGCTCAATGGCCTCTTCAGCCTCGGCCTTGCTCTCAAAACCTTCGCTGGTAAGCAGCACCTTGCCGCTGGCTGTCTTCAATTGAAAGCAAAGGTCATTGTTCGTGTCCCGGAATAATTCAAAAGTACTCATGTGTGGGCCGAATTTACGACATCCGGATCTGGGTCGTTCGGAATGCGTAGTAGTGTTCTCTGTAGGTTCTTCAGCCGTATGGTGGCAACTTAGCGTTCTGCCGTCGGGACGATCGAAGCAAAGCACCGATGATGATCGATCGCAGAACACCTCCGCACTGAGTACTACGCAACGGCTTTTCGCACAGGAGCTGGTTAGCACGTTGCTGCTGCGTTCACGAAGTTGATCCACCGGAAAGCGTTACTTCGATCCCGGAATGAGCGAGTTCGTGCCCAAGTTATTCACCCTGTGGAAAGCGGGGATCACTGGAGAACAGCTGCGCAAGGACATTTCATCCGGCATCATTGTCGGGATCATTGCCTTACCACTGGCCATCGCTTTCGCGATCGCATCAGGCGTATCGCCGGAGAAGGGACTGGTCACGGCGATCATTGCCGGCTTCGCTATTTCCGTGTTCGGAGGCAGCCGTGTACAGATCGGTGGACCTACCGGTGCCTTCATCATTATTGTGGCGGACATCGTTCGCGTGCATGGTGTGGGCGGGCTTACCATCGCTACGTTCATGGCGGGGATACTCATCATGGTGCTCGGTTTTGTGCGAGCTGGCGGATTGTTGAAGTACTTCCCGCATACGTTGGTCGTGGGCTTTACATCCGGCATTGCCGTGGTGATCTTCTCTACGCAGATCAATGACTTCGCTGGGCTGGGTATGATGGAAGTGCCCGCGGAAATGGTCTCGAAGTGGTCGGCGTATGCGAGGCATATTTCCACGCTCAACCCATATGCTGTGTTGCTTGGTATAACATCGCTGTTGCTCACGGTTCTTTTGCCCAAGCTTACGCCTCGCATACCGGGCCCGCTGGCCGCGATCATGGTGTGTACTGCTGCTGCTTGGTTCTTGCACTGGCCAGTGGAGACCATTGAAGGTCGCTTCGGCGCGATACCGAATACCTTGCCGATGCCCGGGATAGCACCGATCAGTATGGCTACGCTGCGCGAACTGATACAACCGGCCATTGCGATCGCGCTGCTGGGTTCCATCGAATCACTGTTATCCGCGGTGGTGTCCGATGGTATGATAGGTGGCCGCCATCGCAGCAACATGGAATTGGTGGCGCAGGGTGGTGCGAATATGCTCTCTGCTCTTTTTGGCGGCATTCCCGCAACTGGTGCCATCGCGCGCACAGCGACCAACGTGAAGAACGGAGGTCGTACGCCGATGGCCGGCATCGTGCACGCACTCACATTGTTGGTGATCATGCTGGTGGCCGCACCGTTGGCCGGTAAGATCCCGCTGGCCTGTTTGGCGGGCATTCTCATCGTGGTCGCATACAACATGAGCGAATGGCGCAGCTTCCGTACGATCCTGAAAGGTGACCGCCATGATACTGTTGTGCTGTTGGTCACGTTCCTCATCACGGTCTTTTTCGATCTTGTACTGGCCATTGAAGTAGGCATGGTGCTTGCCGCCTTTCTGTTCATGAAGCGCATGAGCGACATTTCCGATCTGCGGCCGGTGATGAATGAAGGCAGTGACACCATGATCGCTGATGAGGTGGTGGACATTCCGAAGGATATGCTCGTGTTCGATATCAGCGGGCCTTTGTTCTTCGGTGCCGCGCAGCGGTTCCACGATGTGCTGGCAGAGATCAACGATCGACACAAGATCATTGTGTTCCGCATGAAGAACGTTCCGATGATCGATGCTACGGGAATACATCGGTTGGGCGACATCATACAACTTATGGAGCGCGGCAAGCGCCGGGTCGTTCTCACGGACCTCGATCCGCGTGTTGCACGGATATTGGAGACCGAGCCTTGGTTCCACAAGGATCGCGCAGCACGGGACATGAAGGAATTGCTGGCCCGGTTGGGAACGTGATCACGGGGAATGAACGGAAGTGATCAGGGCTACGCAGCATTGTACGGCCGGACGCAGGGGTACGGAATATTGGTGAAAACTGACCGCGAAACACCTGCAAATAACCTAATGATCACCCGATCTTCGTGCCGTAGATGGCGATGCGTGCTCCCGGGAAAAAGATGTGGAAGTTCTTGAAAGGGCTTGCCATTGCTATGGTCGGTATACTCGTGATCCTGGCGGCACTTGCTGCATGGTGGATACCTAATTACGGCGAGGCATGGTTGGATACTGCGCTGCGCGAACGCATCGCGGAGACCATCGATCAGGCCAGTGTGGATGGGTATCATTTTCACATGGACAGCTTGCTGACGGATGTCAAGACCGGGTCCGTGACCATTACCGGAGTGGAACTGGATTTTGCACCGGAACTGATGGATAGTTTGCGTACCGGAGCCTTCCAGTATTTGTTCGATGCCAGTGCGGATCGGATCGAATTGCATGGGCTTTCCTTTTGGCGCTTGCTCTGGAAAAGGGAATTCCGCGTGTCGTCTTTCTCCATTAGCGGCCCCACATTCAACTACTTGATCGGTGATGAACACATCCGTTTGGAAGATCCTTTCGAACGGTTGAAAGGGGATAACATGAACGTTGCTATCACGCTGCTAACAGCAGATACGATCAGCGTACTGAAGGCTTCTGCCACGGTGCAGGATCTCGGTGAACGGTTGCCCGATATGCAGGTAAGTGAATTGGATCTTATAGGGTACGGCGTGCGTGTGTTCATGGGCGCTCGTCACAACGGTGTGCGGTTATCCGTCACAGGCGCAGAGCTGCAATTGGAAAGCATGCACACGCAATTGGCAGATGGCGCAGCATTAAGCGTTGGTCGTGTTGAACTATCCTTGAGCGAGCGCAACGGAGTTGTACGTGATTTCCGCCATGTAGCGCCACAACGGGATTCCACCAATTCTGAAAAGCTGCCGAATACGGAATTGATGGTGGCATTGGATAGCCTCCTGTTAACGGGGTTGGAGGTGGATGAACTGATCGCACACCAGGTGCTGCATTTAGGTAATGCACAGATCTTCGGACTGCAAATGGAAGCAGCGTTGGATAAGACCTTTCCGCTAGCGCCGCGTACACCAAAGGTCCTCCCTCCGGCAGCGCTGCTCGGGGTGCGCTTTCCAATTCGCGTGGATACGATCTCCATACATGATGCACACCTCCTCTACCGCGAACGCGATGATGGTACGGAGCGATGGGGTGAAGTCGCCTTCGATCAATTGAATGGCCTGTTCCTTGGAATAACCAATGAGCTAGGTGCAATAGAAGGAACTCCGGAAATAACAGGAACCCTCAAGGCCACACTGTTCGATAAGGCACCGATAGAGATCACCTATTCCGCGCAATTGGATGGATCGGAGAACTTTGTGATCAACGCAACGGCAACGGATCTTCCGGTAGTACTTCTGAATGATGTTACGCGCCCGTTGGCGCGGTTGCAGATGGATGCAGGCCTATTGAAGCGCCTGTATCTGCACATGGAAGGCGATAACATAAAAGCGCATGGAAAGCTTGCACTCAGCTACACTGATCTCAAAGCGCGTGTAGAACCTGGTACACCGCGAGAGAAATACAACAGTATGATGGGCACGGTCGTGGAAACCATGTTGAAGGAGTTGTACGGTGGCGGTCTGGATGCCGACCGCGAGCGCAACTTCAGCATCGACCGTGATCCCGATCGCGCATTGACCGGGTACTTATGGCACGCTACGCGCGAGGGCTTGATCCGCAACCTAAGTCCTGAAGTGGTCGATCGTATGAAAAAGATGTTGCGTGTTGAAGGCGATCTCCGCAGGGCAAGACGTGCGAAACGGCGCGCAGATAAGGAAGGGGAGTGATCGTTGAAAAGCATCTAGATTAGTATACAGTTCAGTAACAAAACAGATCAGTTCAGCATGTCCGATCCCGTGATCGACCTTACAACACTTTGTCGTCTATTCAAGAATGACCGTAACAGGATCCAGGAATGGATCACACTTTATCTTGCCGAAACCCCAGCTTATTTCCAGCAGATCATGGAAGGAGCCGCAACGAATGATGCCGAACAAGTACTTAGGGCTTTGCATGACCTGCGTCCCATGGCACATTACCTGGGTGCGCCGCACATGTTGGTGCTTTGCGATGCGATCAAGGAGCTGAGCTCCGCATCGGACCCACAGGCTTTTCAGGAAAGCATCGCTGAATTGCTTTCCCATGCCCAGAGTATAGAAGTTGCGCTCAACGCTGAATTGAACAACCGGTGATCGACCCAACAAGAACAGGTAGTTCTACGAGGTGCTGAACTGGTTCTTGGCACCGACCTTTGCATGATGATCCGATTGGCACTTACAGATGATCAGTTGCTCTTTCGCCGGGGCATGGCATTATTGCTTCGCGACATGGCCGGTGTGCAAGTGGTACTTGATTGCGCCAATGGCGAAGAGCTTCTCGCAGGGTTGAAGAATGAATCGGTGGACATTGTTCTGCTCGATCTGCAAATGCCCGTAATGGATGGCGTAGAAACAATGCAACGGGTACGCAAGGATTTTCCGGATGTGAAGGTGATCGTCCTCAGTAGTCATGATGAAGAGCAATACATCCTGCACTTGATGGAGCTCGGCGCTAATGGTTACTTGTTGAAGGACACCGAACCGGACGTGATCGATACCGCGATCCGTTCCGTTGCGCAGAGCGGATACTATTTCAGCGATGCTCTGAACAAGTTGGATCTACATGGACTGGTGAAGAAGCGAAAGCTCACCCCAACGTTCAATGACATCGATCCATTGAGCGAACGCGAGCTTGACGTCCTGCGCGGTATCTGCAAGGAGTTCACTACGGCGGAGATCGCGGAGAAGATCTTCATAAGTCCGCGCACGGTGGATTTCCACCGGAACAATCTGTTGTTGAAGACCGGCGCGCGCAATGCGGCGGGTCTGGTCGTATACGCAATGAGCAAAGGCCTTTTTGCACCGTGATCATGAGGGTGCTGCGCATGGTCCTGTTGGTAATGCTCGGTGTATCACACTTTGCGCAAGCACAATGGGATACCCTTGCATTGCCCTTCCGTTCCATCACCATTGAAGATGGCCTTTCGCAAGGCATGGTGAATACGATCATCCAAGATCGCTACGGCTTTATGTGGTTCGGAACAAAGGATGGACTGAACCGATACGATGGTTATCATTTCGAAGTATTCCGTAATGATCCTGAGGACAGTACAACGTTGACCGACAATAACGTACACCTGCTCTTCGAGGATCGCAATGGTCGCTTGTGGGTCGGCACGGACCGTGGGCTCGATCTCTTCGATCGGAAAACAGATTCATTCCATCACGTGTTGCACGACCTTGCGCCCGGAGACGGATCGCCGCACCAGATCGTGCAGGACCGCAACGGTAGCTTATGGTTTTCGCGCAACGATGGTCTTTTGCGGGTGGACTTCGGGGCGACCGCGAACGAGACCGTGCAAGCCCCAAAGGTGACGGCGGTAACCCGCGTGCTGAATAGATCCTGCTGGGTGACCATGGATCGAAGCGGCACGATCTGGTTGAGCGAATTGGACGGCGTCAGCTACCGCATCGATCCAAGTCGTGCGGGTGCGTTACGCATGGACACGGTCAGACTCGACCAACCACTGGGCAGTACGCGACGGGGGCGTTCACTGTTGGATCTGACCGGTATGATCGTTGTGGAGGACACGATCAAGAACGTGGTTTATGGATTACACAAATTCGGTATCGTGCGTTTGGATCCGCTTACGGGTTCAGTGCGGAGTATTGTTACATACAAGGCTCCATATGGCGACATGCGAACGGGCCTAGCCTCCGTCGACTCACGCGGCAGGATCTGGATCTGCGCCTATCCGGGCACATTCCTATTCGACCCAAGCACTTCGCGTATGCACCGTGTGCTACCAATGGATCCCAACCTGATGCATCGTTCAGCTGTAGTGCAGATGAATTACCGCGATCGCAACGGACTGCTTTGGATCGGCACTTCGGGCTATGGATTAATGACCCATGATCCACGCACTGAGCGCTTTCATACCGTTTCCGGAATGAGCTGCCACGCCATGGTGCCTGTACTGCACGGTCGTGTGAACATAGATCGCTCGGACCACTTCTTGGCCGAGTACGATCCAGCGACCGGCACTTGGCCCTTGTTGCTTCCATTCAGCGAATACTTGACCCGACCGGAACTCCGCGTACAGAGCGTGGCAATGGGATCCGCAGTGATGGATCCGAAGGGACTGTATTGGCGGGACTATGCCGGATTGGTCAGCTATGCACGTGACAAGGATGCCATCGTGCGCTATCCGCGCGATCCGGCTGCGGTCGCTGAATTTCCCACGGAGTACTGGTGCTCGCCGCTCCTGCTCGAAGGTGACAGCAACATCTGGTTCGGCAGCGTTCATACGTTCGGGCGTTTCGATAGGCGAACGAATACATACACTTACTGGAACCTTCCGCCTGGATTAAAGAATGCCGGGACTTCGCAGATCGTCCAAGTGATCCATCGAGCAAATGATGGTACGTTCTGGTTGGGCACTATCGCTGGTCTGCTTCATTTCGATCGTCGATCGGGTGGATGGGCACACTTCGTTCATGATGCCGCAGATGCACATTCGATCTCATCGGATGTGATATTTTCCATTCTGGCGGACAAGGACGAAGCTAATTTGTTGTGGGTCGGCACCAATGGTGGCGGGTTGAACAAGTTCGATACCAGATCCGGAAAAGCCGAGCACATCACCACCAAGCAGGGCTTGCCCAACGATGTGGTCTATGGCGTGTTGAATGATGAGGCCGGAAACCTGTGGATGAGCACTAACAAAGGACTCTCGCGCTACACACCGGGGACCGGAGATTTTCGCAATTACGATGCAAGCGATGGTTTGCAGAGTGATGAGTTCAACCGATACGCGTACTGCAAGATGCCGGATGGCACGCTTTATTTTGGTGGGGTCCAGGGCTTCAATCATTTCCGGCCCGAGGAGCTGGAAGAGGATACGCTGACAGCACCGCTCCGCATCACTGGTATAAAACTTATAAATAAACGGGTGGACTTCCGAGAAGCTGGATCGCCACTCACCGCACCAACCTATTTGAGCGAAGGGATACGCATTCCGTACAGCGCGAACATGATCACGTTCGAGTTCGCTACCATGGAATTCGCAGCACCAATGGACCACCAATATCAGTATAGGCTCGAAGGCTTCGACACGAATTGGATAATGGCCGGTACGGATCGCAACGCCGTATACACCAACCTCGATCCGGGTAATTACACCTTCCAGGTCCGCGGCGATAATCGTGATGGTGTGTGGGATACTGAAGGCACTTCGTTCAAGCTGATCGTTTTATCGCCATGGTGGCGCACATGGTGGTTCTATGCGCTCTGCGTTCTTGCACTTGGTGGCGCGGTGCTGGCTTACTTGCGCATGTTGCGACAACAACGGAACCGTTTGGAAAGTACCGTTATGGAACGGACATCGGAACTCAGTGCGGCCAAAGAACGTGCAGAACAAAGTGAACGCGTGAAGCAACAATTCTTGGCCAACATGAGCCATGAGATCCGCACGCCGATGAACGCGATCGTGGGCATGAGCAATGCCTTGCGCAGAGATGCTCCCACCGATCCCATAACCCGGCAGAGCTATGTGGATGCCATTGCGCAAAGCAGCGAGAATTTATTGGGTATCGTGAATGAGATCTTGGACCTGAGCAAGATCGAGGCCGGTCGATTGGACCTTGAAAAAGTGCGCATGGAACCGCGTGCGATCGCAATGAGCGTTGTGGACGTTATGCGCCACCGTGCAGAAGAAAAGCACCTGAATTTGGACGTGAGCGTTGCGAAGAACTTACCCAAACAGGTGGTCGGTGATGCAACACGCTTACGCCAAGTGCTGATGAATTTAGTCGGCAACGCAATCAAGTTCACGGAGCATGGAAGCGTTCGTATCAACTTGGACATACAAGAACAATTGACCGATGCGGTCATGCTGCGCTGTTCGATCACAGACACGGGTATCGGTATTTCAGAGGAACGCTTGGCGCGCGTTTTTGATGAATTCACGCAAGCCGAAAGTGATCACACCAGACGTTTCGGTGGAACGGGATTGGGCCTTACGATCTGCAAACGTTTAGTAGAAATGCAGGGCGGAACCATCAGCGCTGTAAGTGAAGTGGGCAAGGGAAGCACATTCTCATTCACCATTCCTTATGCGATCACGGATGCGAATAAGGAGGGTGTACGGGCCGATGATCATCGGCCCCCGCCAACAACCAATACACCACCACTTAATGATCTCCGAATACTACTCGTAGAAGACAACAAGCTCAACGTAATGGTAGCGCGAGTTGAACTGGAGAACGCCTTAGACGATGTCCATATCGATGTCGCAACCAACGGCCAACATGCATTGGATCTCCTGGATGTGAATACATACGACGTGATCCTGATGGATGTCCAAATGCCCATCATGGACGGCTACGAAGCTACACGCGCAATAAGAAAACTCTCTGGAGAAAAGTCCCGCATCCCCATCCTCGCCATGACCGCCAACGTCATGCAGGCCGAGGTACAGCAATGCATGGATGCGGGAATGGATGGCTTTATTCCCAAGCCGTTCAAGCAAGATGAGCTGGTAGCGGCGATCGAAGTGGCGATCAGAAGCTCAGACACTTCGACTACGCTCGGTGCGGGCAATTAGAAAAGTCATTCCGGGCCTGTCATCCCGTGCTACGACACGGGGACCGGAACAGATAATAGCTACTTAGTGGTGATCGATCCCGGCACGTATGGGACTCGTCGGAAGCGGCATTTCTCCCCTCTCTTCGGGCGCTGTTCGAGCGAAGCCGAGAACGAGGGGCCGGGAGTGAGGGCGCATTCATTTTTCTGATCAACAGAAAAACTAGTAGTTCTACCAGTAGATCAATCAATAGGATGACGAACCTTCGGTGCGTTTAAAACGATAACTCGATCACGTTCCATTTCTAAAACCTGAACAATGAAACACTTCATCAATAAGAACATAAGCTTGGCCTCAACGGTCATCGCCGCACTTGCATTTCTATTCCTCTTCACGGGTTGGAGTACGATCGCATCCACAAGCGAGCCGAACCCACTCGAAAGCGAAGTAGTGGTTGATGAAAAACCGGAATGGTTCAATCTACGGCCCGAAGTAGAGAAGGCTTACGGTTACACGCATGCCGTACGCATTGGCAATTCGATCACCATCAGTGGAGCAGTGAGCATGGATGACGAAGGCAACCCGACAGCAGTGGGCGACCTGGCACAACAAATGAAGAACTGCTATGCGGATCTGGACAAGGTGCTGAAGCATTACGGTTGCACGTTCGATGATGTGATCGCGGAGAATGTTTTCACAACGAACATGGCCAGCTTCTTGGAAAATGCCGCATACAGAAGTGAGATCTACCCCAAGCAATTCCCAGCAGGATCCTGGTTGGAAGTAAAAGGACTTGCCGTACCGGAGTTTATGATCGAGATCGAGTTGGAAGTACATAAACCAAGTAAGTAGAACGATTCGCAAAACAGGTATTTATACCTGTTCGCACTTCAATGGATCGACCAAGATTTGCAGTCAGGGATAAACACACTCTCCCTGTAACGATTTCCACCAACTCTCAAAACCAAGAACCAATGAAGTATTTGAAAACAGTACTATTATCCGCAGCAACGCTCGCACTAAGTTTCACTAGCTCAACAGTTGTAGCGCAGGACGCACCGGCTGTAAAATACATTGCACAGACCACTAGCGAATTTGTGATGCCCGATGGTGTTACACGAGAAGAAGTACAAAAGACCTTCCAGGAGTATTTTGATAAGGTCATTTCGAAAAGCACGATCGTGAAGCATTACAACATGTACATACACGCATGGGGTTCACTGGGTGCTTCTTATGTCACTACGTTGGAATTCGATAGCTGGGCGGATATGGATAAGTTCGGCGACGAATTCGATAAGTTGGAGAAAGCCGCATGGCCGGATGAAGCCGTACGCAAGGCATTCTTGAAGAAATTGGGCAGTTATAGCAACCCCCATCATCGTGATGAGATCTTTACGGTGATGACCACCATGCGGAAATAAGGCGTTCACAGGTTTCTATTAAGCAACGAGGGTGAAGTGCTGTAGCGGCACACTTGATAGAAAACCGAAATGCGAAACCCCACCTACGGAGACTCTTCCGCCGGGTGGGGTTTTTGCGTTGTTCCTGGCGATCCTTGCATGTCGCACGACGCGTATCTTGGCGCTCAGATCAGGTTTGAACATTACGTGTTCTTAGGATTCAAAAAGACAATTCCATGAAACCAATGCTCCGTTCCGTCAGTTCCGTAATTGCATTTAGTGCGCTGCTTTCCGCTACCGCCCAAACCACACCCTTCACATACCAGGACATGCTGATGCTAGATCGCATCGGCGGTGTCGCGGTGGATCCAACAGGGCATTACGCGGCGTTCAATGTGCGCGCCACCGATATGGAGAACAACAAAGGTGTTTCCACATTCTGGTTGAAGGACCTTATGAAACCGGCAGTTCCAGAAGTGAAATTGGGTGTAAGTGAAGGCGGTGCATTTGATGCATCATGGTCGCAGGATGGCAAGCAGCTCTACTTTTTAAGTGGCCGTGGTGAAGGGGGCACAACACAACTTTGGAAGACCGATGTCAGCGGCGCGAAGGCCGAACAAGTAACACGACTTCCATTGGACATTGCCGCGTACCGGATCACACCGGATGGGAAAGGCATTGTCGTTTCGTTAGCGATCGATGAAGCGTGCAAGGATGATGCGATCACGTGTACTGTTACCAAGAACAAAGCACGTGCTGCGGATAAGTCATCGGGAATGGTGTACACGAAATTGTTCGTGCGGCATTGGGATACGTGGGCCGATGGAACACGCAACCACTTGTACTACGTGCCAATGGATGGCAGTACACCACCCGTTGCGCTGATGCCCGGCTTCGATGGCGACGTTCCGTCGAAGCCATGGGGTGGTGCAGAGGACTTTTTCATTTCGCCGGATTCAAGGACGGTTTATTTCGCTGCGCGCTTTGCTGGAACAACCGAGCCGTGGAGCACCAACTTCGATATCTTCAGTGTGCCAATTACCGGTGGGAAGAACATGAACTTGACCGAAGCGAACCCGGCATGGGATGCCACGCCTGTCGTATCGCCCGACGGAAAGACACTTGCGTACAAGGCCATGAAGCGTCCGGGTTTCGAAGCTGATCGGTTCGAGATCCAGTTGCGCGATATTGCCTCGGGGAAAGTAACACCGCTTGCTTCGAATTGGGATCGCAGCGTAGATGGAATGCAATGGAGCACCGATGGAAAAAGCTTGTACGTGATCGCTGGTGATGTGGGCACGACACGGTTGTTCAAGGTCGATGTGAAAACGGGTGCCGTTACTCCTCAAAGTACGGGTGGTCATTTCGATGCAGTGCACCAAACACCGACCGGATTCGTTTTCCAGAAGAGTGGCTTGAATAGCCCTACACAGATCTACGCGGCAGCTCCCAAAGCCAAGATGATCGATGAAGGAGCAACGACATTAACGAACGTGAATGCAAGTTTGAAGAACAAGGAGTTCGGAGCCTTCGAGCAATTCAATTTCAAAGGATGGAATGAAGAAACGGTGCACGGCTATGTGATCAAACCAACAGGTTATGTCGAAGGCAAAAAGTACCCGGTAGCATTCTTGATCCATGGCGGACCACAAGGCAGTTTCGGTGATGGTTGGAGTTTCCGCTGGAACCCACAGACCTACGCTGGTGAAGGGTATGCAGTGGTCATGATCGACTTCCACGGATCAACAGGTTATGGCCAAGCGTTCACCGATGCGATCTCCGATCATTGGGGCGACCGTCCGTTGGAGGACCTGCAAAAAGGGTGGGCACATGCGTTGAAAACCTATTCGTTCTTGGATGGTGATCGCGCTGGTGCATTGGGTGCATCCTACGGCGGATTCATGGTGAATTGGATCGCCGGCAATTGGAAAGCACCGTGGAAATGTTTGGTAACACACAACGGAGTTTTCGATACACGTTCAATGGCCTATACCACGGAAGAATTCTGGTTCTCGCAATGGGAATCCGGCGGAGCGGACGTGTACGAGAACCCAGCGAAGTACGATGAATTCAATCCTGCGCTACACGTGAAAGTTTGGTCGGTGCCCATGTTGGTGATCCACTCGGACAAGGACTATCGCATACCGTTGGCGCAAGGCATCGGCGTGTTCTCTGCACTTCAGGCAAAGAATGTCGAATCAGAATTCCTACGCTTCCCGGATGAGAATCATTGGGTGCTGAAACCACAGAATAGCATGCAGTGGCACAAGACCGTCTTTGATTGGTTGGATGCGCATTGTAAAGATCAAACGATCAGAAAATAGGATGATCGTTTGACGCGCGTCCTGCCGGGCTGAAGAGAATTAGTTCTTAACGATACGGGTCGTCCAACGATGTTCGGTACCACGCAGATCGAGTTCATAAAGACCTTCAGGAAGTTGCTCAAGGTCCACGTTGATGCGGTGTTCGCCTTCCGCGAATGATCTGCCTGAGATAGCTTGTTGCACGATGCGACCTTGTGCATCCAACAGGCGAAGAGCGATCTTGTCTTCGTGTTGTAAGGTAAAAGTAACCATGATGTTCTGATCAGTTGGGTTCGGGAAGGCACTAAGCAACGAACGAACTTGATCGGGTTCCACGGATGTACTTATATCCTTCAGGTATTTACGCAACACGATGTGGTTATTTCCATCCACTCTTGCCCAACCTGCACCAAGGATCTTATCGTTGCTGAAAAGTGCTAACTGAACGCAATCTGCATCTCCATCGTCGGTAGTACTCACGTTGGACCCGGTCATGTTGAAGGTTAGATCATAGCTACCGTCGGCATTCAATCGCGACACGACCCAGTTCCTACCTTGCATGGCATTACCGAAAGAGCCAGCTACGAGGATCTTACCATCGCTGTCAACAAGAATATCATTGACAACATCGCTATAGGGTGTCGTGGTATTGAGGAAAACGCTACCATCAGTGCCGAATGAGTTATCGACAAGGCCATCTGCTGTGTAGCGCGAGATCATTTGTTCTGACCTATCGCCTATGCGCACACCCCCCAGAAGCACATTTCCGTTAGGGGTGATCGCAATAGCGTAAGCTAGATTAGTGTTGCTTTCCGCAGTATTCAGCGTAACTCCGTTGCTCGCACCGAAGTCGTTCGTTATGCTACCATCGGGGTTGATCGAGAACAGTAGCATCTTTCTTTCTGAGGAACCGATCAGGCTTGCATAGCCAGCGAGCAACAGATTGCCGTTCCCGTCCAATTTGCCAGCAAGGGCGTGTGCCCGGCTGGTACCTGTATAAGGCAAAGAGGACCCATCGCCTTCAAGTGTACTATCCAACGTGCCGTCTTCCAGGTAGCGTTCGTGAAGGATCTCAGGATACAGGCTCGGGCCGGTTTGTCCTACCATCATGATCTTTCCATCTGGCTGTGCGATCACAACATGACCTTGCTCACCATCTTCTGTTTGGTGTACGCTACGGATAAGAAATCCGGAACCATCATTGAATGAACCATCTAAGTTTCCATTGGCCAAGAACCGAGCGATGAATATGTCTGAAGTGGTGTTAGCCACATCGCTATACGCCGTTCCACAAACGAGGATCCTGCCTTGAACGTCCAAAGCAATTGAAGACGCGATCTCGTTACCATCTCCAAAACTGTGGATGATCGCGCCGTTGTTTCCGAAGCTTGGGTCCGTTGTACCATCTTCGTTGAAACGAAGAAGAGCAAGGTCCCAGGTAGTGCCATTAAAAGATCGTGCAGCCACCAAGATCGTCTGGTCCGGCTGCACCAATACACACGTGGCTCGGTCATCCAACCCGCTGGCCAAGTGTGGCACCACCACAGTGCCGCCGTCGCCAAAGTTGGTATCCAGATAGCCGGGCTGCGCCAATACTGTTGAATAACTAGCGCAGAAAATAAGTAGGGAGAGTATCTGTTTCATGGTGGGCAATGGAGTTAGCATGGTTGCTTTTCGTATCGAAAGTAATCTATGGACTTCAGGTAGCAAGGTATTTTTTCGTCTGCGAAGTACCGTCGGTCATTGCCCTGCTACAATACCACTTTAGTAGTACGCCATAGAAAACAAGTAGTGTTCGTGCCGACTATTTCTCCTTTCCGTCAAACCTTTTCTGTGGCTGAGTCTAAAGAAATGTGTTGTCCTCTCGCGCCTTGCATCTGGATCACTCCGCCCCCATCTGTTCGGTCTCCATTCTGGCGCGCATCTCGTTCTTCATACGCACGTCCAGCTCTGCGGCGTAGTCCTTGCCCCATTTGTTCCCGAATTCGGTGGTGGCGCGCTCGGCGCACTCCCGGGCCTTGGGCAGGTCACCCAGCACTTCGTTCGCCACGGCGATGTTGTAGCAGGCCTTGCCGCGCAACTTCACCTCGGGATCAGTGAGCATGGACTCCCAGATGTGCATCGCAGATTGCCAGTCGTTGCGGCCGATGTGGACGTTCGCATCGCTCAGGCGTCGATCACCGCCCGTGTAGAGCTTGCGCCTAACCGTGGCCGAGGTGGGCGCGAAGCGCTCGGCGTAGCGCTTGGCGGCGCCCAAGGCCATTCCCTCCACCACTAACTGCTTGTCCGGCATGCCTTGCTTGGCAAGCTGCTTGGTGCGGTCCACATATTCATCATGGGCCACGGACTTGTCATAAAACATATCGGTGATGGTCTTCGCACGGCCATCGTACACGCGCCAACCGTACCTCACCGTGGTCTTGCGCTTGGCCTGGAACTCCACCTTGGGTGGACCGCTCGGCTTCCCGTTGCTGTTAATGTTCTGTACGGTGCGTTCCTGCACGTCAATGTTCACGTCGGTATCCAACGCTTCCAGCGCCACTAGTATGTCGGCCTCGTTCCGGGAGCACACCTGGATGATGGTATCCCAGGACAAGGGTTCGGGAAGTACACCTGTACCGGATCCGACGAAGCGGCCCGGTTCGATCACCACATCAAAGCGGCCAAGGGGGAGCAACGCTTCCTTCAGCACGGTATTCATGCGCTGGCCCAGGTCCCGGTCCATCCCTGATTCGCGGCTGGCCATGCTCTCGAAGGCATTGGAGAACCCGCTCCTGGGCGCAGTGCGGTCCATCAGCACCATGCGGCTGGCCATGGTGGGCACCGCTATTTCCGCGGGCATCTGCACGGAGATGTCGCGCCCGGTGGTGCAGGCGGTGAAAAGGATCGGGAAAAGGACGAGGGAAAAAAGGAAGTGGGATACAGTGCGCATGGTTGTTTGTGGGTTGGTGGATCAGCGGGATACGGTTGTTCGTAAAGCGATACCGAAAGGCAACAAACCGGTCGGGATCGGATCGCGGGCGCAAGTGGCGCAGAGAAAGGAGAGCAGGGCGAGTGACTTAATGATAGTGAGGGCTAAAACCCAGAAGACGGAAGGGTCAGGCTCGTTGCCTTCAGAACGATGGATACGAACATACAAACCAGCGATAGGAAGTTGCGAGGAGAGAGAGACAGGAAGGTATGGTCTTTTCATCGCAGAAAAATGTAAGGATGGTGATCAGTGAAAAAAGCTAGAGAGAATGTGAGAAAGGAATTCATCGGTAAGGATCGAACGCATTCGCATTCTATCTTTCTTTCCACAAAACCTTTTCTGTGGCTGCGTCTAAAGACATGTGATGACCTGCTGTCCTGCGTATCCGAAATAATACGAACTGAGTATATCGAGTTGTTGTTGAGGACAGCGCATGTTTTAGTGCACCGGAATATCACTCGGGTGAAATTGCTGCCTAAGGGAATCTTACTTCTTATGATCATTCGTGGGTTCCTGTGGTTGCGACTGTGAGATTTCTTCTACCTATCAGTGTCCTCTGTGCTTGGACTCACAAATGCTGCCTAGCTGGAATTCAGATCCTTTTCACGAAGTACATTTCCATTTCTCCCTTCCCCTTGGTCTGCACTTTTCCACGGGAGGTGAATGATAGACCCGGCTCGTCCTTCACCAATTCATGGGTCGCTTCACTAATGTTCACTTGCCCAACTTCCCCTGATGATTCCATGCGGCTTGCCGTGTTCACCGTATCGCCCCAGATGTCGTATTGGAACTTCTTCACGCCCACTATACCGGCAACGACGGGGCCGGTGTGGATGCCCACGCGCATGGCGAATGCCTGTAATCCTTGCTGATGCCGAGCATATTCCCGTTTGCCGATGAAAGCTTGCATTTCCAAGGCGGCGTGGACAACATCGATCACAGATGACGACCTTGGTTCAGGCAGGCCGCCTGCGCACATGTATGCATCTCCGATGGTCTTGATCTTTTCGATACCGTACTTAGTGATGATGTCATCGAATACCTTGAAGCAGGAGTTCAGTTCCTCCAACAGCGCTTGGGGGCTGAGTTTCTCACTGGCTTCCGTAAAGCCTTTGAAGTCCGTGAATAAGATAGTGACGTTGTCGTGCTGTTTCGCCTCGGCGGCACCGTGCTCCTTCAATTCCAGCATCACCTCCTCGGGCAAGATGTTCAAAAGCAGCTCGTCCGATCGTTTACGGGCCAGGTCAAGTTCCGCGTTGCGGTGTGAAAGCTCTACGGTCCGCAGTGTCACTTTGTATTCCAATGTGCGGTTGTGTTCCGTTATGATCCGTTCGTTCTCCATGAAAGCATGTAGGGCCTGAGCTTGCGCTAATTCCTTGTCTTTCCGGATAGCACTAATACGGTAACCGATGGCCACGGAGAACAGAAGCACCTGGAAGGCCATGGCCATTTGCGTGGCAATAGCGGCATTACCCGCTCGGACGTAATACAGGGTAGCAAAGGTCTGGTAGAGCACAGCGACCAAATATGGCAGGGTCGATAACAGAAATAGCCGTGCTTGAATGCTTCCCTTAGCAGCTATGAGTATCTGAAGTACCGCGGACAACAGTATGTACGCCATAACCGTCGAGTCAGTCAGCGTATTCAAGGGGTGGAACAGTAGGGAGGGTATCAAGCTGGAAATGGCTTGGAGGATGGTATAGAGGATCGCAACGATGAGCAACAGCCTGTATAGGCGGGGGAAATGAAGTTGTGGACCGATGTAGTAATACATCAGTCCGAAGCTGCCCCATACCAACATCAGTACACTTACTAGGATCAGCATGTTGGTACTTATGGTATGGCCCTGGAACACGATGACACCGATCACGTCCTGAGTCACCCCATAGTAAAGAAGCAAGCCCACGAGGAATACGATGAAGGCGAGATAAGCACGATCCCGCATCGTAAAATAAAGGACGAGGTTGTACACGATCAGGAGCAACATCAATCCTGCGAAAAGTCCCTGCCAATAGTTCGCATGCGCCATCCGACCGGACATCTTCAGCGCGCCGTGCAAGCCGAAATACGGATAGTATCCTCTCGACCCTACGGTCGTGCGGATGAATATCGTATCTGAAGCGCCGGCCGCGATCCGGATCAAAAGGGAGTGCGTCCTGGCGAATATCGGTCCCCGGTTTGGAAAGAGGTTTCCGCTGACCTCTGTCCGCTCTTCCTCAGGACCAAGTGTCTGATACGTCACCACCGTATCGCACGGCGGCAGGGAAAAATAAAGGAGGGCCTCCTGGTCCCGGTCATTGAAGAGGACCAACCGTTGCCAGATCGAGGTGTTGGAAAGGTTCTTCAAACTGTCCCGGACCTGGATTAAGTACCGCCAGTTTGCACTCGTTGATGCGGCCCGGACCGAGGGAAGGTCCATAGGGATGTTCGGCTCGGTCCAGACCTGTACGTAAGAGTCAACTTCCTTCAGCCTTTTATTGTTCAGTGTGAATCGGCGATCGTGGACGGACTCTGTGCTCACCGGCCTTGCGGTCTCCACAACATTTGGAAATCTGTTGATGGTACTGAATGCTGAATCACTCGTTGGTTTCCCGTCTACGGAACATAACCGCAGAAAGACCATTAGCGTGATCAAAATGCGGAATTCTGTAATCTTCATGACTAAGGAAAAGCAGATATATTTCCGAATAAGGACATCCTCCGTTTCAGATCCTTTTCACGAAGTACATTTCCATTTCTCCCTTCCCCTTGGTCTGCACTTTTCCACGGGAGGTGAATGATAGACCCGGCTCGTCCTTCACCAATTCATGGGTCGCTTCACTAATGTTCACTTGCCCAACTTCCCCTGATGATTCCATGCGGCTTGCCGTGTTCACCGTATCGCCCCAGATGTCGTATTGGAATTTCTTCACGCCCACGATACCTGCTACCACTGGTCCGGTGTGAATGCCGATACGGACCTCGAAGAAGGGCAGCCCAGCCGCGATCTTGCGTGCCTTTTCTTTGGCCACGAAGTCGCGCATTTCCAAAGCAGCTTGTACCACATCGCTGGCGTGTGTGGCGTTGGGTGTGGGCAAGCCTCCGGCGGCCATATAGGCATCACCGAAGGTTTTTATCTTCTCAATGCCGTATTCTCCGGTTATACGATCAAAACCGCTGAAGCATTCATTGAGATCCTTTACCAATTCGCGTGGACTGAGTATTTCGCTGAGCGCGGTGAAGCCTTTGAAGTCGGTGAAGAGCACGGTGACCAGATCGATCTGCACGGCAGCGGCCTCGCCTTTGGCCTTGAGTTCTGCGGCAACTTCTGCGGGCAGGATGTTGAGCAAAAGTCCTTCGCTGATGTCTTTTTCTTTTTGGATAGCCGCACGCGATCTTCGTGTTTCGCGAAGCCTATGTCCGAGGCCTCCTGCGAATACCAACAAGCCGATACCTGAAAGTAACAATAGATCTCTACGGTTCTTTTCTTTGGTCAGGATCGTTAGGTTCTCCGATCGGGTTTGTTCTTTTTCGGCTTCATTGGACAAGCTGTCGGCGAGCTGTGTCTTTTCGAACGTGTAGTTCATCTCTACGCGCGTCATCTCGCGTGTGTTCTCCTTGCTTATGAGCGAATCGCGCAGTACGATGTGTTGTTTGAAGACCTGAAAAGCCTTCTCAGTATTACCTAAGTCCGTGTATGCCATGGACAGCTCCTTATACGCAGCCGCCTCATCTGCCAGGTCATCGTCCACCTTGGCCATTTCCGCCGCTTCTTTCAGCAATGGGATGGCCTTATTTGCATTGCCCATTGCGATGTGGGTGGCCCCTTCGCCGATCTTATTCTGGATGAGGGTGTAGGACGATCGGGTGAGCGTTGCGGCCTGAGAGAAGCTGGCGAGAGCCTCCGGGTAGCGGAGCAATTCGCGCTGTGTGTTGCCCATGTCATTGAGTATACGGGAGGCCGATTGCATGTCGCCGTCCTTCAAGGACAACGCAAGGGATTCTTCCAAGAATTGAAGCGCGATCACATGGTCCCCTTTCATATTATGGACTATGCCCATTTGTGCCAAGGCATTGCGAATGCGAGGGTTTCGCGTTGCACGCATCAGGACTATGGCCTTTTCCAATGGAATGATCGCTTGATCCGGTTGCTGCACATCAACATAGATGGCAGATAGGTTAACATAGCCGTGCGAAAGAGTTGCTGTATCCATTATATCCTCGGCAAGTCGTATCCCTTTCATGCAATGGGTAATAGCTTGTGGATAATAGCCCTGAAGGTGGTAGCTCAACCCTATGGAAAGCTCGGCTTCGGATTCTTGGGTCGTATTCGTGAGTGTATGGTGGTGGTCACGTACTGCCTCCAAATAGTAACGCGCGCTATCATAAGCTCCGACCATGCCATGCAATTTTCCAAGCATTCCTTTGGCTAGCATAATGCGTTCGGTGGCTTTGATCCGCGTGCAGAAGCGAACAAGTTCGCGGGCAGTTACCAGCGCACTGTCTTCCATACCCATTCCGGCGAATCCTTTGACGAGGTTTCCCAAAGCCTGAGCACGCAATGAGTCGGGTGCCAAAGTGTTCGATGCTGCATACTTCAAGCTGTCCAACCCATTGGGTTGGGCTTGAACGGTCCCGGAGAACAGTACCATCTGCACCAGGACACACGTGAATACTAAATGCTGTAGAAGCCTTGGCCAATGCTGTTGACGGTTTTTTATTGAAAGGGGGAGCATCTTTGCTTGGTGGGTGCTTGGTCCATTCAAATTGTTCGAACCTTGCCACGAACACAAATGGACGACCTTCTACTGCCCTGTACAATACCCACTAATGGGTATAGGATAGCAACGTGTCAAAACCGTTGTGGATCACGTTCTGTTTTTATATCTCTTTGTATTGAATGGCTTGGACCGCATCGAACTCCAAGCCGACCGCACGTGCGCGTTGGATGTTCTCACTACCGTATTCGCTGCGCAGTTCAACGCGTTGGTTCTCATCGCTCATTATGCTAACGCATAGTTGGGTGGACTGCACTATGAACCATCAACTGCTAGTGACGGATGTTTGTAAGACTGATCGTGCTTCATTCGCAATGATCAAGGTATGCTAGGTCGCCTGCCAGTCGTAATTCCGGAAGTTGCCCGCCACGCTATGTAGCAGCACTAAAGCAGGTCTGCAATGGTGGAATCGGACAGGGCCGTCCACTACTTCGCCGCCTCCATCATTGCCTTCACGGTCTTCGGCGCACTGCCAACGAAGATCTCATTTCCGATAACGATCACGGGGCGTTTCAAGAAGGTGTACTCTTCCAAGATGTACTTGCGGAAGTCCTTCTCGGTCAGCTTCATCTCATTGAGCCCCATGCTCCGGTACTTCATGGCGATCTTGCTGAACAGTGCCTCATAGCTTCCTGCCATGGATCGTAGTTCGTCCAGTTGATCGCCGGTGATGGGCTGCGTTTTGATCTCTTGCAGCTCGAAGCGCTTCAGCTTCGGGATCTCCGCGAGAATGCGCTTACAGGTGCCACAATTAGCTAGATGGTAGATCTTCATGATGAGTTATAACAAAGCTACCCTTGGTTCTGTTCGCGGATGAATGAGCAATTTAGAACTCCGCACTCCCCGGCGTTCTCGGAAAAGGGATCACATCCCGGATATTCCCCATACCCGTTACGAACAAAACAAAGCGCTCCAAGCCAAGTCCAAAGCCAGCGTGCGGCACTGTTCCAAAGCGACGCGTGTCCAGATACCAATCGAGTTCATCGGCGGGTACATTCATGTCCTTCATGCGGGCTTCCAACACGTCTAGTCGTTCTTCTCGTTGGCTGCCACCGATGATCTCACCGATGCCGGGGAAGAGCACATCCATGGCAGCGACGGTCTTACCATTTTCGCTGTACCCGAAGTCGCCGGGCGCATTGGTGCGCATGTAGAAGGCTTTGATCTTCGCGGGGTAGCCCGTTACGATCACCGGCTTTTTGAAATGCTTTTCTACCAAGTAACGTTCGTGTTCGCTTTGTAGATCGATGCCCCATTCCACCGGGAATTGGAACTGCTTTTTCTGGTACGGTTTGCTGCGCAGGAGAATATTGATCGCATCGTCGTACGTGATCCGCTCGAATGGATTTTCCAACACGAATTGTAAACGCTCGATCAGCCCCATATCGCTTCGTTGCGCTTGGGGCTTGGTTGCTTCCTCTTCTTTCAAACGTGCATCGAGGAATTGCAGATCGTCAATGCTGTTCTTGAGCACACGCGCGATCAAATGTTTGCACAAGCCTTCTGCCAGGTCCATGTCTCCTTTTAGGTCCATGAATGCGGCTTCTGGTTCGATCATCCAGAACTCGGCAAGGTGGCGTGTGGTGTTGCTGTTCTCTGCACGGAATGTTGGTCCGAAGGTGTACACTTTGCCTAATGCAAGCGCAGCGAGTTCAGCTTGCAATTGGCCGCTGACGGTAAGCCGACTTTCAGCACCGAAGAAGTCTTCTTTGAAATTCACTTCACCTGCGTCATTCAATGGCGGTGTCTTTGGATCGAGCACACTTACGCGGAACATTTCCCCAGCACCTTCGGCATCGCTGGCGGTAATGATCGGGCTGTGGAAATAGTTGTATCCCTCGCGATCGAAATACTCGTGTATCCCAAAACTTACTTGGTGCCGCATACGGAAAATGGCGCTGTACGTATTGGTACGGAAACGCAGATGCGCATTCTCGCGCAAGAATTCCAGCGAGTGTTTTTTCGGTTGGATCGGATACTTGGTCGCATCGCTATCACCCAACACCTCGACCGAGGTCACTTTCATTTCTACGCGTTGGCCGCTGCCTTGCGATGCGATCAACTCTCCGGTACACTTCACAGCGGCGCTTGTGGTAAAACGAGCGCGTGTATTTTCATCCACTTCATCTTGGTTGATGACGCATTGCAGATTCAGGATCGTACTCCCATCATTCAACGCAATGAACCGATCATTTCGGAAGGTGCGTATCCAACCCGCAACGGTTACGTGTTGGCCCGTTAGTACTTCGTTCTCGAGGACTTCTTTTATGGAATGCATAGTGATCGGAAGATCAGAAATTAGTTGATCAGACCAGTGCGCTGACCTGCGGTGTATTTTAATGGTCCGCAAAGATGCACAGACAACCTCGAATGTGCTTAGATGAATTCTCCACGGACGAGCCACATCGATCCGTTCGGGCGGTGTTCCAAGGCATGGAGATCCTTCGGATCACCATCAATTCGTTAGGACCACCAATCGCCAGATCATACCTGGCCTGTCATCCCGAGCTACGACAAGGGGACCGGAACACCTATCCCTATCCATCAATACCCCCCTAACCCTAATGTGGTATAGGTTGGCATGATCGAGTACCCGTGCTTTGTTCGAGCAAAAGACCCCTGTTGCGAACCGCCATGTGCCAAGCCCGCACCTATCTCCCGGTAGACCGGATCCGCTCGATCATAATGGTTGTTCTTATCATGTGCGGCGGCTGTGTTTGTGCTCAGGATCTGAGCAACATCAAGGACCAGAAGCCGGTGCAGTTCAGCGGAAGCGCTACGGTGCAAGGTGGGCCATACTTCTATTCGGGTGATGAACAACCGCGTAACCTTCCTTGGTTCTGGAATGCGAGTTGCATGACTGGCAAGTGCTGTCCAGCTTTTCGGTGGGTTCGCAACAGCGCAATTTCAGCTCGCACCAGTGTGCATTTCATCATGTCCATCAACAGTTTTGAAAAGATGGTTCAAGGAGCGACGCATACTACCAACGTGTTATTGTTTACCCTTTTTGATCTCAGTTACTTCGTTCTATGAAAGGGTATCATCCTCTCCAGCTCGCCAAACCACAAAGAACATGATCAAGCCCCCGCTTCTACTTTTCTTGTTCGCACCTTGCTTTGCCTATGGCCAAATGACCATAGGTAGCGCGGGCGGTGAACTCAACAGTTCGACCAACCGCATCGAATACAACATCGGTGAACCGGTCGTGGGGACGGTTGGTTCCGGGTCGAATACACTCACACAAGGATTCGAACAACCTTGGGCCGATGTCGAAGTAGGCATCAGTACCGCAGCTCCCGAAGCAGCGATCAATGTCTACCCGAACCCTACGCGCCAAGACCTGAACATTCAGTTGCCAAGCAACGCGCATCACAACTACACAGTATATGATGCAGCCGGGAAACTCATACTTTATGGCAACTTGAACAACAGCCTCACCACACTCGATGTTGCGAACCTGAAAAGTGGCAACTACAACCTGATCGTAGACGATACGATCGACCTCAGCAGACAAACATTTCGCATTATAATAACGCTTTGAACTCATGAAAAATCTCTTCCTCACCTTAGCGGGTTTCGTACTCGCTGCAACGTTGTTCGGGCAAGCGCCACAGCGCATGAATTACCAAGCCGTATTGCGCGATGCGAACGGCGTACCACAAGCAAATACCGCTGGCACACTTGGATTGGAAGTTCGGCAGAACACTTCAACAGGTCTTGTGGTCTACAGCGAAGTACACAACATAACAACTACAACGATCGGCCTTGCGCAAGTAGCACTAGGTGGCGGCACAGTGATCACCGGCAACTTCGCGAACATCGATTGGAGCGCTGGTCCATACTTCGTGAAAACATCGTTGAACGGAACTGCAATGGGTACCGCAGAATTACTGAGTGTGCCTTATGCATTGTACGCTGAGAACGGCGGTACGCCCGGCCCTGCGGGACCAACGGGGGCACAAGGTCCTGCTGGCACACCAGGTGCAACTGGCGCACAAGGTCCTGCTGGTCCAGCCGGCGCGCAAGGCGTTCCGGGATCTACTGGTGCCGATGGTACTGGAGTAACGATCTTAGGGTCATTCACCAACATCAACCAATTGCCTGCAACGGGTGGTGTTGGCGATGCATGGTTAGTGAACGGCGACCTATTTGTATGGAGTAGCAACACGAATAGTTGGCAAAATGTGGGTTCCATCCAAGGTCCCGCCGGCCCGGCTGGAGCAACGGGAGCAACTGGTCCGCAAGGCGCAGTCGGACCACAAGGGAATAACGGAGCCATAGGAGCAACTGGTCCACAAGGAACACCGGGCACACCGGGCGCTACAGGCGCAACGGGTCCACAGGGCCCCATCGGTCTAACTGGTCCGCAAGGTACCCCAGGTACACCGGGTACGAATGGCGCAGTCGGTGCAACAGGCCCTCAGGGTAACACAGGTGCACAAGGCCCACAAGGAACACCGGGTACCGATGGCGCCACCGGGGCAACAGGCCCACAAGGCACAACAGGTCTGCCTGGAACGCCGGGTACTAATGGCACGGACGGCGACGATGGCCTAGATGGGAAGACCGTGCTCAATGGGGCCATCAATCCCGCACCAGGCACTGGCGCTAATGGAGACTTCTACATCAACACAGCCACGAATTTCTTGTATGGACCGAAGACGGCAGGAGCTTGGGGAGCAGGCGTTTCGCTAGTCGGTCCCACCGGCCCTTCAGGTGGTGGAAGCGGCTGGGCACTTCTAGGTAATACAGGCACTACGCCAACTACCAACTTCGTTGGCACCACGGATATACAATCCTTGGCCTTCAGAGTAGGAAATATTCCGTCTGGTCTCCTTAGTGTCGATACCACAAGCGGAACAACCGCACTTGGCAATATGGCTTTACGGGCTAACACCACCGGGCCTCTCAACAGTGCCTTCGGCTGTCAAGCCCTTCGAAACAATACGGACGGGTACTGGAACACCGCAGTTGGTTACCAATCCCTCTACAAGAACACATCTGCAAATGGGAACACCGCAATGGGTACCGGTAGCATGTACAATACCACCACGGGCATTAGCAATGCAGCTTTCGGTTACCGCGCTTTGTACACGAACTCCACCGGCCAACGCAATGTCGCGATAGGTTCTGCAGCACAATACACCACCACAACTGGCTCCAACAATGTGGCTATTGGCTGGAATGCATTACGTGTTAACACGATCGGCAACTCCAACGTGGCCATCGGTATACGAGCGCTCCAACAGAACCTGAATCGAGGCAACCTCGTCGCCATTGGAGACAGTGCACTCTTCAACAATGCCAATGGATTGGCTCCTTACGTTCCAGGAGGCGAGCCGGGAACCAATCCGCCAGCTGGATTCTTCAATACAGCAGTGGGAAGTAAGTCGCTCTATTCCGTTGTTTCCGGGTTCCAGAACACAGCGCTCGGCCACCGAAGCCTATACACCAATCTGGCGAACTACAATACGGCTATAGGAGCGAACGCACTTCAAATCTCCAGCACGGGATCGGGAAACACGGCCGTAGGAAACGAGGCACTCTACCTGAATACCGCCGGGGGTGACAACACCGCCGTAGGTATAGGTGCCATGTTCAGCAATTCAAGCGGCAGTTTCAACACGGCCATTGGGTCCGGGGCTGGTCCGAATGCAGCGACCCGTAGCAACACCACCGCATTGGGTAGCGGGGCTAGCTGCACTGCAGGCAACCAAGTGCGTGTAGGAAATAGCTCTGTATCGACCATCATCGGTGCCGTACCATTCGCCCCCGCAAGTGATGCGCGCTTCAAACGCAATATCCAGGAAGATGTGCATGGCATCGACCTGATCATGAAACTGCGCCCCGTGACCTACAACTTCGATGCACACAAGATGGCGGCATTCCTGAAGGAGGACATGCGCTATGACCAGAATGGGAACGCCGTTCTTCAACCCCCGCACCCGGATATGGTCGCTGCCCGTGACCAAAAAGCCGCGATCCGATTCACCGGTTTCCTTGCTCAGGAAGTGGAAAAGGCTGCGGATGAATTGGGCTATGATTTCAGTGCCGTTGTAAAACCTGTCGACGAGAACGATATGTACGCATTACGGTATTCGGAATTCGTTGTACCTCTAGTAAAAGGCATGCAAGAGCAACAAGCGTTGATCGAATCACAACAAGCAATGATCGAGCAATTGCAAGAGCGGATCGTACGATTGGAACAAGGTCGTTGAGAACGAAATGATGGATGGATGAAGGCTGCCATACCGGGTGGCCTTCGTCCGTTTGATCCATCAGGAATGGATAGGAATTGGATCCATGCTGTACATTGGTGCCATGGGAAAGGGTCCTGTGCGCATCGCGATCGTAGAAGACGACTCCGAATTACGGGAGTTGTTGCGTCGGCGCGTAGAACGTACGGAGGGCATGAAAATGGTGCGGACATTCGTGTCCGGAGATGATTTTCTTGGAGCCTTAACGGACTGCGACGTGAACGTGGTGCTTATGGACATCAACATGCCGGGTACCAATGGCATCGATACGGTGCGTGCCGCGAAGACTGCGCGTCCGGAGATCCAGTTCCTGATGCTTACGATCTTTGAGAACCCGGCATACATCTTTCAAGCACTGTGCGCAGGAGCAACAGGCTACTTATTGAAAAGCACAACGAGCGAGGAGTTGGAAGCGTCAATTCATGATATCCATCAAGGTGGCTCGCCCATGAACAGTACAATTGCAAGATTGGTCGTGAATAGCTTTCAGCAGGAAAGCCAGCAGCGTATCAACGACGAACTGCTCACCGAACGCGAGAAATACATCCTCGATGGTCTGGCGGCTGGAATGATGTATAAAGAGATCGCCGCGAAAGCTGAGATCAGTACGGAAACAGTTCGTGTACACGTGCGCAAGATCTACAGCAAGCTACACGTCAGCTCGCGCATGGAAGCCATCCGGAAAGTATATCCGAAAGGGCATTGAAGAACTGAATTCACTCACGGTAAAGGCAACACCGCCTTGATCCTGGTTCCTTCAGCGTCTGAAGTGAGTGTAAATGTGCCGCCAACACGCTCCGCGCGATCACGCATATTTCCCAATCCATTTCCGTTTCGTGCTGTTGCACTATCAAACCCCTTTCCGTTATCCCTGAACTCCAAAATGAACTGGTCATTTTCTAGCGCAACAGCTAAATGAAGTTCAGAGGCCTTCGCGTATTTCAACGCATTGTTGATCGCCTCCTTCACAATGTGAATTGCATTCCTTCGCCAATCGGGAGGTACGTCGCGGTCCGTCGTGATCGTTGGTTGTTCGAAGTACAATTTGATACCCGTATCATGCAACATCCGCTGGGCATGTTCTTTCGTACGATCGATCAATGAAGAGATCTTGTCGTTGTGCGGATCGGTGTTCCAGACCACATCACTTAGTGTGCTTCCCGTGTTCATTGCAATTCGATCAATGGAAGCCAAAAGTTCTCTCAGTTCTTCCGGGTTCTTAGTGCGCGCGTAATTTGCTTCGCGGCTCAACAGGCTGATCTTGGTCAGCTGGCTACCGAGTTCGTCGTGGATGTCTTGCGCTACATGTGTGCGCACGGCTTGTGTGGAGAGCGCTTTCTCCGTGCGTATAAGATCTTGATGGGTACTTATCAATTCCTCATTTTTCACGTGTAACATTCTCGCGCTTGCGCGGCTGCGTCTGGCACCATTCCAGAGCAAGGCAGCAATAGCGGCAAGTAGCAACGCTCCAAGCACCGCGAACAGGCGTTGGTTCTTTACTTTGTCATGTTCCAACCGGGTCAAAGCGTCTTTCTGTTCTTGCTCGTAACGCATGCGCGTCTCGGTCAGTTCCTGGGCTTTGGCAATATCCATATCGGCAACCAGTGCATTCATTGCTTTGGTGCCCATATCAAATGCATTTTTGGTACCACCAAGTCCTGCTAAGCACAGACTTTGCAATTGATGGATGTAGGTAAGTTCATAGTTGTTCTCCATGGCTGTGGAAATGGAGTCCGCTATGTGCAGATCTGCTAGCGCTGCGTCATATTCATGTTGAAAGAATCGCACCTTGCCACGCATGCCGTAGAAATGGGCGATGGAAACGGGGCTTTGACCTTGGACAAGTTGCTCTGCTTTGGCAATATAGTAGGCGGCTGAGTCCATGGTGCTTTCGTCCATGTGATACTCAGCCATGGCCAATAAGCTATTGGAAGTATTTCCTGGGTTGTCGTTCGGGGTGGCTATAGCAAGGCGTTGATAATATTTTGCACTATCCGTTAAGTTCAGGTCTTTGCACAATACGGCGATCCCATCATACGCATTGCTAAGGTCCGGCCCGGGTGGGAGTTGCTCCAATAACCGAACTGCTTTCAACGTGATGTTGTACGCGCGTCGGTTCTCGCCCATTCCGCGATAGCAGTAACCTTGGTAATTCATCGCGGCGGCTTGCGTCGCTGTATCGCCCATTCGTGTTGCTATCTGTTCCAATTTCAATGCGTGCGAGATACTTTCTGGATAACGTGAGGCGAAATAATTCGCCATGCTCAGCAGTTTTTCATTCATCATCCGGTGTGGATCAAGTGTTCCATCGGGAAGAGTTCGTGCCATAGCCTCAGCGAGCGCTTCGGAGCGTTCAGCCCAAGCAAGAGAACTATCTAGCTCTTGTTCCTTGAACCATGCCCGCGCAGTAATGTTGATCAGCCTTAAACAGGCCGTGTCCTGCATGTTGTTCTTGGCTGAACAGGTTCGCGCAAGAGCGGAGAGGCTGTCTGCAACGGTACTTTGAGCTTGCGAATAAGCCGCTACGAATAGCAGATACAGCAAGGCAGAGATGCGATAGTTCATAGGGTAAGTGCCGAAAGTATGGAGCACAAAGAAAGACACGCTAGCAGGCAATGTAAATAACACATGGGTAGTATGGTCCAACTATCATCAGCTGTCCCATGTTCCATGATCGCGAAATTCTAAGAACCGATCTCAGCACGGAATTGATCGCGGGTTGAACGAGTTGGTTCAGGGCTTCCTCCTGCCGATACTGTTCACGTTCGCATCTCAATAGAACGTAGTGCTGCTGTTCGGATCGATGGTCCCGCCGCATCGGATGCCGTTCCGACCAAGGGCCTCCATCGTCGGAGTGTTGGTCATCACATACCGGTTGGTAACTGCGGAAACACCGACCTGAACATTTGTCTGGACGCGCGCAGCTTGTTGCACTCTGGTATGGCTGTTCAGGAAATCCACGTACTACTGTTGCGATGTTTCATACTTCATCATATAGGCGGCAGCGTATCCTTTGGGATGGGCAACGGGCAATGTAGCAAGGACCAACAGCTTAGAACTATTGATGACGGCTTCTCTAGTGGGTGGCCCTCGTCATAATTATTGGGTAATTGATGTATGATAATAGGAATGGTAGTATTCTTACAGAGACTATGATCGGGAAGCACCCAACAAAGCATGTTGCATCGTACGGACTAATGCGATCTGCAATACGGTCAGTGTGTACTTTATGCCTGGTATGGTCCATCACGAACAGCTGCCATGCTCAAACCGAACTGGATTCGTTGCAACGGATCTGGGATAACACAGAGTTGCCCGACACGGTACGTTTTGGAGCTTACTACGACCTGATCTGGGACGGTTATGTCTATAGTGAGCCGGACACTGCATTCCTAATGGCGGAGCATATGCTTGGAGAGGCCCGAAGGAAGGGGTTATTGAAGTATGAAGGCAATGCATTGAGTTTAATGGGTGTGGTCTGGTATGTGCACGGTCAACCCAGAAAGGCATTGGAATATATGTCCAAGGCACATGCGAGCTATGTGGAGGCGGGAGAGCGGGAAGGGGCGGCCGATGTGCTAACGAACATGGCTAACATGTATTCCTTTCTTGGCTCGAAGGACACGGCTTTAGCGATGATCAACGAGGGGATGCAGGTCCACATCGAACTGGGCGATAGCCTAGGTTGGGCGAACGACCTGAATGCCATTGGAACCATACACATGGCACGCAGTGATAATGCAAAGGCGGTAGATCACATCAATGATGGTCTACGGATATTGCATGCGATGAACGACCAGGGCGGAATTGTTGCTGGTAAGATCAATTTGGGCGCCATCATGATGAACCAAGGCGACTACCCTGCGGCTCTGGTCCATATGCAGGAAGCCGCAGCGATCGCGGATTCCATCGGCCAGCAACATTCCCAAGCAAGGGCATTGCACGAGATCGGAGCGTGCTACACGGAATTGGGCCAGCTGGATTCGGCCTTTCGCTATTGCGATCGGTCACTCGTCATCCGTCGGCAGATAGATGACAAGCGAGGCGTGGTGGAATGCCTTGCTGAGCTAGGTCGCATTCTTCGTATACGGAAGAAACCCGAAAATGCACTTGTTTATTTGAAAGAAGGCGAGGGTATTGCTTTAGAAGCGGAAGTGGCCTTTGGGTATTCCACCATACTGAACAGCATGGGTCTCGTATACCTCGACCTGGGTCGAGTACAGGATGCATACAAGTTGTTGGACCGTGCAAGAGAAGCAGCCGTCGATGCTGATTGGGTGATCCTGCAACGTGATGCAGCAGAGTTGCGCTATCGCACCCTGAAAGCATTGCACAAACCAGAGCTCGCGCTGAAAGCATACGAGGAATTTGTTTTCTTGAATGACAGTTTGGTTCGCGAAGAGAACATACGCGAAGTACTTCGTAACAACTTTCGATATGCTTACGAACAGCGAGCGATCAACGATAGTTTAAAGTATGTTGTAGCGGATCAGCAACGATCCATATTCCATGCACAAGAGATCGGTACCCAGTGGAAAAGACTTTGGGCATTAGGGGGAATAGGTGTGCTTCTTGCCTTACTGCTGATCTCATATTGGTGGCGATCGCGGATATTGAAGCGCACGAATAGTGTGATCCTGAATGCACAGGCGCAACTGGTCTCCAGTGAAAAGAAACGAGAAGCATTGGAAGTGCGTACGCACATAGCCCGCGATGTCCATGACCAATTAGGAAGTGAGCTCACGAAACTGGTGATGCTCAGTGGCGAAGCAAAAGCAATGGCCCAACCATATTCCAGCCAATTAACTGCTGTTACTGTTGACCTGGAGCGAATAGCCGGTGAAGCAAACCGCTCGTTAGGTGATATTGTTTGGGCCATTGATCACAACCACGATTCGATGGCAGGCCTTACCGATCGCGTACGTTCCCATTGTGAGCGCATGCTGAAATTGAGCCAAGTTCCACACGTTGTTGATTGCGTTCACACCGGCGAAGACAGCATACTTGATCCGGCTACGAAACGTGATGTCTACATGATCGTACGCGAGTCACTGAATAATGCTATCAAATATGCAAAAGCAACGCATATCGCGGTAACCTTTCATACCGATGATAGACGGGTACTCTATGTCTTGCAGGACAATGGCGTAGGGTTCGATCCGACCGATAAGGGCGGACATGGGCTACAGAATATGCGCGAACGCGCAAAGCGGATCGGAGCAGACATCAGAATGGAAAGTGAGAGTGGGACGACTGTACGGTTGACCTTAATATTGGATACGCAGTAGAGATCCAATTGCATATTCAGGGATGGGCCCTGCATTGGATCCACACTGTTGTCTAGTTCCATGGGAAAGCTGCCTGTGCGCACGGCGATCGTGGATCTCCACCTGACCCGCTGATCCGTTCAAACTCCCTTTTCGTTCTGCGCTGGCCCCTTTCTGCATCCGACCATTGGCCCTCAATTGTAACAATGCACCCTTCCCCTGGGGAACAGTGAATGACATGTCGGCATCGCAAGCGCGAACAACGTGTTCTCACATTACGCCTGTTCAGATTGAAAAAATGCGAAGTCAAGACGCGAGACCTGCGCAACATGAGTGATGCAAAGGATGTGTGAGGGTGTTGGTTCTATTGAACGGGACGAAGGGAAACTTCCAGGAGTGCTTTTTGGTAAAGAATAATTGGTCAAGGTGGGATGACCTCAAGATGCGCGGTGGACGAACGGCACGGATCCGTGATAAACGGTAGAAACATTATTTAGTCGGAAACGTTTCCGTGTTGATTTCGTTTCCTACATTTGCACCCGCTGTCATCATGGACGAGAAAGAAATACAGATCATCGATCAATCATCCAAGGTATTCATGCGCCTCGGTATCCGGAGCGTGAACATGGATGATATCGCGCAGCATTTGCGGATCAGCAAGAAGACATTGTACCAGTTCGTGAAGGACAAGAACGAATTGGTATCGCGCGTTGTGGGTCATATCTGTTCGCATCACCACACGTGCATCACAGGCATTTGTGAACAAGGCCATAACGCGATCGACGAGAATTTCGAGATCACCCGTTTTGTTGCTGCCCAAATTGGTGAGATGCATCCGAGCATTCACTTCGATCTGGAAAAATATCATCCAGAGGCGTGGGCATTGTTGCAACGCAACGAACGCGAGGACATCTACAAGTGTGTTACCGGTAACATGCAGAAAGGAGTGAAGGATGGCTTGTACAGGGATGACCTGAATGTTGATGTGATCGCGCGCATCTACATCTCCCGGTTCGATGCGATCTTCGATGGTATACTCTTTCCGAAGGAGAAGTATCGCTTTGAAGATGTGATCTGGGAATTGTTCCGCTACCACGTTCGCGGCATGGCCAGTGATAAAGGTCTGAAGTATTTGACCAAGAAAGTTAAGAAGGAACGCGATATCTCCCCGAGCAAAAAGGCATTAAGATCATGATCCATCGAGTATGGTTAACCCTGGGCCTAGTAGCCCTGACGAGCATTGGCGCGAAGGCACAGGGCCCTTTGAGCCTTAGCCTTCAACAAGCGCTGGATCTAGCAGCGAAACAGAGTTACGCCGTACAGGCAAGTGCGCTGGAAGCGGAAAAGTCCATTCATCGGAGCAAGGAAATAGCCGCTGTTGGTCTGCCACAGATCAATGGTTCAGTACAGCTGCAGAACTTCATTGATGTTCCTACGCAGTTGATCCCGAATTTCTTTAGCCCCCCTGGCAGTGGAGCGCCGGAGCTGCTTCCTGTACAATTCGGTGTGCCATGGAGTATGAATGCCGGCCTATCGCTGAACCAATTGATATTTGATGGTTCCTACCTCGTGGGATTGAAGGCGGCAATGGAGTTGAGGGTCCAAAGCCAGCAAGAGCTGGAAAAAGCACAGGCTGATGCGCGGAACCAGACGGCCAAGGCATACTTCGGTGTATTGGCGGCTGAAGAAGGGATCCGGTTGATCGGTGAAAGCCTACCGCTATTGGAGAAAAGTTTGAACGAGGTGACGGCCACCTTCGAAGCCGGTTTTCTGGAGCAGACCGATGTGGACCGGATCAACATCCAGTTGGAACAAGCTCGCGCTCAGCAGCGGAATTTTGAGCAACAAGCGAATGTGGCGCGTATGCTATTGGCTCTGACCATGGGCACACCACAAGGTACACCATTGATCCTTACGGATGAATTGGAGAATATACTGAAAGACCCGAACGAGACCAGTTTGAGCGAGCAGGAATTGGTAGCCTCCTCGCATATCGAACTACAGGCGGCGAACACGATCGTTGGACTAAGCGTTCTGGAACACAAGAATGATGTGGTCAAAGCACTTCCCTCATTGGGTGGTTTTTTGCAACACAGCCAAGTATGGAACGGACCTACGTTCGATCCCGGTGGCCAATACCAGTTCTATCCCACCACACTTTGGGGTCTGCAATTGAACGTGCCCATCTTCAGCAGTGGTAGTCGTATCCAAAAGGCCAAGCAGACCAAGATCGCAATTGAACAGGCCAAGGTGAATCAAACAGCAACCGAGCAGCGCCTGATCGCAATGGCCGAACAAAGCAGATCACAAGCGCGCACAGCAATGGACAATCTGTTGACGGAGGAGAAGAGCATGGAGTTGAGCAAGAAGATCATGGACCGTACCACGATCAAGTTCAATACCGGAAGTGCAAGCAGTTTCGAATACACACAAGAACAAGGCAACTATCTAATGGCTCAGCAGATGTACATCCAACGGATGGTTGAATTGTTGATGGCGCGCGCAGATCTCAGAAAGTCACTGGATCTCTATTGAATCAACGGACCAACTACGTGCACATGTGCTTTCGCGGCACCGTTGCGAAAAGCACTACGCAGAACAACTTATCACCGCAATCGAATTTCCCAACTACACAATGAAACACCCGATCATTACAATAGCGATCACGGTCGCACTAACGATCCTCTTGGCTTCCTGCGGATCCGCGCCAGATAAGAGCGACCTGGACCGCAAGCGCGCAGAGCGTGATTCACTGAAGGTGAAGTATGCGGAATTGGGTACACAGATCAAGGACATCGAGACCTGGTTGGCGGAGAACGACAGCACGGTGCGCCGCAACCTGAACACGGTAACATCCGCTGAGGTCAAAGCCGGCTCCTTTTCGCATTACGTCGATGTACATGGTGTGGTAAAAGCGGATGAGTCCGCTGCACTTTTCGCACAGCAAGGCGGTCGCGTCCGTCGTGTTCTTGTGAAAGCGGGAGACAAGGTGAGTGCGGGCCAATTGCTTGTAAGCATTGATAATGACATTGTAGCAAAGCAGATCGCCCAAGCCGAAACAGGCATGGAATTGGCGCGTACGGCCTTACAACAAACAAAAACAATTGTGGGATCAGCAGATCGGTAGTGAGATGGAGTTCTTGCAGATCAAGTCGCAAATGGAACAGGCTGAAGCTGGCCTTGCCGCGATGCGCGAACAACAACGCTTGAGCAACATTACAGCTCCTTTCAGCGGGCAGGTGGATGAGATCATGTTGCGCGTTGGCGATATGGCCAGTCCGATGCAACCCGTAGCACGTGTCGTAAATGAGCGGTGTACAGTTGGAAGCGGATATTCCGGAGAGCTATCTGAGAACGATCCAAACAGGAGCACCTGTAAAAGTTTCATTCCCAAGCCTGAATGAAACCTTCGATGGAGAGTTGGCACACGTAAGTCAGTTCATCGACCCCATGAATCGCACGTTCAAAGTATCCGTGCGTGTGCCGAAGGCAGAGAAATACATGCGGCCGAACCTCCTAAGTGACATCAGCATACAGGACGGAAAGAACGACAGTGCGTTGGTAGTACCTGCACGTGCAGTGTTGCAGGACGTGGACGGTAATAACTACATTTTCATTCTGGACAGGACGCGTAATGATGAAGCGATTGCACGCAAAGTGATGGTGGAGCGCCTGAGCCAGTACAAAGGCAGTTTGAGCATTGCCCCATCGCAACCGGGCGCATTGCGTGGTGGCGAACTGATCATCGATGAGGGTGCGAAGAACGTTAGCGAAGGTGCAACGGTACGTGTTGCGGAGCCATTGCAAATGGTCGTGAAATAAGGTCTACCGCAGCAGTCCAAAGCAGAACGATAATGCACAGCAACGAGGATATTGAGAAGGATCTGCATGGTCCGGAACGTCAGTTCGCCATCACCACGTGGGCGGTGAACAACCGCACCACCGTGATCGTGCTAACGATCCTGATCTGCGTCATGGGTGTATACTCCTACATTGTAATGCCTAAGGTGAGTTTTCCTGAGGTGGTTACGCCGGAGATCTTCATTGCTACGCCGTACAACAGCAGCTCGGTGGTGGACATCGAAAAGCTGATCACCAAGCCCATTGAGAAGGAATTGAACACCATAACCGGTGTGGATCAGATCACCAGTACCAGTGTGCCGAACTTCAGTTCCATCGATGTGAAGTTCACGTATGACATTTCACCGACCGAAGCCTTGCGTAAGGTGAAGGACGCCGTGGATAAAGCACGGGGTGATGCGAATTTCCCAACGGACCTGCCATCGGAGCCGAATATCTTCGAGATGAACTTCAGCGAGCTTGTGCCGGTGATGAACATCAACTTGAGTGGTGATTATCCGATGGAGCAACTCCATGAATATGCCAAGCATTTGGAGGATCGCATAGAAGACCTTACCGAGATCAACAAGGTGGAGATCCGTGGTGTTCCGGACCGTGAAGTACGGGTGAGCGTGGACCTCTATCAGATGGAGGCGCTGATGCTCAACTTCGATGACATCGGTAACGCGTTGCGCAGTGAGAACCTCACCATGAGCGGTGGCGACCTCCTCACCGGAGATCAGCGGAGAAGCGTACGGATCGTCGGCGAATTCAAGGACATAGCGCAGATCAAGGATATCGTTGTAAAGAATGAAGGGCAGCGTGAAGTACGCTTGCGCGACATTGCGGATGTGACATTCGGTTACAAAGAGCCGGAGAGTTTTGCGCGTGAGTATGGCAAGAGCGTGGTGATGTTGGACGTGATCAAACGTGCTGGCGAAAATCTTTTGGATGCCAGTGACAAGATCAATGCTATCCTTAAAGAAGATGTCGGCAGGGAACTACCTACCGACCTTACCATTACTGTTACCGGGGACCAAAGCGAACAAACGCGTGTGAGTGTGGATGAGTTGATGAACCACATCGTATTGGGTGTTGTTCTAGTGATCGGTGTACTGATGTTGTTCCTCGGTCTGCGCAACGCGATGTTCGTTGGACTTGCGATCCCGATGAGCATGTTCATCTCCTTCACCTTGCTCAACCTGTTCGGCATTTCATTGAACATGATGGTGCTGTTCGCATTGATCCTTGCATTGGGTCGATTGGTGGATGATGGTATCGTGATCGTAGAGAACATTTACCGCCACATGAGCAATGGCGAACCCGCCATGAAGGCCACGGGCCTCGCGGTAGGTGAGGTGACCATGCCGATCATTGCTGCCACAACGGCAACGGTAATGGTGTTCGCTCCGCTGTTGTTCTGGCCCGGTATCATGGGTGAGTTCATGAGCCTTATGCCGATCACGTTCATGATCGCGTTGGGTAGTTCATTGTTCGTTGCGTTGGTCGTGAATCCTGCGTTGGCATCGAAATTCATGAAGGTGGAGAACGATCACATGCCCACCAAGAAGATGTGGCGTGTATCGGGCATTCTCATTGCGATCGGTGTCGTGTTGGCCATGATCGGCGGAGTTGCACACAGTACGTTCGTCTTCAGCATTGGTACGTTGGCTGCGTTCTTCGGACTAATGGGCATTGCCAACAATAAGATCTTTGAACCACTTACCAACTTGTTCCAGAACAATTGGTTGCCGAGGTTGGAGCACAAGTACGAAGGTTTTTTGCGCTATGCCTTGAGCAAGCATCATCCACGTACGTTCTTGTTCGGCACATTTGGCTTGCTGATCCTGGCCTTCGTTCTGTTGGGCTTGTTCCCACCGAAAACATTGTTCTTCCCGAGCAATCAACCACAGTTCATCAACGCCTTCATTGAAGCGCCGATCGGTACGGACATACTCAAGACCGACAGCATTACCCGTGTAGTGGAAGCTCAGGTAATGAAGGTGGTGAACGATCCGCAGTACAGCGAAGTGCGCGAACTAAAGGATGAGGATGGAAATGTGATCGGTAAGGATACCGTGAACTTCCTTGTGAATTCCGTGATCGCGCAAGTTGGGAAGGGCACCAGCGATCCTGGTACCGGGCAGGTGGAATTGGGAGCTACGCCGAACAAAGGGCGTGTGCAGATCAGCTTCGTGAAATTCGCCGACCGTAAAGGGATCAACACGAACGACGTATTGGAAGCGTTGCAGAAAGGTGTTACAGGATACCCCGGCGTTGTGGTCACCGTTGCGAAGAATGCTGATGGGCCGCCCGTTGGAAAACCGGTGAACATCGAGATCCGCGGCAAAGAGATCGATGCCTTGTTGGACGAAGCTGAGAAAGTAAAGGCATTCATCGATGCAAAGAACGTACCTGGGGTCGAAGCACTTCGGATCGACATCGATCGTGCGAAACCGGAGATGCCGATCGTGATCGATCGCGAGAAAGCGCGTCGCTTGAACGTAAGCACATACGCCGTTGCGGATGCCATTCGTACAGCGTTGTTCGGCAAGGAAGTCAGCACCTTCCGAATTGAAGGGGATGATGATGATTACGAGATCAATGTGCGCTTGAAGGATGAGTACCGGTACGATGCGCAACAGTTATTGGACATGCGCATTACGTTCCGTGACATGCTTACCGGACAGATCCGCCAAGTGCCGATCAGTGCGGTAGCACATGCGGAATATGGTAGCACGTTCAGCGCGATCAAACGCAAGGACCTCGACCGGGTGATCACCGTTAGCAGTAACGTGATCGCGGGTTACAACAACAATGAAGTGGTGCAGCAGATCAAGGATGAGATGGCCGCAGGGTACACCGTAAGCCCTGTGAACAGTTTGCGATTCACCGGCGAACAAGAGGATCAAGCAAAGGACATGAACTTCCTGTTGATGGCATTCGTAGTTGCGATCTTCGTGGTATTCCTGATCATCGTAGCGCAGTTCAACAGCATCAGTTATCCGATGATCGTTATGAGCACGGTGATCTTCAGTACCATTGGTGTGTTCTTGGGCTTGGTGGTCTTCCGCATGGATTTCATCATCCTCATGACCATGCTCGGCATCATCTCGCTGATCGGTGTCGTAGTTAACAACGCGATCGTATTGATGGACTTTGCTCGGTTGTTGTTCGCACGTGCACAACGTAAATTGGGATTGGGAACAGAGGACGTTATCCCGAATGATGAGAGCATGGAAGCACTGATCATTGCAGGTCGCACACGTTTGCGTCCGGTGTTGCTTACGGCGATCACTGCGGTATTGGGTCTTTTGCCATTGGCCATAGGACTCAACTTCAACTTCATCAGTCTGTTCACCGAATTGGATCCACACATCCACATGGGTGGCGACAACGTGATCTTCTGGGGACCGCTCAGCTGGGCAGTTATCTACGGTCTCATCTTCGCAACCTTCCTAACGTTGATCATGGTCCCGGTGATGTTGTTGATCGTACAAAAGATCAAGCACCGCCGTGCATGGAAACGCGGAGAACTACCGATGGACATCAGCGGTTTCGAAAGCGCAGGTGGGAAGTCGTAGAACAATTCTCTTTTTCAAATTGAAAACCCCGGTCGGAATGATCGGGGTTTTTTGCTGCCGGATCGCGTTTGGAGCTGATCAGAATAGCCGATCGATGCCGCGAAGTACATGATCAATATCAGTCATTAGCCGAAGGGCAACGCGCATTCTTCATGGTGCCGAAGAAACGTTTTTAAGGTGCCCTTTATCCCCGGCTTAAAGCATATTCAACGAATCCAGCAGCTCCTGCTTCTTGCGGCGGGCAACCGGAATGTTCTGTTCGTTGGAAAGGACCACCTCGCCACCGTCGCCACGAATGTATTTTTTGATGTGTTTGGTGTTCACCAAAAAGCTGTTGTGGATCCGGATGAAGTGGTCCTCTGTAAGGATATCCTCGAATTCCTTCAGCGTTCGCGAGATCACCAGCTTCTTTTTGTCCCGTAAATGGAGCGTGGTGTAGTTGGAGTCCGATTCGCAACTTACGATCTCGTTCACGTGCACCAACTCCAAGCCATCGCTAACAGGCAATGCGATGGTGCGATCACCGGTGGATCGGTCGATGTTCTTTAACAGCATATCCACCATTGGTGCGCGCTCCGTTCCGACTATTGTTTTCTCCGCCTTTCCGATTGCCTCGGAAAGCTCTACCGGGTCGATGGGTTTTAGTAAATAGTCGAGGGCGCTGAAGCGGATGGCTTTTACAGCATAACTCTCATGGGCCGTGGTGAAAATAACGTGTGGTCGGTTATCACCTAAGCCCTTTAGCAGATCGAACCCGGTCAAGTTCTTGAGCTCGATGTCCAAAAAGAGAAGTTGTGGCGCACATTCCTTGATCAGCGCAATGCCGCTGGGCACATCTTCTGCTGTGCCGAGCAGGTTGATGCCTGGATGGCGACGTTGCAATAAGGCCGAAAGCCCTTTGCGTTGTTGTTCTTCATCGTCTACGATAACGGCAGTGAAGTGGGTCATGGTCTTGTTTGAATGGTTTCTTGCGTGGCAACGAGCCGTTGAAGTTCTTTGATCCGTTCTAGTGCTGCTCCTAGTGCAACTTCAAGTTGTGGTTGATGCGGACCATGTCTGTGTCGAACTCACCGTTCATTTTCCTGCCTTCATTTCCAACAACTCCTTGCGCAGCATCTCTAACTCTTCGCGTAGCTGGTCGTTAATTTTCTGCTGCTCTAGGACAGTGACATTCAGTTCCTGGATCGCTTTTACAATGGGTACCGTGAAGCTTGCGTAGCCCAAGGTATAGTGGTCGGTCTCCGATTTTGGATGATGCACTCCACTGAAGTCATAGCCCGCCAACCGCGCTGCTTCTTCAACTTCTTGAGCGATGAAACCGGTCTGTCGTTGTGCCGATACCTCGCTCAGCCGTTCCCGGTATTGTGCCTTCCCATCTTCATCCGGCAACGTATCCATGCGTTGTGCAATGCCAAGAAATGCATCCACACCGTGGGCGTCCAGGGTGTAGGTCACGGGTCGCAGCCGCGCAATGAATTCTAATCCGGGTACGTCCTCCTGAACGTGGCGCTTGAACCGGCCATCACTCAGGTCCTGCCAGGCACCGAAACCACCAGTGAGGTTTGTGTGGACCGCCGTACCGATAACCGCACGATAGTTGATTCCAGCGGTGGCGAAGTATCCCACTGCAATGGTGCCTGTAAGGTCAGCATTCGTGCCCGCAGCCGCACCCAATGCCGTGTTGTCGTTGCCAGTATAGTAGTTGCCATAGAGCGCCCATGTACCCAAGGCGGTATTACGATTTCCCGTACTGTAGATATGCATGGCCATGCAGCCCATAGCCGTATTGTCATTTCCTTCATTGGTCACGAGGGTTGAATATCCAAAGGCAGAGTTCTGCGATCCAGCTGTGTTCATGTAGAGGCTACCTCCTCCGACGGCACTGTTACCATAGCCGGTTGTACTTCCCCGAAGTGCTCCAATGCCATGCGCGGTATTGCTATGTCCTACGGTGTTCATGTTTAATGCCCAAGCTCCATGCGCAGTGTTCTGCCAGCCCGTGGTGTTGCTCTGGAGGGCATGGTACCCGGTGGCGGTGTTCTCGTATCCCGTCGTGTTCGTCAGCAGCGACCTGTATCCCACCGCCGTATTCCCATTGCCGGTGTTCTCTGCTGGGTCAGTGGAACCCCGCAGCGCCTCGTAGCCCACAGCTACATTCGTGTTCTCGAAAGTGGATCCGCTATTGTTGGCGTATTGCATGGCATAAGCGCCTATAGCTGTAGCATTCGATCCGGCTTGGTTGGACCCAAGAGCTGAAACACCAAGAGCAGTATTCCAATCCCCTAAAGAGTTGGAATAGAGAGCAACGGCTCCGATGGCTGTATTGCTATGCCCAGTAGTGTTGAACCATAGTGCGTTTCCTCCAATGGCACTATTGCTATATCCTGAAGTATTAGAGTTGAGCGAATAGGATCCAATGGCGGTGTTGTCATATCCCGTTGTGTTGGAAAACAGTGCGTTCAACCCATTTCCTGTATTGAGCGTTCCGCTAGTATTTAGAAAGAGTACCCTGTGACCATTTGCGGTATTGGCGCTTCCCGTTGTATTGAAATAAAGGGATTCAAATCCCATGGCAGTGTTTTGCGCCCCTGATGTATTGGCATAGAGGGTCCGCGCTCCATTGGCAGTATTATTATTCCCTATAGTGTTATTCTGTAGGGATTCGAATCCCATAGCAGTGTTTTGTTCTCCTGTTGTATTTGAATAAAGAGAATGGTTACCACATGACGTATTCCATTGGCCAGTAGTATTGAAGTAAAGGGTCCTGAACCCCATGGCTGTATTGTTGTTCCCCGTGGTGTTGGAAGCCAATGCCCAAAACCCAATGGCGACATTGAAATTTCCCTCGGTGTTGGAATGGAGTGATTCATATCCGCTGGCCGTATTGCCCCATCCGAGCGTATTGGCGCGCAATGCCCCGTTACCTATGGCGGTATTCCTGCCACCAACCGTGTTGTACTGGAGTGCCTGATACCCGGTGGCGGTATTCTCGTTCCCCTCGCTGTTGGAGATGAGCGCCAAATGACCAAGGGCCGTATTGAAGCCTCCAACGGAATTGGAATACAGTGACTGATGACCATAGGCAGTATTGCCGATACCCGTGCTGGTGTTGCCCCCAGCTTCATACCCTAAAAATGTATTGAACAAGAAATGGTCGATCCGTCCCGCTTGCTCTCCATTCACCCTGAAGGTGAGCGGTACATCATCCGTAGTCCCCAAAAAGTGGGTGCCGTCTACTGTACCCGCGTTGCCGTTGAGTTGCCATCCGCCACCACCTCCCGCTCCGAATTCCACCCACTGCGTTCCATCCCAATACCAAAAAGATTTTGTTGTTGTGTCGTACACCACCAATCCATCTTCCGTTCCGCTGAGGCCCGCCATGGCGAGACGAGAAGCTGTTGAGAGTCGTGGTAACAAAGCACCCAACAATAACCCGTTGTTATCCGCATCGAGCAATGCGTATGCATTTGGTGCGGAACCAGTGGTATTGATCCCCACATTCTGAGCTTGGGCCCAGAAACCGGTGAAGAAGATCAGGATCGTTAAGATCGTTCGGTATGTGAAAGTAGGTGCCATGGAGAGGGGTTAAGTGGCTCAAGTTATTGTTTTGGAAGCTATCGTCAATGATCCGTTGCAATGCAGGTTGGGTCGGCTGAGCATTTGGGCCGAATGATCGAGCAACCGCCGATCCCGCGGCACGCGTTGGTCCAATACATGTCCTGCACGAACTACCAACGTGCCACCCGTTGCACATAGCACCTGGCAGATCCGATCGTTATTCAGGTTTTCGGATGTGCCGATCAGACCCAGATCAAAAACAGGAACAGCCTTCGATGATAGTGCCAACTGTTCGGGATGATGCGAGACATGATAGGTCTGCTTGGTACACTGGCCTTCAACTAAACGTATGCGTATGGAACCTCCGCAAACCATCCGAACACGAAAGGATCCCGTTGGCCCAAGCCTCACTTCCTTGCGTGAATGTCCTTGCTGGATGACCAAGTGTGGCTGGGATATCGCAAATGGAGCCACCTCCACGGTACCAAACAGGACCACTGTTGCCTTGCTTGAAGGCCACAGTGCGTAGCATGCACCAGCCACCGATAGCAGCAGGATGAAAAGATGGATAAGTATATCGCTCGCCATGATAGGACCAAAGAGAAGGGCTGAACGAGGCTGGAAAAAGGACGGATGAGCCGATGGCGGAAATGGGTGCGTGGATGGTGTTCCCATCCCCGTGTCGAAGCACGGGAAGACAAATCTGGAATGACATGGTGATGGTGGGAGAGATGGGAACAAGAACGCCCGTGGTTCTTCCACGGGCGCCTTGCACTAAGACATATCTGGTTCACGCCGCTCTTAGCGTACGGGCGTTGTAACTATTTACGGAAGATGCACTCCAAACCATGCCGAGCGGGATGGTCAGGAGAAGTCCGAGCCCACCTGTGAATAGGATGATTGGAATGGAAATTAGGAACATGATCACACCACCGGAGACCGTGGCGTAAAGCATGCCCAACGGGCCGAAGAGAAAGGAAAGTAGGAGAGCAATTCCCGTGCTCTTTTGTTTGATCAAGATCGTTCGTTGAACTGTGCTCGCAGTGTTCATGGTAGTTTGGGTTTCGTTACGAGGCGGCACAATGCCGCTCCGTTGAGACCAAAATTCTGAAAGCATTCATGGTTTGAAATGCGTTATTGAGCGGATGGGGGCTATGGATGAGCGGATGGCGGGAAATGTTTGTTAGGTCCCGAAATACCTAACCAAAATTTTTGGAAGGGTATTGCATACCTATAGCGAATGATCAACCGACCATCAATGGGACTGTTACCTCCACGGTTGTCCCTACTGCAACATCCCGATATCGGAAACCCGCAACTGATCCTTTCAGGCCGCCAAGCATGTCCAAACGGTCACGCGTGATCTGCGTGCCCATTGATTGATGAGGTTTATTCGATGATAGTTCTTGCTTAGCTAAAGATGGACGACCAACACCATCATCCGATACGACCATGGACAAATTCCCATCGCTTTTGCTGATCGTCAAGCGGATGTGCCCATTGCTCTCTTTGCGCGATATTCCATGCCAAATTGCATTCTCCACAAATGGCTGGATCACAAGCGGTGGAACCAGCGTGGAAGCCTGATCGATAGCTGGGTCCACCTCAATAGTGTAGTCGAATTTTCCCTGCATACGCGATCGTTCAAGATCCATATACAAGCGAAGGCACTCCAGATCTTGCTCCAAGGGGACCTCGGCGTGTTGACTGTTCTCCAACACCAAGCGCATGAGCCGGGAAAACTTGGTAAGAAAACCAGATGCAAGATCTTTGTCATTCTCTAACACATATCCATTGATGCTATTCAACGCGTTGAAAATGAAGTGGGGGTTCATCTGGGTACGAAGGATCTGTGTTTGTATACGGGCGGAGTCTCGCTCGTACCGTTCTTTTCTGCGCTTGCGGTCGAAACGATAAACCAAACCTATGCTGCCAATGAACAATGCTCCTCCAAGCCCAAAACCCAAGGACTTGTTCCTCGCCTGTTCCGCTTCCAAAGTGGCCAATTGCCTATCGCCTTCCAGTTCTGTGAGGTGAGCCACATGTTCGAGGCTGTCCGTTAGTTGTTTCTTCTCAAATGCATAGCGCAATTGAAGTCCGACTGTTTTCTTGGCATTCTCGGTATTCAGTACACTGTCCTTCATTTGCTGGTGCAATTCCAGGATCTCCATAGCCCTTTTCCAATTACCTCGATTTGCGAGCACGTTGTGAAGCACTTCGGTGGCTTGAACGATGCCTAGTGGATAGCCGACCTCTCGTGCGATCCGTACCGCGTGTTCAGCTTCCAATTCGGCGTGCTCTAGCTTGTTCTGTTTAAAAAAAATGTTGGCTATACTACTACGGGTCGAGGACTCGCTGTGCTGGTCTTGCGCGGATCGGTCGAGCGCCAAGCCTTGTTGATAGTATGACATGGCGCTATCCAAAGAACCGACATCCTCATGAAAATGCCCTATCTTGTATAAGGCCGTCGCTAATGATCCAGGATCATCGATCGCTCGGCTGATCTTCAAACTTTCTAGGAGATGTTGCTTGGCTAGGTCACGCTCTCCATTGCTCTTGAACGCATCACCAATATGGCCATGTACAAGTGCCTCGCCAGAACGATCACCTGACTCTGTGTAAAGCGCCAGACTCGAATTGAATTCTTCCAGTGCCATTGCTGATTCATCTTGTTGTCTGAGGATGGTCCCGATGTTCATATGCAAGTTCGCCTGTGCAATTTTGTCGGATAGCGCGAGGTTGATGTCCAAAGCACGATGATAATAGGTAAGTGCCTCCTCTAAAATACCTTGACTTGAATAAATGCTTCCAATGTTATTCAAGCAGGTGGCCAAACCCTCATCTTTTCCGAGCTTCTCGTAAACCACCTCGCATTGATGCAGCCACTCCAAGGCTTCTACAGGCCTGCCGCGTTCTGTATAATACATCCCGATATTTAGTAGGCCATTGGCGATCCCACGTTGGTCTTGAAGCTCCTGGAATATGGCCAAACTCTGTTGCAAATAGATCAGGGAACTGTCCGGCAACCCTCGTTCACCATAGTAGTTGCCGATGTTGTTTAGCGCGGTCCCTTCGTTCTTTTTGTCATTTGAAGTGCGATAAACGCCCAGAGCCGTGAATAAGCAGCGTCTCTGCTCCTGATGGTTCCCCATAACGCCGTATACCTGACTTTGATTGTTCAGGGCGTCAGCTGTGCGTTCATGGTTGCCATTCGTTTCATAGACGTCTTCCGCTGAACGGAACATTGTAAGTGCGCTATCCAACGAACCGAACATGAAATAGGAAACACCCATATTATTGATCGCCGTTCCACGAAGCCCGTTGAGCGTTCGCCTCACGGAGCTTTTTAACTTCCCATTAGCCAATGCCCTATCCGTTTGGCGAAGTGCATCCTTGCACAACACAAGGTTAGCGGCCGGGTCAGTTAAGTATATGTGTTCGCTCAAAGCGATCATGGCACTTATGCGGGTCGTGTCATTTTTTGCTTCGGCAATGACCCTATTGATCGAATCGACCACGTGGTTTAATTGAGCGCATACGCGGTGCGTACTGATAATGAACAGCACGCATACCAACGCAATGGGCCACCGACTTAGCCAGTTGCTAATATCATATTTCGTACAGGGCCTCATGCTGCTATCCGCCATGGCAGAAGGACCTCGACCTTATGACCTACTGTGAGAGGAGTCCAACGCAGTGTCGCTGGTCTTCGCTCCGTTTGTTGGTACAATTCAAGTCGTGCCTTTGTGATAGAAACGCCGTGGTCAGACCCCGTTTCAGTCATCACAGTCGTGCCTGAACCAGTTTGTTCGCCATTGTCCTGCACGGTCATCAGTAGTGCATCGTCCACTTTGCTGACGGTTATGCTGATGCTCCCATTCACTTGCTGTGCAAGATCCTTCCAGATGGCCTCTTCGGCAAAAGGCTGTAGTAACATCGGTGGGACCAAGACCTCTTCTTGATCAGTATTTGGATCTACAATAATGGTATAGCTGAATCGGTTCTGGGTCCTTGTCCTTTCCAATTCGAGATAGTCTCGGAGAACATCCAAGTCGCGCTGCAAGCTCACTTCATCTAGGCGTGCATTCTCCAAAACGGCACGCATCAGCCGTGCGAAGCGCGTTAGGAAGGAAGATGCCAAGTCACTTTCATTCGCTTGCACGAATTCGTTGATACTTTCGAGTGCGCTATGGATGAAATGAGGATTTACTTGTGCGCGGAAAGCTTGGGTTTGGAGCACTGCGGTCTTGCGCACATGTTGATCTTTCCGTCGCCTACGGTCGATCAAATATGCAGTGCAGGCACAGATGACGAGTAACAAAGCTCCTCCCGCGATCAAACGAGTGGTGTTCTTCTCTTTGATTGCTTTGAGTTGCGAGGTCCTCTGTTCATAACTCTTTTGAGTGGTTTCTATTGCTTGAGCAACGCTATCTTTTATCTGAATCCGTTGCTGGGTATCGGTCACTCGTAATCTTGTCATGCGCCCTACATTAGCAAGGTCAAGGATACTATCACTCAAGTGCTGCGCTGCTTTACGTACGCCATACGCTTGTTCCCAAAAGCCTGTTGTAGCATACGCGTTGCCTAATGTATTTAGTGCACGTTGGGTATCTTTCGGGAAGCCCAAATTTTGGAAGTGTTTGACAGCATCCTCGCCATAACGGATTGATTTTTTGTACCACCCTCGTACTAAGGCCTGTGCTGACATAGTACGGAGGGAATTTGCAATTCCACGTTCATCACCTAACGCTAGACGGCGCGCAAGACTTTTTCCATATGTCTCCATCCTTCTGCATGTTTGCCAACCATGCAAAGCGCCTCACCCAAGTAGTATTCACCTTCGGAAATATCCCTTGGATAGTCTAGTTCCTTGCGGATCGCAAGTGACTTTCTATGGCCATCAACCGCATCAGTCCAATTGCCCATTGAACCAGCAATGAAGGCTAAATTCTGAATTGATTCGGCCAGGGCCTTTTTGTTTCCGATCTCAATATTGATACTCTGCTGACGCTGATATGCGTTCAGTGCATCTGAATAGTCTCCCATCTCCTTATATATGTATCCCAAATTGCTCAAAGACGCCGTCTGACCTTCCTTGTCATCAATCGCTTCGCGGATTGCTAATGCACGCAAATGAAACCGAAGTGCTTGTTCACTGTCTCCAAGCTTGTTGTACATATACCCTAGATTATTCAAAGAGTTGGCGAGTCCATAAGGGTCGTCCAGGTCTTCTCGAATCCGCAATGCTTCGTGATAATACTTAAGTGTGCTGTCAACATATGCGGTCGTGCTGTAAACGAATCCTATATTGCTGATAGAATTTGCGATACCTGCTTCATCTTTAAGTTCTGAATAAGCACGAAGGCTTGCTCTGTAAAGTATTATCGATGAATCTTTTTGCCCGTTATTATTTACCAGATACCCTAACCAACCATATGCTTCCGCTTTGCCTTGGGTATAATCTAGATCCTCGGATAATATTCTGGCCGCGACACAATATTCTGTGGTGAGTTCAGGATGCGGCCAACGGGAAAAGCGTGCGAGTTGCAACAACGTCGAAACACGAGCAGTATCCTGCCCTGTCTGGTCCAATATCCGAGTCAATGAATCAAGTTCGGGGGTCTGCGCTAAGACGCAGAACGGTAAAAAGGCGATTAGTATGGAGGCGAAGCATCTCATATGTACCACGACTATGCACACTACAGCCGAGTGTGCAGCCATCTATAGTACGCATCGCGATAAATGTAGGAACGATATGTCACCGCAGCACCGTCACATGCCCCCTCAACTTCCTTCGCCCAACGAAGCTTTGCGCACGTAACCCCACCTGCCATACATACACACCATCTTTCACTGGCAGACTTCCCATTGTACCGTCCCATGCTTCGTGTTCATCGTCCGTCTCGAAGATCATCTCGCCCCAGCGGTCCCAGATGGTAAGGTTGTATTCCTGCACGGTGAAGCCGTCCAGCACGGGCAGAAACACGTCATTGATGCCATCGCCATCCGGGGTGAAGGCGTTCGGCACGTTGATGATCACGTCCGGGTCGATGATCACCGTTGCGTAAGCGGTGTCCACGCAATCAAACTCGTTGGTGACGATCTGTTGCACCTCGTACGTGCCAAATGTGGCATAGACGTAGGAGGGGTCCGGGTCATGCGAAAAGCCTATCCCATCAACAAAATGATAGGTCCAATGCTCGACATCTTCAGAAGAGGAATCATGGAACTGGATCTCCGTGCGATAGATATCCGTATGCGCTGGATCGGCGGCAAAACATGCTATGGGCAAGGGATGCACGGTGATCTGTTCCGCGTTGGACAAGGTGTCCGAACAGCCGTTCGCGGTGGTAACCACCAAGGCGACATCGTAAATTCCGCTATCCGCGAATGCCAATTCAATGCTTTGCCCGGTGCCCCATAGGGCATCATTGATGTACCAAGCCCACGCCGTGTTGTTGTAGGGTTGCGGGACCTGACTGGCATCGCTGAACATAGCTGTGCCCTCCGCGCAGAATTCCTCCTGGGACAAGTTGTAATCCACCTGCGGTAACGGAAAGATCTCAATAAGGGTGTCGATCACCGCGATGCAGCCTTGGTCGCTTACGTTGTGCAGAACGATCGGATGAAAGAAGGGAGGCGAGGCGGAGAATATATGCGCGATCGATGTGCCCGAGTAGGGGATCAAGCCCGTCTCCAATTCCCACCAGGTGTTATCAATGCTTCCCTGCGGAATGGTGGACGTGCTGGTGATCGCCGTGCTTTCCCCGAAGCAGTTCGGCGCGAAGACCAAGCTGTTCACTGGTGCGGGGTTGATGGTGATCGTGCGGGTGGTGGTGTCGCGGCAACCCCAAAGGGAGGTCACGATCAACCGGTCCGTGAAGGAGCCGCCCCATAGGTTCCAAGGGTGTTGCGGATGCTGCACCGTGGACGTGCCGCCATCGCCGAAAAGCCAGTTCCATTGATCGATCACGTCCACACCGTTGTTCCATGCGATCGTGGAAAGGTCTGTATAGGAAACCGTGTCGTACTGGCATGCGTCTGGGACGGTGAAGTCCGCGTGCGGAACGGGATGCACCACGGTGGTGTCGCCGTACGAGGCGGAACAACCCCGGTCGGAGGTGGCGGTGAGCGTTATTGCAACGAGCTGTTCCATACCGTACAGGAAGGGCGGCACCTCCCCATCGACATGATCGGGTTGACCGGTGATCTCCCAAAACCAAACATCGATCGCTCCGCAGGCGATGGTGCTAGTGTTCACGATCTCAAGAGAGTCGTAGGAGCATACCTCCTCCACCGTGAAGCCCGGATCGGGCAAAGGATGCACATACAGGATGGTATCGGTCACGCTGGTACAATTATCCGCATTGGTGTACGTGTAACGCAGCGGCACTTCCGGGCAGTCCAGGAAGAGAGAACAAACCGCCGGGTCGAATACGGTTACGGACTCCCAGCCGCTGCCGCAGTCCACCTCAAAGCTGCCTCCGGGATGGCTGATCAGCGGTGCCAATAGAATGGGAGAGGCGTTGCGGCAGATGTGGTAGAGATTGGTGTCCGGGGACCAAGTGACCAGCGTGGTATCATTGACCGTGAAAGGGATATGAATGGAATCCGTACATCCATACGAATTGGTGTAATGATAGGTGATGATGTGCGGGTTGAGCATGCTTGTCAAGCCATCCGCCGCAGGGTTTGGCGCAGATGCGCTCCAATTCGGTTCAGGGGGTAAGGAACTCCACGACGAACTACCAAGAAGAGGGATGGGTGCTACAATAGGGTAAGCTTGTTGGCCCTCATTCGAGCAGAACGGGCCGTAGGGCTGGGCTTGTAGCACTACCGGATGGGTGATCACGTCCAGCTCCCCTTGTGCGCACCAGCCATCATCGGAAATGAACTGCACTACAACATGGTCACCGGTCGCAAGATGCTGGGTCAGCATCAGGTCCTGCGAGCATAGTTCCGTTGCATTAGGATCGGGGGATGCCGCAATGCCATTGATATACCAATGGTAAATGCCGACGGAACAAGATGGATTTTCTACATTCACACATACATTATCACTGCATGGATCACCTTCTTGGGTTAACTCCAACCCCAGGACTTGAGCAGACTCGTTCAGGATCAGGTTGTCGATGAAAAAATAGGGATTCCCGTCTGCGGGTGGGCAAGCCGGGGCCATTCCACAGGCACCACCCAAAAGAATGGCCGCATAATTAGCATTGGGATCAAGCGTAATATTCAATGTCTCCCATTCCCCATCAGGATAATAATCTATGGACCCTATCATGTCGAAATTGGCTGGAGGACAGCCATAACCGGCAAATGGGATGTTTGCGCAAGCAGTGGTCCCATATATGGCAATGGTATAGGGGCCGCAATTATTTGGGCCTGCAACATCACTGGCGCTTCCGTTTACCAGTGATGCAAGCAGCAATGAAGCAATGCTCAAGCGCATTACATACTGGCATCCTCCGCTTAAGGTCTCTGTCAAACAGGCACCTGCATATTCATAGTACCCTGGAGATGCAATGAGCCCCAGTACCGAATTCCCATCCGGAATAAGCATAGGAATGTAACCCGGATAGTAAGGCCCCGGAGTATAATAATCCACGGTACCATCGGATGATTGGCCCCAGTAATCCAGATAGTCCAATGCATGGTAAATATCTGTACTGACCTGCGTCGGTGCTCCTGTATTCTGCTCGAACGATGGGTTCGGGATGAATGATAATGGAGTGCTCTCACACGGTGGCTGCCCCCAAGCTGCCCCGAACACGACCAGGAGCATAGCGCAGGCAGCGGTCCTTGCCATCGTTCGCATACGCCATAGCGACCGTGCGCATATACGCTTGCGCGAGGCGTGGCCTGCATGCGTTCGGGTAGTGCCTTCGATCCTATGCTCGTTCCCGGCCATACCCACCCCCAAGGCCATGCAGCCCACAAGAAAACGCCATGTGTGGTTCGAAAAACGAAAGGAGGTTTCTTTGCTCCACATGGCGGTACCGGAGTTCATTTGCGGGGTTTCCACTCCTATACAAGTTGAATGATGCGGACCCTAAGCCCGGCGAACTCCTTCCGAAGTGTTTTCATTTCGTCGCGTAGCAATTGATCCTCTCGCATGCCGAGGCAACCTTGCGCAATCGGGGTGGTAATTGTTTGCGCTATAACAAGATGTGGCAGAATAATTACGGATAGGACCAATCCCAATGGTGCGATCAAATCACAGAATTTTTCCATTATTGAATGAGGTCGTACCGCCTTCTTACTAAGGAACATAATGGGGCAAATTAGAAAATTGAACTGAATTATCAGTGGCCGGGTTGGAGGAGGTCTTCCTTTTTTTGGAGGCTTTGGCGGATCCAAAGCCCGCCCGAGATAGTTCCCGGACGGGCTTCGTTGCCGTCGATATGGTCAGTCGTTCCGCTATCGGCGAACAACCAAGGGTAAACACACAACCTCACGCTCCGTTTCGATCCGCACGTGATACATTCCCGATGCGAGATCACCCAGGTCAATCTGCATGGTGCTGGTCCCGACTATCATGTGTTGTTGAAGAACCTTACCCAATGCATCCAATACCAATATGCGGCCAATAGTCGGCAACCCATCCATCGTGATCGTGAATTGACCATTGTTCGGGTTGGGGAAGATCGCCATCCTTTGGCCAGTTGTTCCACGTGCTGCAATATCGGTAACGATAACCTGAAAGCATTGCTCGATACCTATGCAACCGTCTCCACCGTAAGCTGTTGCGCAAACAGAATACACCCCTGTCTCTGACGGCATCAAAAGCGCTTCGCCATCGGTATGGTCCGGATCGTCGTCCCAGCTCCAGGCGGCCGGGAAGCTCCAAACGATGGAATCCGCATCGATCAATACCGGCAACGCGGTGAAGATGTAGGTGCCGGGGATGGTCTCGGTATCCGGTGCTAGGATCGGATCCAACTGAAGGTCCATCACGTTCACCTCCAACTGGGCCGTCGCACTTTCGCATGGTCCCGCACCTGTTGCGGTGTAGGTATACGTGCCCTCTTGGCTTATTCCAGGCATGAAGAGGCCAGAAGTGACCCCGAATTGATCCGACCAAACCCCACCTTGTTGAGGGGTTCCTTGCAAGTACACGAATAGGTTGATAGGCGCGCTAGTTGCACAGACCTCGACCGATCCACCGATACCGGCATTCGGGGCTGCATCCACCACGATGGTGGTGCTGTCGCTGCTGGTACAAGCGCCCTCGGTTACGGTGTAGGTCAATGTCCACGTCCCCGATCCTGCTATTGCTGGGTCGAATTGGTCGTCACTAACACCTACGCCGGTCCATGTGCCACCTACCGGACTCCCAGACAATGTGATCGGCGAGTCGTTGCTGCAAAGGGGGGCATGGGTGCCGATGATGATGACAGGTGGGGCCAGCACGGTAACGAGGAGGGTATCGATGCCGGGGCAACTCGTTGGGAAAGAACTGGAGAGCTCTCCGGTGATCGCATATATGCCAGGCTCTTTTTGGTAAGGGCTGAAATACCCTGTAGTAGTAGATCCTGGACTGCTCGTTATCACCGAGTCGGCTCCGGTAATGGACCAGTAAACATTACCCCCGCCCATCCATGTCCACGAAAGCATAAATTCATCGTTGCTGCACAGTGCAGTGTCGGGGCCCATTGGCAGTGGGTTCAGGCAAGCGGCCAAGTAGAGGTAACCATACGCGACCTCTGTGCAATCACCGTTCGGAGCATGGTAGGTGTATGTGGCATTTCCGCTGATGGGCCGGACCGCGCAGGATTGGTCCACCCACCCGTCAGGCTGGGCAAGCCCCCCCCAGGTCCCTCCCGCGGGTTGTGCGGCGAATACGACCGGCTCCAAGTTGCAGCCACCTGGCTGGCCGGAGATTATCTGGGTGCTGGGAGCTCCAATGGCCACGATCGTGGCCTGAATGGCCATTGGGCATGGGTCCGCAATAGAATAGGTGAGGGTGAACGAGCCTGACATTGGCGGAGTGAACATATTGTCCTCCACTCCGGGTCCGCTCCATGTGCCGCCCGAAGGTGTTGCGTGATCCAGCAGATACGGAGCACCAGATGTGCATAAAGTGTCGAAGGGAGTGAGGGTAATGCCGGTGGTGAGGATCTCGCCCACGCAGTTGCAGGAAAGGTCCCAGGTGTCGTTCACGGTACAGGTGTTGCCATCATCGCAGGGTGTGCCGGGCAGCGCGGTGCCACCGGGGGTGCCTGCGCAGTCATCATTACCCCCCAAGAGCCGCGCGATGCGGTTGCGCCCCGTACCGTTATAGGAAGTGAAGGTCCCTCCGATCAGCGTCCGGCCATCGGGCTGTTGGGCAATGATATTAATATTTCCTTCCGCTCCGGTACCGGGGTCGAAGCTGTGGTCTATGCTTCCATTGGTGTTCAGCCGCGCAATGGCGTTGCGGGGAGTGCCATCATAGCTAGAGAACTGTCCTCCGATAAGGATCTTCCCGTCGACTTCTTGGATCGCAACAGTAGATACACGGTCATTCAACCCCATTCCGGGGTCGAAGCCTATGTCCAAGTTGCCATCCACATTCAAGCGTGCTATGCCGCTGCGGGGCGTTCCATCGTATTCGGCAAACCCACCTACGATCAGGGTCTTGCCAGCCAGTTCCGGGCCTGCATCTGGGGGGTAGATGGCGATGGCATGGACCGTAGGGTCGAAACCGCCGTCTGCTCCCGATCCGGGTTCGAAACTGTTGTCCAGACTGCCGTCCGCGTTCAGGCGGGCGATGTTGTTGCGGGCTGTGCCATCGTACTCGGTGAATCTGCCTCCGATCAGGATCTTGCCGGCCAGTTCCGGACCTGCATCCTGTGGATAAATGGCAACGGTCCGTACTTCCGCGTCTCCCCAATCGATCGTCGTTCCCGTACCAGGGTCGAATCCGCTGTCCAGACTCCCGTCCGCGTTCAAACGGGCTATGTGGTTACGCGGTGTGCCGTCGTATTCGGTGAATGCGCCGCCGATCAAGACCTTGCCAGCCAGCCCCGCTCCTGCATCCGGGGGGTATAGTGCTATGGCCTGAAGATCGCCGTTCTGCCCATCATTTACCGCTCCGGTGCCGGGGTCGAAGTTCAGGTCCAAGCTGCCATCGGTATTCAGCCGGGCGATGCCTTTGCGTGCGCTACCATCGAGGTTGCTGAAGTACCCAGCGATAAGGACCTTATCCGCCAACGCAGCACCTGCATCAGCAGGATATACCGCGATGGCGCGGACAGCAAGCCCATAGGAATCGAAAACGCCATCGCCCTGCAAATCTTGGTCGGAAAAGCTTGGATCCAGTGTACCATCTGCGTTTAGTTGGGCGAGGCACTTGCGGCGTGTGCCGTTGTAGCGGGTGATGCTCCCTCCGACCAATACCTTGCCATCCGCCCGCGGCACAATAGCCTCCACGCTGCCGTCCGCTCCTGTTCCTGGATTAAAGCTAAGGTCTATCTTGAAGGAGGTGTCCAGGCGCGCGATACTTCCGGCAGTGACCCCATCCACGTAGCGGAAGTTCCCTCCGATGAGCACCCGGCCATCGGGTTGAAGGGCGATCGCTCGGACCCAAGTGGACAGGCCGGCGAACACATCCACATTAGCATCCTCACTGCCATCGGGGTTTAGCCGACGGACGATGGCCCCGCTCTGTATACTACCGACCAGAATCTTTCCATCGGATTGCAGGGCCAGGGACTCAATGCCGAATCCAGTAGATGTGAAGCTTGGATCCACGCTGCCATCCGTATTCAAGCGGGCCAAGTTGGTGCCTCCTCCGGCCAGCACCTTGCCATCGGGTTGAAGCACAATTGAAGAGACGCCAAATTCCATTTCTTCACCGGGGTCGAAACCGGTATCCAAGCTGCCGTCGTCATTCAGCCGGGCGATATAGTTGCTTACCGTACCATTGTACTCGGTGAACCCGCCCCCGATCAGGACTTTTCCAGCCAGTCCCGGGCCAGCGTCCGGGGGATAAAGGGCCATGGCACGCACAATGCTTCCACCGCCATTATTAGCCACACCGGTGCCGGGGTCGAAGTTCAGGTCCAAGCTGCCGTCCACATTCAGCCGGGCGATACCGTTGCGGGGCGTTCCATCGTACGCGTTGAATCCTCCCCCGATAAGGATCCTACCATCGGGCTGTAGAGTGACGGCCTTAACGGCCCCATTCGCTCCAGCGCCGGGGTCGAATACGGTATCCAAGCTGCCGTCCGCGTTCAGCCGGGCGATGCCGTTGCGGGGGGTGCCATCATATTCGGTGAGTTCTCCTCCGACCAAGATCTTGCCAGCCAGCTCCGGGCCAGCATTTGGTGGGTATATGGCGATGGCTTGGATCGAATAGAAGCCGCCACTTGCTCCGGCCCCGGGGTCGAAGCTGGTATCCACGTGGCCGTTCGTATCCAAGCGGGCGATGCCGTTGCGGGCTGTGTCGTTGTACGAGGTGAAGTTCCCTGCGATCAAGATCCGGCCATCGGGTTGGACGGCAATGGCCTCCACGCCGTTATCAGTTCCTGAGCTATACCCGAAGCCCACATCTGTGGGGTTGAAGGTCGGGTCGTTGGCGCCCGCCTGTGCAGTGGCGGCACCGGAGACCAGTATAAAGGAAAGTACCGTGAGGATCCCCAGCAGGGAATGCAAGAAGGGAGATTTTGCGTTTGTCATTTGGTCATGGAGTTGGAAGAGGAAGATCAGTGTGGATTTTGTTTGGTATGGTGATATGATCAGGGAGAAAAAACGGTCACCATGAAAACATCGGTTTAGATTCTTATGCTTTTAGGAACTACCGTTGGATCAGCAACCGTTGCTGCCCCCGTGTATCATGAGATCGCCAAGTTAGGGTGTAGGACCCGACCGCCACTTGAGAAAGGGTGCCATTGCCGCCAACTTCCGGAGTTCTTGTTCACGCGGCTCTTAGCGTACGGGCGTTGTAGCTATTTACAGAAGATGCACTCCAGACCATGCCGAGCGGGATGGTCAGAAGAAGCCCAAGTCCACCCGTGAATAGCACGATCGGAATGGAAATCAGGAACATGATCACACCACCGGAGACCGTGGCGTAAAGCATGCCCAACGGGCCGAAGAGGAAGGAAAGTAGGAGAGCAATTCCCGTGCTCTTTTGTTTGATCAAGATCGTTCGTTGAACTGTGCTCGCAGTGGTCATTGTAGTTTGGGTTTCGTTACGAGGTGGCACAATGCCGCTTCGTTGAGACCAAAATTCCGAAAGCATTCATGGTTTGAAAAGCGTTATTGAGCGGATGGGCCACTTCATTGAGTGGCCGGTGATCATGGGTGTTTTCCACGAGGTGACTTCGGACAACCAGTGCCGTTAAAACCCGTAATTAAGAGTTTCTAGAAACAGGACCTGCTGCGAGCTATCATAGTTCACGCGTAGGTCCACAGCGTTCAAACAATACACCTCACGGTATAAAGCTTAAACTCATCGAAGGTAATAACGTCACACTGGAATCATTGAGCGGATAGTCCGCGCAGGATAGTACTTCTCCGGAAATACGGCGAGACTGTTGATAACCCCAATATAAGTTGGAGGTTGAGTCATTTGGATGAGAAATATAGGTACGCAGGGTATCTATAAAAGGCAAATCAATGGCATTTTGGCCTAAGTCATCAGCAAAGCGAATAGTGTACCCGATCACCAATGAACTTGAATCGGGGACTATATCGTTTGTGGCAGAAATAGCAATCCATTCGTCACTTGGCAACGAGAGCTGACATTTCAAACCGAAATAATTTACATAGCATCTCGTTCGCGGTCCGTAATTGTGTTGAGATGTGGGATAAATACCTACGACCGGATTTCCTTCTTCGGGCGCAGTAAGGCATCCACAAGGTCCGATAGCGGTCCAGTCTTTTCGAGTCATTCTAGCATTTAAATAGATTGTTTGAGCAGAATTTGGAAGCGTCTGGCTAGTGTAAGGCAAATAGTACGTTGAGTCATTTTGAGGTCCATAGGTGATAGCGCAGCAACAACCGTTATCCTCATTTGCCTCGGGGTCGTAGTTATCGCTTGTGACATCCGTACAACCCATTCGGGGTTTACGACATGCGCTAGCTAGGGTCATTATCAAGAAGAAAAGTAGAATTGATCGCATAGTAATAGTTGATTAGATCACTTTATGTGGGAACGTCCTAAAACAATAGAGACGCATCCGGTTAAATAGGTACGACGAGGGAGGCCACTAAACTTATTATCAATTTTCCCACGATCATCATAGTATGTGTCCTCTCGAGTGGTCACATCAATACCTAACGTGAAATCCACTCGGCCACTATACGTCCAACCGAGCTGGAGACATCCATGCCAATACCACTTAGTATAGTCTACGACATTGTGTTCCATATCGTTTTCCGTAAGCAGTTCATTCACCGGCCAATTTTCCGGCATCGTACGTATAATTCGCTTGTGCCAGCCCACCTCGGGTCCCATGTTCAACCCAAAGTGAAAGCCACTTCGATCTACTCGTTCACGCCAGAACATTCGCCGTATTCCGTACCGCATTGAAGCAATTTTCGGTTCGAGATCTTTTCTTCGCGTATAACATCGAATGCCTATGCTGAAGTTCCCTGTTTTCAACAACGGCAAGTCTAAGCTTTGGTTCGAAGAGTAAGAGCCTGGAAAGTACGCGTAGTCTGCAACGGCCTCGAAATCGCACTTCGCCCCGAATGGGATCAATACACTCGCCCGCACGCCATATTTCGGTCGGTACCCTCGGAGGTACTCGATGGACATCTTCCCTAGACTGTACAACTCCCCTTGATCAAACCCATAACCGCACAATCCTCCAATACCAAACCGAGCACCCAATTTAGCGCTCGTAACAGCTTGCCCAGACTGGTTTGCAGAGGTGTCGGGCTCTGGCGATTGCGCATGAATACTCATTCCGCCGTTCAGGAGTAGAACCACAACAAGTAGCCCACGATTGAACTGCCGAAGGAGCGGCCCCCATTGCCTATCAGCATTGGCCGGGTTAGGCCTACGACTTAGGATCTGCGGTTTCATTTTACCATTCTAGTTTGCAGCTTAATGACAAGAGGCTTAGCGTGCATTTGATCTATCAACCGGTTACCTAATTTGTTAGCACGCAATCTAACAAAACCATTCATTTGGTATTCCTTGAAGTATGAATTGCGTGATAGGTCATTTTCCATTAACGGATTGATACGCATGAGGATAATAGGGAACAGAGAGTACATTTTCATGTGAGTTAGATAGCATCCCATGGCAACACCAGTAGAACGCGTGTGCCGATAGCTACAGGTACAAAGGTGAAAGATGCCGGTGCTCCACACTGTGCGGCCCACAAGTCAAGTCGTTCCTTGGTAATGGATGTGCCCAAGGAAGTGTGACCGTTCTTTTTATAGTTCGTGATCTGGCGTCCAACACCGTCATCATCGACCGTAACATGAAGTGCACCGTCAACTTTGGCCACGGAGATCCGGAGGTGTCCCGGTCCTTCTTTCCCAGACAGACCATGCCAGACAGCGTTCTCAACAAAGGGTTGCAGAAGCATTGGCGGCAACGCAATGGTCTCCGGATCCACATCGGGTGCTACAACCGCCGAATAGGTGAACCGTCCTTTTAAGCGCATTTGTTCCATTTCCGCATATAAGCCAAGCACCTCAAGTTCGCGCTGTATCGTTACCTCGTTCATGCGGCTCATCTCGAGCACATGCCTCATCAGTTTACTGAACTTGGCGAGGTAGCCCGCAGCTGCTTCAGCTTCGTTCTCCAGAATATGTTCATGGATGCTTGATAGTGCATTGAATAGAAAGTGCGGGTTCATTTGTGCCCGGAGCGCTTTGATCTCCAGTTCGATCGAAATGCGTTCAGCCTTGGCTTGACGACGACGACGGTCGAACCGGTAATACACTATTCCAAGAACGATCACGACCAGTGCAGAAAGCATGATGATGACGGCAATATTCCGGTTCTTCGAGGCCATCACCCGTGCCTCCGTCCAATTGGTTTCCAGGGTGGCACGAACTTCCCTATGCGCTATGCTGTCCCGTTCGCGGGTCTTTGTGAAATTACGTTGCATAGCCGTAATGATCGAGTCCATCGCGTGGTCCCTCCTGGCGAGATAGGCCTCAATGCTAGTGGCGAGTTCTCCCATCTCTTGGGATTTCTGCAATTGGCCTAGAGAGGCATATACCCCACTCAAAAGAGAAGCTCCTTGCTGCTTTAGCTCGGCATCGTCCACTTCCGTAGCAAGATAAAGTCCTTTCTGTCCAAGCGGTGCAGCTTTGCTGTGTGAGCCGCTCTTCACCAGCTCTTCGGTCATTCCAAGGTATCCGCGTGCCTCTGTCCTTCTGTCACCCGTGGCATTAGCCAGTTCGATGCTGCGGCGATAAAGCTCGGTTGCACCGCCACACTCTTCGATCTTCCGGCACATATCACCCATCCCCGCCAAGGCGATGCCTTCCAGATCTCGGCTACCGATGGCTTGCGCCTTTTGTCTGGCACTGTCCAAAACAGCAAAGGCTGTTTCATACTCGCGCTGATCACCGCGTAATTTTCCAATGCGTAGGAGGGCGACGCACTCTCCGGAGTCAGATCGTAACGTGCCATAAAGTTCCTGGGAACGTTTGAAGGAGGTCATGGCCAACGACGGTTCGCGCATGAGTTCCCATGCCTCCCCCAGCTCAAATTGTTCACGTGCTTCCATAGCGCTACCATTCTTCCGGATAGGCATAACAAGCCGATCTCGGGTTCTCGCGATCACTGCCGTATCGATTCCTAGTTGAGCAAGGGGTGTTGTGGTAGGCAATAAAACAACCAAGGGTTCTTGGAAGATCGGCTCCGCACTGGCCACCTCCTCCATCTCTTTTAGCTCATTCGGGAGCCCAGCAAGATCTACTATGTCACTTGTGTCAAGTCTCTTGGAGTTAGTTTGCTCTGCTGCCTTTAGTATTGGTGCCGTCCTCTTTTGTTCAACAACCGGCAATGGTTCTGGGGTTTCGGTATTTTGAACAGGATCATCGCCTGATTCCAAATTCGATCCTGCCGGACGGAATCCTATGGATCCATACCGTACGTTGGATGCGGTACTTAATATTTTAGCGTACTTTATGGCAAAAGCGGTGCTTACATCGACGTCTCCGTTTTCCTTATGCAAAGCAACAATAGCTGCCATGGCATCCCTAGCTCCTGGATCAAAACCAATGGATCGGAACTCATCAAAAGCGCTTTGGTAGAATCCCATTGCGTACAGGTTGCCGCGTTCGTGGAGAAAATGGCCAATATTCAGATCGGCAGTGGCTTCGATTCTCTTGCACACTTTGTGTATCCTCGTTTGCCATGAACCAAAATTTCCGTTGTCTGCTATATAAGTTAGGCGCTGGCTCCTAGTACACAAAATATCTACGCTATCTGGCTCGGAGTTCCTATACAATACGGCCAAATAAAGCATTGCTTGAGCCTTGGTAGTGTCATGTGGTGCCGTTCGGATCAACGTGCGTAAGTCATTAGCGTTCGTTGGGTATTGTGCCATACCATTCAGAGCCATCGCAGTGAGAACTGACGTTAGCAGTATCTTTTTGAAGATGGTGATAAAGCGCTTCATCTTAGGCAATTCCATAATAGCGGAGCTCTGCGCACATGAGTTCGTAATGAACGCAGTTTGAAGGAAGCTACGTCTCTTTGAACACACACAAAAGCAGGCTCCATTGCTCGCTAATATGCGGCTTTTATTTCTGCCGTTGTAAACGGACATTCCCATCCTGCCATTCTTCACGTTACACATTTGTTGTTCTGATCTGGTTTGGGGATTTCAAAGACCGTCCAGGCCATTCCTGGACGGTCTTTGTGACATTCATTGTTGTTTTACCGCTGAACAACAACAGGTAAACTCATCACCTCTCGCTCAGTTTCGATCCGGACGTAATACACTCCTGAAGCGAGATCACCCAGGTCCATCTGCATAGTGCTGCTCCCGCCTATCATGTATTGTTGAAGCACCTCCTTGCCCAATGCGTCCAAGATCTTTATGTGGCAAGTAGTCGGGAAACCTTCCATCGTGATCGTGAATTGGCCGTTGTTCGGATTGGGGTAGATGGATACGCTACTGCTTTCGCGATCCAGCTGCGGAGCACCAACTGTTAGCTGCGTTTCAAAGCAGACCGCCGTGTCGCCCGCGCATCCGCCACCGTATGCACGTGCACAGATGGTGTAGAATCCCGCTGCATCCGGTGGATCCAGGTATGCCATTTCGTCCAACGGATCATTGTCTGTACCGGCCCAGTTCCATCCGGTTGGTATTGTCCAAACGATAGAATCCGCATCAGGGAGTTCTGGGGATGTTGTGAAGAGCAGTGTTCCCAGTTCGTCGACAGTAGCCGTTCCGTCGATCATGACGAGATCAAGGTCCATCACGTTCACGTTAACGGTGGCAGTGTTATTCAAACATGTGCCTGTACCAACGATAGTGTAACTATAATCACCTTCAAGAGCAATCGCAGGGTCGAAGAAACTCGAACCTAATTCACTCGGCCCAGTCCATGCGCCATCCGGGTCTGGAGTTCCGTTCAGAACAGTAAGAAGGTCGACAGGATCTGCTTCGGCACAAAGCACTAATGATGCATTTTCACCTGCATTGGGCGCATTCGTTTCGCTCACTGTTACCGTGGCCGATGCAGTTGGGCATGGCGCTGTACCCAGCACCGTGTAGGTGTATACACCAGGGTTCATCGTCGCTGGATCGTACATGTCGTTAGGTGCATTGGGCGTCCAAGATCCACCGGATTGTGGTACGCCTCCCAAGCTCTCGAAAAGGGAAACAGCGGCGGCATTGTCACATAATTCAAGGTTGCCATCACTTCCAGCATTGGGTAATGAATTCACCACAACAGAAACAGTGGCGCTGGCACTTGGGCATGGGCCACTACTGGAAACCAAGTACGTATAGGTGCCGGATTGCATATTAGTAGGGTCGAACATGCCGGATGTAGCGCTGGGTCCGCTCCAGTTGCCACCTGCTTGCGGGTTACCTCCCAAGACTACGAAAAGATCCGCAGGGTCTGAAGTTTGGCAAAGGGTAAGCGCGCTGCTGCTACCTGCATTTGGCGCGTCCGTTTCGCTTACGGTAACCGTTGCGGAGGCGTTTCCGCAAGGACTTATGCCATTCACCATATAGGTGTATACACCGGGGTCCATGGCACTAGGGTCATACGATCCGGTAGTGGGGCTCGGACCGCTCCAGTTTCCACCGACTTGTGGGTTTCCTGTTAATTGCGCGAACAACGATACGGGGTCACCATTGCTGCATGCAGATAAGGTCCCATTTGCACCTGCATTCGGTTCCTGATTCTCCACCACGGTCACTGTGGCGGTAGCGTTGGAGCATGCGCCCACACCAGCTACCAAATACGAATACACGCCGGGGTTCATCGTGGCAGGGTTGTATTCCCCGTTCGCTATTGGGCTGGGCCCACTCCACGTGCCACCCGCGCTGGGGTTGCCGCCGAGCTGTGCGAACAAACTTTGGGGCACCATGCCGGAACAGGTGCTAACGTTTCCGTTGGTACCGGCGTTTGATGGCTGCGAGACAGTGATCGCAGCAGAACGCTCCGGACCGTAAACTCCGCAACTGTTCACGGGTGTTACGGTGATGGTTGCGTTAGCCGTTAACGTAGTGGAGAAAGTCGAGCCGCTTCCTGTACTAGGAGAACCGCCAGGAACGGACCATTCGAAGTCAACTCCGGAAACTGAGTCGACCGAAAAGGTGGTAAGACTACCTGCACATGCAGCTATACCTTGCACAGGTGAAGGTTGCGCTGGCTCTTGCGAAATGTTCACAGGAAACGAAGCCGTGGCGCTGGTGCCGCATGCATTCGTTGAGAAAACCTGCACCGTACCCGCCGAACTGCCAATGGTAACAGTGATGGTATTGCCGGTACTTGTCACATAGCTCCATCCTGCGCCAGTGGGAACAGTCCAATTGTAAGCCCCTGGCAAAGCGATATTGGGGCCGGAAGGCGGTGTGGCGGTGAACGTTACGACCGCTCCTGGGCAAAAATTATTCGGCACAGGCGTGGCAGTTATGACCGGTTGACCAAGGGTTCCGGCCGTCTCCACATTAACAGTGCGGGACACCACCGAACTCCATTGCCCGTGGTTGTCTTTCAGTTGTAGTTTCAGCGTTTGGTTCCCGGTGGGGTAGCCACACAGGTCCAATGGGCTATTGGCATAGTTGATCTGTTGCTGCGGGGAGTCGAAGACCTTGGTCCGGACCAAGGGGTCGAGCTCGTTGGTCGGTGTGCCTACCCAGTAGCGAACTGCGACAATTTCCCAAGGACCAGTATGGAGCTTCTCGAATGTGCGTGTTACCACACTGCTCCATCGTACCGCACCATCAGAGGTATGGTCCTTCAAACGCAAATGAACGATGTGGGTGCCAACGGACAAGGTATCCGTATCCAGTGGTACGTTTATCAAGTTCACGGTTGTGGCAGGCGCTACTGCCACGAAAATCCGGTTCGTATGGTTCTGGTCGAACCAGTATTCATAGCCCCTAACGGAGGGCGATTGGGCATGGAGCGCCATGGCGATGACCATGGATACCAAAAATATGATGTTGCGTAGCATGGTTTCTTAGTTTTGTTGGGCAGCGCCTGAGAAAGTAACGTTGATCGTTCCCCCGTTGGTGGAGCCCAATGAGGGTTGTAGACTCACCCAATGGGGGTTAAAGGGGATGGCACCTTCCTTCCAAGGTGAGCCTAAGGGACCACCGTAGATGCCGACCTGTCCAGTGGAACCCATCGTTAAGCCTATACTGCCTTGGACGAGGTGATAGTCGTAGCTCTCGTCGTAGGTGGTGTATGAGCCGAGGTTGAAGAAAACATTGGTGAGCGTGCTCTGAAAGCCTACATTGCCTCCACCATCGATTGCGCCATTCCAGTTCATAGTATTTCCGCCGTTCATGGCGAAAAGATTATTAGAATAGGTCGAGGCACTATTGAGGCTAAAGCTGCCAGAACTTCGAGTGAAGATGTTGTTGCTGAATACCACACCTTGGTTGACACCATTATTGTTGGTCATATTTAGGATGATGCACTGGGTGATCTGCGCCGTAGCGATCGACCCAATGTTGATGCCTCCCGCAATGATGCTATTCTCCACGAGAAGACCTTGTGGTGCTGTGTAGCTACCATTTCCAATGCCGCTTCTGAAGATGCAGTGCTTGATATTAAGATTGGATGGTGGGACCTGTTGGTATCCAGCAAGTGTAAATCCTGCAAAGGCACAACGCATGAAGCTCACATTAGATACACCACCGGTGAATCGAACGACACGGTCAAAATTGATTCCATGGAAGCGGGTACCGCTGCCAGCGGATGCGATGACAATATCCTGATTGTAGGCATAAGGAATCACGGTAGGCAAGGTTACTGCGGTCCCAGCGTTAAGGACCCCGGCACCAATGAATGTCAGGGGTTTGTTCACGGTGATCCCAGTGCAATTGATGGGCCCACCCGGCAGTATTATGGTATCGTTCTCGCTCGCATTGATCACGATAGTGGCGAGATCATTCACGTTGTATGAGAAATAGGACGTTCCACCACTAAGCCTTGTGATCACCTGCGCAGTTGCACCCTGCAGAAGGAACAGCAAGAACAAGAGGGAAACAAGGAAGCGCATAGGTTGGGTTTGTTTCGGTTTCTGGACCAGAAGGGCCCTATTCGCGAAAGGAGACGTTGAATGGTTCATGGTTTTAGTTGGTTTTTAATGTTCGTTGTTGATGGAGTCGGTTTCGACGCAAGCCAATTCAATTGCCCTTGGTGCAAACACAGGTTCCTCCCAATAGTTGAGCGACATCTTCGCACCCTTGCCGTACCATGTCAAGTTGCGTTTTGTTGCCACATTGATCATCATAGGGTCGCGTTTCCGATTGACCGTTGCTATCGGTTACGTGGACCTCACACGTCAAGCATTTTTGGCATGCTGGCAGTGCGAACAGTAGCATGATCATGGCGGCCCAGTTCAAGGTGGAACGCTTGATCGAATGCGAGTTGTTGGGAGTACTTGTTGAATGGTTCATGGTGTTGAGGTTTTTGGAGATGATCTCGTTTCGATGGGTCCAAAATTCCTGTGATCATCTAGCTCTCGCCAGTCCGATCGCGTGGATGGCGGAAATGGGCGAGAGGATGGCGGGTTGCGGTAAATTGGAAGTTTTAGCGGTTAGGGATACCGCGTGGAACTTATGTCAACAGCAAAAAGAGGATACTTCACACAACACATTTCCGCTGAACGGCCTTGCACGTGTAAGTTCGTACCATGATCGCCCGGTACCTCCTTGTTTCAGCTTGTTGTTTTCTCGTTGTTCGTGGTGCTGCACAAACAACTGCAACCCTTTCGGGGAGTGTCGTCGATGCTACGACCAACACGCCTTTGTCCGGGGCCTACGTGGAAGTATTCGTTGCAGACTCAAGCATGGGATCTACCACGAATGCGAATGGCACATTCCGGATGACCGATCTGCCGACAGGGATACACCGTGTTCGCGCATCCTTTGTAGGGTATGCCCCAGCGGAGATCACGGAGGTGTGGGTGCGTGCGGGCAAGGAGGAAAGCGTGGAGCTATCCATGCAGCGCAGTGCGAATGAATTGGGCGAGGCGGAAGTTCGCGCTCTGGCACCACAACGCTTGGATGCGATCGGAACACATGTTCTCACGGTAGAAAAAAGTCTGCGTTACCCTGCCACCTTTTTCGACCCAGCACGATTGGCCATGAGTTTTGCGGGAGTTGCTTCCACGAATGATCAGGCCAACCATTTCAGTGTGCGTGGCAATGGACCAGCGGGCAATGCGTGGCTGTTGGAAGGAGCCGAGATCGTGAACCCGAACCACACTGGAAATGCGGGGACACAAAATGACCTGCCGACATTGAGTGGCGGTGGAACAACTATTCTGAGCGCACAGATGTTGGGTACATCCCGGCTCTTGCTGGGCGGTTTCTCTGCACCGTATGGAAATGCGTTGGGTGGTATCATGGACATGCATTTGCGCGCTGGCACCAAAGAGCGTCATGCGTTCACGGTGCAAGCCGGACTTATCGGTATCGACCTCAGTGCAGAAGGGCCGTTCAAGAAAGGCAAAGGCGCTACGTACTTGATCAATTACCGCTACTCGACACTTGGGTTGCTTGGGGCGATGGGCGTTGCGTTGGGCGATGAAAAGATCACCTTCCAGGACCTATCATTCAATGTTTCCATTCCGTTCAAGGACAAGGCACAGCTCACCTTCTTCGGCATGGGCGGCAACAGTAGCAACGTGTTCGACGCCAAGGATCCCACGGAATGGGAATTCGACAAGGACAGCCAGAACATAGACTACACATCGCAGGTGGGTGCGGCCGGAACCACCTTCCGGTTAGCATTGGGTAAGAACGCCGTTTGGAAGACCACCGCGGTGATCTCGGAGAACGATCAGGAACGGACGGAGACCGGACCTTTTTTTGCACGGCGTGGTTCTGTATATACCGTGCGCAATGCACTTAGTGAACAAAAATTATCGCTCGTCTCGTACGTGCGAGGCAGTATCGGATCACGAACGAATTACCAATTGGGCGGTAGTGCGATGCAACGCATTATGCGCAAGACGATCCTCATTGATGAAGTCATCGACGGATGGCTGATGCGACCCTATGGCGAAGTGGCGCATGATCTTACCGAACGCTTACGCGCTAGTGTTGGCTTGGCGTATTCGTACTACACACCGAATGGTTCAGAGGTGCTTGAACCGCGTGTCACCATGAGCTGGCGCACGCTCAAAGGCAGAACGTTGACCCTGAGTGCAGGTCAACGCGGACAACTGCCACGAACACAATTATTTCCTGCCACACAGTTCATCGGTCTCGATAATAGCTCCATTGGCATGACGCGTATACAGGAGATCGTGTTGGCTTATGATCATCCGTTCAAGCCGTATCTCGTGATGCACGGTGAAGTGTTTGTGCGGCAATTGGTGGATGTGCCGATCTCAAGTGGTTCCGGGTTCTTTGGAGTGATAGGAACAGGAAGTGGTAGTTTAGTGAACGGCTGGGACGATTATTATTTCATGCAATTATCGGATCGTGGCAAAGCGACGAATAATGGCGTGGAACTTAGTTTGGATCATAGCTTCCACAACAATTTCTTCTACCAAATAAATGGCACCGTATTGGATGCGACCTACACGGATGTGGAAGACCGAACGCTTAATAGCCGATGGAACACACGAGCCATTGGCAATGTGGTCATTGGTCGCGAGTTCGTTAAGGAGAAGGAGCGATTGAAACGCACATGGGGCATCAACATGCGTGCGAACCTAACCGGTGGTCAACGTTACACACCGATCACGGACCCTGCATCGCAACTCACGGATCCTTATAGCAGCCAGTACCCAACATTCTACAGATTGGATCTGCGCGTCTATCTGAAACGCGAGCGCAAAGCACACACCGGCATGTGGTCGTTGGATCTGTTGAACGCGACCAATGCGCAGAACGTATCGTACCAATATTTCGATGTACGCAAACGGGAAGTGGTGACCAAATACCAATTGGGACTTATTCCGAACGTGAGTTACCGCATCGAATTCTGATCGTCACGAACACCACTTCGCACCATGAAAAAAAGCCGTCTTCTTGTTCTTTGCTTTGTGTTTCGCAGCCTTCGCCTATTTGAACTTGAACGACCCCGACCCGATCATCTGGGTCGCCGCCTATACCATTACTTCAGCGCTCTTCGTGATCGCTGCTTTCGGCAAGTCGCAACGGAGCGTCATCGGCACAGTAGCCGCCATCCTTTTCATTTGGATGTGTACCATGACCCCGGGCATGATCGACTGGTTCCAGCTCGGCATGCCCTCCATCACCGGCGAAATGAAAGCCACGGATATTCACGTGGAAGTAGTGCGCGAGTTCCTCGGATTACTGATCGCCGTTGTTTCCTTGACGGTCTTGTTCATGGTTACTCCAAAGCGATCATAAAAAGTGGAACGAACTACCATGCAGTCCAAAGTTCATTCACGTTAATGAACGTCCATTAACGGTTAGATCTTCTTCGGCCATGCAGGCGCGATAATTCTACATTCTACATTCTACATTTAATTATGCGTCGCTTCCTCCAACTCGCCGGACCACTCACTGCACTGCTGGTGTATTGGACCATGCACGAAAACGGCACTGCACCGGCGGCCATGGCGGGCATCGTTGCGTGGATGGCCGTGTGGTGGATCAGCGAAGCCGTACCGTTGGCCGTAACATCGGTATTGCCGATGGTGCTTTTCCCGTTGTTCGGCATCGACAGCATGGCGGGTACTACAGCGAATTACGGCAAAGAGATCATCTATCTTTTTCTGGGTGGATTCTTGCTCGCCTTGGCCATTGAACGTACTGGTCTGCATCGGCGTATCGCGTTGCACATCGTATCGCTTGTAGGGAGCACCGGCCCTCGGTTGGTCGCTGGCATCATGCTCGCCAGTGCATTGATCAGCATGTGGATGAACAGCACCAGTTGTGTGTTGTTGATGTTGCCGATCGCACTCAGTTTGTTGGATGGGGATGGCTCGCTGGAAGCACGCAAGAAACTCACCGTACCGTTGTTGTTGGCTGTCTCTTATGGAGCAACTATCGGTGGCATGGCCACACCCGTTGGAACACCACCGAATTTGATATTCCTGGAGATCTCAAGGACCATGTGGCCGGAACGGCCACCGATCGGTTTCGGACAATGGATGTCCTTCGGAATACCTTTTGCGTTGATCTATATGGCGTTCGCATGGTTGTTGATAACGCGTATCGTATTTCGCGTTCCCACGCACCGCATCATTGAAGTTGCTCGAGTAAAAGAAGGCTTGGGCTCCATGGGAAGAATGACCAATGCCGAGGCAAAAGCAGGCATTCTTTTCGCGCTGGTCGCACTGCTCTGGGTAACGGGCGATGGTATCTCTTTTTCAGATACGGTAAACGTAATGGGTTGGCGTGAAAAATTCCAGCTCACAGCGTTGAACGATGGTGCGATCGCGATCGCTGCGGCCATCCTTTTGTTCCTCATTCAAGCACCCATGCCATCCGCGGAAATGACCAGAACAAAGGGCCCACTGATGACGTGGGACATTGCGGAACAGAAACTTCCGTGGGGTATACTCCTCTTGTTCGGTGGCGGTTTTGCGATCGCATCGGGCTTGGAGAAAACCGGTCTGGCCCACATCATGGTAACAGCGCTGAACGACTACAATTCCTTGCACCCGACCGCACTCATTGCGACGGTAAGTTCGGTGGTCTGTTTAATGAGCGAACTCGGCAGCAACACGGCAACGGCCAGTCTTACGTTACCCATCCTCGCGGAAAGCGCAACCGTTTGGGGCATGGATCCACATTGGTTATTGATCCCCGCAACACTCGCGGCAACTTTAGGTTTTGCTTTGCCCGTGGCCTCGCCCATGCAGGCCATCATCTTCGCCAGCGGTCGCATTCCGGTGCGCGAAATGGTTAAGGCCGGTGTGTGGATGGATCTTATCGGGATCGTGTTGTTGACGATCTTCTTCGGGATGTTGAGATAGCGAAGGATCGATACGAGCGCTCTTGTAGAAGTGAACGTGTGCGACGTCGTGGTCGTGGTAATGAACTGCGTGATCATGGACCCGCATAGTGATCTTCGCTTCGAGACCTGCGAGCTACAGGTAGGGCAGGCTCTGCGCGCTAACGTTGACCTGTTGGTAGAAGCACAACCTTCCCAACATGTTTCCCTTCGCCGAAACGGCGGATCTGTTGCGCGGCATGCTCTAACGGATAAGGCCCATCGATCACGGGTTTCAATTTTCCGGCCGAATACAGTGCATGGATATGCTCCAGTCCATCATTCGATCGCAATGCCAGGATATGCAATTGGCGTTTTCCAAAGAGTCGTGCAATTAGCAACTGCAGCATTCGCGTTAGATCCCCTCCGATGGTAACGTACTGTCCACCGGGCGCTAAAGCGCGGGCACAGTCGGCAGGGGAGCGGGTGCTTTTGCAATCAAGTATCAGGTCGTACCGTTCACCTGTTCGGGTAAAGTCCGTTCGTGCATAGTCCACTACGTGGTGGTACCCTTGTGCAAGAAGTGCCGATCCTTTTGCAGCGGAATCAACACCCGTAACGGTTGCTCCATAGCTCTTGGCCAGTTGCACCGCGAACGATCCAACACCACCTCCAGCACCGTTGATCAAGACCCGTTGACCGCGTTGCATCTTGCCGATCCCGATCAGTGCTTGATAGGCCAGCAACGCCGCATGCGGAATGGCAGCGGCATCGACGAAGGACATATCCGCAGGCTTATGCACGAGCGCTTCTTCATGGATCGCCAGCATCTCTGCAAAGCTCCCGAACCCTTTTGCGGAGATGTCGCCATGTACCGCATCACCAATTTTGAAACGGTTCGCGTTCGTGCCACATTTGACAACAGTGCCGGATAGCTCCATTCCCGGTATTGGATGTTTTGGTTTGAATAACCCGAACAGCAACCGATAGATCAACGGCCTGCCGCGCACCCAGCTCCAATCATAGTCGTTCACCGATGTGGCATGCACGCGCACAAGAACCTCATGTTCCTTTGCAACAGGCTCAGGCACCTCTTTGTAGAGCAGGTCCTCGGGTGGTCCGTAACGATAACATACAATGGCTTTCATGGCGTTCAGTGCATGAAGGTATCGGATAGTGATGCAAGCGTAAGCGCACGAATTGGTAAGTGGATGCACACGCGGATAAGTGGTAATGCACGATCCTGATCACTTGCCAAAACCTCCGCTGAACAAGGATAAGCTCGGCGAATTCTGCTGAAGGTGAAGTCACCGGATCACCGACATGCTGTGCTGGAACTCGGCGGAACGCAGAACATCGTTAAACGGTTAACGGTGATCTATCGCAATGCGCCTTACCGCTCACGTATCCGCAACGGCAGGTCCGATCCGCGCGCAATGGCCACCGCCAACGCATCGCCCCCCTCGGTGAAGGGCCAACAGAACAAGGTGGTGATGCGATGGTCCTTGCGGATCTGTTCCAAGGCCTGCAGCGTGGTCCGTTCGGCAAGGCCCGTTCGGCGATACTCCTGCAACACCATTGCACTGCACAGGTATACCGCCTCGTACGCTGCACCCACTGGCGTTCGCTCATACAACTCCTGCTCGGTGAGCGTGCCCATGAGAAAGCCTTCCATTAATTCCGCCGTGGTAGGGATCAGCAGTATCCAGGCCACCGGTCCATTGGGGTCAGCCTCCTCGCTCACCGACGCCGGATGCAACTGCCGCAAGTGCGCCAAGACATCTTCATCCACTTGCAGTTGGGTCGGGTCCTCATGCACCGCGAAGACCTCCTCGGCGAGTTGCATCATGCGTGCGAAGTTGTCCATGGTCTTGCTCGGAATTGCTGGCCTGCGCAAGGTATGTGGAACTGTTCACACAAAAGAACACGGAGGTCTCTATCTTTTCTGGATCGATCACGGTGTGCTATTTATCGTGGGCTGGGAATGTTCAAGAATTCACTCAGTATACTTGCGCAATGCCGTGGTGAGGTTTTTCCCACTGCGGATATCGTTAGAGATCGTGAGAACAGCACGGAGCAATTCAAGGGATGCATGCGACGTACATTGATGGAGCGGCCAATACTATTCGTGCGATGGATCACCATGGCGTGTTTTGTTTTCCTGCGTGCCTCCCTAAGTGCCCAAGAACTTCAAAGTGACCAACCGGGTTTTAGCGAAGGGGCTTCGCCAGTGCCGCAAGGGATCATACAATTGGAAGCCGGTGTGCAGCGGGATCGGTTCGAAGGAGATAGTACGAATGCGGATCTACCTATTGCGTTGCTGCGCATTGGCATTCTGAAAGGTGTGGAATTGAGGCTGGACGGTGACCGAACCCTGAATGCGCAACAGTTGGAGGAATATTCCTGGAGCGTGGGCACCAAGATCGGTCTGATAAATAACGATGAGATCAACTTAGCGGTGCTTGGCGAATATCAATTTGATGATCAAGGTGCCAGCGGTGGACGTTTCGCTGTGCTTGCCGTACGCGATCTCACTCCCAATTTTGAATTGACCATGAATGCAGGCGCATTGCTGGAACCAGGATCGGATGTGCCTGAATTTACGATCACGACCTCCGGTCAACAGCAGCTTTCCGATGCATTTTCGATCTTCGGTGAAGGCCATTGGCGACAGCCTGTCGAAAATAGAGGAAACATTACTTTGGATGGTGGGTTTCTCTGGCTGATCATACCCAATATCCAAATTGACATTGCCGGAGGGCGCGAACTGCTCGAAGCGAATTGGTTCCTTACTGCGGGTATTACCCTGCGTTCTAAATTCTGGTAGTCGACGGAAGTCACACAACGTTTAGGGAACACACTAGCCACTTATGCCTTTGCCTTGTGCGCTGGATGGTGCACCCAACTGCCATCGCGCTCGCTGATCCACCCACTGGTCCAGCTTAAAGAGCCATCCATCAGCCTTACGCTCAAGCCCATTCCGCCCCGCCCGATGGTCCCACCGGAATACCATGATCGAGGTATACCGGGTTCCGCCTGCAAAGCGGACCTTTACGACCCTCCAATGAACGCCCCAAGCATCACTGCCATTCGCCTGAATGAGCTACCAGCCTACCGTTGGGCCAATGTGGTCGAGGTGATCATGCCCACCACTGACGTGGACCGCGACCTGGTGTTGCGCTTGGTGGAACTGGGTTTCGTCCCCGAGGAGCGCGTGCGCGTAGTGGCCACGGGAGCTGCCGGTTATGAACCTTTGGCCGTACGTTTGGGCGGCACAACGTTCGCGTTGCGTCGTCACGAAGCATCCTTCATTCTTGTGACCTTGGAGCCATAGCTATGGAGGTGGATACCCTTACCCTTCCAGCACACATCGTTCTGCTCGGCAACCCGAACTGTGGTAAGACCGCCCTGTTCAACCTACTGACCGGCAGCCGCCAGAAGGTGGCCAACTACGCCGGTGTAACGGTAGAGCGCAAGGAAGGAATATTGTTCACCACGGCAGGGCGCAGCGTAAAGGTTCTTGATCGCCCGGGGCTTATAGCCTGAATGCGCTCTCGAACGATGAGGCCATGACACGCGATGTGGTGACCGGGCGCAGCCGAGAGGCCCTTCCCGATCTGCTCGTGTGCGTTACCGATGCCACCAACCTGCGCCTGCACTTGCGCATGGTGCTGGAAGCGCGAAGCTTGGGCATCCCCATGGTCGTGGTGCTGAACAAAATGGACCGTGCCGAGAAGTTCGGGATCGGTATCGATGTGGACGCACTGGCACGTGAACTCGGCGTACCGGTGATCCGCACCGTAAGCGTGCAAGCCCATGGTGCCGATGAGTTGCGCGCTTTCTTGGATCTTCCCGTTAAGCAAAGCACACCCGTGGCGTGGAAGGCTCCAGGACTGGAACAAGTGATGGACACGCAGAAAGAGGTGCAACGCATCTGTAAGCGCGTGGTCACCGAACCCGCCGTGGACCTTGATCCAAGCGATCGGATCGATCGCTTTCTTATGCATCCGGTGTGGGGTTTCGTGGTGCTTGCGGTGGTGCTCTTTCTCACCTTCGTCGCCGTGTTCTCGTTGGGTGCTTGGCTCTCCGGATTCATCGAGGACGGTACCACTTTATTAGGCGGATACGTGCGGGACCACATGGACGACGGCGCATTGCGTGGTCTCGTGGTGGAAGGTATCATTGGTGGGGTAGGGAGCGTGTTCGTTTTCCTGCCACAGATCCTTATCCTCTTCCTGTTCATTCTTGCTCTGGAGGCATCGGGCTATCTGCCGCGCGCAGCATTCCTGCTCGACAGGCCCATGAGCAAGGCCGGTCTTTCCGGACGCTCCTTCATCCCATTACTTTCCAGCTTCGCCTGTGCCATACCGGGCATCATGGCCACACGCACCATCACCAATTGGCGCGATCGGCTTACTACTATTCTTGTCGCGCCGTTGATGGCCTGTTCCGCGCGCATTCCGGTTTACACATTGCTCATTGCCGCGCTCTTTCCGAACGAACCTGTCTCCGGTGCACTTGTCATGGTGGGCTTATATCTGCTCGGTATCGTGGCGGCCATGACGGTTGCGTGGGTGATCAAACGCAGCGAACGCGAAGGGTCACGACCGCACCTGTTGATGGAATTGCCGCCGTACCAATGGCCGGATCTGCGCAGCCTCGTCTATGGTATCTATGAGCGCGCCATGATCTTCATTACACGCGTGGGTACCGTGATCATGGCGCTCACCATTGTTATGTGGGGTCTTAGCAGCATCCCCTCGCCGCGCGCCGCACAGTCGGACTCGCCCATAGCGGGAACCTTGGCCGGCGAAATGGGACATGCACTTCAACATGTGTTCGCGCCCATCGGTTTCAACGCGGAGATCTCCATTGCACTGGTGCCCGGAATGGCTGCCCGCGAAGTGGTGGTCAGCGCGTTGGGCATGACCTACGCCATGGACGGCAATGATGAGGATGTGGAGTCCCAGCTGCGGGAACGCATTGCAACGGAATGGTCCTTGGCCACCAAACTTTCACTGCTCATCTGGCTGGTGTTCGCACCGCAGTGCCTCAGCACCTTCGTGGCCGTGAAACGCGAGACCAACTCGTGGAAATACATGTGGATCATGGGCGGCTATCTTTTCGGTTTGGCGTACCTTGCAAGTCTGATCACGTACCAACTAACGAACGCGATCACCGGATGACGCAGACCCTTATAGCAACCATCATCGTACTGATCTCAGCAGCTTACCTGTTGCGGATGTGGTTGCCTGTGTTCCACGCGAAGAAGAGTACGCAAGTGGCGGGTGAAGCTGTTTCCCAGCGCGCGGCCTGTGCAGCGTGCAATGCCTGTGGGGGCTGCGGGTCGTAGTTCGGTTCTGTTCCAGACACTACTCTCTAGGCCCATCTCGCGTCATGTTCACGAACATCTTCATCATTCGATGAGCCGGAGCGGATCGCAAAATGCTGTAGCACGGGTAATGTGATCATCACCGCTCAGTGACTAAGCACAGCGCTTCAAATTCAAACGGGCGGAGTACCTTTCTTATGATCATCTGGTTGATCATGCCAACTATCCCAATTGAGATTATGGAGAGCGCGAACTGCTAAAAGCGGATCGGTTCCTTACAGTAGGTGTTCAGCTGCGCTCTCAATTCTGGTAGTACGCCAAAGCCACACTACGTTCAACAAGAAACTAGCATTCTTAGGTCTTTACCTTTCTCGCTGGATCGATAACTGCATTGTCGGCACCCGGTTCCTCAGATGCTGCACCGGAACTCACATAGGTGTACTGCGCACCGAAGAGCAGGATCAAGGTGGAGAAATAGGCCCACAACATTACGATCACGACCACGCCGCCTGCGCCATAGGCATCCGCAGCACCGGTCTTGGCTATGTAAAGGCCGATCAAGAACTTGCCCAACGTGAAGAGCACCGCTGTGAAGAGTGCACCCACCCAGACCGAATGCCACGGAACTTTAGCATCCGGCAAAAGCTTGAATACGAATGCGAATACCAAGGTGACCACTCCGAATGAAGCGGCCATTCCCAGTATACCGAACAGGATATCCTCCGCTGGCACCCAGCTCCCGACGCGTTCCCCGACATTCACCAGAACGGCATCGAGAACCAGTGACATCAGGAGTAGAAAACCGAAGGATGCGATCAGTGCCAACGAGATCATGCGGCTACCGAGGTAGCGCCACACTGCGCGGCCCTTTACAGGTTCAATGCGCCACACTTTATTCAAGCCCCGCTGCAATGCCGCGAAAGCAGTTGTGGCACTCACAACCAAAGCAAGAACGCCTAGGATCTTTGCCAGAATGCCGCTGTGTTGTTTATCGGCTTGTTCCACAATGGTCTCTAGTTGATCAGTGGTATCACTGCCAATGAACGACCCGAACTGGGAGTAGATGGCGGTCTGCACCTCGTTCGCGTCATAGAAGAAACCAGCAATGGCCACTACGATGATGATCACACCCGGCAGCGCGAAAATTGTAGTGTAGGCCAAGAACCCTGCTTGGGTGAACGGGTCGATCTCCCCGAACTTGGTTACGGTGGTCTTCAGGTTTTCCCAAAAGCTTTTCGCGTTCTGCTTGAAGTTCATGTCTGTTGAAGAAATAGTTTTTAGGAGCGCCTTGCGTTCGGCTAAAAGTATGCGTTGTGGATCTCTTCCGGACCTGGACTTCAGGAACTTCATCGAGTTCATCAAATTCAGAACCATTCGGGGTAACGGGGAAGTGTACGCTCCTCGTAAAGTCAACGCCGACCTTTCCATCTTCTTGCTATTACCCATTTCACGAGACAAGTGTGCAATATCCTCCACATTCCAGATCCACGAATGCGCTGTTCGGGCATCGGCATGATGTTGGCGTTCTTCAGAGAAAAACAACTGAACAATGGGCGATAAAAAACAACTGATGGGCGAGGAGGCCATCAAGAAATTAAAAGAGATCGTGGATCACCAGACCATCTGCATGATGGTGACGGATCTGAAAGAAAGCATTTCCAAAAGTCGCCCGATGAGTGTTTCGGAGGTTGACGATAGCGGCAATTTCTGGTTCCTAACACTACGCACCAGCAGCAAATACATTTCACTGATGAAGGATCCACGTACGGATCTTTATTTCTCGAACCCATCGGATCAGGAATTCCTTACGATCAATGGCACGGTGGAATTCTCCAACGATCGCGAGCGCATCAAGGAACTGTTCAGCAAATGGGCGGAAGCATGGGTGCCCGAAGGCGCCGAGGATCCAGACCTGCGGTTGATGAAAGTAACACCACTGGACAGCTACTACTGGGACACGAAGGATGGGAAGATCGTGGCCGGCATCAAGATCATGGCTGCCATTGTTACAGGCAGTAAAGATGATGGAGGTATAGAAGGTCGCCTGCGCGTTTGAGCCTGATCCAATTCTTTGTTGAAGACCAGTGCGGCAATGGATGGCTGCACTGGTCTTTTGTTTTGGAGTGAATGCGTTGAAGCTACTGCATGATGCTGCTGCGTTCTTCAGATCATGCGAGTATCTTGTTGCCGGGTCAGAACGTGCGACATGAGAAATGCCATTCTTCAGCTGTTACTTCTAGCATGCGCCACCGCAAAAGCGGAATGCCACTATTCCAATTACGCCCTCGCGTTAAAAGTGACCATGATCACAGGTCAAGAACTTACATGCTACCGCACGATAAGCGCGTGTTACCTGAATGTGGATTCGATCCACAGTAGCCCGTATTTGAAAGCGCTCTTGTTCAACACTGATGGTGCGACGGACAGTACGTGGTGCAGGTATAGAGCGACATATCGCTACTGCGCCGAAGGGTTGATCGATTGCGCGAAAACCGACCAGGCCATACTGTATCACCTGTTCGATCCCTTCCAACTGGACAGTGCAGCGACAAGTAACATAAGTGTGGAGGCCTACGAGCGCGTGTCGGCATTGGAGTGGCTCTCCAGCGACCTACAGGTCAGTGATACGGTCCTCTTCCATCAGCGTCCGACCCAAGTGATCGCGTGTGCAGGCTACCTGTGTTTTCACCAGATCGCGGCGTATAGGCATAGCAGCGAGCTAGATGTCCTACTGCCGGAAATTGTACAATTGAATGCGGAAATTGCCGAGTTGGAAGATGGGGAAGAAGATGCATACGATGAACGCATGTTGCTTCTGATGGATCGCTTGCGCAAAGCAGACGGACTGATCGTACTATCAGGCTGTTCGGACTAGCTGCGAAGGCTAAGCCATTCAACACAGCCTCATCCAGATCACATGCGCGATGTAGAACTTGTGGGGCGCACTGCGCGGTAGCGCATTACCCATTCACGCACTACCTTCAACTCCTTCAGCTGGCGCTCACGTTCGGACTTCCATGTACTGTCGGTACTAGCTTCAATAACGGCCAAGGCGCGGTCCACACGATCCAGACTCTTTGCCAATTCAGTGGCGCGCTTTTCATCGGCCTTGATACTTGGTTCTTCACGGCCACCCAGGTTCAGGCGATCCCGTACACGGCCCAACTCGGCCATCAATGGTAGGCGGATCCTGTGAAGATCTTCAGCCAAATAGCTTCGCTCCTCAGCAGGTGTGGTGGCTGGTTCACGTGTGTTGGCCTCTTTTCGAATGATCAGCCCTCCTTCTTCCGTATAAAGCCGCGTGTCGAAGTGAACGGGAACCTGATCGGCGGGTGCAGCATTACCGATCTCGAAATTCTCCGAGTCGGCCATCACGTTCTCACTCAGCCCAATGTCCCGATCATTCATGCTCACGCTGTTGTTGTCAGCATTCGAACATCCCATGATCAACAGCGCTGTAATGGTCACGACGGAGATACCGGGAGAAGTGGTTTTTCGCAACAGTGTTTTCATACCGATCCGTGCCGCAACCTTCGCGCCACGTGGCATCGTGCGTAGACCCACCGGTTAAGTTGCCACTTGCGGAGCGGAACTGCCCCAGATCGGGGCATAGGATGCCTCACGGATCCTATCCATGGAAGTGGGTAATGCTAGCGCGATGTTCAATGTGTATCTGTCCTGAATGGATCGCATCGCTACCTCAACTAAAAAGACCCCGGTTTGGCCGGGGTCTTAACTAGCGTGTTATGTACAGAATTGCTTATGCTCGCGATCAATGCACCACGTTCAAGGAAGTAGCAGCAAGCGTACGTCCGGTAAAGAATCCTTTAGTGATATCGCCGACCACCGCAACACGATCCCCAACATGTACTGCTGGATCACCGGTCGCTTCCTTTGTTGCTCCTGACAATGCGCTTGTATCAACGGTAACCATGGTTCCCGCGTCGTTCACCACGAACCCGTCATTGGTCAACTTGGTAACACTACCATACACGACAGTGCCCGTATAAAGTGCGGGCATGAATGTCGCTACTTTGGCGTCGGCGCCATCGCTTGTGCACGCATAACTTTTCTGGCTATCCAGATAAACGGTCCGTGCGTTGATGGTGGATGCTGTGAAAAATCCTTCATCCAGAATGCCATACACCGTCACTGCTTCGTTGGCAATGAACTCATGCGGGTTGGTACCATCAGGGTCAACGCTCACTTTGATGGTACCGTCTCCATAATCAAGCATGAAACTTCCAGTGCTGGTGCTTTCAACGGTGCCGGATATACCGATCCAACTACCATCCGTAGCTTCTTTCACAGGAAGTTCTGCACTCTCCGGGGTCTGTGCGAACAGGGATGTAGTGAATAGTGCGGCAATCGCGAAACAGGTCAATTGCGTTCTCATGGGTCTGGTGGTTTTAATTAGTGAATGTTTCCAGTGATCATGCCAACAGCATTCCGATCTTTTAGGCCGGATGTCCTTCTGCTCCGTAGTGATCGCAGAATACTGCCAGTACCGGCGGGCTCAGTCACTATAAAAGTTGATTCGCGCGGACCTTGGCGTAGTTTTCGTCGTGGCATGTGGTCCACAGCTTGGGGCAGTTGACCCTCATTTGGGTCCGTACACTGAACGCCGTTGGAAATACGTGCTGAACAGCCGCACCATCATCCCTTACCGGCATGTGCCTTTCCCTCCGCGATCTTCTCATCCACCTCTTCATCCTCATCCGGCGAAAGTGGTTCCGGAGTATCGCCATTGTTCACCAGTGGGCGGTACTCCATAGCGATGTACATGGGGAAGTGATCGGATCCACAGGGTGGTAGGCGCTTCAGATCCAACAACACAAGGTCCTCGCTGTGGAAAATGTGGTCCAAAGGCCAACGGAACAAGGGTACTTTTGCATGGAAGGTATTGTAAAAGCCACGGCCACGGCGGGGATCCAGCAGCCCACTGGTTTTCCGGAACAGGTCGGATGTGGTGGACCAGGCCACATCGTTCAGGTCGCCAGCAACGAACGTGGTACACGGCGCTTCTTCGATCTCACGGGCCACGAGGAGCAGTTCCGCATCGCGCTCTTTTGCCGTTCTGTTCTCACCGGGTGCAGGGGGCCGGGGGTGCACGCCATACACGAGTACGGTTGCGCCAGAGGGTAATGTTAACGTGGTGCGTATGGATGGTACATCATCCTCCACCAAATAGCGCACTTCAGTGTTGGTAAGTGGGAACCGGGAGAACAGATGCATTCCATACAAATTATCCAAGGGCACTTTGATAGTATGCGGTCGCGTGCGCTCAAGCGGTTCCAACGCGGCTTCCCACCAGGCATCGGACTCCAACGTCAACACAAGGTCAGGATCGTGTTGTTCCACTACGCGCAGGAAAGCAGCAACATCGCGATTCGGACCCAGCACATTGGCCGCGATCAAGGACAATCGATCCTGCTCGCTTTTAGGCACACCGCGTATGGACATCACCGGTGCGAGTGGCGTGTACGGGAACACTTTTCGACCTTGATGGATCATGCTGATGGCCAACAGGAAAAGAGCTGCCAGCTCCGGTTCGCGCAATGGCCCGGACACGGCGAAGAGCATGATGGCCAGCACACCAAGCACGATCAACTGTGCACGGGGCAGATCGAACATGCGTATCCACCAGCGTTGCTTGTTCACCAAGGAAGCTGCCGTTATCACTACCACGAGCGCAAGAAGGATCCAGCCGGTCGTCCGCATGGTCAAAGGTGCGAACATTCGCGCAAAACTTGAACGGGCTGTACCCCATGAGTATGATCTTCCCCAAGTGAAATTACCCTGTGAGTATGGCATTCCACATTACCAAGGCCATTTCTGGCTTTGGTATGACCTGGCATGGCATTGGCTTAAGAAATTGGAGAACGAACTGAATTTGCTATGGACTCTTTGAACATCCGCACCGTTAACATGATAGCGCACACGGCCCTATTGGTCGGACTTACAGCACTGGGTCTCCTTGTTACGGTGACCTTGTTCGCACAAGAAAGTGTCATCCTCATACCTACCAGTTCCACCACGATCACCGTGGATAGCGCGGGAGGGATCGAGAACGTCACAAGAATTCACAACGCAGAAAGCACTAGTACCAACTGGTCTATATTTGAACAGTAAACTCACCCACTAACCAACCAACAAACCCATGAAAAACAGTGTATTAACAGCCGCATTCGTTCTCCTGAGCACCATCGGCTTCGCACAGGATAAGTCCTCCACACTTGTAGCTGCTCCGAAAGAGCCGGCCAAGATGGAAAAATCAGGTCACGGATGCATGATGGCCGATTCAAAAGCCATAGCCGACCTGAAATTGACCGCAGCGCAGCAGACGAAAGTGGAGTCCATCCTAGCGAATTGCAGTAAGGAGTGCAATGGCATGAAAGAAGGTGATGCCAAGAAAGCGGAGACCATGTCCAAGTATCAGGACGAGATCAAGAACGTGTTGACACCTGAGCAATTCGTTCAGTGGAAAGCAAGTTGCGATGCTTCAGAGAAGGAGCACAACATGATGCACAAAGAGCACATGGATTCTGCAAAATAAACGAAGCGGCAGTTGCTGCTTATGTATGGAAGCCCCGCATTGCGGGGCTTCCGTCGTTTTAAAGTGTCCTGTGTTACCCAATACACTTGCACCCGAAAGGCCAAGGTGTTTCTTTGCATTAGTTCCCCTGGTTCATGAACAATGGGTACGGTTCAGCGAGAATGAAGCAACACGTTCATAAGAGAATGGTGGTGCCGCGGCCATGTGCACGTAGCACCCGGAACAGAACGAATAGATCGAAATAATACCATCAACTTGCCATAGAAAAATGAAATCGCTTTATACAGTACTACTTCTTACCCTCTCCAATATCTTCATGACGTTCGCTTGGTACGGACATCTGAAATTCAAGGAAATACCCTGGTTCAGCAAATTGGGACTTCCTGCTGTTATTCTCATCAGTTGGGGGATCGCCCTCTTCGAATACTCGGCTCAGGTTCCTGCTAATAAGCTCGGTTTCATAGGCAATGGTGGACCGTTCAGTTTATGGCAACTGAAAGTGATCCAAGAAGTAATAACACTCGTCGTCTTTACTGCATTCACACTTATCTTTTTCAAGAACGAGACCCTGCGGTTGAACCACGTGATCGGATCCGGCTTTCTGGTTCTTGCTGTCTACTTTATTTTCAAGAAATGAGCAGGTGAAGAAAGAGGGAAGTGGAATTTAAACCTCCGCAGGGTCTCCCGTGCATTTGACGGGGACCCTGCGTTCATACCCAAGAACGCAGGGTCCCGAGGCGGAGACCCTGCGGAGGTTTAGGTCTCCCGTGCATTTGACGGGGACCCTGCGTTCATACCCAAGAATGCAGGGTCCCGAGGCGGAGACCCTGCGGAGGTTTAAGTGATCACTGATAACCAGTACCTCGCATTCAGGTAATAGGATCGTTCGCGGTTCCGTTGGCAATGGCAAGCTTGGCATCACACAGGGATGCACGAGGAGCATCGCCGTAGTGACCAGTGTATGGTGCTCTCGGAAACGTTGTTAATGGGCGCCGTATGATCGGCTCCTTGGTCCAGCAGTGCAGTTCCAAACCATCTGGTACATTACCTTAGTTCCCGTGGTTGAAGCCACGCCTTTTGCAAAAGGGAGCTAAGCCGCGACCTTAAAAATGAGCGAGGTGATCCAGCGGCTGTTTGATGGTGCGGGATACTTACCATTGTTATGGGTCCGATCGGTATCATACAAAACCTCGATCATGAAAAAGATCAGTTGTGTTATTCTGTATTTATCGTTCCAAGTGAATGTTCTTTATTCTCAGGAAACAATTACGATCAATGTAGACCCTTCTACAACAGTAGGTACACTACCTCCACTATGGCGTGATCATTACGAGGTGCATTTAACGCTTGGATATGGAGGCAACCCAACTTGGCTAGGGCCACATACTTCCTTGTTATCAGATCCCGATCTTGGAGCTGAAATGGCGCGGCTAGAACCGCGTTTTATTCGTGTTTCAAATGGTAGAGCAGACAATCCGCCGGATACGAGTTATTACTCCAGTTCCACAAGTGTCCTGAAGGAACTTCCGTATGAATTCTATAAAGGAGGCAATAACCTAACGGATGCGGACGATCTATCCAATTATGATTTTTCCTACATCGATTCCTTGATCACAGTTGTTCAGTCGTTCGGCGCAGAACCATTCATTACGATGGATTACATGCCGTTCGTTCTTAGCTCTGATACGACCCCGAATTATAATGGACTGATAGGCTTTGTTTACCAACTGGCTTATGATAATACCATACGTAACGCTCCACCTGAAAACAATGCTGTGTATGGCAGAGTGATGTACCAATTCATTAAACACTGTTATGATTCCTATGGTGTCACCTATTTTGAACACTGGAATGAACCCGATCAGAATTTCATCATGGAACATTTTTTCTGGTCAGGGACGAAAGAACAATTGTATGCAGCTTATGAGGCGATCGCGAACGAGGTCTCTGCAGACGCCAGCTTGGCGAATGCCATAAAATTGGGTGGATGTAGCTTCGCTCTATACTCTGGCGATCAGATGGTACCTCTGTATTTCCTTCAACAGGTCCAGACCAATTCAGATAAACTTGATTTCCTTTCTTTTCATCCTTATTCAGACACTCAGTTAAAAGGAGGATATGACAGTACGAAAGTTGCACTCGTTAAAAATTGGCGGGATACGTATGTTCCGAATGCTGAATTGATAAATGCCGAATGGGGGCGCATCGATCAGAACACGGATACGTGGGGAGGCTTGAATTATGGACTGCACAAAATGGAACACACCATTGACATGCTGAATAGAGATGTTGCCATGTCCTTTGAAGTTTGTTTGTTCGACCCCGAAACGTCCACGGATAATTACACCTATTTAGGCATGTACCGTGTTGGACCCATCGTGCCAAAACCAGCAGCTTATGTGTACTATAACATGAATAGGATGAACGATGCTGTCAACCGATTGCCGTTGACCATTGATCCAGGCATGTACGCATTGGCTGGAATGACGACCACAAGTGATAAGATCGTTGTTGTATTTCCTGCACCAACCCCTACTTCCGGAAATAATACCGTGCACCTGAATTTAGCTGGTCTGCCTTGGGGGGCTGGTCCGTTCCATGTGGACAGGTATGAACTAACTGACCAATCGTATCAGTTGGGAGTAATAAATAACCTCACACATTCTTCCGCTCAAAATGGAGCTACTTTTTCTGACACGGTCGTCTATGCTGCTGATAACAATAGTGGTCGCTTTATTATCTGGGAAATTTATAGTGATGGGTTGTCGGGTATTGGATCAGGACCGGAACCCACTAAGTTCTTGATCCATCCGAATCCTGCTACGGACAATTTCGAGATCCAGTTCAACGAACTACCAACGACAGCATACACCATCACGATCAGTGATATGCTAGGGAACCAGGTTTATCTTGAAGCGGTGAACAACTTGGAAAAGGATCACACCATACATGCCAAGTTGAACAACGGGTTTTATTTTGTACGCATTCCTGTAGATGGGAAGGTCTATTCATCCAAGATCAGTGTGAGGTGATCAGAGCACAGGAATTCACCGAGCAGAAAGCTTAGAACGGACATTAAACATCCGCAGGGTCTACCGTGCATTTGACGGGGACCCTGCGGAGGTTTAGGTTCAGGGCGAATGCCACAACGCTGATGCACAAGAGAGCTATGTTATGCTCTTTCAAATGGACGAGTAACGAGGTGCTCAAGTTGATTTTTGATCGTGCGGCATATCTACAATTGTAACATACAAGATCGTTATCCATCTTTGTAAAGGACGATACGATCAAATAAAAGATCAGTGATCACTAATGGAGCAAAATGAAAGCGCACAGAGATCAACCGGGCCGGGTGCGACACCATTCGTACAGACTTATTTTCACGGAACGAAGGCGGAGTTGAAAATAGGCGACCTGATCAAAGCGGGTTTCAACTCAAACTTTGGAAAAAGGATCAACGCGAAATATATATTTCTGGCAGCAACATTGGATCCTGCAATTTGGGGGGCAGAACTAGCAGTTGGTGAAGGGCGAGAAAGAATTTATTTAGTTGAACCGACAGGAGCAATTGAAAATGACCCTGACCTAACAGACAAGAAATTCCCGGGAAATCCTACGATGTCCTATCGTTCGAAAGAGCCATTCAGAGTTGTTGGAGAAATTACCATTTGGCAAGGGCACCCACCGGAGCAGGTCAAAGCAATGAAAGATGCATTAGCTGCACTGAAACAGCAAGGGGTCAATTCATTGAACGATGAATGATCTTGGACGATGGAGAACAATGGACTTACTAAACCTCCGCAGGGTCTCCCTTGCATTTGACGGGGACCCTGCGTTCATACCCAAGAACGCAGGGTCCCGAGGCGGAGACCCTGCGGAGGTTTAAGCTTCACCCAAGAATTCGCAACGGTCAAAAGCCTAACAAGGAAATGAAATTCAACACGTCCATCCCTGAAGCGCTGAAAGTATACTACACGGCTGAATTGGATCACTACCGCATTCAGTACGCAACCGGTAATTTGAAAGGTGCGTGGCGTCATTTGGAACGAGCGCACATCATCGGACAGAACTATCCGTTCGCGCATACGTTCGTGCATTGGAAAATGCTCCAGTTCGGGATCAGGATCAAAAGCGGAAAAGAGATCATTGGGCAAATTCCACGTCTGATGGTTGGAGGTGTGAAATCCTTCGTAGGTAGCGTTCCGGTCGGAAATCCCGGCGGAGCGAATGTTCCACCATTAAAGCCGTTCCCGATCGATAAGGAGCTGGAGGACATCTTTCGGAAAGCGGGACTGCATGCAGCGCATTGATTGAACCATTATACTACACCCTGAACCTAAACCTTCGCAGGGTCTCCCGTGCATTTGACGGGGACCCTGCGTTCACGCCCAAGAACGCAGGGTCCCGAGGCGGAGACCCTGCGCAGGTATAGACGCCCAAGAACGCAGGGTCCCGAGGCGGAGACAATGCGGAGGTACAGAAGGACTGGTCATTCAGCACTGCGCGGATGAACGCGTGATCAATTGAACTGGACCACACCTTTCCAAAGAATAAACCTTAAACCTTCGCAGGGTCTCCCGTGCATTTGACGGGGACCCTGCGTTCATTCATTCCCACGAACGCAGGGTCCCGAGGCGGAGACCCTGCGCAGGTATAATGGCGTGGGATCGAGGCTACATTTACGTTCACGATCTTTACACTTCATATTGAACATACAGTTGGAAAATTCCATGAAGCTCAGATCACGAGCACGAACTTTTTACATTACCGTAGTGATCCTGTTGATAGCGACCACGTTGGCTGCCTTGTATGATGGAGGTTACCACATGGAGGGTGGTGCAATAGCAGGAATTGCCGGTGCAAGTATCATTACATCGTTCTTGCCATTTTTCATTTCAATGCATTTGTTCAAAAAGCACGCATTGAATACTAATGGAAATGGACACTTCAAAATGTGGGGTGCAGTGATCTATTTCTTCTGTTTCCCGGTTAAGAGTTTGATCATCTATTTGAATTTGGCTTTACTGATAACTGGTGGAGATGGCTGGTCGTTGGGGTAATTCCCAAGGTGTGCGCCGTACAATAGCACGTGCGAAAAAGTGTGGCACGTTAAACCTCCGCAGGGTCTCCCGTGCATTTGACGGGGACCCTGCGTTCACGCCCAAGAACGCAGGGTCCCGAAGCGGAGACCCTGCGGAGGTTTAATAGCACGTGCGAAAAAGTGTGGCACAGCAGAGCGCATAAATTTGTGATCAACGGAACAGTACCGCACCCTAACTAACAACACCAACACGGACCAACACGAATGGAACAGAACGAACTACTGGGGGTAACGGACAAAGAGTTATTGGAACAAGCAAAGAAGATAAGGTCAGCGAAGACATTGAATGCTGGGCTTATTGGTATGCTCATCGGTATTGCGGTGTATAGTGTAGTAAGGAACGGGCTCGGTTTTCTGCCCTTCATTCTGGTGATCGCAGCGGTCGTTCTCGTCACTAAAGGGAAGAAGCAAAAGGAAGTTGAAGTACGCGTGCAGCAAGAGATCAGCAAGCGTGGGCTGAAATAATGAAAGATAGCGCACCGCAACGATCGGTTCGAGATCCGGTTTGATGATCTAGTATGACATTGGTTTAATATCAAGATCGTGGAACGGATCTCATTAACCGTAAGATCTAATCAAAGTGGCCACTTTACTTGCATGATCAGAAGTTCACTCCAAACGTTTTTGTATTCAAGCTCGTTGTCGGCCAATTGAAATGAAAAAAGTCCTTTGTGTAGTGGTCGTCCTAGTTGGTATGACCTCCTGCTCAGATCAAGATCTGAAACAAGAAGTTGACCATTCGGCTACATCTGAAGATGGTCGTGACAGCATTTTGAACAACTATCAATTTGTAGACTCAATGAACATATGGCCTGATCAGAAATTTCTCCTAGCAATACGAACAGAACCGTACGACCATAAATTGTTCATTCATGTTTACCATCGATCTGACACTGAGTTAAGATCGGTGCAATCTTTTGATTCTTTGGACATACAATTTTCAGAGGCTGTTCCTGTATTTGAGGATCTCAATCAGATCTATCCATGGACTTTAAGGTTCCTTATGGCACTGGTGGCAGAGGCTCTGATCAGTTCTACTACTTATTCGTTCAGGATCCAACAACTCATCTCTTGACCAGGATCAAGAACTCATACGCGAAGCCGAACCTTTGCTATGACACGGTCCGTCAGACAATAACATCTACTGCTTATTGGGCTGGAACTTCTTTCGTCGACTATGTGCTGAAAAATGATTCACTCATTCCAACTGAGGGAGTGGATGTTTACTTCCAACCACCAAATTGGACAGTTCGTGAATACTACTCCTTCGACCCTAAGGGCGAACAAAGAATTACCCGACGTGATAGCGTTCATGATGACAGTGAAGGACTTTATTCGAGAGAGACAGGTGGCCGCCGAAGTTTATCAGGAACCGATCAGAACATGGTAAAGAATTCACTACCTTGTAGACACGATCATAACAGAACAACAGCATGAATTTCAATCCGTGGCATAACGTCAGTATTGGTGACAACCTACCCGGCGTAGTGAATGGCATCATCGAGATCCCGAAAGGGAGCAGGGCCAAATACGAGCTGCATAAGGAAAGTGGCATATTGAAATTGGATAGGGTCCTGTTCTCTTCGGTGTACTATCCGGCGAATTATGGATTCATCCCACGAACGTATTGCGATGATAATGACCCCTTGGATATCCTGGTGCTTTCACAGATCGAGATCGTTCCAATGTGCATCGTATCAGCGAAGGTGATCGGCGTTATGCGCATGGTCGATGGTGGCGATGCGGATGATAAGATCATTGCTGTTGCGGAAGGCGATACCAGCGTGAACCACATCAATGACATCTCTGAACTACCCGCGCATTTCATTTCTGAAATGAAGAACTTCTTTGAGAACTATACGAAGTTGGAAAAGAAGGAAGTGGTGGTGGAACAATTCCAGAACAGGAAAGTTGCAGAAGAGATCCTGCTGAAGGCAATGGACGATTACAAGAAGAAGTTCGGAGCGTGACCGCAACAGTGCACATGCTGTTCCGGCAAAGGAGGGTACAACGTGATCGCGCTCACGCTATCACCTAGTCCATGTCCGTCAACTTCACCGGCTCGAAGTCGGAAACTTTACAGCGCATTAGTTGCGCCATCCGGATAGCTGTTTCAAAGTACAACGGAAGTTCACCGTACTCCAGTCGCATCAGGTGATCCTCCGGTACACCTAAGTGATGCGCCAGTAAGGAGCGTTCCCATCCGTACTTCTTCCGTAGTTGCCAGATCCGATAGCCGAACAGCGCATCGTTCTCTGGGGTGGTCATCTTTTTGCTCATAGGAGAGGAGTATGTGCAGACCCGGTAGTTGAAATTCCGGGCTCCTACAAAGATCATCAATATTTCGGATATTCATTCGATCAAAACCTTCACAGGGTCTCCCGTGCATTTGACGGGGACCCTGCGTTCACGCCCAAGAACGCAGGGTCCCGAAGCGGAGACCCTGCTGAGGTTTAAGGATAGCGATGGACATTGGCCAGCATTGCATGTGCCGCGTCCATGTGCAACTTTGCACACCCCAATGACCAACGAACGGACCGCAATACGGACCACCTATTTCAGCATCGTAGGCAATACGGTCCTCGCAATAATAAAAGGAGCTGCCGGTTTTTTCGGGAACTCGTATGCGTTGATCGCGGACGCCATTGAATCGACCACGGACATTGTTGCTTCCTTTCTGGTGCTCTTCGGTTTGAAGTATGCCAGTAGGCCGGCAGATAAGAACCATCCGTATGGTCACGGACGTGCAGAACCGTTAGTGACGTTCCTGGTAGTTGGGTTCCTGATCACCTCTGCGACGGTGATTGCGTATGAAAGCATTAAGAACATCGTCACACCGCATGAATTACCCAAAGCGTGGACATTGCTTGTACTGGTACCGTTGATCATTTGGAAGGAGATCTCCTTCCAAATGGTCATGAAAAAAGCAACCGAGACGAATAGCTCTGCCTTGAAGGCCGATGCGTGGCATCACCGGAGCGATGCGATAACATCCGTCGCTGCATTGATCGGAATTTCCATTGCCCTCTACTTTGGCAAGGGATACGAGACCGCGGACGATTGGGCAGCACTTTTTGCGTCCGGCTTCATCCTGTACAACAGCTATAAGATATTCAGGCCGGCACTGGGAGAGATCATGGATGAGCATGTGTACGACGACCTCGTTCTGGACATCCGGAAAGTCGCGTTAACGGTCGAAGGGGTCGTAGCTACCGAGAAGTGCTTCATCCGGAAATCCGGCATGAACTATCACGTGGGCCTTCACGCGCTGGTAAGCGCTACCATCACCGTAGAGCACGGCCATGAAATAGCACATCGGCTCAAGGACACGTTGCGGAAGGACATCCCACAATTGGGCCATGTGCTGATCCACATTGAACCCAGTAAGTAGAACGACAGAACCGCAAACCACCCCCAACTCTCCAACGCAACCCCGCCCATGAAGAACTGGAACCGGACCGGAAAGATCAAAGCCATCATACTCGCTCTTTCGGCACTGCCGAATTTAGTTGCACCCATCGACGCAGTAGGGCAACTGGAACTAGGAATGATCCTGATGCCGTTGATCTTCGCGACCATTGCCATACCCGTGATCACAAAGCTCAACGCAGCATTCGGGGCAGAGGCGGTAAAGCCCATCTGGAATGATGATCCGCTTACGCTGAAGCGACCACTGAGCATGTTCCACTTCTTCGCGTATTTCTTTCTGATCGTGGGCCTGAGTATGGAGATCGGGACCGCGCTGAAGTACCATACGCTCAGCACCATCGGACTCACATCGATCGCCTTCGGGCTGGGGATATTCAGTGGCATCCGGCTGTCGTTGAAATGGACAGGGATGAATGCGTAGATCTCCGCAGGTTCTCCCATACATTTTGCGGGTACCCTGCGTGCATGCCCAACAACGCAGGGTCCCGAGGCGGAGACCCTACGCAGGTATAGAATGCATAGGAGGTGGACCGAAGCAGGTGCAGAGACTTCGCTGAAGCCACAACGAATCTTCTACTCGAAGCCTTAACCGATCACGCAGCGATGTTCGACACCACCTCGCTCATGGGGCTGATGCCACCTGTAGTTACCGCTTGAACCCGGAAGCAATACTCCGTGCCGGTTTGCAGGTTGGTCATAACGTGGCTGTTGCGGGTGGTGTGTATGCGTTGCCACGCGTCGCTGCCTTTTTCTGCCATTTCCAGGTAAGTGAGTTTGGAGCAACTTACGCGTGTCCATTTCACCTTCAGGATCCCGCGTTCAACTGTACGTTGCACCTTCAGGTCCTTCGGGGACTCCGGCGTCTGCAACTTCGTGCGTGGTTTCACCACATCAAAACCTGCGCTCAGGATCAATGCCTTATCGCCTTTACTGATACCCTGCACGAAGCCCGAGATCTCCTTCAGTGCATCGCGAAGCGCTTCGAACGCCAAGTGTTTTGCTTCCCGACTGAGCTTCCCGCCATTGAATAGCATCGCAGTGCTCGTCGTTTCCAACGCATCACACAGAACATTCAGTGCAGGGAGCTGCGACTGCAACGTAGGGTAACCCGGATTGCCTAGAAGCATCTGCGCTACCGTGCGGCCTTTTTCCAGAACCGTAGCTGCATCCTTGGCATTGGTCCCGGTTTTAACGGTGTACTTGGCCATCGTCTTCAAGTTTGTTGTGCCGGTGAATTCCGAGCACGAGCGTTTATACTGGTCCTGTAGGGAGAATGTTCTACGCGGAACCTCCCAAGTGCTGCTAATGTCGGATCACCTCCAATTCGCAATGGGTTGATAGTGAGCAGCTAAGAACAGAGAAAGGCGCGTCCTGAATATGATCATAATTTGTTCGATCATGATCATGGGTAGCACGGGTGTGATCATCACTTTCAGGGTCAGCGCGCAGTTCGATCAGAACGTGTTCATGAGTTGATGAGGTGCAACATAGGTAGGCGAAACCATGATCATGAGTTGCCGGAACAAGAGCAAGGTGCGTGAACGTTGGAGCTAAAGTTGGTGGAGTAAGTGCAGGGTGGCAGCGAACATGATCATGAGATCCTGGAAGTGGATAGATGGTGAGAAGAACATGATCATGAGATCCGGGAATTAGGTAAAGGTTAGTGAGAATGGGATAAGAGTTACTCGAGCCCAGGTTGAGGTCAGCAACTAAATGATCATGAGTTGCGGGAGTTAAGTTCAGGTATTGGAGAACATGATCATGAGTTTGTGCGTTGGGTCAAGGTCAGCGGAAACATGATCATGAGTTGGTGGAGTTGGTACTAACCCGGAGAAAACATGATCATGAGTTTGTAGAGTTGGTACTTGCCCGGAGAAAATATGATCATGAGTTGATGGAGATCGTATCGTCCCGGAGAAAACATGATCATGAATTGGTGGAGTTGGTACTAGCCCGGAGGAACCATGATCATGAGTTGGCAGAGTTGGTACTTGTCCAGAGGAACCATGATCATGAGTTGGTGGAGTTGGTTCCTGTCCGGTGGAAATAAGATCATGAATTTGTGGAGTTGGTTCTTGATCGGTGAAGAAATGATCATAGATCGATGGAGTTGGGTCTTGTCGTCACCAAGGAAGAGCTACATCCGGTAGAACAATGCCTCAGCGTGGTGGACTAACGGCTTAGCTATGGGAAACAAGAGCTGCTTTGCGCGGAAGAAGAACTCCCTTCAGCGGAATAGGATCTTAACTGCGTAGAGAAAGACTTCAGTTGGCAGAAACTTCTTCAGCAGGCGGGTAGGGTGAGGCACTAGGCCGGGCGCTTTGGCCTTAGATGAACTTGCGTCGGAAGATCGCGCGGTATCAGGATCCTGTACTGCACATGGACCGGTTCACTACTTGTGCAACGCAGCGTGCAAAAAGGTGCGTTCGCAACCACATATTTGAAATAAAAACCATGAGCACCGCAATCGCCACCAACGTCCGCAAAGTGCCACCTATGGACTGGGCAGAGCACAAGTTGTTCTGGGCCCTCAGCATTATCGACGAAGCAGCCCTGCGGAACTTTTTCCGCTACGTACGCAAAGGCGCTGTGCGCCCTGTACTATTGGATGAGATCAATGCCGAACTGGATCTGGGCATCGGCATAGAGGACATGTTCGCTAATAGCGAAGCCATCAAGGAGATCACCGGAAACGATTGCATCGAATTCCAAGTGATGTGGCGCGGTGAGGACCTGAATTGCACCATACGGCTGGGTTTAATGACATGGTGCGGTGCTGGTGCGGAATGGGATGTACGCTTCGACGCCGAGGGCCGCGTCCTGAAGGCTTCAGTAGTCAAGGTTTGGAACCAAGGCGGACGCACCGATCAGCCGGACTTCAACTGAGAGGGAGTGCGGGGTACTGGGTTGTGTGGTTTGCTATGGGGCAGGCCTTACAACATGTAGTAAATTTCGGCAAGTTCTAAAAAGCACTGCGGCTTTATACGATCCGAAAGGTCACCAAGGTGGATACGCCGAGGGTTATGCTATCGTCGCGCATTTGCAGTTAAGAAGTCTGCTCAATGTATAAAGGAGATCGGTGGGTTTCTGGAGCGCTGAAGATGTTGGGGCTGTGGTAGCATGAAAATATCCACCATCTTTATATTTCAATAAGACCCAAGATCAACACTTCAGATCAACGAACGCGAACATCAACATGCGAATATGTACTCTCCCTTTCTTTCTGCTTTCCCTTATAGGGTCTGCCGTGCACGATCTACAGGCACAGTCGCAAGCCTGGTTGCTTGGTGGTAACCCGCCAGAGTTTCCACTCAGTGCCGATGCCGATGTGTATGGCCTCGACAACGGCGATGTATTGGTGGTGGATGGGTTTGATCTGGTCCGCGTGGATCAGATGGGCAATGTGGTATGGGGAAGGCACTACGAAGAGAACGGCTCAGTAGTGATCATTAACCATGTGTGCGAACGATCGGATGGCCAGCTCGTCATGGCGATAGCCAATGTGACCGTTGACGGAGTGAGCTTGGGCTGGATGCGCACGAACGCACAAGGTGTTCCGCAGGCCGCATCGTTCTTTACCGGCCAGCCGTTCCCTTTGACCAGCGCCAGCATTAGTTTGCACACCGATGACTCCTTCACCATGTTGTGCATCATGGTGGATCAAGATGGCAATTCTTTTGACAGGGTTCTTCGCTTCAACGCCAGTGGCACGCTGGCCTATGCAAAGCAAGAGATCGATGGGTTCAGCTTATCGGGTGTGCACGATCAACTCCAATGGAATGATGCCACTTATAAGCGCACGTCACTAGGTATTCTGAAATTGAATGCTCAGGACGAACCGGTCTGGATCTCTGATTACCTCGGTGCAGGCGTTGAAGTGGAAAGCTTACGTGCCACGCAACAAGGGGTCTATTTTACGTTCGAGCAGTTCGATGCGAGCGTGAACCGTCCGGGCATCGGCTTACTTAGCCATGATGGCGAATTACTGTGGACCAAGTTGATCATCGGCATGGATCCACTGCTACAGGACGAGCCATCATTCTTGAACTTGGACCTTGCCGTAGGCAATGATCGAATGGCCCTGTATGCTGAAATGAGCGGTGAGGATGCACTATTCCTATTCACCATGGACCTTGGTCTTGATCCGATCCACGCTGGCCGCTTGTCCGCGGAATTTACACCGGAAGTGATCGCACTTACTACAGAAGGTGGCGTGGCTTTGGCGTGCTCCCAGGACCTTGGTCGTACCGCGCTCCACATCACGGATGCGAACATGGCACTTGGGGAATGTGCGCAATCCGTGGAGTTCACCGTACAGGATGTGGTGCTTTCCACCACACCTTGGTTCCTGCCCGTCTACACACCCTATACACCGACCATTACCTCCGCCACCATCGTGGGCACACCGCTTGCTGTGAGCAGTGTAGTCGGTTGCGCGGATGTTGGCGTGGCCGAAAACCACTCCGCAACTCCCGGCATACGTGTGGAAGTGGTAGGGGGCATACTGCAAGTGGATGCGGATGTTGAACCGGGGTCGTACTACACCTTATATGATGTTGCCGGTTCCATTCAGGCGAGTGGCAGCATCCAGCGATCTCCCTTCACGGTCAGCATCCCGGATCTTTCAGAGGGGTGTTATTTGATCGGTATCAACGGGTTTGGGGCGCAGCGATTTGTGGTGGCCAAGTGACAATTGACCATGATGGAATGCACTCCTCTTTATCTTGATAGCCTCATGTGTCATGTGGGTGTGACCGCAGTACACTTCATACAAGGAAACCAGCTCACTTCCCTCGCATACACGGCCCACGCAGTAAAGCACAACCCAGCTCTGGCGCATGGCGAACCGGCAAACTGATATGGGGTCGTATCGGGACTCTCGGAACGTGAAACCGACATTCATCCGGAATGGTAGGTGGCTCCGCATGAGGTCTGTGCATCTTGGCAACATCTTTCCCACCACCTTTCCCATTGCGATGATCCTTTACCACCACCAACTACGCAGAGCTGTACTTGCCATCCCGATCATGTGCGGCATCTCGGTGCAATGCATGGCGCAGGATACGATCCCTAGCCCAGGTTGGCTGGAAAAGGTCATGAACGATCCGAGGGTCAACCGTCCGTCCGGGCAGTACAACTTGCTCACATCCATTACGGAAGAGGCAAATCAAGGCAGTGCCTTCAATGATGCGCCCTTTTATGCCCCGGCATTCAAGGACAAGGATGCCATGAGCCGCGGTATGGTATTGGCCGATAGCATACTGGCCGCATTCATCCGCACCGGTAACAACTGTGGTGCCATCGCGGCCTTGGGTGCTCGCAGCTCGATCCACGCCGATCGCCAAGAATACCAACTCGCGTTGGACGCTGAACTTCTTGCGCTGAAGTACGCTGTGAGGGCCCAGGACACGCTTTCGGAGATCGGTTGCCTTTCGTCCTTGAAGAACTTCTTCAACCGACGGAATCTGTATGATGAAGCATTGCGTATGGTGGACCGGTCCTTAGCCTTGACCCTTGCGCTGAAGGATAGTATCAACCTTCCAGACCTGTACCGGGCCCGGGTGTATGTCCTTAACGAGGCCGGCCGCAACGAAGAGGCCTTGGCAACGATCCGCACTGCACAACAGCCTGTGGATACATCCATGCGATCAATGGTGAACAATGAAACGTGGCAGTTGACAACGTTTGAAGTGTTCATTCATCAACGGGACTTCGTGGCAGCCTACGAACTCGCTGCATCCCACCGACCAATGAAGGACTTCATGGTCCCGATGTGGCAACTCATGCAAGCCCAAGCCTTGGATTCACTCGGCCGTTACACTGAAGCGCTGGCCTTGTTCCAACAGGCCTTGGAGGCAGCCAAAAGCTTCGATGAATTGGAAGGATTCGAGGAACTCGGAGAACTGGTCGCAGAACTAGCGGCACTGCACTTGAGCACTGGCGATGCGAAGGAGGCAGAGCGCATCACGCGCAATTTCCTGCGTACCGTATCGCGGAACACGACTACGGTGTACGATCACATGGCCATCCACAAAACACGTTCCGCAGCCTGCGCAGGCTTGGGGCAGTGGCAAGAGGCCTTTGCATCGCTTGCGGCATACGATCAGATCGCCGACAGCTTGGAAAATGAAAAGGAGGAAGTGAACCGAACAAAATTCCAGTTGCAATACATCATGGGTCAACGTTTGCTCGCGGATAGCCTGGAGCACAAGATCGAAATGGGTCGCACACGAACCGCTGCTGCCATTGACCTTACGCGTGAACGGAACCGTCGCAACATTTTCCTCTTTTCCGGGCTTGGTCTGTTGATCTTCGGAGCCGTGGTTTTCCGACAGCGCGGCCGCATACAAAAAGCACTGCACCGTAGCGACGAACTGTTGTTGAACATCTTGCCAGCGGAAGTCGCTGAGGAATTGAAGGACAACGGTTCTGCTTTGGCCAAACAATTCGACAGCGCTACCATCCTCTTTTCTGACTTCAAAGGATTCACGCAAGCCAGCGAAAAGCTCACACCACAAGAACTCGTAGAAGAGTTGAACACCTGCTTCAAAGCATTCGATCACATCATCACCGCACGCGGCATCGAGAAGATCAAGACCATCGGCGATGCCTACATGTGCGCCGGAGGCTTGCCGGATCCGAAGACCTCTTCACCTGCGGACGTCGTGCATGCCGCGTTGGAGATGCAGGCGTTCATGGTCGCACGAAAGAAAGTACGCGATGCGCTGGGCAAGCCCGCGTTCGAGATGCGCGTGGGGATACATACCGGACCCGTAGTGGCAGGCATCGTGGGCGTAAAGAAATTCCAGTACGACATCTGGGGCGATACGGTAAATACGGCCTCACGCATGGAATCATCCGGCGAAGTGGGGCAGGTGAACATCAGCGAGGCGACGTATGAACTCGTGAAAGATGTGAATAGTGATGGGTCGATGGTGAACGGGAAATCCCGAACCGACACCAATTCAGCGCCCATTCACCATTCACCATCGACCATTCGCAAACCTGCCTTCACCTTCACCTCACGCGGAAAAGTGCAGGTCAAAGGCAAAGGAGAAATGGAGATGTACTTTGTGGAGGGCTAAGTGCCACTTAAAGACTGGGCAGAGCACAAGTTGTTCTGGGCCCTCAGCATTATCGACGAAGCAGCCCTACGGAACTTTTTCCGCTACGTACGCAAAGGAGCGGTGCGCCCAGCGCTATTGGATGAGATCAATGCCGAACTGGATCTGGGCATCGGCATAGAGGACATGTTCGCGAATAGCGAAGCCATCAAGAACATCACCGATAACGATTGCATCGAATTCCAAGTGATGTGGCACGGTGAGGACCTGAATTGCACCATACGGCTGGGTTTAATGACATGGTGCGGTGCTGGTGCGGAATGGGATGTACGCTTCGACGCCGAGGGCCGCGTCCTGAAGGCTTCAGTAGTCAAGGTTTGGAACCAAGGCGGACGCACCGATCAGCCGGACTTCAAATGAGTGGGAGTGCGGGGTAGTGCTGGAACGGTTGGTATGGGGTGGGGGCTGGACTTATGGCATATCTAACACATGTCCGTCAGCATGTTGAAATCACAGCGTTGGTCAAGTGCAGGATACCCTATACCTTCACCGCTGTCGGTTGACAATTAATAGGGACATGGCTGAGACGTTGAACTTTTCCGGACACGAGACCTTCCATTGCAGGCCATTCTGGTTGAAGAAGGGATATGATTATCTGAAGAGCGACAAGAGCTTCAACGCAGAAGATGCCGTTGTCCATCTTGGCGTTGGCAAGAACATGGTTACTGCAATTCGTTTCTGGATGCGAGCGTTCGCAATGGCGGACGATGGTAACAGCCTCACCGACCTTGCAAACCGGTTACTGGATGATAAGGGTTGGGATCCTTACTTAGAGGACATTGGTTCGCTTTGGTTGCTGCACTACCATCTCGTGGCGAATGGACATGCATCAAGCGCACGGATCATATTCAATGAGCTGCGCGACAGGAACCCCGAGTTCGATGCCAAGACTTATTCGGAATTCATCCTATCAGAGAAAGGTACTTTCACGGACAAGACAGTGGAGAAGGATTTTGGCGTGTTCCTGCGCAACTATCATGCGAAAGCCGAAGGCGAGATCGATGACCTTGCTGGGCTCCTTGCCGATCTTGAATTGGTGAATACAGCCAAGGTAGAAGCAGAGGATGACGCCAAACGTAAAGAACGCAAGATCTATTTCATTGAGCGGCGGAAACGCCCCACGCTACCACCCCGAATATTACTCTACGCTATCCTCGATTCCATTCCTGAGAACCGATCGATCAGTTTGACAGTGATCATGGAACAAGTGGGTCGAACATTTGCATTGGACAAGGAAGGAATGTTCGAATTGTTAAGCGAGCTACCTGCACACTACAAAGACAACATCACCGTCTCGCGTGAAGCAGGCGTGATCGAGTTGCAATTCAAGAAACGTCCCGATCGGTGGACTATACTAGCTGACCATTATGGCAACTAAGTTCTCTCCTTCCATCAACGTTGTCCGCGACCAAGGCGAGGACTTCGGTTATCACCTGACCCCGAATGCGACGCGCGTCGCTGCCGAGATCATCGATGGTGAAAAGACCGGTATTCATTCGTTCCAGCTGATCGGCTCCTACGGTACGGGGAAGTCCGCGTTCCTCGTCGCGTTCATGAATTGGTTGGCGGGCAAGAACAAGCACTTCGGCAACCAGGGAAAGGCAAAGCCACCTAAGGTGATCAACCTGGTCGGTGAGTACGGGTCATTGATCGACTTCTTGGCGCAGGAATTCGAAGTGAAGAACGACCTGAGCGGCAACCAACGCATTCTTGACGCCATCCATGAGCGCTACGAAATGGCAGGGAGACTTTTCCTGATCATCGATGAGTTCGGAAAGTTCTTGGAGTATGCCTCGAAGCATGACCCGGAACGGGAGATGTACTTCATCCAGCAACTTGCTGAGTTCGTTAACAAGCCGGAGCGGAACATCACGTTGATCGTTTCTCTGCATCAAAGCATTGAGGCGTACAGCAGTGGCATCAACGCAGCGCAGCGAATGGAGTGGCGCAAGGTGCAAGGACGCCTGCGCGAACTAACGTTCAACGAACCGATCGCTCAGCTGATCCACTTGGCCGCCAGCCAATTGGCCAGCAATGGCGCGAAAGTTCCGAAGGGCGTAGATCTGGAAGCCATAGCCAAGCTGGCCAAGAAGCACCGCTTGTTCGAGGACCACACCGAGACGTGGAAACGCGAGGAGCTTAACCAACTCTATCCATTGGATATCGTTTCTACGCATATTCTCACCAAAGGCCTACAGGCTTATGGGCAGAACGAACGTTCCTTGTTCACGTTCCTTCAAGCCGGCGGTATTAAACTACGCAAGGGTTCAGATGTGTTCGGACTTCCACAGGTCTTCGACCATTTCAACAGCGAGTTCTACAGTTTTCTGCGCGGCGCCTTCAATCCCCATCGCCGACAATGGGAAATGATATGGTCCGCATTGGAACGTGTGGAGGCCGAGTTCGACAAGGACCGACTTCCATACATGGACCTCGTTAAGACAATAGGTCTACTACAACTTTTCGCGAGCCAAGGAGCGCAATTGAATGATGTTTTCCTGAGCACTTATCTGAAATTCATCTCGAGCGAACCAAAAGCTGAAAAGCACCTTGCAGAGCTGTCGAACAGAAAGATCCTGCTCTTCGTCAAGCACCGCTCGTCATACAAACTTCAAGAAGGCACTGACCTCGACTTCCAAAGCGCACTACTGAAAGCTTCTTCGGAAGTGGATAGTATCGGCGACGTAGTGCTGAAGCTTGCGCCCTACTTCCGGCACAAGCATGTGGTGGCTAAGGAAGCCACCTACAGGACAGGTGCTCCGCGACTCTTCGAATACCGCTTAAGCCATAAGCCGATCAAGGACGTGCCGAAGGGCGAAGTGGATGGCTTCATCAATCTGCTCTTCAATTCGGAGTTGTCATTGGAGCAGGTGAAGAAAGCTTCCAAGGCCAGTGAAGAAGCCATTGTATTCGGCTATTTCAACAACGCCGATATGATCAAGGACACGCTCTTGGAGATCGAACGTACACAACGCGTGATCGATCAGCACACGGATGATAAGGTGGCAGTGAAGGAGCTAAAGAACATCCGATTGCACCAAGAGCAGTTGCTCGACCACTACATCCACGATGCGCTCTTTTCCAAGAACGTGCAGTGGATCCATCAGGGAAAGGTCCGGGATAAGGTGAAGGATGCGCGCTCGTTCAACCGCATGCTCTCGGAAGTGGTAACAGCTACTTATCCCGCGACACCGATATACAAGAACGAATTGATCAACCGGGAAAAGGTTTCGCCAGCAGCTTCGACCGGCAGGAAAAAACTCTTCGGCTTGATCACTGAAAAGTGGAACGAGGAGGACTTTGGGTTCGCAGCGAACGAGTTCCCGCCCGAGCGGGCCATCTATGCTACATTACTTAAGGAGAATGGTATTCACCGAGAAGGCACGGAGGGATTCGACCTATTCGCACCCACGAAGGACAATTCCTTTCATGCGGTCTGGGAATGTTGCGAGCAATTCCTAGCCGATAGTCGTCATGGACGGAAGGATATCAATGAGCTGATTGAACGCTTGGGTGAGCGGCCCTATAAGCTGAAGAATGGGCTGATCGAGTTGTGGGTGCCACTGTTCCTGTTCATCAAACGAGGGGATTATGCGTTGTACCAGAACGACCAATTCGTTCCCCAACTGACCGGACCCATCCTGTATATGATGAACCGGCAACCAAAGGAGTTCCAAGTGAAAGCCTTTATGGTGGACGGTATTCGACTGAAGCTATTCAACCGATATAAAGCGTTCTTGGGCAAAGAGGAAGTGAAGCACCTGACCAACGGTGAATTGATCGACGTCACCAAGCCTTTCCTGACCTTCTATCGTAGCCTGAACGACTATGCTCAACAGACGCACAAGTTGAGCGGTGAGGCTAGGGACCTGCGTGCAGCGATCAAGAACGCGACCGACCCGGAGCGGACTTTCTTTGAGGACTTACCGAATGCCATGCGCTTGTCCTTGGAGGACATGGGCCGTTCCGATGAGCAGCTTGGAAAGTTCATCGGCATTCTCAGTACTGCGATAGATGAACTGCAGCAAGCACTACCGCAATTGGTCGATCGGATGGACAGTTTTCTGGGTGAAGAAGTACTCAAAACCGACACTCACTTTCCGCATACACAGACTTCACTTGTGGAGCGCTTGAAAGCCATCAAAGAACACCAACTACTGGCCCATCTGAGGCCTTTGTTCAAGCGGACCATGGCACCGCTGGACGAACGCGAAGTGTGGATCTCGTCGATCGCGGAAGGAGCGCTGGGAAAGCCGCTGAGCAAGTTCACGGACCGGGATGAAGATGAGCTGAAAGAAAAGCTCCGCACGATGTACGGCGAATTGCTGAACCTTGCGGAGATCCATGAAGTAGAGAGCGATCCCAAAGGTGCACCGGCACTGCGAATGCAGATAACCACTACCAGCAAGGGTACGCGCGTGGAGACCATTCAATACCCGGCAAAGAAGAAGGCACAAGTGGAGAGTTTGATCAAGGATCTGAAAGGCCGTCTTACTTCAGATGCGTCAGTTACGCGCGCTGCCTTAGCTTGGCTGCTGAACGAAGAGCTGGAAAAGGAATGAGCAAGTTGAAACAGGTACTGGGTATCTCGGGCGGCAAAGACAGCGCTGCCTTGGCGATCTACATGAAGGACAAGTATCCTCAGCTGGACCTCACCTATTACTTCACTGACACCGGTAAAGAGTTGGATGAGACCTATCTGTTGATCGAGCGCTTGGAAGGATACTTAGGAAAGAAAGTCGCACGACTTGAATCCGAGGACGCGAGAAAATCCGGACAGGATCCGTTCGATTATTACTATAAGATCTTTCGTGGCTACTTACCCTCATCTCAAGCTCGGTGGTGTACTAAGGTGATGAAGATCGAACCCTTCGAGGCCTTCGTTGGTGATGCACCCACGCTATCCTATGTGGGGATCCGAGGTGATGAGGACCGGGAGGGCTACCTCTCCAGGAAGACGAACATACAGGCCATCTTCCCGTTCCGGAGAAATATTTGGAGCGAGGATGTGATCCGGATGGTACTCCACAATGAGCGTATGGAACATGTGGTTGATCTCTACGCAGCAGAACTGTCTGGAAAAAAGCTCGATCTGGTCGCACAGATAAACCGCAAACCCATTCAGCAGATCCCTAACGATCGGCTTGGCAACGCGAAGCGCCAGACTGAAAAGTTAAATCGTCTGTTGGAGCAGGGAGTGGCACAATTCAATCGCGTGGTGTTCCAATTTTTGAAGGATAGCGAACTTCCTTTGAGCCAAGAAGTGGATTACGCCCTCTTGGAAAATGAGGACGTGCTGGATAAGCCAGCCATCTTCAAACTCTTGGAGGATAGTGGTGTGGGCATACCGGGTTATTACGACCAGAAAGAATTCTCGGTAGGCGAGAAGAAAGGCACTTACGCTAGAAGTCGCTCAGGGTGCTACTTCTGCTTCTTCCAACAACGGATCGAATGGGTGTGGCTCTATGAACAGCACCCGGTCCTCTTCGCCAAGGCGATGAAGTACGAGAACGAGGACGAGGGCTTCACTTGGGCGCAAGGCGAGAGCTTGAAGGATCTGATCCATCCACGTCGAATTGAGCAGATCAAGGCGGAGGCGCTGGCAAAGAACAAGGAAAAGAGCAGTAATAGGTTGTTGTCTATACTTGAGGAGGAAGATGAGAGGGCTTGTTTGACTTGTTTCCTCTAGAATGAATGTGAGTGGAATTCGATTTGAGAGCCTGAGTTACTTGATGGATTATTTCGACGACCCAATCTCCGGTATTCCGAAAACGAGTGGCGTCTATTATTGGGTGTATTGGCCTGAACTTGATGCGATGAGGTTGTCTGTGATGGAAATCGAGCTCAAACTGATGGAGTATACGGGCAGAAGTCTATTCACGTCAGAGAGAATTACAGGTTTGTATAAATTCCAAGCTGACATTACAGAACAGTGGTTCCCAAACAATGGGCAGATGTTCGGCCTGCCATTACAGAAGGCGCAGGCGCTGCGGCTATTTCTCGGCACTCCTGCAAATGTCAGTGTGTTTTCTGACTTCTTCAAAGAAGTTTGCTTCGCCCGTCCATTCTATGTGGGTAAGGCGAATGATTTGCGATCAAGGCTCGGGAACCAGCACTTCAAGAAGAAGACAGGTGTACTCTCAGAGATTGATGATCGTGGAATCTCCTACTCAGAAATCTGGGTTGGCTGGAAGGAAGTAAAGGATACGAGTGTACCGAACATCAATAATATCTTCGAGGAAATCTTTTCACGAAGAACGAAACCAGGTCTATCTAAAAAGCCGCAGTGATCAAATGAGTGAACAAGACGACCTATCAATTTTCAACGATTCTGCTGCGCATGACATTCCTTCTGGTGGCATTGATCTCTCAACATTATACCGCGCTAGTCTTGGTGGATTTGGAGCAGAAGCATTGACGGCGTATCTGACCAATGCAAGAGTCAAAGATCTTGAAGAGGATTTGCAGGTCTATGAAACCTTGGCCAACGACAAAGAATGGCCAGTGAGTCAAATTATCCAACGTGAAATAGATAGTATTCGAGTTGATGGAATTGCCAAGGACTACATCTTGGGTAAGGGTAGAGGGATCAAATACTTCCCACCCATAATTGTGGCAATTCTTCCTAAGGATGCAAATGGTCGAATTGCGATGAACTTCAATCTATCTAAGGAAGTAGACAAAGGGGTTAGAGAAGCTATTTGGAGCCTCTCTACCCACAAGGGCAATAAGAAAACCCATCAAGTATTTATCGATGCTCCGGACCTCAGTCCCGCCGACGGCTTATTCATGCTGGAAATTTCCAAGTCTTTAGACTATCACCTTTTATGCTGGGACAAGCGCAAGTATTATGCTGTAGTGATTGATGGCCAGCATCGCTTCGATGCACTTCTGAAAAGCAAGGCACTTAATCCGGAGGTTGGTCAGTATACTCAAGACGTTGTCTTTCTGGACTGCGCCAAGCTCAATGCCCCCGGCGCAAAATACCCCATGTCCCCTGTTGAGATTGTCAGAAGAATCTTTGTCGACATTAACACTAACGCTCAGCGCGTAGGTGCCGTCAGACAAATATTGATGGACGACAAAGATTTAGCCTCACTCATTGTACAGTCTCTAGTCGACAGCGCGGAACGAGACGGGGGAAGCAAGCATAAGGACCGCTTCATTCCTTCTATGACGATTGATTGGGACGGACATAGCCTGAAACACTCCTTACCGCACATTACCGGGGTGCTTGCCTTGCATCAAGTTGTTAATGATAATATGCTGCTTGGGGGGGTGTCATCAATTAATGACCTTCGCAACTACAACAGAATAGACAAGTGGGTACGTCGAATGAATGACTTCTTCCGCGTTGATGAAAGAATTAAAAAGGAAGATCGTTGGCGGGATGTCGGTTCCCTAGCAGATGCGTGGAAAGAGTATCAAACTAGCATAGAGATCGCGAATGCGGATACCACGAATGATAACGAAAACTATGAAACGGAGCTGTTCACATATGACTACCGTGTTCTAGAGGTTGCGCTTGACACTTTCAATATGGACTATGCGTCAGGCATAGTGCGCCTCTTCCGCGACTTCGAACCCTATAAGCGATGCGCGGAAATCATCGCCAAAGCTGGCGGCACAGATGAGGCAACGGTTTTGTACAACGCGCTAGTTGCCTCGCGTAACAAATTGAAGCGCACTCCATCCTATAAGCGAGCTCTCTATGAAATTCGACTAGAGCTTGATAAGGCACTATTAGAAGATGGCTACCTTATTTACACGGTGCTTTTTCAAAAGGCTCTATTCGGACTTTACGTACAAAGGCTCGCAGCTCAAATTGGCAAAGGCATAAATAGGTCCGTCATAGATAATGTGACTGAAGAATTCCTGAGGGATGTGAATGCAGTGATAACGCGACTTGCTCATGGCCGCAATAGTCTCTTCGGAAAGAAGGTTGAAGTCGATACATATGAAGAAGAGGATGAACTGTCGTCCTATGGCAATATCGCCACCTCTCTTTGGGAAGGAATCATCTACTCAAACGATAAAATTATCTACAACACCTTTGGCATTCGAAGTCTATCCGCTATCCTGAATTACTTCATTCTGCTTATTTCCAATGCTGATGAATCTAGGGACAATATTCTACAAGACATGCCGTACGTTTTTATGCGAACCTCCCGAATCGTGAAGGCACAGTACCCCTTGTATTCTGATGAACTAGTGCGTGAAACCACAGAGAAGATTCTCAAAGCAAAGAATAAATTCATTCTGTCAAGAGTGCGGAGTAAGAATTAGTCTCCAACCCCCTGCATCAACTCCTGCCCCCTTTTAAGGCATGATGAACCAGAATTAAAAATTGACAATGAGCTTCACCTAAGAGTACCTCCTCTAGCCAAGAAGGTCAAGAAAGCAGTTCTCATTCTCCATAAAAAACGCTGCATCCTCATCTCGCTTTGCACGAATGATGTCGAACCCTCCATTCGCATAGGACTCTAATAAGCTGCGTAGTTCCGTGATCTTGTCCTCTACCTCCTTCTCCTCCATGTGTTCTAATTCATTGAGGTCTAAGTCGGACTTGGCCAATAATGCCATGATGATGTAGTCCGCCACTTCGCTGGGCTGCCAAGATTTTATTTCAATGAACTTCTTCTTATCGGTCCCTCTCGCAATAGGAATGCTATAGTCCTTTTTAAGACCAAGTAACGCAGCGTACATATAGATCTCGTAACGGGTGGAGAAGTACTTGCCTTGTTTCCACTTTGCCTCCTCGGTTTGCGTACCCATCTTACCACCTTGTTCGATGGTGTAATCCAGGATCATTTGAGCGTACTGAGCATCGTACTCCGGTGCCCGTTCTTTGATGCGCGCTAAAAATTCCATATCAATTCAAGGCTTTGATTATCGTGGCCAACGAATTCCGGTTAGCTCGCTCGGCTTCCGGGATCGATGGGGTGATCTCGTACACTTTGCCAAGCTTTATTTCGGGGTCATTGAACAACTGATCGCGCAACGCAATGTTCTTGTAGAACTCTTTGCTCATGATGATACTTTGCCTATAGACCTTACTCACAGTTCTACAGAATCCCAAGGTGTAATCCTCGCCGAATACTGACATAGGTGCATCTGTGATGAGCGTGTAGAGGTCCGTGGCCCGTGTCCCTTGCCGCGCAGAGATAATGGCCATGATGGTGGCTAGCTTTATTAGAATGATATTACCAGTATTCAAATTCAAAAGTGCGTTGCCTTGATCATCTACCAACTCCGGCATATAGTTGCCATTAGCAAGTTCTTTCAAGTGAATAATGCCTCTTGCTGATAGGTTTCCCTTGGTCATATCCGCGTAATGCGTGTTCGCCTCCTTCTCTAACTCGCTCACCAACTGCTTAAAAACACGATCCCGCGTTGAGTGTGTAACCATATGGAACTCAGTGAGGACCTTGACCTTTTCTTCCAAATAAGCAGGTAGTTCACCCGTTACAAGTGCTTGTAGTTGCTCATTGATCTTGTCGCGCGCCTCTTTCAGTGAAGCAATGTCGTGTCCAAGATTCCCTGCTTCCCTATCGAACCTGCGCACATTTTCGCTCTGTGCTGTATAGTCGTGCAGCAGGTTCTTTGCCGCGTTGATGTCCAAGGCTGAGTTTGAGATCAATTCCTGAATACTGGCCGCTAGCTTATCAAGATCCTGACTGATGACCTTCCGGCGCGTTTCATACTTCTTGATCTGCTTACGGGTATTGGCAATGTCACGATCAACCCCTTGCACACTAGGCGCCAGGGCGAGGCCATTATTATACAAACGTTTTAAGTCGGGACTGAAATCATGGACAGTATGCGCTTCTTCTTCAAGGGCCTTGTTCTCATCGTGCGTCCGGTCCAAAAGTTCTTTGATCTTATTCCATGCTTCGCTTCCCCTCTCTGCTACCCGATCGCAAACCAAACAGCGTTCCGCTTCCAACATGCGCTCCACGTGTATGGGCTCAGGAACATCTATTGGTAGTCTGGTCTGCATCTTTCGCTTAAGTTGGGTCTCTTGCTCCAACCTGACCTGTAACTCTGCTCGCAGTTCAAGTTTCTTTTTGTCATAAGCACCGTATTTAATGCTGTACGATGCAAAAAGTGGCTCGGTCCCCTTCAACACCCATTTGCTGGTGAACATTCGCTTGTGGTAGAACATCAACTCCTCGTTGAGGTCCTCATTTACTTGTTCCAAATTGGCAATGGCCTGCTCGCGTTTGCCTTCAAGTTCGCGGATCTGCTCAGCCGCTGCCACACGTTGGATCAAAGCTTCCGAGCGCTCCTCCGCTTCTGCAAGATTGTCCTTCAACTTTAATTCTTGCAGACTATAGGCTTCGATTTTTTCCAGTAACTGTCGACGCTTTAACTCAAGTTCTTCGCTTTGCTCCCTATCCTTGCTCTGCTCTCGAATCTTTTTGTTGTACTCCTTGTCTGCGTCCTCTTTCAGCGATTCAGAGAGACCAACGAGATTATCATAGCGGGCGATGTTCGAAAGCACATTTATTGCTTGAGTAAGCGATGCGTCCTTGTTGAAATCAATAATAGACTCAACTTGCTCACCCTGGAACCACATGTAAGGTTTGATATTGGCAGGTAGTACCGAAGCTTTAATGCGCTCTATCTCTTCCGGGTCATTAATGATACTAGCAGTGAGAATAGACATATCCTTTCGTCGGATGATCAATTCACTACCCTCCTGTTCTTTGACCTCGTCGCTTCTCTTGTGGACACTGTAACGACGCTCAAGTTGGTATTCATGCTCACGTTCATTATGGAAGATGAGCATTACTGAGGCAGTTACCATACCCTCTTCGGTATCGTGGATCGCTTTGTCAGAGACGATCTGCTTCTTCATGAACCGTGTACCAGAGAATTTTTTCAGACTTGAATCGAAGCACTCGTCATACATTACCCAATGGAACGCGTCGAACAATTTGGACTTGCCATAACCATTGTCTCCGATGATCAGATTGATGCCATCGGCAAAAACCATCTTATTGGACCCTGCATAGCACATGAAGTCCCGCAGCTCAATACTCTTCAGTATCATGTGTTGATGTTCAAGGACAGATTTATCTTACGTTCCGTGATGCGTTCAGTCTCATTCGAAGACAGCTCACCTTCGATGGCAAGCTTCAGAACCTCGATCAATTTGACCTTCCTTGGATCACGCCATTTGTAATTCTCAGCCTCTCCGGGCCTTAGATAACCTTGCTCAACGAAAAGGTCATCCGTTAAGAATGTCTTTAGCATTTCTTCCTTCATGAGTCCTTGAGTTGCTGATGGATCGTGTAAATACTTAGATCGTAATGCTTGCAGATCTCTTCGAACACGGCTTCGGTATCGTATGGGTTCATAGAAAGCGATGCAAAGTACATAACGCGTTCCAATTCCTTCTGCACCATACTTCGTTCAACTGAGTATGTCTCCGAGGCTTTTGTTGAAAGCGTCAGATCCGGGATTACGACCAGGTCATGGATCACGGCCTGATACTTCTCAGGGTGCCTCCTTAATATTCTGCCTCTTCTCTGGATGAATTGGCGGGGGTTACCCGTACTTGAACAGAAGATCGCGTGCTGGGCGCGTGGGATGTCCACGCCCTCATCCAAGCATTTCATTGAGGCGATGACTTGGATATCACCGTCGCGAAATTGATCGAGCACCGCATCGCGGTTCGGCATCGAGCTCACGAATTTATTCACCATGATATTACTGCTAATGCTACCAACCATGCGGGTATACTGATCGATGATCCTCACCTCTTCCACACTTTCATCGCCGGTATCGTCATCAGTTGTCTTCTCCAATCGATTGCCCTCAGGAACATAGATGAACGTGTAACTGAGGTTACCGTCCTTGCGGAAACGCTCCTCCAATATCTCCTTTGCCGAGTCCATCTTGAACTTGGCCTTGTGAATGATCTGTTTGCGTTTTAGAAGTAAGCGCTCAATGATGTCACCCTTGTCCCCCGCAGCCTGGTTCATCCCCGCCAGCTTCGATAGTTTTTTGGAGATCTCTACATACTCTATCAGCTCATCACTGTCCAAATTAACAATATGCGGGTAGTAATAGTATTTGCACAAGATCCCTTCTTCTATAGCGCGCTCCATCGAGAAGCTGTAGGTATAGGGTTCCTTGTCACCGAAGAAAGCCTCCATCGCTTCACTTCCTTCGGGATCATAGATGCGCTTTGGTGTCGCTGACAGCCCGATGCGTTTCCGAGTAGGGATCGTCGCAAGCTTGTTCAGGACTGAGGCCGACCCGACGTTATGCGCCTCGTCGGCTATGAACAGCGTGTCTTGAGGAAGTTGCTTGACGTACTTCAGAAAGCGCGCCTTTACGAATGAAGCATATGTGCTAATGATCAAAAACGACGTGGGAATGCGCCGAGCGTCAGAAAGGGTTGTAGCCAGTCGCTTTTCCCACTGTTCCTTGGAGGAAACTTTGATAACTTCCTGAAAGTTGAAACTCCGAGCTTCATCTTCCCACTGGTTCACCAATGTGATGGTCGGTACCAAGATGAGTGCATGATAGGTGCCATTGGGGTCCCTGCTTGCTTCTTGCAACAAGCAATTCAATGATGTAATGGTCTTCCCGGTGCCGGTCGCCATCGCGAAGATTCCTCCATGGTCATTAGCTACCCAATTCTGATACGCATCTATTTGATATTGTCTTGGACCTGATGGATATGGGAAGCGCGGTCGAGATGTCAATTCGTCCACATCTTCTTCCAACTTGCGCACAAGACGCTTAAGCGTAGGTGTATTGGACATCCGCTCACGCTTGGAAAGCAGGTCGCGTTCATTGCTAAGCAGCTCATTCAAGTCCTTGTTTCCGAATTCGCGCAGGATGGCGACCTGCACGTCGTGGATCGGAACGTATTCGACAACGTCACTATCCCCGTTAAGCATCTTCTCGAAGTACTCACTTTGATTTTTAAGGAAAGCAGATGATCGACCGTTCTCCCACGAAAGAAAAGCATCCAGCTCCTCTAGATTCTCAAGCATTCCAAATGCCGTGAAATTGCACGATGCCTTAAATCCAACCTCGTTCAGCCCATCCGAGAAAACACCCGATTTGTAATGAGCGATGCCTCGCAGTTCCTTCGGCTTTACAATAACGAACTGGATACGCCTCTGAGCGACCAGCCATGCAAAACATTCAAAGAAATGTCGTCCTGTTTCATCAAGAGTGTTTCTTAGCGTTCGAATATCGCTGAGGTCCAAAACGTCATCCGGTAGCTCTCCACCTTGCCCGATCTCAATGGCTTGTTTGTCTGCCGGGGAGAGTATGTTGTTAGCGACCACCCGCAAAGTGCCTCCGGAATGCAAGAACTTGGCGAAGCCCAAGGCTAGGACGTTGATAGCAGAAGAGCTGAAATAGCCCAAAAGGAGGTCCAAACGAATACTATTGGACAACGCCGTCAAATAGAACTCCAATGGTTCATGGGCTGTTCCAGTCCGATAAGAAAGGTTTTCAGCCCATTTGTTCTTATTCAACATGCAACCAAATCTGTTTGGGTTAACGTTCCAATTTGTTTGAGCAAGTGTTGTTCGAAGGAGTTTCGATCATGTTCCTCAGTTTGCAAAAAAATGAGTTGTATTGTTCGGTACCAAAGATGGGCGAATATTCGTGTTACTGAAAGAATCACCGTGGATCTTCTTTTTCGTGGTCAAACAAGGCTTGGGTCGTTTAGAAAAACAGGTGTTAATTGCAGCCGTTCTTTTGCTTAATCGCGTCTTGGTATTGAGTGTATTGTCAGGAATGCCGCCCAGCGAGACATAAAGGATTTCTCGCGTAGCTCCTTGTGAAAAGAAAACTGGAGTACTGCCAGATACTCGAGCGAACCATAGCCAGCGGACTCACTTTAGACCCAGCTCACCAAACCCCCAAAGCAGCAAAAACCCCACCACACCACGTCCAACATTCACCCCATACTTACTTTGCCACCAACAACTTCAAAATGCCCCGCACCCTCTCCCTCTGCATCCTCCTACTTTGCTACTTCAGCACCAATGCGCAATGGACGCAGCGCACAAGCCCTACAACCCAGCCGCTCTATGCTGTGCAGTTCGTGAATGACACGGGGTATGCGGTGGGGTATTACGGCACGGTGATCCGCTCTACGGACCGTGGGTTGAGTTGGGCTGCCATGCCTTTCCCTAACAGTGGCGATCTGCACGATGTGTATTTCCACGATGCGCTCAACGGTTTTGCGGCGGGTGATAGTGGGCTGTTCCATACGGTTGATGGAGGCGGTTCTTGGGATGCGGTGGTAACACCGTTGCAGGAGCCGTGGCGGTGCATCACTTTCGTTTCCGCGCAGGTCGGTTTCTGTGGTGGCGGCTGGTTCGGCACGGGTGCGTTGTTGCGCACGCTGGATGGTGGCGCAACGTGGGACGTTGTGTTCAGCGGTGCGGAGATACCCGTTTCCGCCATTCAATTCCCCAGTGCGGATACGGGCTATGCGGTGCAGTACAGCTACAGTTGGGAAGTGCTGAAGACCACCGATGGCGGCGCGAATTGGAGCGCACTGCCGATACAGCCGATGAGCAGCCTCACCAACTTGGAAGGCCTGCATTTCCTGGACGTGGATAATGGCTACGTTGGTGGCTGGTACCTCCCGGCCTTCCTCCACACGGTGGATGGCGGCGTCTCCTGGAGTGAAGTGGTTCCGGGCGGATCCATGAACGTGTATGGCATAGACTTCACGACCTCCCAACAGGGGATCGCAGTGGGTACGCTTGGCGCCATCCTTCACACCTACAACGGCATCGATTGGTCGGACGAGGCGTTGCCCGGATCCACGGAGGATAATTACGCGGTGGACATGTTGGATGATACCACCGCCATCGTAGTGGGCGGCGGCGGGCAAGTACTTCGCTGGAGGTCCGCCACTACGGGGATCTCGGCCAGTGTTCATGAAAACACGGGACTCACAGTGCACCCATCACCCGCAACGGATTGGCTGGTTGTGGATGCCGAAAAAGCGTTACCCGAAGGCACGCGTTTCGAACTGCGCGATGTAAGCGGCAACATGGTGTACAGCACAGCGGCACGCACCCATGCGCGCATGGAAGTAGGAGACGTGGCTGCAGGCAACTACGTATGGCGCTGCGCGGTGAAGGGTAGTACGTTGGCCAGTGGAAAGGTGGTGTTGACGCGCTGATGCATTACGCGTACAGCGTATGTTGTTGATCAAGTGATGGCGCTGCAAAGCATCAGTCTATCCGGAAGGGCTGTGTCGGCATGCGCTCCATGTTGGCGCCCATGAACACCAAGCGATAATTCCCCGGCACCAGTTCGCCCTGTCCTTCGCGGGAGTTCGCACGCACCCACCATGCTAGTGGGATCATTACGGGGTGGTCCGTCCAGTCCGCCCACGGCATGCCACAGTCCATCTGTATCAGCTCGAAGGGAATGCGCTCCACCCAGCTGGTATCGGTGCGCAGCTCCACGCCATAGAGCGGCATCCCGCTGGCGCAACTGCCGTTCAGCATCACGCGTCCGCTGATGCGCACCCACACGTTGCCGTCAACAACACTGTCCACGTTCACTTCGATCATCCCGGGCCGTTGCGCGATCTCGCTTTCTATTTCCTCTTGTGTCGGCGTGTGTGGTGGTTCCGTAGTGCGCGGCGGCACAGGTGGCGGTTGCGCACGGTAATAGGCCTCTTGCTCCTTCAGTTGCTTGGCGTAAGCCGCTTTTTCCGCGGCGATCAAACGCAGTGCCAGCTGGTTCGCCGCTTTGGTACATCGTGGTTCCTTTAGCAGTTCCTCTAGGGCGTAATGCCCCTTTCGGAAGCGGACCACTTCCGGCGTGTCGCGGTCCCAACGTTCGTAGGCGCGTTCCCGCAACGGCTCCATGTGTTCCGGCAGGTCGATCCGCATCGTATCCGAAACAGCTATAACAAGTAGGTAAGACTCCACGTGCTCGCCTTCCACCGGAGCATAGACGAGCCATGGCGCCTTTGGATCCGTGAATAGCGATCCGCCTTTCAAGGGAACGATCACCGCTGGTCCTGCATACGAGCGGTGCACCCCCACATACGGCAGCAACTCCTGGTAGTGATGTTCCACACGATGTTCCTGCGTGAACGGGCGGAGCGGCGCAGCATGCGTTGCAAGCGTGAAGGTGAAGCGCGGCATCCCGGGTTGCGCAACCGATCCGGCGGCAACGAACAAGAGGATGAAGGTGAGTGTGCGCATCGGGAACGGTACACCAAAGATGAGGATCCGTTCATTGCTACCTACAACTGCGTACGGACCTACAAGCTTCATCCTGGTACCAGCAACAGGACCTCAGATACGGTCGTTGGGCAATGAAGGAGCAGGACGATAATGGGCGTGATCGGGGAGGCGGGTCAGGTCCGGTGAACGATGATCACTTTTCGGCTGCCGCCGATGCTTTCCACAGATGACCCAGAGGACACAAATAATTCTGACCGACCCATTCCTTGGGGGCAACGACCCTTTAATTTTGTACCCGTCTTTCTTCAAAAGAGATCCAACCATGCGAAGTACACTACTCATCGTTTCCCTGTTCGTCACCACCCTGATCCATGCCCAGTGCCTGACGTTCGATGGGATCGACGATCAGGGGCAAGTACCCAACACGCAGCTGAATGCCATCGGCATGGGTGATTTCACGGTGGAGGCTTGGATCAATGGAGTGGAAGCAGAGCAACTCAACCATGCCTACCTGTTCTCCAACCGCGTGGACGGCTTCGGTTTCATGCTCTTTTTCCATGGCCCTTGGGGTGGTGCCAACTACAAGATGCTTTGCTTGCAGTTCAACGGCGTCAACTACTTGGTGATCGACAACGGTACCTTCAACGGCAGCCTGCTCGACGGCTCGTGCCACCACGTGGCCATCACGCGACAAGCAGGGACGCTTTATTTCTACGCCGACGGCAGCCCCATAGGAAACCGCATCATTGATGGAACACCAACGGCCGCCACAAGCGCGGCAACCGCATCGATCGGTAGTGACGCCTCGGATAGCTACCCTTTCAAAGGCAACATCTCCGAGCTGCGCATTTGGAACTATGCACGCACGGGGGCGGAGATCCAAGGCAGCATGAATGTGAGCGTACCCGCGAACTCCAGCGGCCTCACAGGCTACTGGCCCATGAACGACAACGGCCAGAACATCACGGACCTCACCGGAACGTCGAGCGGCTTCACCGGCACCTCCAATGTCACTGATGCCTCGGATCCCAATTGGACGAACAATTGCTGCAGCCTGGTCCCGGTGGAGCAATTGTCCCCCGCCGATCCCATCCGCGTGTACACCAACGGCAGTGGCCAATTGGTAGTGGAGTTCCCAAGCTCGGGCCGTGCGGATGTCACCATCATGGATGACCTCGGTCGCATTGTACTTAACAGCACGACCACGGGTACGGCCGTGATCGACCTGCGGCCCTTGGCGGCCGGAGCCTACGTGGCCCGCGTGGATGCTGCCGGCATGGTGCGCGCTGCCCGCTTCGTGGTAGAAGGCCTGCATTGATCGCACTGCTTCCTAGGCGTCCGGCTCCGGTGTTCCACGGGTGCCGGACGCTTGGCCTTGGAGGCTTTCTCCGCTGCCACACCATCCCTGATCAACCTGATCGGGCGTGGGATGGGGTTACGGCTTCAAGGGTGGCCCCCCACCTCCATACCTTGAACAGCCGGGCGATCTCTTCCCGGTCCGGCGGATCGGTCCATTGCGCGGTCTCCGCGGGCTGGTAGGTCACCAGCATGCGCGCGTTCGGTGTGTTGGATGCAGGCATGCGGCTCACTGCTCTACAACACGCTGCCTGGTGCACGCTGCAGTTCCTTGCGAAGTTCTTCCGTGAGGTTTTCCGGAGTTATGCCGCGGGCAGCAAATGCGGGCCATGGATCCGCACCCGCCGCCAACACGTTGAAGAGTCCTGCTTTGCCAGAAGTGCGAAGGACGCGTTCACACAGAAGCGCACCGATCATATACGGTACGCTGGTGTACTCATCGATATCATCCCGGTCGTAGGTATTGCAGCGGTCGCGGAGATTCAACGCGGGATCGGATCGGAGGTAACGTTCCATGTTCGCACGGTGCCATGCATACGGATATTCGGTACTGCCACCGATCAGTGTGGCCAGTCCTTCATTCAGCAAGTCGGGGCATGTCGTGAACTTCCGTGCGATGAAGAGGTGTACCACTTCATGCGTGTAGATGTCCTTGTTATTGCCGGCATACACGTTATCACCTTCATCCACCATGCCGCCGGAAGGGATGGTGTGCATGAGCGGATGATCCTCGAACCCTTTCGCTGTGAACAGGTCCACCGGATCCGCGAACGCATAATAGGTGATCGGAAAAGCGGGGATGTCGAAGAAGGCCGTGAGTTGCTGCACCACGTCATGTTGTTCCTGCGCCTGCACCGCGTTGAACGTGTGCTTCGGAGAGATCACGTACGTGAGTTGATCCAACGTTCTTCGCTCCCACGTGCTGGTAAAGTGCGTGATCGGGAACGATAGACGCGCACCATCTTCAGTAGCGCGCGCAAGGAAGTTGAACGTATAGCGCGGTGTGCTTTCGGTACCGGGCGTCGCCCAACGTACGCGCAACATCATAGCATCGTTCACGGGTGTAATGGACAGCAGGGTGGGCAAGAACCGAACGTCGCCCACACTGTCGAATTCGGCGTAATACAATTCACTGTAGGGCGCGCCGTACTGCTCCAGATCGGGTGCATACCAAAAGTCGTTCCCTGCTTCCGGATCCAACTTCTTCTTGAAGAACCTGCGCAAGCAAGCGATCGCTTCCCGGTTGGTCGCATCTACGGTATCCACTGCAGGGGCAATGCGCAGATCGCTCTCCGTTAGGCGCACGTGTGCCTGTTGTTCCACCACCGGTGTGCTCACTGCTTCGTTCGCGGGTGCCCCGCAGGTGAAGGGCAGTGCGGCTAGCGCGAGTGCTGGAAGTAGGAGGCGCATCGGCGTAAAAGTAGCGGGTTGCGGAAGGACGCAGTGACGTACTGATGCAGATCGGCCTCAACGAAACATTACTGATGGAAATCGAAATGTTCTCTTACATTGCTGATCATGTTGCGTTCCGCTGCGCATGCGATCACCCTGTTCTGCTGTATCCTTTTTTGGGGTGCGGTGGGCATTGCACAGCCATCCGCATCCGCGCTGAACCGGATACAAACAGTTGTTGAAGGTGTACGAACGCCGCAACACGCCCATCAAGCAGCCATTATCCTGCGTGCACGACCCGGTGTGGTGATGTGCAGGGTGGATCACAACACACGCAACATTCTGCTGCATGTGGATCCTGCATGCACCCTCAGCGAAACGGAAATGAACGTGCTCCTCGCTCCGGTGGAAATGTCCGTCCATTGCTTCACACGCAGTCCATCCATTGATGCGCCCTTTCGCAAATTGGATCCGAAGAACTGTGGCATACTACCTCCGCGTAAATGAGGTTCGCGATCATTGCTTCCATCATCATCGGGTGTGCGGTGGCACCTTCCGGAACGGTGCGCGCGCAATGCACCAACTACACCATTACCGTTGGTGGTGGCCTCTATGACTTTGAGGTCAGTTGGAACATGGTGAATGAACTGGGTGCTGTTGTCGCCAGCGGATTTGCACCGACCACCGTTACCGCGTGCCTGCCGGATGGATGCTATCAACTCAACCTCTACGACAGTTTCGGCGACGGATGGAATGGAGCCACGTATTCCGTGGCCGTTACCGCTACGGGTGTGCTGGTCGGCTCAGGCACGTTGGCCAATGGGAGTTCGGGTACCATGCAGGTCTCGTTGGGTGGTGGATGCTCCAGCGGTGATTGCGACATGTACACCATGGTGGTCACAGCGGGGCTTTATCCCACTGAAGTAAATTGGAATCTTGTCACCGGTCCGGGCATTGTCGCCACAGGCTTTGCACCGACCACTTTAATGATGTGTTTGGATACGGGCTGTTACACCATGCAGCTATTCGATGCCTTTGGCGATGGGTGGAATGGTGCCACGTGGACGTTGAACAATGCGGGAGGCGCTTCCGTGGGATCAGGTACGCTCGGTACAGGCAGCATTGGGCAGGCCACGTTCCCCATCGGTGTGCCGGCTGCGAATTGCGCAAGTGCGGGTCCCATCACTGCAAGCGATTGTCCGGAGGCTGTGAATATTTGCACCAACATCAATTTCTCAATAGACCCTAACGGCATCGGTTCCATGAATGAGATACCGTCAGTGGGCTCTTACGGTAATCCGCTTTTTTACTACGGAGATGGATCACCCAGTCCGTGGGGTTCCGACAATGAAGGGTGCTTGCTGAACAATGAACTGAACAGTACGTGGATGGTGGTGAACATATCGCAAGGCGGGATGCTGGAATTCACGTTCGGTGGGTTGAGCACACAGGTAGGGTTCTATGATTGGATCATGTATCCGTATTCGTCTTCTACGTGCAGTGCCATACCGGCCAATACACAAGCGCCCGTGTCCTGCAATTGGAATTGGGTCAGCTATGGAGGAACGGGTCTGGCCTCCACAGTGCCAAGTGGCGGCGATGCCGGGAATTTCGAACCTCCATTGGCGGTGCAGACCGGTGATCAATACATCATCTGCTTCAGTAACTGGAGTTCGGTCTCCACCGTTGTGCCCCTTCAGTTCGGCGGCACTGCGGTGGTCAGTTGCGAACCACTACCCATTGAACTGCTGGCCTTCCATGCCAAGCGAACAGAGGGTGGCATCCTGATGGATTGGTCCACTGCATCGGAAAAGAACACGTCCCACTTCGTTGTGCAACGTTCCGCGGATCTGATGGAATGGGAAGGAATAAGTGAGCTTCGCGCAGCGGGTTCATCGTACACCACACTGGCCTATAGGTACTTGGATGCCGAGCCTATTGATGGCGTGAACTACTACCGATTGCAAATGGTGGACATGGACGGTACGATGGAGTTTTCCCCAATAGAACAAGCAACCTGGTCCTTGTCCGGAATGTTCGCTTACCCGAACCCGAACAGGGGAGCATTTCAGGTGCATGCGCCCAGCGGCGAAGTAGAGATCATGGATGCCATGGGCAGAACGGTATACAGATCATCAGCATCGACCGTTGGAAATGCCGACCCCTCGGTGCAGTTAACTACGCCGGGCATCTATACCTTGGCAAGCAGTGATGGCGCTGATCGCGCGACCACACGGATCGTGGTGTTCGAATAGGAACGGTTGCGGCGTTCTGGATCGCATCTTCTGCGCAACCTATTTCAGGTCAATGCATGCAACGCCACATACAGTGAAGTTGATCCAAATGGCAAAAGCGGAATACACTCCTCAAGACAACGAACATGAACGATCTAGCACAACAGATCCCTCAGCTTATAGGTGCTGCCTTGCAGCTCACCGCTTTCGGTGCGGGACAGTTCGGTTGGCTGAATGCGAAAGCGGCGCCCTACCTTCTGTTGAACATACTAGGCTCGTTACTATTGCTCATCGACGCGATCGGCATGATGGCCTGGGGCTTCATCATCCTTGAGTTCGCTTGGCTGTTGATCGCGTTGGTAGGTCTTTGGCGAACACGGAAGATCGCCGGAAGGAGTAGAGCACGGAGTAACTAGTGGAGCAGTTCCATGCTGCTCAGCCGTGTTGTTCCTGTTTCATCATTTCATCGATGGCGATGGCGGCATGTGCTGTGGCTGCACCTGCGCGCATTTCGGCAGCGATCCAGATCGCTTCCATCATTTCTTCTTTGGTGGCTCCTTTGCGCATGGCATCCTTGGTATGCGATCGTATGCAATAAGGACATTGCGTAACGTGCGCGATGGCCAGTGCAATAAGCTGCTTGGTCTTAGCGGGCAGGGCACCTTCCTGCAATACGGTACGGCTGAAATTGCGCCACGCTTCCATGGCAGCAGGCGCCAAGCGTTCCTGCATCTGAATCCCTTCACGTGTGGCTTTAGGGAACAGGTGGTCGTGTTCGTTCTCCATTGGTTCGTTCGTTAGGTGTTGTTCCTATTCGGCTTTACCGCGTACCTGAATACAGTTGGCCCACGGCCGATGCAGCTGCGCGTTAGCTGAGCAGTGTTCTAGTGATCTGCTACATGCGAAGTATGCACACTTCGCGACCAGGGTAGTGGTGCAAGGTCACGGTTTACGTGTTCCTTCATGCAGCGGTGCAACAGCGTTCAGCGGTCGCTCCGGTCACGCTCCTATTCGGTCAAGGATCGTGTTGTCGATCGCTTCATGAGCGCACGGACAACGCACGGGCAGTAGGGTGCCGGGCCCTTGAAACTTCCAGTGGCGTGGTGATGCAAACGATGTATTGCTCTATCGCGCCCATCGTGTTATTCTTACGTGTGGTGCCGGTGCAGGTGCTTTACGATCGCTGCCATGGCGCCATCGGAATAGGTTCCGAAAGCATTCACCACAACACCTTTCACGGTGTGCAGTTCGGATGAAACGGCATAGACGATCATTTCATCACCGGGATCGGAATTGCCCTCGAAGCGATAGACCTCGTCGATCTGGAACTCCTCCGGTCGCAGGTTCAACGAAGTGTCGTGGCACACTAGACATTCCTCATCAGCCTGGGCATTGAAGTCCAAGGTGTATCCCCGTTGCTTCAGACCCTTGATCGCTTCGGTAACCGTGTCGTAGTTGTACATCACCTCAGGTTTAATACGGGTTAAAATTCCAACGTCGCGTTGCGCTCCATCACCACCGTGGCTTTAAAGGTATGGCCTATCCGCAGTGAATGGGGTTTGCCAGCAGGTATCAGAAAACTGGAGCCTGCTGCCAACTCCGTGTTACCATCCTTCATCTCAATGGTGGCGGATCCTTCGCTGACCGAAACGATGGCCTCACTGGTGCAATAATGTTCAGGCATGAAGGCTCCAGCGACGGCCGTGACCTGCAGCATTTTGAATTGTTCGCCCACGTGGAGTGGTTTCAATTCTGGTTTTGCTTTTGTTTCCATTGTTGTTTTTAGTTCACGAGTTCTGTTTCCGCTGTGATCTTGGCGGTGCCTCCTGCATAGAGGCGAGAGATAGGACACTTCTCCTTGGTAGTGGCACCCAGTGCCTTCAATTTTGCTGCATCAAGGCCAGTGCATTTCACCTTACAGTGCAGGGTGATCGTGGTGATGTGCGGACCAGTGTCATCTTTGGCAATGGTCACTTGCGCGGTGGTATCAATGCTGGTAGGGCTCAAACCTTCCTCGGTGAGCAACAGCGACAGGTACATGCTGAAACAACCTGCGTGTGCGGCACCCACAAGTTCTTCCGGGTTCGTTCCGCCTCCACCCTCGAAACGGGATGCGAAGGTGTAAGCTCCTTCATATCCGGTGAAGCGCATGGTGCCTTCTCCTTCTTTGATCGTGCCCTTCCATTGGGCGGTTGCTTTTGCGGTTGACATCGTAGTAAGGTTTAGTGCTTATGGAACACAAAGTTACCGTGCTAATCCTATTTCAGACAAGATTGTCCTAATTTAACGTTAGCGGGATGATACGCGGTAAGCGGAACCAGGGCTATCGCCTCTTAAAGTTCAGGCAACCGTATTTCTGCGACCCTTTCTGGGTCGAAATGCTTGCTGGGCATGGCCGCGATCTAATTTCTGTGACCCATTTCAGGGTCGAATAATGCAGATGCTTCGACCCTGAAATGGGTCGTATAGATTAGTAAAACAGAATACGATACCCGTCTTTCGACCCGGAAAGAGTCGCAGGATTTGAGTTTCAATGAATACAAAAGTTTAAGAGGCTATAGCCCTGTAAGCGGAACAAGTCCTACCAACACGCAGTTGCGGAATAGCTTGGTGCGTTGAAAGGAGAGGAATGCACGCTGCATGTATTCAGCATTGATGTGCTGATCCGTTCTCGCTAGAACGCCAACTCCACTTGCAACCGACTGCGGTAGGCATCCGGACGGTACTGTTCCGTGAGCAAGGAGAAGTCCAGCTGCACCTTGAGGTTATGCCCAGAAACGTATTTGGAAATACCGAACGTGCTCTCGGTGAGCGGTGTTCTGCCGGTTTCTTTTTCCGGTTCGAACGCGCTGTAGCGTCCGGCCAATTCCCAATTGTTCTTGAAGAGGTAGCCGCCTTGCAGGTTGTATCCGTAGCCAGTGCGGACTGCACCCGTGCGTATGCCCGCACTATCGAACACGCTCGGCGATCCATCCGTTGCTTCTTTATGACCGTACTCGCCCAAGAAATAGATACCTCGGTATTTGAATGTGATATCGGCGAAGAAGGCCTGTAGGCTTCGGGTCTCTGTTAGCACGGTGCCCCATGATCCACGGTCCTGGAAACCATTCGCGTTATGGTCGTACGCCAGTCCGATCAGGATCTTGGGCGTACGTTCCCGTTCCATATCGGTCTCGGTGGTTCGCCCGTCATTGAAGAACGTGCCCAACGGAAAAGCTTCCACACGCGCGGTGAATTCACCACCGGTACTTCTACCACGGTCGCGGATACCATCACCTTGGCTATAGGCAAGAGCCCAATGCAATGGCATGTTGCCAAGAAGCAGGCTGTGGTGCAGTTGCACGCCCATTTCACGATCAAGGTTCAGCTGGGTGTTCATGATCGAACGGTCCACCAATTGCATGGTCTGCGAAGACGTGATGCGTTGGATATTTCCCGGAAGTTTTGCCTGCCCGAACCAGAGGTGGAATTGGCCTGCGAAGTTCCATTTGATCACCGCATCGCGGATGTAATTACCCGCAAGGTCATACTCCAACTTATAGACCAGTTTTGGAGAGAACACCCACCCATCCAATTTGGCGCGACAGCGGCGTATGGACCAGTCTTCTTGAAAGCTGTTCGTTGCATCCACATACGTGCCGGTGAAATTCGGTTGTATCCGTAAACGGAACTGCACATAGAACGTTGAGTCCTTTGTTAAAAAGCGTAGTCCATTCCCGAGTGTAGTATTCGTAACATCGACCTGCGCGTTGGTCATGTGCGAATGAAAGATGAAAATGAAAAGATCACCAGAAAGAAAGGTCGCTTGAACGCCATGCGTTGCTCAGGATAAGGATCTTGATGGTTCATTGTTCGGGATCGGTTACGGTGCCGTGGATCCCACCACAATGGTAACAAAACCTTTACACGCTTGGGACTACTTCGAAATTCAACACGTTCCGCTGAATGATGGCACCAAGAGCTCCAAAGCCGCAGGAGCGTAAGAAGCGCTACAGCTCCGGTCCGTTCACATTCAGCGATCGTATTGGGCAGTCTTAACACAATGGTAACATGGGCAACACGCTCATAACATACGCGTTGCGGTATTTTGCTGCCCGAAACGACCTTTTCCCTCATGGACATTTCACCCTACTGGAGCACAACCGTAAGTATTCTGACGGTCATCGGTTCGCTCGGTCTTTTCATCTTCGGTATGAAGATCATGAGCGAAGGCATCCAGAAGGCTGCGGGCAAAAAGCTGCGGCAGATCCTGGGCACCATGACGCGCAACCGGTTCTTCGGTGTGCTTACCGGATTCTTGATCACCGGACTCTTGCAATCCTCATCGGCCACAACGGTAATGACCGTGAGCTTCGTGAACGCCGGACTGATCTCGCTGTTACAAAGCGCGGGCGTCATGATGGGCGCCAACATCGGCACCACGGTCACCGGTTGGTTGGTCAGCTACTTGGGATTCAAGTTCAAGATATCGGCCATTGCCATTCCGTTGATGGCGTTCGCGTTGCCCATGCTCTTTTTCCGGAAGGCATCCATTAAGTCATGGGGAGAATTCCTGATGGGCTTTGCGCTCCTGTTCCTGGGCTTGGCTGCATTGAAGGATTCCGTTCCGGACCTCAGCGAAAGCCCGGAGCTATTGCAGTTCTTAAGTGCATACGCGCATCCGAGTTTATTATCCCGTTTGATGTTCGTTGGTGTTGGTGCGTTGTTGACGATCATCATCCAATCATCCAGCGCGGCCATGACGCTTACGTTCGTGATGACTGCCAATGGGTGGATCCCGTTCGAGGTAGCAGCAGCCATGATCCTGGGTGAGAACATCGGAACCACCGTCACTGCGGAACTGGCTTCCATGGTGGGCAATGTGCATGCGAAACGTTCTGCGCGCATTCACAGTTTGTTCAACCTGATCGGCGTATCGTGGATGGTATTTCTGGTGCCTTACGTGCTGCCTTGGATCACGTGGTTCTCGGTGGATGTGATGGGTAACGCCAGTCCGTACAGTGACACGAACGATGCACCGGAAGCCATCCCATTGGCACTGTCCTATTTCCATAGCTTCTTCAACCTGGTGAACATGTTCCTGCTCATCGGTTTCGTGGGTCCATTGGTAAAAGCATCCATCTGGTCCGTGCCGAGCAAGACGGATGAGGATGAGGAATTCCACTTGGAGTACATTGGATCAGGTGTGGTGAATACGCCGGAGTTATCCGTGATCGAGGCGAGCAGGGAGATAGCACGCTTCGGTAAGTTGGTCTCTAAAATGAACAAGATGGTAACGCGCCTGCTCACCGAGACCGAGACCAAAGCAAAGCTCAAGCTGTACAAGAAAATAAGGAAGTACGAAGAGATCAGCGATCGCATGGAAGTGGAGGTCATTAACTTCCTGACCAGCGTATCACAAGGCGAATTGAGTGGGAGCCTTTCCATGAAGATCCGCAACATGCTCTCGGAGGTGAACGACATGGAGCGCATCGCCGACATCTATTTCCAGATGAGCATGGTGATCAGCCGCAAGGAAGAAGAGCAGCTCTGGTTCACACCGCAACAGCGCGAACATATATTGGGCATGTTCGAGCTTCTGGAAAAAGCACTGGGCGTAATGTGTAAGAACCTTGATGTAGAGGATTCGATGTACTTCGATCAGGCGTTCGAGTTGGAGCAACTGATCAACAAGCGTCGTGACGAACTGCGTGAAGCGCATTTGAAGAGCATCGAGGCCGGCGACTACAACGTAAGGAGCGGCCTGGTCTACAGCGACCTTTTCTCCTCATGCGAGAAAGTGGGTGACCACGTGATCAACGTAAGCGAAGCCGCAACCGGACACCGGTAAGAGGCAGTAGTACAAGGCACATTGCACGTGGTGCGATCGGTCTTAGTGAACGACGACGAACGATGAGCTCAATGCAGGTGCGTCGTTCATTTCGATGCTCACGCGGTAGGCACCAGCCGCATGATCTGAAGTTACGAACTGGAATGTGCCATTGCCTTTTACGGTCGTTGAAGTGATCACGCGTCCTTGCATGTCGAATACCCGCAGGAGACCGTTTCCCTTCGTCCATGCAGGCGCTGTCATTCAACATTCAACATTCATCATTTTACATTTTACATTCCCACAGGGCCCGCGGTGTAACCTTTACCTGACTTCTGCGACTTACTGTTGAAACCACTCCATCGTGAGCAACGAAAAACAGACAGCCTTTATGCAAGCGTACGCAACGTGCCACGAGCCATTCGTGCGCTATTGTTCAGCGCTGGCTTATGGCAGAATGCCCGCTGAGGACCTCGTGCAGGATGTACTGTTAACGACCTACCATAAGTTCGAGACCATCCAAAAGAAGGAAGAGCTGCTTCACTATTTGGTACGTGCGGCGCGCAACAGGTCCATCAGTATCTGGCGCGTTCAAAGGCGTTCTGAGGCCATCTGTGAAAAGCAGGCCATTCGCTTGAAAGAGCGCGGTGCATCGGCAGAGATGTTGGTGGATGTCGAGATCGTTTATTCCGCATTGGATCGTTTACCGAAAGACCAACGCGAGGCGGTGGTGTTGTTCGAGGTCTCCGGACTTCCCATGTCTGAGATCGCCCAGATCCAAGGCTGTTCGGAAGGGTCGGTGAAGACGAAAGTGAGCAGGGGCCGTGCGAAGTTGCGTGCGTTGTTGGAAGGGCGCGCGAAGTCCGTGGGCGAAGAAGTATTGGGATCACTAAAGACCTTGATGTTATGACACAGCAGGACAGAACCGAAAAAGCCCTGGAGCTGTTGCGCGACCTCCCTGCCGAAGTATCGGTGGAGGATGTTAGCCAGATGGTCACGTTATTCCCGCTCATTCAACCAACAACATCGTGGTTCAGCCACATCAATTTAAACTCCATTCTCATGACCTCAGTAAGCGCATTGATCATTGCCGGAGCAGCCTATTTCTTCACAGGCATCGGCGAACCACTAAGGACTGCAGTGCAAGAGCAGCAGCCGGTCGTACATGAAGTGCCGATGATCGAGCCAACCGCTGAGGTACTATTGGATGTGCCACCCAGCGAGCCCACCAAGGCAGTTGTCATGTTGAAATCGAATGCGGAAGTTCCACAAGAACCGCTCCCTGCACCTGTCCGTATTCCCATTGCGCCAACAATTCCTGTGGTTCCCACACCAGCACCGGAAAAGCCATTGGCCATCGAGCCAACAGCGCCGCCCCCACCGCCACCCGCGCCGAGTTCAAAAAAAGCAACGAGTACAAGAACGGAGACCAAGACCTATGATCTAAAGGGTTTCACAGCAGTGAACGTATTCGGTCCCTTGGAAGTCTACATCGCGCAAGCTCCGTACACCGTAAGTGCACAAGGCACTGCAGAGGAATTGGAGAACATCGAGATGATCGTGAAAGGGAACGTATTGGAGATCCGCTATAAAGAAAAGAACTACAAGATCGTAAGGAACTACAAGAACGAGGAGCCTCATGGTATTCATATAACCTTACCGGATCTGGAACGCGTGCAACTGAACGGTTCAGGGGATATCTACATCGATGATCTCAAGGGCATGAAGATGTTCGAAATGGAATTGAAAGGCTCGGGTGATATTCATTTTGCATCACTCTTGGGGTTGGAGAAGTTGTCTGTTGCGCTTGCCGGTTCGGGAGATATCCAAGGTGAGGAAGTTGAAGTATCCGGTTCCATGAGCATTGCGCTTGCGGGCAGTGGAGACGTAATGTTCGGAGGCCGTGCGGAGAACGTAGAGGTCTCAGTAGTGGGTTCTGGTGATGTGAATCTGGAACAGCTAACGACAAGTACCGCGAACGTTACCATTACCGGTTCTGGCGATGTAAGCGTGAACTGCAAAGGAACATTGACAACGACCGTAATGGGCAGTGGCGAAGTACATACTATCGGATCCGGTGGGAGTGGTCCACACACTGATTGAGCGGAAAACTATGAGGGTAGTTGAAGGGTCTCCTTCCTCTCACTGGTCCGGTAGTGTAACTTCAGTTGTGCAGGTGCAATAGTGTATGGTCCTGCGATCATTCGCATTGCTGAACGAAAGCGTTACTGTCGCCGTGGAATGCACGAAGCGCGAAATAGGCCTCTACCACTTCGGCCAAAAGCGTCCACTTCGTAAAATTCCCGATCTTCGAGCACCCCTTTGGTACACAGAGTTCTCCGGGGTAGAATGGCCAAGGGTAAACGAACAGATACGGCAGCGCTAGCGGATGAAGATCCGATAGCGTTCGGTAACGGACGATCCGAAGTGGATCACGCCGAGCACTTCGGCCTCTCGTGGCCGGGTAAGCGTGCAGCTCGGATGCTTGCGAATGCGCCTTCAGCAAAACAACTGGTAGCGCAGCCCGGAAAAGGGTTGAATGAAAAAAGCACGAGCAACATCTTCATCGAAGGCGATAACCTTGAGGTGTTGAAGATCCTGAAGAAGGACTATACCGGTAAGGTGAAGACGATCTACATCGATCCGCCGTACAACACGGGCAAGGACATGGGTTATGCGGATGATCTTTCCGAGACCCGTACCACGTATGCGCAACGATCGGATCATGCGAATGGAGCCGCACACGATCCGCATGGAGATGGCCGATACCACAGTCAGTGGTTGAGCATGATGTATCCGCGACTGATCCTCGCACGCGAATTGTTACGTGACGATGGCGTGATCTTCGTTAGCATCGATAACAACGAAGTGCACTACTTGCGGGTACTGATGGCCGAGGTATTCGGTGATGCGAATTCGGTGGATCTGTTCGCATGGGTGAAAACTGAAACGCCGGCGAACCTCAGCAAGAAAAGCAAGAAGGTGGTGGAGTACGTGGTGTGCTATCAAAAGGTGAAGAACGGCGAGCGGTTCCGTGGCATTCGTAAATATGCGGGTACTGCGAACACGGTGTTGAACCAGAGTAATAAAGTAGGAAAGTTGGTCTTCCCGAAGAATGTGGTCACCACCAAACTTCCTGATGGCAAACTTGCAGCAGGAACGTATGGTTCGAAGAGCTACACGGTAGAACTGTTGGCAGACACCGAAGTCAAAAAGGGGTTCTTCGTAAAGCCGATCGAACTACAGGCACGGTTCCGTTGGTCACAGAAAAAGTTGGATGAGGAGATCGCTCAAGGAACATTCATTTCCATCCCTACACGTACGTTCTCGGTCGCCTATACACGTTCGGATTACGCACCGGAAGTTCCACCTAACTTGATCAACTCAGCAGTAGGAGTAGGAACGAACGAGAACGGTTCCGCACACTTGAAAGCGCTTTTCGGTGCGAAGGTCTTCGACTTCCCGAAACCGGTATCACTGATCAACTACCTGTTGGGGTTCCAGACACCGGAACCGAACGACATCATTCTCGATTTCTTCGCCGGTTCAGGCACTACGGGCGAAGCAGTGGATGCGTTGATGCAAGAAGATGGAGTGCCCAGGCGATGGATCCTCGTGCAACTTCCGGAAGCACTATCCGCTGATCATCCAGCGCGTGCATTCAATTGCACAACGTATGCGGATGTTTGCCGCGAACGATTGATCCGGGCTTTCAAGAAGAGCAAGAGCAAGTCCGGTTTCACGAGCTACACAGTGCATTGATCGGCACCGATGCTGGTAACGGACTTCGATTTCGATCGTGCACGTACACAGGCACTTGCCCAAGCGGAGCAGATGTTGGGCAACGATCTGTACTCGCGTTTCAAACTAAGCCGTGAGAAACGGTTGGAGAAGGCGATGCTCGGCACATTGGGTGAACTGGCATTCGAACACATGCTGGTCCAATACAACATCACCTTCGAGCGTGATACCAGCGACTTCTCAAAAGTGCGTACGGATCAATTCGACTTTAAGATCAACGGGAAATTGTTCGACATCAAGATAGCGAAGTTGACGACCACAAAACCACCGTCTGATCAGTGGACCTATGGGTACCCGGTGGATCAGGACCCCGCTTCCAAGGACTACGTCATTGTTGGTTGGGTCGATATGGTCGGAGAGCGTGCAGGGTTCCATGGATACATCCGTGGAGGAGCCATTGCGCGGTTTCCGGCGGTGACCAAGAATAAGTTCGCGGGCTTTGATTACCTCACGCCGAATCATGAGTTCAAATGGGGTGTGCTGAACAAAGATCTCCAGGGGTTGTTAATGGGCTACATCAGCTAGAGAAAAGCGTTGCGTGTAAAGAATGTGAAATGATCAAACCGAACAGCGTCTAACTTGCACCTCATGTTGAATGTGAATGAAGCGGTAACACTAGTAGAAGGAAAGTTGTTGCATTGGCTGAAGGAGCTCATCATACTGCTCCCGAACATCTTGCTGGCGGCAGCGATCGTGGTATTCGGTTGGCTCCTGGCCAAACTTGTAAGGTCGCTCATTTCGAAGATGTTGGCACGGTCAAAGCTGGGTCTTTCCTTGCGTCGGCTGATCGCCGATGGAATTGCTTTGTTGGTGATGATGGTTGGGTTGTTCGGAGCGCTAAGTGTGATGCATTTGGACAAGACGGTCACCTCCATTCTAGCAGGTGCGGGTATCATTGGTTTGGCACTTGGTTTCGCGTTCCAGGACATTGCGGCCAACTTCATAAGTGGGGTGGCCATGGCGGTGCAGCGCCCTATTCGTGCAGGCGAACTAGTGGAAGTAGCCGGGAAACTCGGTGTTGTTGAACGCATCGATCTTCGGACAACTGAGCTTCGCGATCTGCAGGGACTACAGGTGATCATACCGAACAAGGACATCTTCCAGAATGCACTCACCAACTATACACGCAATGGAGAACGGCGGATCGATCTGGAGTTGGGCGTGAGCTATGGGGATGATCTTGCGAAAGTGGAAGCGGTAACGGTCGAAGCAGTTAAGACCATGGACGGTCTGTTGCCCGGTCACGAGGTAGAACTGTTCTTCAAGGAGTTCGGTGATAGCAGTATAAACCTTGAGGTGCGTTTCTGGGTCTCTTCCAAAAGCCAAGGCTATTACAAAGGCAGGAAAAGTGCAGCGATCGTCGCGATCAAAGCGGCGTATGATAAGAACGACATCATGATCCCGTTCCCGATCCGCACTATGGATTTCGGTATCAAAGGCGGCGAGAAGTTGAATGCCATGTTGAGCGAGCGTTCTAAAAGCGGAGACTGATCTTGATCGAACTTTCCATGCGAACGGAACAGATCCTGGCCGGGCTATTAGTGATCGTGTCTCTGGGATGCGCAGAATTGTGCTTCGGTCAAAATGCGGTCAATACCTTTTCTGTCGAACAATTGCGGACGCTCAAGTCCCGTGATGAATTCGATTCGCTTGAGATCATAACGCGTCGTATGTTGAAGGATCTGCCTCCTGATCCTGGGCCTTTGCGCTACGATGCAGAATACTATTTGGCATTTGCGTTAGGGATGAAGGATGATCCGCGCGGTGCTACCGACCACGCGCAGCAAGCCTATTTGATCGCGCGCTCGTTGGCGGACACCACACGCATGTTGGAGTCGCTCTACCAGCTCACCAAGCTGAATGTGGAAGGAAGGCATTATGGTGAGGCGGACCATCATCGGCGCGATCATTTGGGTTTAGCTCGTCGATACGGAAAGGATACCACGCAGCTGGTGCTCGCGCTCAACAGCATCGGCAGCATGCATTCCAGACAGGAAGTTCGTGACTCTGCCGTGTATTATTATCGCGAAGGTCTGCGTATGCTAGGTGATCGACAGCACATTGCTCGCCAAGCCCTTCTTGGTAACCTGGCCAGCTCGCTTGGTGAAAGAGGCCAGCATGTGGAAGCCGAACGGCTATGGCGGCAAGCAGTTGCGGAAGCCGATAACATGGATCCACGCAACAAGGCATGGATGTACAATAACCTTGGTCAGACCTTATTGCATGCGGAACGATATCGGGAAGCGCTCGTTGCATTGGACCAGAGTGATTCACTGAACAAGGTGAGCGGTTCAGCATTGGACCTTGCGATCGAACTCGCCGAGATACGAGCGGACATTCTGGATTCCATCGGTGATGTTCATGGGGCATACCAATGGATCAAGCATGCGCGGGACCTACAGGACACGCTGTTCGAACGGTCCATGAACGAACAATTACTGGAATTGGAAACAAGCTTCGGGACACGATTGAAAGAAGAGGAGATCCAACGGCTCGATGCAGAGAACAAGGAGAAGGCTGAACGGTTGCACGCAAAGAACCTACAGCTTTATGGTAGCCTTGCGTTCGCATTGCTTTTGCTTTTCGCGATCGTGCTGGTATGGCGCAACCTGCGACAGAAGCGCAACTACTCCACAGTTCTGGAACGATTGAATGTTGAATTGAATGAACGAAAAGATCATATCGAGGAGATCAACCGATTGCTACAGTTGAAGGTCTTGCGCACGCAGATGAATCCGCACTTCATCTACAATAGCCTCAACGCCATTCATAACCTTGTGAACAAAGGTGAAACCGTAAGTGCCAGCGCGTATCTCGATGGCTTCGCACGGCTGTTGCGCATGGTGCTTGATCATAGTCTGAAGGAACTTGTTCCGCTGGAGGATGAGCTCGCTTTTCTGCGCCAATACATCAAGTTGGAGGCATTGCGCTTCGCGGATGGATTCGTTCATACCGTGGATGCGGAACCGAACTTGCTCGATGCGATGGATGAGATCCTGGTCCCATCATTGATCATACAGCCCTTTGTTGAGAATGCGATCTGGCATGGCCTTGCATCGAAACAGGGCGATAAAAAATTGACCGTTCGGTTCGTGGAAAAGGAAGGAAAGCTGATCTGTACCGTAGAGGATAATGGGGTAGGGCGGCAAGCTGCACCTCAGCGTGAACATCCCGATGGAAGTGCCAGCATCGGGTTGCAGCTCACGTCGGAGAGGCTTCAGCTCCTTTCCTATAGCCTAGGCGGAAGTGGTCGCGTTACATTCACGGACTTGATGGATGCATGCGAACCACAGGGAACACGCGTTGAAGTCGTGTTGAACGAGAACCTTTAGTACTGCTTCAAGTTCACGTCAGGGACATTGATCCGCAGTAACTTTCCGCCATGATCACTGCTGTGCAGATAGACGACGAAGTGAACGCATTGGAATTCCTGCGTGCGCGATTGAATGAAGTGGCTTCCGAAGTGAATGTGCTCGGTGTGGCGAATAACATCAACGATGCGGAGGCTCTGATCGCCGAGAAGAAACCGCAACTGGTCTTTCTTGATGTGGAAATGCCAGGTGGTACGGGGTTCGAATTATTGAAGAGACTTGGGCGATGGGACTTTGATGTGATCTTTACCACAGGACATAGTCGTTATGCCATCCAAGCCATTCGGTTCAGCGCCTTGGATTACTTGCTTAAACCTGTGCAGGCGGATGAGTTGCGTGCTGCGATCGACCGGCATATCGCCAACAGGAATAGTGCGATACCGGAGGTGCAGCAACACTTCCTCAATAACATTGAACAGCAAGAAGAGAATGCGTTGAAGCTCACGCTCACTCATGGCGACCGCACGCACGCCATAGACCCCGCCGATATTACCTGGTGCCAGGCCGATAATAACTACACCGCATTGCACCTTGCGGATGAACGTCGTTTCATATCCGCACGCACGTTGAAGGATTACGACGACATGCTTACGCCGCTTGGCTTCATCCGGGTACACAAGAGTTCCTTGGTGAACCGCCGACATGTGGATGGTGTTGATGGCGAAGGGCGTGTGCGGCTGCGCAACGGCACCCGTGTGGAAGTAAGCCGGAGGCGGTTGGAGGAGGTTACGCGGGAGCTGAGGAGCTGAACCGTTCCCTCGATCCCTTGCCGTTCCCTCGGATCTTCTTTCATGCCGTGGCGAAAGACCTTCACTTGGTGGCCAATAACCCATCATCATGAAGACCACTTCAGCCCTGCTCGCCTGTATGACCATGACATTCGCCGCGAACGCCCAATGGACGAATTTCCCGGACCCACCGCTGGCGGTCTGCGCAGCAGCGAACGAGCAGAATACCGTAAAGGCGGTAAGCGATGGGGCGGATGGCTGGTATGTACTTTGGCTCGATGGGCGCGTGAGCGACACGAAGGAGGAAGTGTATGGCCAACACCTGAATGCCGACGGCGTGGCGCTTTGGGAAGTTGATGGCAGACAGCTGATCGCCGATCCGGTGAAGAAGGTCAACGACTTCGCGATCTGCTTAACGGACCAAGGCTCACTTTTCATCGCGTGGGTGCACGGCACCGACACACTGAAGGCGCAATTGTTGGACGCAGCTGGTGCCCCAACATGGCCTCAACCCGCCATTATTGCGGGTCGTGTGGACGCCAATGCGTACAACATCGGCGCGCCACGCGTACTGGTCAGAGGCGATGGCGCCTTCGTCACGTGGATGCCTGATCACCAGGGCGCCAATCCGGTCGTAGCGTATAACGTGGTCGATGGATCAGGCGGGGTGATGCATGGCTTCAACGGGATCTACATCCCCGGCAGCGGCTATGCGGTGAACGGCATTAACCCGGACGGTAGCGGTGGGATGTTCATCCACTGGGCCACGGCGAATGCCCTCGGTGCGGGGATCAAAGTGCGGCGGGTGAATGCCAGCGGCGATCTTCAATGGATCGACAATGTGTCGCCTACCGCTGGGTCCGCCGGGATCTCCGATGGCGAGTACACCGCAGTGTACGACGGTACCGATGGCTTGGTGGTGGTGTGGAATAACAGTGGTGATGTGCTCATGAGCCGTGTCGATCTCAGTGGTACGCTCACCTGGAGCCCCGCGATCAAGCCTGTTTGTGTGCAGCCTGATCAACAGCGACGACCTACTGTTGTTGCGCAGGAAGGTCACCTTTATTTCGCATGGTCCGATTCACGCCCTCCGGCGGATAACTCCGACCTCTTCGCGCAGAAGATGGACCTGAACGGTGAGCCGCTCTGGACCGTGGATGGCGTATTGGCCATCCGGGAAAGCTCCTACATCCCGCATGCCCGCATTGCACCAACACCCGATGGTGGAGCGTACGTGGTACACAAGGCGAGCGGGGGCTTCAAGGCGATGCTGCTCAATAGCTCCGGTGTACCGGTATGGAACCCGGCCTACAAGATGACGGAAGCGAGCTACGCTCCGTTCTACGGTGACGTGCGCATGCTTCCCACTTCCGATGGCAATGCCGTCATCTTCTGGGCCACGCAGGGCAACAACATCCACGGTACGCGTATCGATCCAAGTAGCGGGATCAGCACGGGGATATCCGCGTCGAACGATGCGGTGATCCTTACAGCGTTCCCGAACCCGGTGAACGATCGGGTGAACATCGTATGCGGTGCGGACCTCTTCGGCAAACGCGGTGTGATCGAGGTCTTCGATGCCACCGGCAAACGCGTGCATGCCGAACAGGTGAACAATTTCGGCGCACTGCAACCACTGGGTCTTTCCGCTGAATGGAAAGAAGGACTGTACTTGGTGATGGTGCGCGTGGTAGGTTCTGAGCCACGGTCCGCACGCTTGATCATTCGCCGGTAAGCTTCTTTCATTCAACCACAGATTGAATGTAACACATGACATACCAAGGTCATGCAGTGCTCATTGGTCTCCTGTTGGCCTTGTCCTCGTTGTGTGCTTAGAATGCGAGCTTTGGTTATTTCGGCGATCGATCCAGTATTGATCTCAACAGCGGAACAACGGCGCCCCTACTGAATAGGGAAATGATCGTGCTCGAAAGTTGCTCATCCATCGGTGATGACCACGGCGAACTGCTCTTCTACATGAATGGTGGTCCGGTATTCCCCTTTCCTTATGACTTAGGAGCTGTTTCTGGATCGTCTTGCCAAAAGGCAAATGGAAATGGTCTGATCCACACGCGGTTCTGGGAACGGATTCATTGCCGGTGTATTCCATCACCGACCAACTTTGGAGAAGTGAACGGATCGTTGCTAAATTCGGTATCTGTTAGGACAAGGCTCAAGCAACAACAGTGCTCTGAACTCCTTTGACCACCGAAGCAATAAGACCTGGTGCATTTGTCCGAACAGCATGGCGAACACAGATGTCAGCAACCGATATGGAGGCAAGTACTACATTCTTTCGGCAGCTGATTACCGGCGAACAAAGCTCATGCTTTTCATATCCTGATCGCCGAACAATATGAACACTGAACACAGGTCTCATCAGTAACCCGCTGTGAGCATGATCGATCCGTAGAACGCATTTACAAAACACATAACATCATGAAAGCTGTCCTTGGATTTTTGCTGACTATTATCTCGATCTCGGCGTTCCCACAATTTCCTGAACCGATCGGGTTTGACTTTATCTATCATTATTTCATGATCTTCGAAGGTGGTAATTGTGCGGGGCAACCCGTGGTTGGCCCAACATACTGCTCCCAATTCAGTTGGTCTGCTCCGGACACGAGTTCCACCAGCGCTACATTGGAATACTATGAATTGCATTACTATTCTTACGTAACAATGGATACGGTCATTCTTACCACAACAACAGAGATGTCCTTTGCCATGGAAATAGCAATAATTGGTGAGGTATGGGTGACAGCAACGTATGTGGATCCGGATGGAGGATCAGGACCATCCAACATCATCATAAATAATTCACTGCCGATCTCCGTTGAGGAAAGTCAATCGCAAAAGCCTCTGAGCGTTTCTTATGATAATGTCTCGCAGGAGCTATTCATCACGAACACGAACGCCTTGGATCGTGTCAATATTTATGATGATCAAGGACGACTAATGATTTCCGAAGGTTCATCCAAGGATAAATTGAACATTGCCGACTTAGTGAAAGGAATTTACGTGATCGAGCTTGTGTTGAATAATAACGAAACTGTCCGACAGAAGATCATTAAATGAAAATGGCTCGTTCCCGCGAACACCGGTTCATGACCTCTGGTGATAGTTGCTCTTAGTGGGAACAGGTCACCTCGCATGGCTTATTGCTGATGCAGATCGCTTGTATTGGCGACGTTCATCGCGCTAACAATGATGATCGCGGGTTGCACAGTTCCCAAAGCCCAACCTGAATAGCTGTCAGTCATATTGCGACCTCCACACGAATGGAAGCAGCGTGCTGCACGCGTTCTGAATAGATCCTCCTGGCAAGTGTATTACAACGAAGACACCCACCACGCCATAAGCAACAGCGGCACTGCGGCAACAAACAAGGCCACTAACGAGAGCACACAAAGCACAAGGAATTTACCAGAGAACGAAGTAAACCCGTGTCCGAAACGACTGATCAATAACGAAGCGAGAGCGATCGTTCCCATCAGGAAACCAACGGCCAACAGGATGGCCATACCATTGGATCCCGCCGGAATGAATGCCGCGACGACCAAGACCAGAACTGCGATGCCCAGATCGAAGCCATGTGTTTTTCGCTCCATCCTTTGGCGCGTAGAATGCGCGCAGTGTCACCAGCGCGATCAATGAGAGATAGAACGCGGAAGGATGAATGATCATGTTGGATATCAGATCCTCAAGCACCGATGCATGGCGCTTACAGGTGGGGTCGGCGCAGTATTTCTGAGTGTACAGTCGCTGCCGATCGTTTTATTGCCGCATCAGCTCGGCCAACGCCATGCGGTAGATACCATAGATATCGTACGGCCCGAGCGTATCGGAGGTCTTGGTTTCCACCGGCCCACGATACTCGGTGCTCGTGCGCAGCGTGCCGAGGTCTTTAAGCTTCACTTTCTTCTCCATCACCTCCTTCTTGTCAGGATCGAAGACCTGCATGGTCATTGTCACCATAGGCTTCAGCTTTTTCCGCTCGCCGATCGTTACCGACCCGCCGTCGGCGATCATACAATTCAATTCGATGAACCGCGTTTCACCCTGGCAGTACTCCTTGGCCAATTTGAACGTGTTGTTCGGCAGGCCGATAAGCTGCGGGCCCAGGAAGCCGCCTGCGCCTGTGCCGCGTCTACCCTTCGTCCAGCACATGTGCACAGGGAAACCCAGCTTTTGCGTCAGCGCCCGTTCGGCATCCACCGCCATGGAGTCCACCAGCTCTTCCGGCAAGGCCGTACCCACTGAAAACTCCGACATCACGTTTCTCGAACGATCATTGACGGACAGTTCGGTTTTGAGCTCCTCGGCGACAGTGACGTTGAACTGATGCACGACCGCGGAGGTCTGCGCGTTCACTTGGGGAAGATGCGGAAGCGCCAAGAGCAAGAGCACGGCTCGTGAACAAGGTGCTATGATCCGGGCAATAGGGAGGGGGAAGAAGAAGCTTGATGAGATCATTGTTAGCAGGGATGGGTGAGGGAAAACGTCAACATGCACGATGGTAAATGTAGGTGCTATCAGACCATCCGGGCGCTCACGATCAATATCACGGTATTCCGGTATTGCTTGACCCGGTCCTGCTCATTTTCTTTGCGATCGGCCGGAAGGGACAGAGCCTCTATCGACACCTAACGAAAGTTCTACCCCGTGGATGACCGGTTTCCTACATCTTTGTTCATCGCACTATTGCAACGCTTCCGTCGGTGCTCTTATAGACCGAGGGAAGAAGAGGATCACATACCCAACCACACCTAACCCACCAACAGGTATTCATGCTTTACGATGCTCAACTCCCCCGCCATACCGCGGCGCTCCTCCTCGCCCTGGTTCCTCTGGGCCTCGCGCTGGACACCCACGCCCAAGCGGACACCACGGATCGGACTTCCTCGGGCAACAGTCGCGTACACGATGACAGCAGTCGCCATTCCACGGTCAGTTTCGGCTGGCACTACGCGCAACCCCTCGGCGAGTTCGCTGATGCACAAAAGCACTTCTGGGGGGCTGGATTCCATTTCGCCTTCCATGTCAAGGAATTGCCGTTCGATGCCGGCGTCGGGGTCGGTTACGAATTGCTGGAGAATGCCACCTCCACCGTCACCGTGAAATGGAACAACCTAGCGAATACAACCGGTGAGCTTGATCTGAAAAGACGGAGCTACGCCATTCTGCCCATGCTACGCTTCCGTCCGATCCAAGGCCGGTTCATGTTCTACGCTGAAGTCTTCTGGGGGGTGCGCCTATACAGCAACCGATATATTCTGGACACAGAGTCCCAAGGGGAGGCCTTCCAACGCAGAGACTACGATCCTGATAACTCTTGGGAATGGGGCACGGCGGCGGGCATACTGATCCAAGGCCACAGCAAATATTTCCTTGAAGTGAGGTTCGCCCGCACATGGGGGGGGCAAGCCACCTTCATAGACTATAACAACATCAAGCTGGACGACAAGGACAGACTTGGCATCGGGACCAGAACGCTGCGCACGGATACCTGGTATTTGCAGGCAAGTATAGCGACCTATTTGTAAGAATGTGTGGCCAGGCGGCCCACCACCATCTGGCGCAATCCCTCCTAAACGCCTCCCAAGCTGCTCCATCGAAGATAGCGTAGACATCACGCACCAACGCATGGAAGTGAACCTGCGCATTCTGGAACAATTCCGCGATCACTCAGGCCGCGCATTGCAGGTTATCAAAGTGCCCACACCGGAAATGGAATTCAACCCGCACGTGATGAACGCGAAGCCCAGCTACGATAAGATGCTACTTAAGGAAAACGAAGATTCGCTCGCAGGCGATACTATTCGCTACATCCCAGCGGCTAGCTACCTCAACTTCCCACTCTAACACGCAAGCATTATACAAGCTCGAAATAATATGCCCGAAGTTCTGTTGTACAATTATCCGCGCGCATCAGCTATTTCAGTGTATGTCACTCCGGTCTTGAACCGGAGAGCGTTCCATTAGCTAGATCGTCGCTACCACCTTCAGCTCGATCGCGATCGGAGTGGGCAGGCAGTTGATCTCAAGCGTGGTGCGGCACGGTGGGTCATGTTCGAAATGCTCCTTCCACAGCCGGTTGTATTCCGCGAAATCATCCTTCATGTTCGTGAGGTACACGGTCACATCCACGATCTTGTCCCACGAAGAACCTGCATCCTCCAGGATCCATTTCACGTTCTGGAAAACACTGCGCACTTGCGTTGCAATATCGTAGGAAATGATGGCGCCATCCGCGTCCAGCTCAACCCCTGGGATCTTCTTGGTGCCGCGTTCCCGTGGGCCGACACCACTGAGAAAAAGCAGATCACCAACACGGCGCGCGTGCGGATAGTGGCCAACAGGTTCAGGAGCTTTGCTGCTATGGGTAGAGGACATAGTGGCAAAGATGAGACTTTTCCGATCGGTCACGGCGCAGAGCCCCGGTGCTGATCATCTGCACATTGATTCATCTTGCGTGACCTCTGTCACCTTCCATGCCCTTGAATACGCGAACTTTGCTCTATGTTACCACGCGCATTGATCGTCCTTTCACTCGTGTACTTTACAGGTTGCAAAGAAGACATAGACACCATCACCCCTACCATTGGTACGATCACCGAAAGTGTTTACGCAAGCGGCGTAGTAAAAGCGGCGGGGCAGTATCACGTAATTCCGACGGCGAACGGGACGCTCTTGGCGCTCTTGGTGCAGGAAGGCGATACCGTTAAAGCCGGCCAGCCGCTCATGCGGATCGATGACCGGACGAGCAGCCTTGCCACGAACAATGCGTTCGCACAATTGCGCAATCTGGAGCGCAACGTGCGCGATGATGGCCCAGTGCTCGGCCAACTAAGTACCGCAATGGATCAGGCCCGTGATAAGCTTGCCGTGGACAGTGCCAACTACATGCGCCAGAAAGCACTGTGGGAGAAAGAGATCGGAAGTCGTTCAGAATTCGATCAGCGCGAATTGGCCTATAATTCCAGTCGTTCCGCTTACCAGCGAACACAGAAGGCCATAATGGAAACGCGCGATAAACTAAGGACCGAGCTGGAGATCGCAAGGAATACCGTGGCGATCAACACTGCAGGAAATGATGATCGCACACCGCGCAGTTTGATCGATGGCATCGTGTACGACATCATGATCGAGCCCGGTGAATTGGCCACTACGCAGAAGCCTGTTGCGGTGATCGGCAGTGCAACGGATCTGTACCTGGAATTGGAAGTGGACGAGTATGATATCCGCCAAGTAAAGCCCGGTCAGATGGTGTACGTGACGTTGGATAGTTACGCGGATCAAGCCTTCGCGGCGGAGATCACGCGCATCATCCCGCTCATGGATCAGCGCTCGCGCACGTTCAAAGTGGAAGCACGTTTCACGGAAACGCCTGCTATGTTGTATCCGAATTTCACGGTGGAAGCGAGCATTGTATTGCGTACGAAAGAGAACGCACTCACCGTGCCGGCAAGCTATGTGGTGGACAATGGGTTCGTGCTCATCGGTAAGGACGAACGGAAGGCCGTAAAGCTCGGCGCACGCGATCTGCAACAGGTGGAGATCTTGGAAGGCATAGATGCCAACACGACACTTTACAAGCCTTGATCAGCGGCCATGCAACTGCTGATCGACATCGCCATTACGTTATTGCGGGCCAAGTTGCGACAGAGCATCGTGGCAGCGGTGGGTGTCATGTTCAGCATTGCCATGTTCGTTACGCTCTTGGGTTTCATGAACGGCTTGAACACGTTGTTGGATGGTCTTATCCTGAACCGGACACCGCACGTTCGTTTGTACAATGAACTGCATCCTTCAACAGAGCAGCCCATCGAAAAAGCATTCCATCACACGGGTGATAGCACGCATCATTTCATCCGTAGCATTAAACCAAAGGACGACCTACCGCGTTTGCGCAATGCAACGGCGATCATGTCCGCATTAGAGAATGATGAACGTGTGCTTGCTGTTTCACCACGGCTGGTAGCGCAGGTGCTGTTCAATATCGGCACCACTGATCTGAACGGGATCGTGAACGGCGTGGATGTCATGAAGGAAGTGCAGTACTACACCTTCAATGATTACCTGGTGCAAGGTGATCCGAGCGATCTCGCGACAAGCAACAACACCATCGTACTGGGCAAAGGGTTGGCGGAGCTGATGGAAGCAAAGATCGGCGATGTGGTGCAGGTGACCACCGCAACCGGCGACCGTGCAATGCTGCGCGTGGTGGGCTACTTCCAAAGTGGTATGGCGGACTACGACAAAGTGCAGTGCTTCGCGAACATCAAGACGGTGCAGAAATTATTGGTGCGCCCCGGAAGTTACCTCACGGACATCAATGTGAAGTTGCATGACATTGCGGATGCGCCTGCCATGGCGAAGGAATTCACATCGCGCTTTGGTGTGCAGGCCGTCGACATACAAACGGCAAATGCGCAGTTCGAAACAGGTAGCGATGTGCGCAACATCATCAGCTACGCAGTGGGCATTGTTCTGTTGATCGTAGCGGGCTTCGGCATCTACAACATCCTGAACATGATGATCTATGAAAAGCTCGATGCGATCGCGATCCTCAAGGCAACCGGTTTCAATGGCAGCGATGTGCGCACGATCTTCTTGTTGCTCAGCATCATCATCGGCATAGTTGGAGCGGTGGGTGGATTGGTAGTTGGAATAGGCTTACAATTAGTGGTCGACAACACTCCTTTCGTAACAGCTGCTTTGCCAACGATCACCACCTTCCCGATCGACTACTCGATCAGTTACTATGTCATAGCAGTAACCTTTGCTTTGCTCACCACCTGGGTGGCAGGATGGTTCCCGGCCAGTAAGGCCAGCCAGATAGACCCAGTAGAGATCATCCGCGGAAAATGAGCAGTGAAGTGAATGCATTGGAAGTGGTGAAGGTGAGCAAGTCCTTCCATGATCCGGTTACGGTGAAAGTGCTGAAGGAGGTCTCGTTGGAATTGAAGCGCGGGGAGTTCGTGAGCATCACCGGAAAGAGCGGCTGTGGCAAAAGCACGTTGTTGTACATCCTCAGTACCATGGATACGGACTACGAGGGCGAGTTGCTCATCGATGGCGAAGCGACCCGTGGAAAGTCGGGATCACGGTTGGCGCGTATCCGCAATGAAAAGATCGGCTTCGTTTTCCAGTTCCATTACTTGCTTACGGAGTTCAGTGTGTTGCACAATGTGATGTTGCCGGGTTTGAAGCTGGGTAAGAAAAGCAAGGCGGAAGTTGAACACCGCGCCATGGAGTTGCTCAAGGAATTGGATATCGGTGAACAAGCATTGAAAAGTGCCAACCAGATCAGCGGTGGCCAGAAGCAGCGGGTAGCGATCGCACGTGCGTTGATCAATGATCCGCTCATCATCATGGGCGATGAACCCACCGGTAACCTGGATAGCAAGAACAGCGAGATCGTATTCGAGATCTTCCAACGGATCGCTTCGGAACACAAGCGCAGTTTATTGGTGGTCACCCACGATGAGGATTTCGCAAAGCGCACGGACAGGATCATTGAAATGGATGATGGCAGGGTGGTGTGAGTTGATACCTTTGTCGTTCAACTAGCCTAATACATCAGTGAACACCATGCGCTACCGCAGACTAGGCACATCCGGCCTCCAAGTATCAGAAGTTTCATTGGGCTCTTGGCTCACGTTCGGTAAGCAGATCACCGATCCCGTTGCAGAAAAGTTGATGAAGGTCGCCTACGATGGTGGCATCAACTTCTTCGACAATGCAGAGATCTACGCACGCGGAGAAAGTGAGCGCGTCATGGGCAAAGTGTTGAAGAAGATGAAGTGGAGCCGCGATTCGTGGATCGTGAGCAGCAAGGTGTTCTTTGGTGCGGGTGGCAAATTGCCGACACAGGTCGGGTTGCACCGCAAGCATGTTGTTGAAGGGTGTAACGATGCGCTCAAGCGATTGCAAGTGGAATACATCGACCTCTTCTTCTGTCATCGGCTGGACAAGAACACACCGATCGAAGAGACCGTGTGGACCATGCACCAACTGATCATGGCAGGCAAGATCCTGTATTGGGGAACCAGTGAATGGAGTGCGCAGGAGATCATGGAAGCGCATATGTTCGCCAAGCAGAACCATTTGATCGGACCGATCATGGAGCAACCGCAATACAACATGTTCCACCGCGATAAAGTGGAAGTGGAATTCAGCCAAGTTTACAAGACCGTTGGACTAGGCACAACGATCTGGAGTCCGTTGGCGAGCGGCATACTCAGCGGAAAACACCGTGACACCAAAGCGAGCAAAGGAACCCGCCTCACCATGGAAGGGTTGGATTGGTTGCGTGAACGCGAGCTGACCGAAGCGCGCTTGAAGAAAGTGGATAAGCTGAAAGTGATCGCCGAAAAGCTGGATCTCTCACTTCCTGTAATGTCGCTTGCGTGGTGTTTGAAGAACCCGAACGTTAGCACGGTGATCCTTGGCGCAAGCAAGGAAGCACAGCTCAAAGAGAACCTTGGTGCTGTGGAAGCGCAGGACAAGTTGACCACCGCGGTGATGGAAAAGATCGCGAAAGTGCTGGACAACGAACCGGTACGGCCGTTGTTCTGATCAGAGCACGATGGAACGCTCTGTGCTCTTTGCGTTGATCTCCATGGTCTTCGCTGGTATTACAGCGGTGATCGCCAAGCTCGGCATGAAGAACGTGAGCGGCGATGTGGCGCTCGCGGTGCGCACCACGCTGATCTTTGCGTTGGTGTGGATCAATTCACTCGCGTTCCGGCAGGTAACGGAATTGAAATTGCTCACACGCAATGACCTGTTGTTCCTGTGCCTCTCCGGCGTTACAACATTCCTATCGTGGCTCTTCTATTACCGCGCTATGAAAGAGGGGAGTGTAGCGTTGGTCTCCACGATCGATAAGGCCAGCATTGTGATCACCATCCTGCTCTCCGTGTGGATCCTGAAGGAACCGCTCACATGGCGTTTGGCGCTCGGCGGTTCGTTGATGGTCGCTGGGTTGGTGGTGCTGGTTTGGAAGTGAGCCCATCAATGCCCGTGTTCCCCCGAACCTTTTGTTAGTTCGCTCAGCAGGTAGTACGCACCCTTGATCACGATCCGCGCATCCGGCTCCAAAGCGGTCAATGGTTTCACTTCCGTGTAGCCTAACTCACTTGCACCAATGCGCACCGACACTTGCCGGAACGTGCCGGTGCCAGCCTCAGAGGCCGCCCCTGTTCCTTCCTCAACAAAGATGTAATGTTCATCGCCATTGCTCACCACGGCATCGTTCGGTAGGCTCCATGCCTGTGTGCTGTCGATCCTGATCAGTGCTTCGATGTACATGCCCGGCAACAATTCCTCACCGGTATCATCCAAGCGTGCATGCACCAACACGGCTTGTTGATCCGTCTCGAATGCTTTGTTGATCGCGAAGACAACGGCGGTATGTTGGCCCACCGGTTCCCCTGCATGTCCGAAGACGACCTGCTGACCGATCTTCACCTTGGCCACATCCTGCTCGAACACATTCAGGTCGATGTGCAACCGGCGCGTGTCCACGATCTCGAAGAGTGGTTTGTTGGGTTCTGCGAATTGGCCGAGGTTGACGTTGATGCGTTTCAGGTTACCGGTGATGGGTGCACGCACGGAATAGGCCGCACTCATGTTCTCCGGTGTCAGTCGCGCGGGATCCGTTCCGAAGAGCCGCAGCTTGGCGGCCAACCCTGCTTTGCGCGCACGTGCGCTGCTTGCATCGGCCTGTGCGCGTTCCACTGTTTTTGTTGCATTGATGCGATCGGTCTGTAGATCCTGTTGACGCGTAAGGTCCGCATCGAATACGTCCAGATCGGATACCGTTACCAGATAGTCCTGTTGCAATTGCAGATGCTCCAAGCTCTCCAAGGTGGCGAGCAGGGTGCCTTTCTCCACATGCTGTCCTTCTTCCACCAGCACCGACCTTACCAGACCGCCGATCAGTATGCTCACTTGCGCATTCTGGTCCGGAGGTAGTGCAAGATGCCCGTTCGCTTTCAAGGACGACTTCAATCCGCGTTGTTCCATTGTTCCTGTTACCAAGCCGATCGCTTTCACTTGATCTGCAGTGAGCACTACCTCCGGGCCGTGATCCGTGGCATGATCCATCGTTGCTTCTGGTGCAGCGGTCGTGGTGGGTTCGCTTCTGCATGCACCGAGCAGTAATATCAGCGCGATGGGGAGGAGGTAGCGCATGTTCCTTGTTGAATTCTTGATTCCCTTATTCATTGGTCACGTAATTATTGGCCTAGTAAACTCTTTAAATGAAGCAGTGTAAGCGCGAGCTCGAATCGTGTGCGCAAGTGTTCGCTATCGATGCGGTAGGAGCGATCGACCCCTTGTATGAATTCCATGTAACCGACATCGCCGTTGAGATATGCGCGTTCGGCATCGCCGCGAAGTGTTGATGCCAGTGCAGTTCCGGTGCCTTCGTAGTACGCAAGGTTCTCGCGCAATTGCACCAGCCGTGTGCGCGTTCGTATCAGCTCCGTACTGCGGGTGCGACGGACATCCTCGAACTGTTGTTGTGCGATCTCGCTGCGCAAGCGCGCAGCTTTTGTGCGCACTCCTTGTCCGCTGCCGGGTAGTGGCATCGATGCACCGATCAGGTATCCGCTGAAGGGTGAAAGACCATCCAGGCTCTGGTAGAATCCGCCACCTTGCAAGCTGGGTGCCCACTGACTGCGTTCCAATTTCCAGGCTTTCTCTGCGAGTGCGACACGCTGTTGTTCTTGCAGTAGAACGGGATCCATGCCAACATCGGGATCCGGTGCGTGCGCAAGAAGGGTCATCGAATTCGTGTCCGGTAGTGCGCCGTTCAATCCACCGGTCCAGCGTTCCAGTTCGGCTTGGTAGACTGCAAGATCGCCTTCCGCCCTGCGCAATTCAATGGCTATCTGGTCAGCACTGCTTTGCGCACTCACCTTCTCCAATCTGCCCGTCTGTCCTACTTCGAACTTGCGGTCGGCATAGGTTGCAAGTCGTGAATAGATGGTGTCCAAGCGTTTCAGCAATGCGATCTGCTCTGCGGCCATGGTCCATTGCAAATAGGCACCGCCTGCACTCTCCTTCACCACGCTCCGTGTGGTCAACTGATCCGCTTCCGCCAAGCGTAAACTTTCTTTCAGGTAGGCCGCACGTTGCGCGATCACCGTAGGGAAATCGATCCCGGTAGTGGCCTGCAGATTGAAGTCGCGCGCATACCCGCTATTGATCTGCCCGTGCTGGTATTGCGCATTGATCGGGTTGAGCTGGAACGCTGTTCTGCGCAGGACCTCCTGCTGTTGAACATTCAACTCGGCTGCGGTAATTGTAGGATGCGTTCGCAACGCGCGGCTCACTGCGCTGTCCAGCGGAAGCACTTGCGCTTGGGCACTTGTTCCAACGAAGAGCAGGAGCAACAATGCGGGTACGACGGTCGCTGACGTACCGGATGACCGTTTGCGCCTGCGGGTATACACAAGATGATAGAGCACCGGCAATACAACGAGCGTCAGCAGCGTGGAACTGATCAGACCGCCGATCACCACGGTGGCCAAGGGACGTTGTACTTCACTGCCCTCACTGTTGCTTAATGCCATCGGTAGAAAACCGAGCGATGCCACTGCCGCTGTCGCGAGTACTGGACGCAGCCGCGCGAGCGTTCCGCTGATCACACGTTCAGTAATGCGTTCAGCCTTTTCATCATCCGTTATGCCGGATCCGTCATCCAATGCTGCGTCACGGGATCGCTCCAACTGATCGAAGTAGCTGATCAGTACAATGCCGTTCAACACCGCTACACCGAAGAGTGCGATGAATCCGATGCCTGCACTGATACTGAAATCAAGTGAGCGGATCGAAAGTGCGAATACGCCACCGACTGCTGCGAGTGGCACTGCACTGAAGATGATCAGCGCTTGCTTCACCGAACCGAATGCGAAGAACAGGAGAATGAAGATCAATGCCAAGGCAAGCGGCACGGTGAGCATCAACCGCGCACTTGCTTGTTCCAGGTTCTTGAACGTTCCGCCGTATTCCACGAAGTAACCCGTCGGTAATTTCAACTTCGCATCGATCGCTTTCTGGATGTCCTTGGCTACACTTTGGATATCGCGACCGCGCACGTTGGTCTCCACGACGATGCGCCGTGCGCCGTTCTCGCGGCTCACTTGCGCAGGGGCACTTTGGAAACCGATCTCGGCCAACTGGCCAAGCGGCATCTGCGCACCATTGGGCAATGGAACCAATATGCTTTTCACCTTGTCGGCATCCGCATCGCGCATATCCGCCAAGCGTACCACAAGGTCGAAACGACGTTCCCCTTCATACACCACACCTGCATGTCCACCGGCCAGCGCGGTATTGAGCACACGGTTGAGATCGGCGATGTTGAGACCGTACTGCGCTACGCGTTCGCGATCATAGTTCACCACCAATTGAGGCATACCTACCACCTGTTCTACCTTGATATCCGTGGCACCGTCGATGGTGCCGATCAGCGCGGCCACTTCATTCCCGCTCTTGAACAATTGATCCAGATCATCTCCATAGATCTTCACGGCGATATCGCTTTTAACACCGGCGATCAACTCGTTGAACCGCATTTGGATGGGTTGTTCAAAGCTCAAGTTCAAACCGGGTATCACGTTCATTTTTTCGCTCATCAGATCGGCCATGTGTTCACGGTCCTTGGTGGTTACCCACTGGTCCTTGTCCTTCATCACGATCAAGAGGTCCTGGCTTTCGATCGGCATGGGATCCGTAGGTATTTCGCTGGATCCGATCTTGCCCACCACCTCTTTCACCTCGGGGAAGTTCTTCATAAGTATCCGTGCCAGTTCATTACTTACCTGAATGCTCTCGCTCAGATTGCTGCCCTGCCGGATCACGACGTTGGTAGCGAAATCCCCCTCGTCCAATTCCGGAATGAACTCACCTCCCAAGCGATCGAAAGCGACCATGGCCACAAGGAACAACAGCAGCGCACTGCCGAGCACCATGCGGTGATGATGCAACAGGAAACGCAACTTCGGCGCGTACCAGTTCTGCAACCGGTGGATCATGCGTTCGCTCCAGCTTTCCCCTTTAGGAATGTCCTTGCTTAGGAAGATCGACGTTGCCCAAGGCACATAGGTAAGACTAAGGATCAGTGCACCGATGATCGCGAAACTCACCGTGAACGCCATCGGCCGGAACATCTTTCCTTCCACACCGATCAGCGCGAAAATGGGAACGTACACGATCAGGATGATGACCTGCCCGAACACGGCGCTCTTCATGATGCTGCCCGCACTGGTGATCGTTTCATCATCCATGCACTCGCGCGAAAGTCGTTGACCTCCGAAGCGTTGGTGCAAGGCGAACATCATTCCTTCCACCACGATCACGGCACCGTCCACGATCAATCCGAAATCCAGCGCACCCATGCTCATCAGGTTCGCACTTTGCCCGGCCACCACCATGCATGAGATCGCGAAGAGCAACGCCAAGGGGATCACCGTAGCAACGATCAATCCGGCTCTCCAATTGCCGAGCAAGAGGATCAGCACACCGATCACGATCAACGCACCCATCAGCAAGTTGTGCTCTACGGTACCGATGGTCTTGTTCACCAATTTCGCGCGATCCACGAATGCATCAATGTGTACGCCTTCCGGTAGACTGTGCTGTACATCGACCATGCGTTCCTTCACAGCGGTAACGGTCGCCAAGGCGTTCGCTCCTTTCAGCATCAGTACAACACCACCTACTGCTTCTCCCTCGCCATTGCGGGTAAGTGCACCGTAGCGCACCGCGTGCCCAAAGCGCACTTCGGCCACATCGCGGATCCGCACCGGACTGCCGCCACGTGAACTCACCACGATGTTCTCCATGTCCTTCAGCGAGGTCACTAATCCTTCGCCGCGGATGAAGTAGATGTTCGGTCCTTTCTCGATGTAGCTACCGCCGGTGTTGCTGTTGTTGTTCTGCAAGGCGGCGAACACATCCAACAATGAAAGTTTCGCTCCTGCCAAACGCCGTGCATCCACGCTTACTTCATACTGTTTCAACAGACCGCCGAAGCTGCTCACATCGATCACGCCGGGCACGCCGAGCAAGTGCTGGCGCACCACCCAGTCCTGCAAGGTGCGTAGTTCGATCAGGTCGTACTTATCCTTGTGTGCACTGTCCACGGCCAGTGTGTATTGGTAGATCTCGCCCGTACCCGTCGTTGGCGGTGCGATCTCCGGTGTGCCATAACCCGGTGGTATGTTGGCCTGCACCTGTAGAATGCGTTCGCCTACCCATTGCCGTGCAAGGTTCGGGTCCAAGGCATCCTTGAACACTACGGTGATCACCGAAAGGCCGCTGCGCGAAACGCTGCGTAGTTCCACTACATCCGGCAGGTTCTTGAAGGCCTGTTCCAAGGGGAAGGTGATGAATTTCTCCACCTCTTGCGTGGCAAGGTTGGGCGCAATGGTATTCACCAGCACTTGGTTATTGGTGACATCGGGCAGTGCGTCGATGGGTAATCGGCTCACGGAATAAGCACCCCAGCCGATAAGGGCCAAGAGCAGCAGACCGGTGATCAGTTTATTGCGTACACTGAATGTTATTATGCGATCGATCATTGAAATGCGAAATGGAATATGGCTCCTGTAACGTCGACCCTCCCGGCTCTAGGCCGGGATGGCAGGGTAGACCGCTATTGGACGTTTGGATCGGGATCATCCCCCACGGAAATACGGGGAAACGGGGTCAACGACTTTGCCCGGACACATCCGGGCGAATATCAACTACGCTTTTGGCGGTTGCCACACGTCGTCGCTTAACAGAAAGGAGTACGACATGTCATCGATCACAGGTGGATCGGGAATGCTTACAGAGCAAGTGAAAACAGGTGTGTTCGGCGGCATCGGAACAGCGATCTGCACCGTGTGCGAAGTGCAGTCGTGATCACCTTGGAACGGAAGTTCGCTTCCATGTCCACTGTCCGTGTGTTTATGCGAGCCGCTCAAATAATGATCGGCCAAGAAACAGAGGATCGTCTCATCCGCGTCTTCCTGTGCATGTTCAACGTAATGGGCAATAAGACCGGGTAGCTTGATCAACTGATGCAATTCAGTGATCGAGCAGACGTAGGAGCCAAGGAGAACTATGACAAGCCAGCGGTACATCCGCGGCGAAGGTAAGCAGGTCCGGTGAATTGAATTCGTGCTAGCACGTTAATAGGTGTTATCCGCTATCATGAGCGTACCTACTTTCTCTTAATGTCCACGGTAGCGGGTCGCACCTCAGCGTCTCCCGTAGGAACGAAGAATGGCCTGCGGGAAACATCACGTTGTTCATCCAGCCATTGTGAAAGGCGGTCCCGACGAGCGATGTAGGCATCGCGGTGAATGACAGGAGACTGATCGAATTCACCAACCTCCTTATGGGTGTTCTCCTCCTTGTTGGAGAGGAACCGACTGATGGTTTTCAAGAGCTGCATACCAGACTCCTTGCAAGAGGCATGCCTAAAATAATATTCCTCTGTTACGCCCCGCTGCAAAGCCCATAAATGATCTGTGGTTTCTAATTTCCGGACGGGACCGTAGAAGAAACTCCCCGATCATTCAAAGTTCTTCGAATTCGGGAACTCTGACAGCGTCAATAACAGGCTGAGCGCTTTCAGCTTGTTGGGATTTCTCGTTCGAAGCGAATACCCGGATCATTGAACATTAAAAAATGCGCTGCGAATAGCGGCAACCTAAAGTATTTTACACGTCTCTAAAGGGACCATAGGCCCAATTGTATGATATGTCCTTGTGTCACCGGACCAGATCGCACTGGTCGAACTTTAGTAGAATTGCATATGAACCGTTCACTTACTTTTATTAGCGCAGTCTTGCTTAACGGTGTCCTTTCCCACTCCCAGACCTTCAAGAATTCCATCGAAGATGCGAATGGGCGTGCAATAGCGAATACTGCGGATGGTGGGTTCGTTCTTGCTGGAATTAATTGGACCCACAGTGTTACGGGTGACATGTATCTGGTGCGGACGAACGCGAACGGAGAAGTTCAATGGTCGAGAACCTTTGGCGGATCGGAGCGTGACTATTGTGCAGCAGTTGAAGAGACGAATGACGGTGGATCCATGATGGTCGGCTCAACAGAGAGCTTTGGAGCTTTGGGCAGAGATGTCTACGTAGTGAAGACCAATACAACAGGCAATGTCCTATGGTCCCGGACCTATGGCGGGCCATACGATGATGATGGTTCGGCGATGGTGCTTACCAGTGATGGTGGTGCCATTATTGCTGGGACCGCTGTAACGACCAGCGACCCTAGCACGGGAGCGAGTGCTTACGTCATCCGCATCGATGCTAGTGGCGATACACTTTGGACTAATACCTATGATACGGGATCGGGCAATGGCGCGAGTTGGATCTGTCCTGCATCAGGTGGTGGTTATCTCATTTCGGGTACAATGGGCTTGACATCGCCGTTGATCAATGGAATGATGCTGATCCGCATCGATGACAACGGTATTGTCGTTTGGAGTAAGACTACGGATACGCTCCTTGCCGATGCATTCTCATGCGCTTCGACCAGCGATGGGGGTTTCATTGTAGCCGGAAGAGTCGGTGTAGCGGCCTGTCTGCTCCGCTTGAGTTCCGATGGTGATCTCATGTGGTCCAACATGTATTACAAACAGAATTGCAGCAACAAAGCGTATTCTGTTCGGGAACTTGCAGATGGTGGTTTCGTTTTTTCCGGCGATACCGATCTACATGCCTGGTTAGTGAGAACTGATGCAAGTGGAGAACTGGTCTGGCAATACACCTATGCAGAGACCTATAAGAATTACAATCAGGTGGTGATCACCAATAATGGTGGCTTTGCCGTTGGTGGTGAGATCGTTGAACCGACAGTGCAAGGGATGCTCCACTTACGGACCGATGCCGATGGATCTACTACCTGCCTGCCAAAGACCCCGCCGATCATAGTAGAAATACCAGCATTTGCATTGTCCGCTCCATTGGTGTCGGTCGGCTCATTCGGTGCGGTAAGAATACCGAACACCGTAGTTGGAGAGGGATCCGAGAGGGTTGAATTGTGCCCCACATTCACCGGTACACAGGATATTGAAAGCACCCAACGTATTTCACTATTTCCGAACCCAGTTACGAACGAATTTACTATCAAGGCCGAACTCAATGTCATTGCATTGGAGATCGTTGATCATACAGGCCGTATGGTCAGGATCGTTAATTGGATCCACGGTCAGAACAAAGTGGATGTCAATGAACTTTCGCCTGGACATTATCTGCTGCGTATGATCCACCGTGAGGGATCAAGCATTGCTTCATTCGTAAAGGAGTAGGCGGAAGTCACTGCAACTTTATTCGTTGATCCTAGTGCATCGGAAGCGCATGGTTTTCTGGCGGAGATCCTGTACGGGTTCAACGAAGAAAGATCTCCACGAACGGGTCCCGATCCACTATGGTGTAAAAGCAAATGGCGCCGAGCCAGCCGTGGAAGAACCCAAGTACATAGATGTTCCTTTCTTTAAGGAACAGATACCCGTAAACAAGTGCAAGTACGAACGTGGGGATCATGAGCCACACAAAAGGATAATGTACCAGCGAGAAGAGGGTAGCGGTAAGCACAATTATTTGCCAGTTCGTTAAGTTCGGGGGGCGCATGTCGTGAAGATTTCCTGCGACCAACGAGATCAAAAGGAATTGTTGGATGATGCCCCATATCGGATACAGGATCAATATGGGCAGGATGTGTCATGATACGTTCAGCGTGCCGTTGTACGCACCAATGCCAATGCAAGCAACAAGCGAAACCAACGCAAAAGGCAGCAACGTTTTGATCGATGCACGGAGATTGTCCGTTCTGTATCCCCAAGCTTTCAGGCGCGGTGGATCAGTGCGTGCTTCACGGACCACGTAAACTGTCCAAGCAAGTATGATCACGGAAATAAAGAGGAACTTAAGATCTAGAAAGTCCATGAACACGAACTTGCCCATTGCCGTAAGAAAGACCGCACCAATTTCCCAATACCGTTACTTATTGTTCAAATGGATCTGGTTTGAAGTTGTACCAAGAACACTGTCCGTAATAATGCAACATACATTTTTTTACGTTGGGTCTCGCTAACAATAGATCTGGACCGATGAGGGCTTTCTCACAGTGGACCTTGCAACACCAACGGTTCACACCACACCCCACCACTCCTATTCAAACACCACTATCCGCGTAGTAGCGTTAGTTGATCCGTCCGAGTTCACCAGCGTGTAAATACCCGGTGCATTCAAGTGCATGATCGGGTCAGCAGAACCGGGATTCAGGACCAAGCTGTGCACCGATCTTCCGGTGGCGTCGATCACCTCGAATGTGCCACCAACTCCATGCACGCGGAATGTGCCATCGTTCGGGTTCGGGTACGCGAACAGCTCCTTTGCTCCCCATGTTGCTTGTGCTATTGGAGTGAACTCTTCCGTGCCGTCAAGGTCCACCATGCGCAAGCGGTAATAGTTCACGCCGTCCTTCGGATCGGTATCCATGAAGCGGTAATCCAACGTCGTAAATGAAGAACCTGCCGCACCGAGCTCGCCTATGGGTTGCCAATCGATAAGGTCCGCGGAGCGTTGCACAACGAAATGCGAAGTGTTCATTTCCGAGGCCGTTACCCAATTCAATTCGACGCCATCGGTTATGGTCATTGTCTCGAATGAAAGCAGTTCGATCGGAAGAACCACCGGCTCGCAACTGACCACCGCCGTGCCACCGAACTGCAGTGGCACAACCGTAGAAACGGAACTCCAGTTACTGAAGCAGATAAGGTATTGCTCGCCGGTCTGCACGGCCAACGGAGGTTCGTAATTCCCTGGATCGCCTCCGCCGGGAACCGTGGAAGCCAATCCTGTTCCACCGAAGCTGACCCAATTCCAATTACAGGTCACCGGTGCTTGTGCGTTCGCAGGAATATCGCTGCACGTACCGGCCGAATAGGGGTACATGATCCAATCATAAAAACCTGCTTGCGTACCCAACCCACCGAACGTGAATTCCAGCAGACCACCTTGTGAAATGTTCACCACCATCCACGTACTGTTCAGTTCATTGTTCTGCAAACATCCTTCATTGTCGGAACCCCAAGGACTGAGTGTTCCATCACCCCACGTAAGGAGCGGATTGCCATAGGAACCGAGTGGTGGGATCTCATTCATGGTACCGATACCATTCGGGTCTATTGCGAAACTGACATTGGTGCAGATGTTCACCGCATCCGGACAATCACTAGCGGTAACAGGGCCCGAATTCGTGCAATTGGTAGCCGGCACACCTAACGGAAAAGTGGACTGCCCAAAAGCGCCCGTGGACAACTGCCCGGTCTGTACGGGATTGCCAAGGTCGTCGTTCAGGGTCCATGTTGCGCCATCCCAGCCGTCACCGAAATCATCGAACATTTGCAGTGTTATGCAACCCGTATCCAAACACAACGAAAGCGTTGTGGGTGCAAAACCCGACGCTACGGTATTCGCTCCGTTGATCAGATTCCAACTGATCTCTGTGGGATACAACCCTGCAGTGACCACCATCGTGTACTGATCGCAATTTCCGCTGGAACAACCGCCACCCAAGGAGACCTGCATGGTACCGAAACTCCCGTTGCCCAAGGTGCCTGTGCCGACCACCACACCCGTTGCGGTAACGGCCACGGTATAGGTCGCACCATTCCAACCATCACCGAACGTGTCGTAGAGGTTGAATTGATAGCACCCGTCCGGTTGGCACGTGGTTATGGTAGTAGGCGCCAACCCGGTAGCGACCACCACACCCAGATCATTCACCAGCTCCCAATCGATCTCATAGTCATAGAACCCACCGCCAACGGTAATGGTGTAGTTGGTGCATTGCCCGTACACCACGCTGGCCGGTGCCAAAGCACACAGAATAGCGAGGGTGCGTATCACCGATGCCCTCATCTGCGAATAGGGGCTTCCCCACATTGTGCAGGGTCGAGGTGTTTGAACGGAGCGGTAATGGAGGGAGTGCGAATGAAGCAGGAAACGGACATCGCTACCGGTGCAAGTAACTGGTTCATATCCGCCAAGGTGATGGTGCATGCAGGATCCACATGCAGTAGAATGTTATGTGTGTTATGATCAACTCTGCATAGGACCACTCCGGGTCGTGCGCGCAGGATCATGGCGGCTTGGTGGGCGTGCTGCGGCGAAACCGTTCCGTGTACCAACGTCTGTATGCGGTTCAAGGAAGATGCTGCGGATGGTTGCGCAATGCCAACTGTACCCAAGAGCAGGATACAACAGAACAGCATCATCAAATGCACAACGGAACGTCCCATTAAAATGCAATGTAGCGAAACGGATCTGATTGTTTTCGAACTTCGTTGACACCGTCGAATTTTCTGTTCCGAATTACGCATGTTCCGCAAGCGCAAGGAACCGGTGTGCGAACTTCCGCCGTTCGGTGAAGATCCTGCACCCGTGTAAAATGCACTACCTTGGTTTGGTTATTCCAGCATGCGCTGCGATCATTCACTCAACACGCCACCAACGGAATGCACATGAACGTGATCCCAACTTTTTCCAATGCATTGCTTTCCGTGGCCGTGCTATTCGCGTTCGGCGTGCAGGCGCAAGTGCAACTAGGAAATGACATTGATGGCGAGGCAGAAGGGGATAGATCTGGGAGGGTAGTAAGCATGCCGGATCTGTATACAGTTGCTATTGGTGCATCAGGGAATAGTGATGCTGGTTCAGATGCTGGTCACGTACGTGTGTATGCGTGGATTTCCGGTTCATGGGTACAAAAAGGAGCGGACATCGATGGTCCTGCAATTGCTGATAACGACGGTTGGTCCGTGAGTATGCCGAATCCGGATATGGTCGCAATTGGTGCTACCGAATACAACCTGTTGGGTACCCGTCCCGGACATGTGCGCATCTTTGAATGGAGCGGATCAGCTTGGCTCCAGAAAGGGTCGACCCTACTAGGCGAAGGGCTGGGTGATGGTTTTGGCGGACAGGTGAGCATGCCCGATGCATTTACCGTTGCTATTGGCGCGACGTTCAATGATGGTAACGGCGCCAATGCCGGCCATGTTCGCATATACACGTGGAACGGAATGGATTGGGAGCAGAAAGGAACTGACATTGACGGCGAAGCTGCAGGCGATAATGCCGGATGGGATGTGTGCATGCCTGATGCGAACACGGTTGCTATAGGTGCACCTTACAATGATGGCGCCGCAACTAATGCCGGTCATGCACGTATCTTCGAATGGGATGGTAGTGCTTGGATACAAAAGGGAAGTGCAATCGAAGGTGAAGCCACTTTCACAGGATGGGGTGCCCGACTTGCCATGCCAAGTGCAAATACCCTTGCAGTGGGTTCAGCTTACGATGACACCAATGGCACCAACGCTGGTAGCGTGCGCATTTACGATTGGAACGGTACTAGCTGGGTAGAAAAAGGGAACGGCATTTTCGGTGAAGCGGAAGATGACCTCATGGGTGGTGGCGGCATCAGCATGCCCAATGCGAACACCATCGCCATCGGCACCGGCAACAACGATGGTAATGGAAGCGACGCCGGCCATGTGCGCATCTTTCAATACAACGGTTCCGCCTGGGTACAAGCGGGCGTGGACATTGATGGGGAAGCCACTGGAGATCGATCCGGTGATCTTGCCATCAGCATGCCCGATCTGAACACGGTAGCCATCGGTGGCATGTACAACGATGGCAATGGCAGCAATTCCGGGCATGTACGCGTTTATTCGCTCTCCACGATCACTTCAATGGACAACACGTTCGGCACCACCACCTCCATTCAACCGAACCCGACCAACGGCATGCTTACCATCAACCTCGGCACGTACAATACACCCGTGCGCGTTACCTTACGCGATGCACAAGGCCGTGCATTGAATACCACCACCTACAACAATGTGCAACCCATTACACTGCCCATTGAAGGGGTGCCGGGCATCTACTTCGTTGAACTACACAACCAGAACAACACCATTACACGGATGGTGCTAAAGCAGTAACGCACGCGGACAGTTATTCGAAGATCGCAGTTCCGGAAAGGACAGTGGAACGCGCCCAGCGTTGAGGTAGTAAACCAACTTAATGCTAACCTTGTCCGGACGAAACTGAACTCTTCCCACTCCCCATGAAATACCTCCTGCTCTCACTGCAATTGATGGTGCTGCTCAACACCACCTACGCACAGCAAGTTGACACAACGATCTTCGCCCGGATCAATGAACAGATACAGCACTTCGTACCCGATACCGCGAACGTGCCCGTGGATAGTGTTACGTATAGGATCCGCGAATTGCGCGCATTGAAGGGCGGTTTCAACATACAGGAAGCCATGGCTTATAAACTCACCGAAGCCTTGGGTAAGCAAGAGATCTCCGATTCCACCTACCAGGCCCTCAGTACCTACATCGAAAGCGGGAATGGAAAACGGCTGCTTGACAATGCCATAACTGCGATCTACCGGGACCAGTTCACCTACGCGGAACTCGGCGACCTCATCGCCTTCTACAGCAGCCCCACGGGTCAGAAAATAGCACGCGAAACACCGCTCATAATAGTGGCATCCATCAAGTCCGCGGAATTCGTAATGGCGCTATCCGGTTCAACGGACTAAGGCAGGAACACGCGGAAGTTCAATTACTAAAGAGTTTCCACCGTGCGGTGGACCACTGATGCACTAGCAGTTCGCAGAGTCTCTGTCGGACAGCAGATGAGCCTGCGTGGGTTTAGAAGAGATCAATGGTTCAAAGGTTCAGAAGGCACGTTGCAGAAAAATTCAACCGGGCGCAGCGCCCAGAACATTCGTCAAGTTCTGATCCGGTTGATCACACGTTGGATCTTTCATATACTTTCGGATCATCATGATCACAAAGCACCTCTTAGCAGCCCTAGGTCTTACCATAGGCACTCTCGCATTCGGGCAAATAACCATTACAAGTGATGATCTGCCGATAGTTGGAGAGCAATGGCAAGCACATTGGGATAATGATGGTGGCCCTGATTTTGGGCCAACACCGGCCGGTGCCGATCAATACTGGAATTGGACCAATGCCTTCTCCGTCGATGAAACCTTGACGTATGATTGGAATTCACCGGAAGATAACGCTGGTAATGATCTGTTCCCATCGGCAACGTTAGCATGGACCGCTGACGGAAGTTCAGCCTTCTACAACGTAGGGCTGGATGGCTTATCCGTAGTTGGGAGTTACTATACGGACAATGACCTTGTGCGCATCCAGTACTCGGAGGGTGGGCTTGTACTACCTACGCCTTTCACTATGAACAGCACGCGCAGCACGGAGGTGGTCATCACGACAGTAGTGATACCTGGAAACGGTAATGATGCAAGTAGGTCCGTGTCGTATCAGACCTCTGATTTCAATTGTGACGCGTGGGGTACCTTAACAACTCCCGCCTATCCATTAGGCGCAAGCGTGCTGCGCATTCATTTGAACACCGTGCATATCATGGACAGTACATTCACTGATGCTTCTGGAACCGGTAATGGGCCTTGGACCTTCACCAGTACCCAGGCGTTAGGAGATACATCATCCTGGTACCTGTACGTTCAGAATGGGCTTCCGGCAGTAGTTGCTGAAACATCCGGTGATGGCGATTACGCATTGTACAATTCAAGCACTAGCCAAACAGGAGTGTTGAATGGAACGATGGAACCCACAGAAGCTCTGGCTTACCCCGTACCATCCTTGACCGGCATGGTAAGTACCCGCCCAAATGAAGTAGCGGCTGTCCGTGTTGAAATACTCAACGCTACAGGAGAAGTAGTAAACCGACTTAATACACAGAAGGTCGACATCATACACCTGAACACCGCAGATTATGCGGTGGGAGCATACCATTTCCGTTGCTTCAATGTTCAAGGCGAGGTGGTCGGTCAAGGTCAGTTCGTAGTAGCAGATTGAAACGGTGTTTCAATGCGCCAAAGGCATTTGACACCAGGGTCGTCCGCCAAAACCCGGACAGACCCTGCGGTGGTCTAAAAGCGTGGGAGACCCCTGAGACAGTTCAATAGATCAAGCACTTTGAGATGGTAGATGCTCTAGGAATTATGTGATTACATTGCCTGCTAACTTATAGAACCAACCATGAAACCTCTCTCTGTAAAGACCACAGTACTTACTGCACTTACCCTTTTGGGACTAGGCGATCTCCTAGCTCAGCGGGACTCTACGTTCAACATGACAAGCTGGAACAATTTCGATTTCAATGGCTTCTCCTTTGGTGCGACTGATGTAGCTGAAGATGTGACCATTCAAAGCACCGGGCGCATTGTTGTCGGAGGGTGGTTTGCAAGCGGTGCGGGCGGGAATGGATGGAATTGCGGGATGACCGGGTTCATGACTTCCGGTCTACTGGACTCAACTTTCGGTGTTGATGGAAGTAGTAGACTGGACATTTCGCTTGCTTCGAATGACCGTGGTGTATCACTGATCGTTGACGGTGTGGATCGGCTTTATCTGGGTGGTGGTTCGGATTCTCGTTCTGCTATATGCCGCTTCACTCAGGATGGGATCATTGACAGTACGTTCGGTGTAAATGGCCGCGTTGTTGAACAAGGATCGATCGCGAATGGGATCACACAAATTGTATGGGATGACCAAGCCCGCTTGCTATGTTCAGGAAGTTACGGCAGTGATGGAGCGATCTGGCGATTATCTGAAGATGGTACATATGATGGGTCTTTTGGTACGAATGGTAGGGTTTTGATGGAGGCCCTCGCGAGCAGCTCCTCCTTCAATTGTATTGCTTTCGACACCGCCACAACCACATACACCGTGGCCGGTAACACCGGTAGCGACATATTGGTCGCGCGATTCAGCGCAGCCGGCACGTTGGATACCACTTTCGCTGGCACTGGTTGGACCACCCGCTCGTTAAGCAATTTCAACGACGAGCTGCACAGCATTGCCATCGATAGCGAACACCGCATCTTAGTGGGTGGTTCGCAGACCAATGGTAACGAGGCAGTCGTACTGCGTTACCAGTGGAACGGCATACTTGATACAACATGGAATGAGAACGGTGTTGTTGTGCTGAATTTCTTGGGGGTCGATGAAGCCGTGAACGAGATCAGGGTGCAAGCGGATTGCAGGGTATTGGTTTGTGGTGGCGGGGATGGATATGACAATTTGAGTCAGGCAACCCTTGCGCGGCTCGAACCGAACGGTGTCCTGGATGCTTCGTTCGGTACGGCAGGTGTACACTTAGAGACGATTGATAGTGCATTAAACACTCCAACGACGTTTACGGGAATGACATTGGACAATGCCGATAGGATCATCGCGGTCGGCCGTGTTTATATGACGAGTTTTTATTATGGTGATTTCTTGATCGGACGGTACTTATCGCCCAATGACTTCGCCGTCGATTGCACTCCGGAATTCAACCTCGGTGTTGAAGAGCTCTCGTCAGCGGGTCGCTTGGATCTTTATCCGAATCCTTGCTCAACGCAGGTCTCGATCCAAATGCCGAAGGAAGTAGCGCTTATCCAAGAAGTTGAACTGTTCGACTCTGCAGGTCGGCGCGTGGCACAGTATTCAAACCTTTCAAACGGTTCGATCTTGGACCTTCCCGCGCTCGGGAATGGGTTGTACCTAATCCGCTGCAGTGCGCGTGGTAGTGTGCTCCAAACCAAATTGCTCGTTGACAATTAGACCGCACAACGCTAGCTTGGATCACTGGTTCTTGTAGTCTGGGAAGAACACCTTAGGCCGCTGCATGGTTAACCGAGATGACCTGCATCTGTGACGGGGCAACTATCCGAACGGCACCAGGAGTGCGCAGGGTCTCGAGGCGAAGACTTATTCTATGTTAAAAACAAGCATAACGTAAAGTTTTTTTCAGGCATTAGGACTCCAGCCATGAACCAAGGATGAGGCCCACCCTTGATCCATGTTGTTGGCCGTTGCCATCATGCCTATCCCTGTTAGGTTGCTCTTCAGCAGAGCCTGCTTCCGTTTGGACACGACATACGAAGTACGGCAATCCGATCAATTCTGCACTAATTGCCGCTGCTCATAGGGCCGGTTGTTGCGGATCACGGCGCAAACACAATGGATGATCTTATTACGGACCGCATTGACAACCAATATCGGCTTCTTGCCTTCAGATACTTTGCGTTGGAAGTAGACCTTTAATTCTCCTTCGCGTTGCACGTTGGCAAGTGCAGCCATGTGGAGCATGGTCTTAAGGATCTTGTTGGCTTGATGTGATACTTGCGTTCGTCCGCGAATACTGCTACCAGAACTACGCTCAAATGGAGCTACACCAGCATGACATGCCAGTTCGCGTGGGTTCGTAAATCGATGGAAGCCATCGGTGAGCGCGATCAAATAGCTCGCTAATTGTGGGCCTACGCCGGGGATCGTGAGCAACAGGTTGTATTGTTCACTGGTTATATCATCGGCTTTGATCTGTGCCATGATCAGTTGCTCTACGCGTATCACGGCACGATCCAAAGCAACGGTCAAACGCTTGTCAAGTTGGTCGAACGCCTTTTTAATGTCCTTGTCCATGTAGCGGTTCAGGTCCGAGAGATGCTTCTTGTACATGGCTCTGACGCGAACCAAGTGTTGCCTACGTGTGAGCAGGTGCTTGAGTTTATCGAGCTTGAGGTTCTGTGCTGTGAACAAACGTGTTTTCTCTCGAAATGTGCGTGCGTATTGCGCGATCCGCAAAGCGTCCACTTTGTCGTTCTTCACACGCTTGATGCCCATGCTCTTTTGTATATCGAGCGGGTGCGCCAACCAAGCATGCCAGTGCTGCTCCACGATCAGATTAAGCAACATCAACGTATAGTGCCCGGTAGGTTCCAAACACACTAGGCATTCCCCGGTGTCAACTCCGTATCGTTTCTTCCAGCTGTTCATTAGCGTCATTACGGCTGTACGACCATTGCTTACTTGCAAGCTCTCCAAGTGAACACCGTGTTCATCGAGCAATGCGAAATCCAAGGTTGCACTGCTCACATCGATACCGATCCAATGCTTCATTTTCGTTTACTTTGAGGTTCAACAAATGATCGCTGTTGAGGCTGAGCGACAGGTCCGATGCTCCATGACTCTAATAGGCCCTTACGCCTAGCATTCTATCCGAGCCTTAGACCTGAGAAAGCCAGAGGTACCCATAAGTCTCTTAGGGCTTTAACCCTAGCTGCGGAGTTGGTTCACCCCTGGCTTGGCTCAGTTCTCTTCAGTGATCTATCGACATCTAAGAAAATAGTTCCTTAGTGACGATGCAATACTAGAGCCTGCGGAGGTTTAATCTTCTTACGCCTTCTGAATCGATCGAGAATGCCCATTGAAATGCTGGTTGTTCAGTTCTTGACCACCTTAACGCTTGCCGACTTTCCTTCAGCAGAAGTAATATCCAGAAAGTAGATTCCGCTTGCACCTTCCAGTTCGAATGTGACCTGCGCAGCTGTGCCGAAGTTGAAGGTGGCTACTTGCTTGCCGGTAATGTCGCTTACCTCTACATGTAGATCGTTGTAATAATGGTCAAGCGAAATGGTAATGTGGCCGGTTGTAGGGTTGGGTTGAACAGTGAGGTTTGGGCCGAAACCATTTTCGACTATGCCAACAACATTGGGGTCTTGATACACCCGAACATGGCCGGAAAGGTTTCCGTTGCCACCATTAAAGGGAGCCCCTATTGCCACGGTCGATCCACCAGCACTTAAAGCAATGGCGCAACCTGAAATATCGCTTGTGGAGCCACCTGAATGGTCACTTTCACCTTCGCCGTCAATATCTGCTCCGTGCTGTATCCAACCCCCTGATAGGAATTTATACACCCGCACATGACCTGCACTGAACATGTACCCATCATTATTAGGTGCCCCAATGGCAAGGGTCAAACCATTGGCGCTCAAGTTTACTGTAGCACCGGATTCATCAAAGGCTGCTTCACCATCAATAGCCGCACCAAGTGGTGTCCACAGCCCAGAAAGAAATTCATACACGCGCACACGGCCTGCCCTGATCCCGTTTCCGTTATTGAAGCGCGCCCCAATGGCAAGTGTCACGCCGTCATCGCTTAGACTTATCGAGCCACCGAATGCGTCATCCACCGCTTCACCATCAAGATCGGAACCTAACTGGACCCATTCTCCTGCCATGAATTCATAGACCCGCACGTGGCCGGAATCGTCTCCGTTCCCGTCGTTTTGAGGAGCCCCGATCGCAACGGTAGAACCATCTGCACTTAAGCTTACGGACCAACCTGAAACGTCACCGGCTGCTTCCCCATCAATATCCGCTCCTAACTGCATCCATTGCCCCGCGACGAATTCATACACCCTGACACTACCTGCGTATGTTCCGTTCTCGCTATTCCCAGGAGCTCCAATTGCCAGGGTCAACCCATCAGTACTTAAGCTAACCGACCAACCTGCTGAGTCATCATCAGCTTCTCCGTCAATGTCAGCTCCTAGTTGTGTCCACGCAGATCCATCCCATTGATACACCCGAACTTGGCCAGTATTAATTCCACTTCCGTTTCCGTCATTATAAATAGCGCCAATGGCAAGCGTCAACCCATCATCACTTAAGCTTACCGAGGCACCAGATTCGTCAAATGCAGCTTCCCCGTCAATATCCGCTCCTTGCTGTATCCAATTTCCTGAAACGAATTTGTATACCCGAACATGACCGGCATGTGTCCCGTTTCCATCATTATCACTAGCCCCAATGGCAACAGTCGATCCATCAGCACTAATGCTTACGGCCCGACCAGAGAAGTTCCATTCCTCTTCACCATCGATGTCCATACCGAGTTGGGTCCAGGACTGGGCACTTGCAATTGGTTGCATAAAAGCAACGGCAACGAGCAAGAGGCAACCTTGAACAACTCTTGGAATTGGAATGGTGGTTCTTGGGGTCATTTATATCGTACTCTGAATGTTTGCCAATTACGTTACAATGGTGCCGGACCAACTTCTTTCAAAAGACTGCGCACTAGCGTTTGTCATTCATTGCAATTCACCAATGTTGCAGCGCTTAGCGTGCCATGTGTATCAGTTGATGCACTTTAAGCCCAAATATAACCGAAGATATTCGGTGGGTCGCTGTCACTGTAGCTGGGTAAGTGCATCGCCAACTTAAATGCTAACATGTTGTGCGTTTGTTGTGTCCTTAAGAAACACTAACCAACAAGAACGGCGAGCCAAAGCTCGCCGTTCTTGTTGGTTAGTGTGTTGTGCGTTATTGAACAACGAATGAGCGAACAACCTGTTCGCCATTGTCATCCATAAGCCGAAGCATGTAGAGGCCAGCGTTCCAGTTGGTCACATCCAATTGCAGGGTGCCGTTCTGGACGGTGGTGGTTGTTTGTTGCAGGGTGCCGTTGCTGTTGAATACGGTAACCGTTAGTGGGGTGGTCGTCGGGATCTTCAACGTTAGGTTCTCGGTGGCAGGCACTGGATAAAGCGAAAGTTCGCCCCATGGGCTTACCTCTGCAATACCGTTCGGATCAAGTACGGTGATCGCACCGAACTGGGTCGCGCTGTGCGGCATGCCTTGGAATACGGCCGAGCAATGGAAGTCGTAAGTGCCCGGTATTGTAAAGGTGTGGGAATAGACCCATGGAGCTTGTTGTGGCACTCCGCTTCCGAATCCTTCAGGATTGGTTGGGAACACATCCAGCTCACCCCATGCATTATGCGATCCATCTACGCCATTCCAGGTAACCATATCACCAACGTCTATCGTTAGAAATTGCGGGTCGTAATAGGGCAGGTTCTGCGGTTGTAACATGGACCCACCGACTTCAATGTCATAATTGGTTTGCGCCATCAAGGCAAGTGGAAGTGCAGCAAGTAATGTAAGTGTTGTTCTCATGAGTTATGGATAAGGTTGGAGTCAAAGAAAGGGCAATTCCCAAGTACAGCCGTTCAAAGAACTTGCTGTACTTGGGTTGCTTATGTTGAATGTGGTTATCGGATCATACCGCTTGCATCACCGCGCGATCATGAGCGGCTGTTGCAATTGGTGCCCATCGGCAAGCGTTGCACGCAGTTGGTACAACCCTACAGGCATTCCTGAAACATCCAGATCCATGCGGTTGGCCGTTGCGGTGGTGCCAACTACCAGGCGACCTGCCGCATCCAAGAGTTCAAGGCGCACCGTGCCACCTGCATAACGCTCCAGTGAAACTTGCACACGATCCTTTGCAGGATTCGGGTAAGCATTGAGCAGAATTGTAGTGCTGAGTTCCGGTACACCAGCAATGGCGTCCGGCTCTATCAAGAGCAGTTCGCTGGTGGTGGCATTCACTGCCCATATCTTTCCATTCGGTCCTAGAACGATCCCCATTATACCGGGCATGTTCGTTTGGATACGGCCCAGTTCTACAAGAGGTGTGGAACTGATGTCGTACACGATGATGTCACCATTGCTATGGTCGGAAACAAGCAGGCGATAGCCGATCACTTCAATACCCGCTGGCTCCACAAGTCCGGTGCTGATCACTTCTTCCCAATCGTAATTCAACACGGTGGTGTATTCCGCATAATTCTCGTATGGTCCAGTAGGTGGCCACGTTGGTGCTGGTCCTGTGGTTCCCGAGTTGATGTCGATGCGCATAACGCGCTGCGCACCATGATCCACCACATAGAGCCATCCTGTTGGCTTGTCCAGGACCAAGTGGCTTACGATATGATCGTTCGGATCTTTAGTGATGGAGAATTCCTGATAGCGTTTGATGATACCATCCACATGATCATCCGCTCCCGGACCATGATCGTTGCGGAAATCGTTCATTGTCACGTCGCCATTGTAACCGTCAGTTACCCAGAAGCGGTTCAGGCTTTCGTGTGCAATGCCTTGGCTCTCGGGATTCTGATGCAGCATGTCCAAGTGGCTACCGTTGCCGCCGGAAGGTTGCGCATACACAGCAAGGTCGCTGCTCCATAGTGATGGTCCGGTAAAAGCATCGCCGCCATTGTGGTTCGCGTCATACACACCAGGGCTGGTCGCAAAATTGCCGTTGTCGGACATCGCAAGTCCGGTGGTCAACGACATGAAATGCCAATTGTTCTGATCCTCGAGCATTTGCGATTGGATCACAGGTGCATTCACATCCATGAAGGTCACGGTGCTACTTCCGCTTTCTTCGGTATCCTTATTCACCACCCAGAGTTCGTTGCGCGCAAGGTCCTTGTGGAAATCCAGGTCGCGCGGTATGTTCAACCCATCACCGGCACCAGCAACAACTTGTATGGTAGGAACTCCAATAAGGTACTGGTCGATGATGTTGGGAATAGCTGCATTAACGATCAGCTCGCTGGATAGTTCATCATTTGCAGGCACAAGGTCCGTATCGCCATTAATGTTGGATGCCCAGACCGTAAGTGTATTCGCCCCAACGCCGGAAGGTGTGAGTGGTGTACCGTGTTCGAACAGGATGATATCACCAGCGTTCATGAATACTGGACTTACATTTTCCGTGACCACCGCACCACTGTTGATGCGGTAGTTCAGATCGAATGAAGTCACCACATCCGCCCCTAACGACTGGATATGTCCGCTTACCATCACATTCGCATTCTCGAATACGTATTTGGCAGCAGTGATGGTGGTTATGGCCATGTCACGAGCGGGAGGTATTGATGCGGTGAACGTAAAGGTCTGTCCCTCGCCGGTTCCATCGAATTGTCCGGCGCTGATGCCGTTCACGAACACTTCGAAATCCAACCCATCATCGCCATAGTCGTCCGCCCAAAAGATGTCGTATTGTGAACCATCCACAAAACACCAAGGCCCTTCTGAGATGGTAAGGTTATCGCCGTACCCGCCCGGTGTTTGCGTCTGTGCACCAGCACCATTGCACCCAACGGCGGTATTTCCCCCAGCGAAGATGGTCCCCGTGCCACAGGCATTTCCACTAGGCAATAATTCCCAGTAGGTTTCATAACCGAACGCATCGGTCATTACATCAATGGTCACTTCCACCTCGCCAATGGCACATTGGGAATACACGGTGGAGGAACACGCTGCCCCAAATAAAATGGAGAGTGCAAGTGTGGGTATGGATCGTTTCATGAGATCCAAAGTAAGCAGCAAGAGCAATACAACAAGTTATGTCACGGAAATATCTAGGGATCCTAACCACATCTTATTGACTTATCGCTGGTGTTTATGGTTTGATGGCAGGGGTAGCACGGGCAAAGGCGCGTATTGCAGCCCGATGCCCCGGACTAACAAGTCTGTGGTGGTATCCTTTTGCACGCATTTTGCGTACCAAGCCACTACTTTTATCACTTCAAAACGAACAAATGGAGATCAGGACGTGTCGCCGAAGGCGAGATCACCCAAAAGGAATTCTACAACGAATACTGGAAAAAGGGCATCCCGTTGGTCTTTACAGAGGCCAGCCGAGTATGGAAAGCAACCGGAACATTCACTCCTGATTTCTTCCGCGAGAATTTTGCCGACCGTCCCACCAACGTGGATGGTACGGATTACACCATGGCAGAGATCATGGACCTGGTAGAGGGTAAGGATACATCCCGTAAGGTGCCTTATCCGTGCAAGTATCACATTCGCGGTTCTTTGCCTGAACTGGCTGGTCACATGGATCCGTTGGATCTGGGTTATGCACGCCCGAACTGGTTGGAGAGCCGTTGGTTCCAGCGCGGCAACTGGGGCAATGCTACCGAGCTGTTCATCGGTGGTCCCGGCGGTCAGTTCCCGTACATCCACATCGACTATTACTGGCTCAGTGCATGGATCAATCAGTTGTATGGCGAAAAGGAATTCACCGTTTACCCACGCGAGCAGGCACACATGATGTACCCGGATCCGAACGATCCGTGGAAGTCACTGATCAACGATCCAGAGAACCCGGACTACGATCGGTTCCCGTTGTTCAAGGGTGTAACGCCTTACAAGTTCACCATCAAGGCCGGAGAGTCGTTATACGTTCCGTTCGGATTGTGGCACACAGCGCGCTCGCTCACTACCACCATGTCGGTGGCCTATGATCTGATGAACGCGGAGAACTTCATGCCGTTCCTAAGTGAGGTATGGAACTTCAGAAAAGGAGGCAATAAGTTCAAGGCCGCTGCGATCACGGGTTATGCCGCAATGGCTGGCGCGTTGTGCAAGATCGAAGATGTGATCGGCGTGCAGCGCAAGAGTGATAAGGCGTAGGGTTCTGAAGGGCAGCGTTCATCCTCCATATATTGTGAGTGCGATCTTGGATGATATGCTGATGAAGCATGTCTTCCATTGCTGAAACCTGTATGATGCTACTCCCACGAATAGCCATGTATTTTGCATCTGTTCTAGTGTTGATCAGCTGCACTGCTGATGTCCGCGAAACAGTCAACGATCAAGAAGTTGATGGAGGTTGGGAGCTCCAACGGTTCGCGACCAAGCGCATGGACAGTATTGAGTTCGTGTTTCCCATGCCGGGCTATGCTTATGATCATCGCGACTCGCTTGTGGATGCATGCATGAACGCGATCGAGCGCAACAAGCAACTGCTCGGGTTGGATGAATTCAAAGCGCCGTACAAGATCAAGTTCTATCCATCGAAAGCGGCGATGAAGGAAGACATCAACATCGGTGTCTCCGGTCATGCGGATCATTGGAACAAGGAAGTAGCCTTTGTCGCAACCAATGATCCAGAAACAATTGAAAAGGAGAATATAATTCCGGCTCCCATCGTGCATGAGACCATGCACATGATCGCCATGGAGGAGTGGGGTTTCCCACCGGAGAATAACCTTTGGTTGAACGAAGGATTGGCAACGTATGCCGCAAACAACTGCAATGGCGAATCGGTGGATAAGGTCTACCGGTATTTAATGGGGGCCGACATGCTTGTACCTATGGACTCCTTGGTGAGCCAATTCTACAAGAACGATGAAATGGTCGCGTACCATCAAGCGGCGCATATCGTTGAGCATTTGTTGGAACTAGGTGGCGTTGAGAAAATGGCAACGCTGTGGCGAGAAGGCTTTACAAGCCTTGAACGGGTCTACGGTGTTCCATTTTCAGAGGTCGAGTCCACCATCAAGAGCAAGCTGGAAAAGAAGTATCCGAACGGTGTGGAGTTGGATTGGGAGACCTTCAAGAAAGGGTGCAAGTGAGTACGTTAGCAATGGTCAAGCGAGCGACGGCCAAGGGCTGCAGACCACGTTCAAACCCAACGCCCTAGCGCCTTTTCCACCTCCTGTACATAATGCCCACCGAACAGGTTCACGTGGACCAGTAAGGGATAGAGGTTGCACAGTTCCGTGCGCTTTTCCCACTCTTTCTCCAAGGGCTTTTCCGCAGTGTAGCCTTCAATAAGATCGGGATCCACACTGCCGAACAAGTGCAACATCGCAATGTCCATTTCGCGATGCCCGTAGTACACCGCCGGATCTATGAGCACGGGTTTACTTTCTGGATCACACATGAAGTTTCCGTGCCAGAGATCGCCATGCAATAACGCAGGGGCTTCTTTCGGAAAGAGATCATTCAGTTTGCCATAGAGCCGTTCGAACCGGAAGGCCATTCCGGCTTCCACGCGTTTCTTGTCGCGTGCCAGTTTCACCAACGGCTCCAAGCGCTGTTGAATGAAGAAGGTGCTCCATTCCTTTTCCTGTGTGTTGATCTGCTCCAACGACCCGATGTAGTTGTTGCGCTCCAGTCCGAACTGAGCATGCGAGTTACTGTGCAATTGCGCAAGGCCTTTGCCGAAGTGATGCCAGAAAGAAGGGGTCCGTTCACCATCCCCAATAAATTCCAACAAGAGCCATGTGGTATCATCCGTTTCGCCATGACCGAAAACCATCGGAGTGCGCACAGACTTTGTAGCGTTCAACCGCTCCAGGCCATCCGCTTCTGCGGCAAACATGCTGGGGTGCCGATCCGCGGCATTGGTCTTCAAGAAGAAGCTGCCAGCGCTGGTCTTTACTTCATAGGCGTCATTGATGCTGCCGCCGGACAAGGGTGCGAAGTCCGTTATTACCACGGAACCATTTATATGTTCGCGTAGATTCTGAATGAGGTCTTGCTTAAGATCTTCGGACAAGGACATCGTGCAAAGGTGGAATGAAATCGGGTTTTGTCTACATTTGCCATCCCATTAGCAAAATGGGTTGAAATATTGGGGGATTAGCTCAGCTGGCTAGAGCGCTTGCATGGCATGCAAGAGGTCACCGGTTCGACTCCGGTATTCTCCACTAAAAGACGGTCCGTGCGGCCGTCTTTTTTGTACCCCCATTTTTGGCACGTTCCGCAACGTTATTTATTTAACGTTCTGTTTTTGGTGCGTCATAGCCTGCCGTATGGCAGGGCGCAATAGTATAGCGATGGGCCTTGGCCCATCGACTTTGCATTGGCCTTGTTTTTAAGCCCTGAATGGGCGAGATAGCAATCTGAATAATATCCCCTGACCAAACTTTATAGGCACGTATTACTCCGCCCCTTCAGGGCTGTTTCAATGGCAGTATTCTTCTGCCGTAAAATCCAGCTTTGCATGTCTTAAGGGTTACGCACAACGAGGCGTCTTGCTATTGACGCTCCCGTTCAGCCATCAAATACTTCCACGTATCCAGTTGGGCCCATTGCGTATGCTTCTTGGACCTTGAACCAACATACGGGTTGGTCTGTTTGGCATTGATCAGGCGCGCTTTGGTCCGGTCATTCCATTGCAACTTCAGGAGATCGAGTATCTCCCTCTTCAGGTCCGGGTCAAGAATGGGGAAGGCCACTTCGATCCGGCGATCCAGATTACGGCCCATCCAATCGGCGCTGCTCATGTAGATCAACTTCTTGCCATCGTTGTTGAATACATACACCCGTGTATGTTCCAGGTAACGGTCCACAATACTGATGACCTTAATGTTCGTGCTAAGCCCTTTGATACCCGGTACCAGACAGCAGATACCGCGTATGATCAGACGGATCTTTACGCCCGCATTGCTTGCATCGTATAGTTTGCGGATCAGTGCATGGTCTTCCAAGCTATTGAGCTTGAGCATGATCTCTGCGTATTTGCCATGTTGTGCAAGCTCGATCTCTTTGTCGATCAACGCTTCCATTTTACTGCGGAGAGCATACGGGGCAAGCAATAAATGTTTCAATTGTGGGCTATAGCTGCGATCTTCCAAGTGGCGGAACACCTGCGCTACTTCCTCGGTCAAGGCCGGTTTGGCTGTAAGCAGGGCACTATCCGCATAGATCTTGGATGTGCGTTCATTGAAATTACCCGTGCTCAAGTATGCATAGCGCCTGCGATGCTTGTTCTCTGTCCGTTCGATCAGCAAGAGCTTGCAATGCACCTTAACATTCTCGTAACTGTACATCACACACGCCCCGGCATTTTCCAACGCTTCACCCCAGTAGAGGTTGGCCTTTTCATCGAACCGCGCTTGTACCTCAACGAATGCGGTCACCTTCTTTCCGTTGTGCAACGCATCGATCAAAGCTGCGCAGATCACCGATTCCTTTGCCACGCGGTACAGTGTTATCGCGATGTGTTTAACTGCTGGATCAGCGGCGGCCTTTTGGATCCAGTGAACCAGCATACCGAGATCGTGATACGGGTAATGCCACAGTAGATCCTGCTTTGCTATGGCAAGGAATGTGCTGCGTGAGGACAATATGGCCGGGTGCATCATAGGCGGCCAAGGCACATTGCGAAGTTTACCATGCCCTTTAACGGGCAAGTTCATCAGGTCGCTGAAGTTGTGATAACGCCCACCAGGCACAAGGTCCTGTTTGCCAAGTCCAAGTAATGAGCGCAGCATGCTCAGCGTAGTAGCTGGTATGGAGCTGTCATAAAGGAAACGCGCAGGCACCCCCGTGGTTCGTTTACGTAGGCTTTTGCGCACCTTGTCCTTCACATTGCCATCGAACTCCTCGTCCAGATAGAGTTCAGCATCACGTGAGAGTTTAATGGCATATGCTCCAAGAACTTTATGTTCCTTGAACAATGAAGACATACCGATCCGCACGGCATCATCCAAGAACAAAAGGTCCGTCCGTTTTCCGTTTGATGGTAACCGAACGAACCGGTCCATACGGTCGCTTGGAATGTTAAGCAGCACGAGCCGTTCATTCTGTTTCCCTTTTTTGAGCAAACGGCATGCGAAATAAAGCTTGCGGTCCTCGATGAAGGGTTCATTCCCTTCCCGTACCGCTGCGGTCTGGAGCAATGGGGCGATGTCCTTGTTGAATACCGCAAGCACTTTTTTCCGTTGCTTGGTTGAGATCTCCTTCTCGTTCAGAATGCGTATGCCGTTCTTGGCCAACGCGGGTAAGAGGGTTTCCCTGTACAACGCACCGAACTCACGTTGTTGCAGTATCGCTTTTTGGTTCAACCGCTCCACCAGATCATCCGGCGGCACTTCCCATACTTTCCGATCCGTCTTCTTTAATTTGAGCAGGCTTCTAAGCCCAGCAACGCGCACGCTATAGAATTCGTCCAGGTTATTGGAGTAGATGGCCAGGAAATTGATCCGTTCCAAAAGCGGTGTGTTCGGGTCCTTCGCTTCTTGCAGTACACGGTCGTTGAATGAGAGCCAGCTCAGGTCGCGATCGAAGTATTTTTCGTTCACCACCTCCGTTGGTTTCCTGCTCTTGGCAGGTTTTCGGCTTTCGGCACGCAGCACTTCGAGATTGAGCCGCTTTTGTTCACCGTAACGCTCCTTCGCGAATGGGGTAAGGAAGCGATGGGCTTCCAAGTAGTTCAGGTTCTCTTTGATCCAGGCCGCCGGTGTTAGCTTATTCTTTCGGATCACCTCCAGTTCCATGCGCAGTTGTTCGCTCTTTTCAGCGAAATCGATCTGGCCTGCTTTGGCTGAATCGGCATCGCGCATCACTTTTTGCGGAACGGTGCGGGGTGTGGCGGTGTACTTCGTGGCCATGATCAACGAACGGATCTTCGCTATGGTCCGTTTGTCTACCGCTTTCTTAGTGAGGAACAGTTCGGCCAGATCGGCGCTGTGCTCTTCGTGCCCTTCATAGGCCCAAGCATAGCCCGTATCATGGAACAGTGCGGCACATTCCAATTCCGCCAGTTCCTCCGTGGTCAAGCGCATCCCAACGCCGATCCCAATTGCAGCACGCGCCACCGATAGCGTATGCTCAAGATCGTGAAAGACCATATGTTCCGGCATGTTCCGTGTGAACCAACGCCTCACATAGGCATGCACGGATCGGAGAGTTGCCTCGTTGATCATGTAATTGCGCGAAGATAGGGTTGTCCAAGATCAATGATCACCTTTCGAAAGGTGCTCCCAGCCATCTATATTTGATGCCATAAGTTCAATGGAGCTCTCCTCGCTGCATAGTGTGCATAAAGCTCTTTTTAGCGGAACATCCGTGTTCTTGTATAGCGGAAGTTTTCATGATGAGCACACTGCCCAGCTGATCTCCATGGGTGAGCAGTTCGTGAACCAAGCGAAAGGCGACCGTGCGTTACGGAATAAAGTGGGATTCCTGATGGTGGAGTCCTATCAGAACATCATTCGGCATCGCACACGGCTTTCAGAGGAACTGGATAGGAATGCTGGTCGAAGCATGTTCCTGATACGCCAGCAGGACCTGTCGTTCGAAGTGGTGGCAGTGAATGCGGTTCCCGATCACGAGGCTGGCCCGTTGAGCAAGTTACTGGAGAATGTGAATCAACTGGACCCTGAGCAACTGAAACGGATGTTCCTCAATGGCTTGCAGAATGATAGCAGTTCCAAGAGAGGTGGTGCAGGACTTGGGCTGATCGAAATGGCAAGGAGATCTGGCCATGATCTCGTGCACCAAATGGTGAACGTGGGAGCGGATCATCAGCGCTTTGCAATGCGTGTGTTCATCGGTAACGATGATCTTCCGCGATTTTCGGATGGCGATATCGATGAACTCCATGAATTTGTTGTGGCAGAGGATATCCTATTGCTTTGTAAAGGGCGCTGTACCGAAGAACTGCGTCGCACGGTCGTTGAGATGATCTCAAAGGATCTGGATGAGGGCGCTCAGCGGCCCATTACGTGGACGAAATGCTATTTGAGTGCGACTGAGCTAATGAGCGCAGTAGGGAAGAAGGATGCGGGGTCTCTGTTCTTGATCGGTCGCTCTGACCGGGGACACTCCGTTGTGTTCGGTATCGATATGGATCCCGCGGACGCAATTGAATTGGAGAGCACCATAGATATGTTGAACGGATTGAACGAGGCTCAGCTCCAAGAACGTTATGATACAGCTGTTCCGGGTCAACAACAGGATGGGGAGACCCGATCCGTGGTTCTATTGGATCTGGCTCGCCGTAAGGTGGCACCCATGCAATTACGCCGGATACCGAATGGCGATTCGGAGTTCGTTGTAGTGGAGGTCATTGTTTAATGGCCGGATAGCAATTCAAGATAAGTTACCCAGTGATCCGGGTTCCACATACTGATCGGTAGGAAGACGGGGTTATAAGGTATACAAACCTGCTAAACCATGTTCACCCTTCTTCATATAGTGACCAGTGTCTTCGGCCGATTCGATCGCTGGTTCTCCGCGCGTTTCGGATGGTTCTTTACCAATGGCATGAAAGCACATCGTCAGCGACCAACACGAGTAGAACACGCCTGATCTCATAGTCGGATGCAGACGTTCTTCGCTTCGGTAAAGAAGCGCAGCGCATCCACACCGCCCTCGCGCCCCACGCCACTTTGCTTGGTACCGCCGAACGGGGTGCGCAGATCACGGATCATCCAACAATTCACCCACACGATCCCGGCGTTGATGTTCCGCGCAACGCGGTGACTTCGTTTCACATCCTGGGTCCACACAACACTGGCAAGACCGTATGGCGTGCTGTTCGCCATGGCAACTGCGTCCGCATCAGAATCGAACGGTTGAATGGTCACTACCGGACCAAAGATCTCTTCTTGATTGGTTCGGCATTGAGGCCCAAGCCCTTCAATGACAGTAGGTGCGATGTACCAACCATTCTTCAGTTCGCCTTCCAGTACAATGCGTTCACCGCCACACAGGATCGTGCCTCCTTCTTCTTTCGCAATGCGGATATGTTCCAGCACCTTCTCCATGTGCGGTTGCGATACCACAGCGCCGAGGTCGCTTTTCGCATCGGCAGGATCACCGACCTTCAATGCGGTTACACGCTTCACGAATTCGTCACGGAAGCGGTCATAGATCCCCCGTTGCACCAGGATCCGCGAGCCGCATAAGCAGATCTGTCCTTGATTGGTGAAACTACTGCGCACAGTGGTCTTCATCATCTCCTCGAAGTCGCAATCATTGAAGATCAATACAGCGTTCTTCCCACCAAGCTCCAAGCTTAGCTTCTTGAACATCGGAGCAGCTACACGTGCGATCTCAGCACCCGTTCTTGTTCCACCTGTAAAGGAGATGGCCGTAATGGCTGGGTGCGCAGTAATAGCGGCGCCAACCTTTGGTCCAATACCATGAACGATGTTCAGCACGCCATCAGGAATACCGGCCGCTTTGCACAACTTGCTCATGCGGTACGCGGTGATGGGTGTAATTTCAGAAGGTTTCGCTACCACACAATTGCCAGCTGCCAACGCCGGTGCGATCTTCCATGTGAACAAGTATAGCGGCAAGTTCCATGGACTTATACAGCCCACCACGCCGATCGGTTGGCGATCGGTATAGTTCACAGCGATAGCATCCATCATGTGTGCTTCACTGTTGAAGTGCAGCACGGCCGTTGCAAAGAATCGTAAGTTGGCCACGGCTCTTGGTATATCAACACGACGTGCCAATGATAGGGGTTTACCATTGTCACGCGATTCATCCGCAACGAACCCATCCATATCCTGCTCGATCGCATCCGCAAGACGCAACAATGCATTCGATCGACCTTCGACCCCCATTCCGTTCCAAACCGGAAAAGCTTTCGTAGCAGCATCAACGGCCGCTTGCACATCGCGCTCGTCACTATCTGGAGCTTGCGCGATCACTCTACCGGTCGCGGGTGCGTAAACATCTATGGTCGTACCACCCAGTGCTGGGCGCAATTCGCCATTGATCAAATTCAAGAGTTGTTCCATTGTCTTAGGGTGACGAAGGTAGAATGAACAACGGTGATCGGCCGAATGACAGTGGGCTATTCACGTTGCCAAGAAGCAACTCCATATAAAATCGAAAGGCCCTTGTTTCCACAAGAACCTTCCGACCCCTCTTTGCGCAGTCAATGGACCAAAACCTCCCAAGCTTGACCAGCGTCCTAATTAACTTTTCACCCGTCTCCGAACTTTCGATAGTGCGTATTCCACTTTCTATGTTGTTCGACGAAACAAACGTAATGCTCGCTTTCCGCATTGGATGTTAAGGATGTGCGAACGGACGTTAAAATGGGTTAAACGGTAGATCGCCATGTGAGAACCCGGTTGGAACCCGGTAGTTTCGTTCCGTGAATAAACGGTGGGTCATAGGGTTGTTGGTTGTGATCAGCGTTGCACTGGCAGGGTTAATGGCGATCCAAGTGAAGTGGATGCACGACACCTTGGTATTGCGAGAGACCCAATTCGCCATGGGAGTGAACAACGCGCTGCGTTCAGTAAGCGATCGTTTGGAACGCTTGGACCGCATGCACGAACTGGGTCAACATGAAGCTGGCAGAAGGTTGATATTGCGATTGGATACACTGCGGGAACTGGATGATGATGAAGTGAAGGTGGACCTTTCCGCAGCGAACAAGGAGCCGTTCTTACACGAACAGGCTGAACGAGGGTCGGGACTGGAATACGCGTTGGAGAATGAGCAGTTCGGGACGGAAACGATCGCGAATGGATCGTACCGCTCGGGAGAGGAAGAACTGGTTGCCGATCTTGTGCGCACCATTATGGCCAAGGAGCAACGGCGCAATATCCATGAACGTTTGTCGCCCATCATTCTGGACTCGCTCTTAGGTCAGGAATTACATGCGAATGATATCGATGTTGAATGGGCTCGGGCAGTTTATTCGGTGGAGAATGAACTCGTACTGCTCCCAGAGAACCCTGAGGTTTCCTCGAATACACTGCTGAACACACCGTACAAGGAACGATTATTCAGACATGATATAAGCGGCCCTGCATTCTACTTGCACGTCGCCATTCCCGATCAGGGGCGTACGATCTATAAGAGTATTCTACCCTTGATCATTAGTTCGGCGTTGTTCATTGGTGTATTGATGATGTCTTTTTTTTATAGCATCCGAACGATCCTGCGCCAGAAGCGCCTCAACGATATTCGCAACGATCTGGTGAACAACCTGACCCATGAATTGAAGACACCGATCAGTACGATCGGTCTTGCGTGCGAAGCGCTAACGGACCCCAGTATGCCAAAAACGGATCAACAAGTACGCACGTTCGTGACCATGATCAGGGATGAGAACAAGCGGTTGGGATCCTTGGTCGAGAATGTCCTACAGAGCGCTGTGATGGATGGCGGCCTAATGGTGCTGAAGTTGGTGGATCTGGACATCCATGAACTGTTGAAGGATGTGATCCACAGCAGTAACATCCAAGTATCACGTAGGAATGGTCGTATGGAGCTCGACCTGCAAGCGGAGATCCATCATGTACAAGGAGACCGCATCCACCTTACCAACCTGTTCTACAACTTGATCGACAATGCCGTGAAATACACTGAAAAGGAACCGCGATTGCGGATCTCCTCTCGCAGCAACGATGTGGGCATAACACTAAGTGTTTCCGATAATGGGATCGGCATTGCGTCCGGCGAACAGAAGAAAATATTCGATCGGTTGTACCGTGTACCTACCGGAAATCTCCACAATGCGAAAGGCTTCGGGCTTGGCCTGAGCTACGTCCGTACCGTGGTCTTGCGCCACAACGGAACCATCAACGTGGAAAGCACTCCCGGAACGGGTAGTACCTTCCGCATCTTTCTACCCTTTGAACATGTCCGAAAAGATCAAGCTTCTGTTGGTCGAAGATGACCCCAATCTCGGTAACCTCTTGGCCGAATACTTACGTGCGAAAGACCATGACGTAACCTTGCGCACCGACGGTCAACAAGGGTGGGATGCCTATGCGAAAGGCGCTTACGACCTGTTGATCCTTGATGTGATGATGCCTGTAAAGGACGGCTTCACCCTAGCGCGAGAGATCCGTGCGAAGGACCAGACAACGCCGATCGTGTTCCTCACTGCCAAGAGCATGAAGCAGGATACCATTCAAGGGTTTCAGCTTGGTGCGGATGATTATATCAGCAAACCCTTCAGCATGGAGGAACTGATATTACGCGTGGATGCAGTGTTGCGACGAACGAAAGGAGTTACCCCTAAGCCGGAGGAAACGAACCTCTATGAAGTGGGGAACAGTTCCTTCGAACCACGGCTTCAACTCCTACGGACTCCAGCCGGCGAACGCAAGCTCACCACCAAGGAGAGCGATCTGTTAGGGTTGTTGTGTGCCAATGCGAACGAGCTCTTGGAGCGCGGTGAAGCATTGACCAAAGTGTGGGGCAACGATAGTTATTTCAATGGCCGAAGTATGGATGTCTACATCGCAAAACTCCGCAAGTACCTGCGAGATGATGAGGCTTTGGAGATCATCAACGTACACGGAAAGGGATTCCGATTGATAACCAAGTAGATCCCGACCGCAGAGTCTTTGGCATCCGTCACTAACAACTGGTCGGTAGCAACGTGTGCTCACAGACACGCGGTACGCCCACCATCCACAGGCAGGTTGATGCCATTCACATACGCACCGGAAGGCCCGGCAAGAAATGCTACGGCGTATGCGATCTCTTCCGGTTCGGCAAAGCGTCGCAATGGGATCTCGTTCTTCATGGCTGTGGAGGCAGCATCTTCGCTGGTTCCACTTTTTGTGGCTTTGTTCTTCACGATAGCGGCTAGGCGTTCGGTACCTGTTGCACCCGGAAGCACGTTGTTCACCGTAATACCATAAGGACCTAATTCCGTTGCAAGTGTTTTCGCCCAATTGGCAACAGCGCCACGGATCGTATTGCTCACCCCAAGGTTCGGTAATGGTTGTTTCACGCTGGTGCTGATCACGTTGATGATCCTGCCGGACTTCTGTTCCTTCATGTGGGGCACAACCGCACGCACCAACGTTTGGTAGCTCAATAAATGCAGGCGGAATGCATCTGCGAATGTTGCAGTGTCCGCTTCATGGGCCAGACCGGGTGGTGGACCTCCGGTATTGTTCACCAGAATATCCACGGGCCCATTCTTCATCAATTGGGCAAGGGCTTTCTGCAATGCATCGGTATTAGCCATGTCCACGGCCAGGATGCCATGTTCTTGTCCTTGCCGCGTATCCAACAACGCAACCGCCGCCTTTAGCTTGTCAGCATTACGGGCGAGCAACGTAACACGCGCACCAAGTCTTGCGAATTCCATTGCAACCGCATTTCCAATGCCTTGTGTGCTCCCACATACCAAGGCATGCTTACCGGTCAAGTTCGTATCCATTGGCGGTAAAGGTAGAAACGCTTCAATGCATGTTGATAAGCGATCCGCAAAGTACCCGTTGCTCTATCGAACGTATGATTATGTTTGACCCTGATCAGGATGATCCTCAAACCAGAATTGAACATATGAAGAACTTCTACCAGACCATTGCTGCAATGGCGCTTGCGGCACTCATGTCCGCAAATTCCGTTGCGCAGACGAACGCAACGCTAACGAGTGTTGCGCAAAAAGCAGGTTACGCATTGAAAAAACACTCCAATGGTATTGCCGCGCCGGTCGATCTTTCGCGTGGAGGCAGCGCGAACGATGAATGTGCGGATGCGATCGTTATCACCGTGGGCCCGAGTTGTGTGCCCGTTGCAGGAACCGCTACAGGAGCAGGGGAGTCACTAGCTCCGAATACATGCAGTACATACACTTCGCCAAGTGCGAATGATGTATGGTTCTCATTTGTTGCGACCGGTACGGTATCGGTCATCTCCGTAACGGGCGGAGGCGATGATGTGGGCGGATACGATCCCATTATTGAAGGGTATTCTGGCGCTTGCGCGTCATTGGTGTCGATCAACTGCATCGATGCGACGCTGCGTGGAGAAGAGGAAATGCTTACGCTCAATACGGTGATCGGAACCACCTATTATTACCGGGTCTATAACTGGGATTATGGTGCGGCGCAGACCATTTTGGACTTCACTACCTGTGTTTATACTCCTACTGGAGTGCCGGCCAATGATCAGTGTACTGGGGCAGTTGTCCAGAATTTGTCCATCGGTGGTTCGGTGACCTTTAATGGTGACAATACCGGTGCATTGGATACTGAGGGCTTTGGCATACCACAAGTATGGGAGGCGTTCACGATCACCGATTGTGCATTTTTGACCTTGGATTACTGCGGAACAACGCCAGCATTCGAGAACTTGTTCATCAACCTGTCCGTTGGCTGCCCTGGAATCGATGCGATCATCAATACGGGTTACGAGAATACCTCGTGCGTGGATGGTAATTACACGGTACAGTACCAGTATGTACCAGCTGGAACGTACTACTACCCTGTGCTGATGGACGCCACCGCAACTGGTCCTTATACCATTAACGTTTCCGCCGTGGCATGTCCTGCTGGTTTTTGCGATGCAAGTGCTGATTCATGCGATGAGTATATCGCTCAAGTGATCTGCGGTACCATTGATAATACAACATTGTGCACGGACGGCCCTGCGGTTGACTATACGGCACAGAGTACCGATGTTCCTCAAGGCTCGTCATTGGCGATCACCGTATTGAATGGACCTAATGTCTATGCGGATGATCAGGTAGCGGTCTGGGTGGATTGGAACCAGAACGAGAATTTCGCCGATGCTGGAGAAGCGTTCATACTCGTTTCTGCGGATGCTAGCGTGACATTCACGGGTACGATCGATGCACCTGTTGACGCGGTGTTGGGGTCAACGCGCATGCGAATCAGAATGATGTGGCAAGGAACTCCCTCTCCGTGCGGAACATCGGGGTATGGCGAAGTTGAGGATTACTCGGTCAATGTGGTAGGGCCTATTGCTGCACCTGTGAACGATCTATGTTCCAGTGTTACGGCACAGGCGCTCAATGCAGGTGGGTCGTTGACATTCACCGGAACAACAGCCGGAGCTACGAATACCAACGACTTCGAAGCAGGTTCAGACCTGGAGGGGCTTAACCCTACCGTTTGGCACGCGTTCACTACGACGGAATGCACGAATGTGACCATCTCCTATTGCGATACGGACCCTGCATTCGAAGGTGTCTGGATCTTCTTAAGCCCAGGCTGTCCTGCAGGAAATGATTACTTACTTGCATCAACTACCGATTTTACCACATGCGTTTCGGGCAATGCGACCATGGAGTACATCGCGTTGGAGGCTGGAACCTATTACCTACCCGTGCAATATGATGCCGTAGCTGCAAATGGTCCATACAGCATCAACGTTTCTGCCGTTGCTTGTGCTCCAGGTTATTGCGTAGCAGGTGCTACAACATGTGATGAGTACATCGCACAAGTGACCTTCGGAATGATCAACAACACAAGTGGCTGTTCGGATGGACCGGTAGTGGATTATACAGCACAAAGCACCACGATCACACAAGGTTCAACCGTGTCCATGACGGTGTTGAATGGACCTGCTTTTTATCCAGAGGACCAAGTTGCTGTTTGGGTGGATTGGAACCAGGACGAGGATTTCACCGATGTGGGTGAAGCGTATGCGTTGGCATCTGCTGATGGCGCTGTATCGTTCACAGGCGACATCATGGCCCCGTTGAATGCAACATTAGGTAGTACCCGTATGCGGATCCGTATGCTCTATACAGGCAACCCATCACCTTGTGGCAACGCTGCATATGGAGAGGTTGAGGATTACACGGTCAACGTGGATCTTAGTACTGGCTTGAGTGTGATCCAGGACATTGCTTGGAGCGTATTCCCAAATCCGAGCAATGGTGACATTACCATTACCTATGGTGGCGAAAGCGACAAGGTCATCATCGACGTATTGGATCTTACAGGTCGTATGATCCATTCTGATGTACGCGCTCTTTCCTCCGGTCAGCAAGTACATTTGAACTTGGCCGGTGTACTGGCAACGGGCTCTTATGTACTTCGCTTGAGCGGGGCACAGGGAGTTGCGGAACAGCGCTTTGTTGTGCGTTGATCAGTTGAAGATCGAATAGGAAACGGGCGAGCAGAAATGTTCGCCCGTACTTATTTCAGCAAGCTTTGCCAAGGCCTGATCGGGAATGAACGAACCTTTGCTCCTGAGTTGTCGTAATAACGCACATGGAATTCATTGCCACACTTCGAATTGTTGGAGCAGCAACGCTCTTATTGGTATCCAATTATTGTGCGGCTCAGGAGGCGAGTGATGAACGTATCCCACTAATGTTCACCAATGGTTTGGTAAAGTCGGAAGGCACGAAATTGGATAGCTGCACGGTCATCGTTTATCAGAACAACGACAGCGTTCATTCACAGGTCACAGGCCGCTCGGGCAAGTATGAACTCCTACTAAAGCAGGATCAAGAGTATGGTATTATATTCCAACGGGAAGGGTTCGTTCCCAAGAGGATCATGATCGATACGCATGCCAAGATCACTCCGGAGAATTTTGCAAGCCTGAGCTTGGCAATGGTCATTAACCTGATGAAGGCCGAGAAATTCGATGGTGCCAATACCGACGCGTTGGACTTCCCATTCGCAATAATGAAATACGATCCGAAGTTGAATGGCTTTGGTGAGGACCCGGCTTATACGGCGGGTGTCATGCGCACCAATGGAGCGTTGCTCTTGGCCGCAGGTCGATCAGGGAAATAGGGGCGCATTTTTCAGTTCGTTCCCGGTTGCAGAGCCGTGTGAGCATTGATCGTGAGTGGCAACGCCCATCAATACCATTACAATATGGAATTCACTGCGGACTGAAGATCTGTTGGCATCAGGCTGAAGGCTTACCTTAGAGGCCGATCAAAACAAGCTGCCATGCCAATCCGCAAGCCCTTCAACGTACACAAGTGGATCGAAGACAACCGCGATCTGCTCAAACCGCCTGTTGGCAACAAGAACCTATACAGCGAAGCAGGCGACTACATCGTAATGGCCGTTGGCGGCCCCAATGCGCGCAAGGACTATCATTGGAACGAAACCGAAGAGCTCTTCTACCAACTCGAAGGCGACATTGAAGTAGGGATACAGGAAGATGGCAAGGCCGTTACCATCCCGATCAAACAAGGCGAGATGTTCCTGTTGCCCGGCAAAACACCACATCAACCGCGTAGGCCAGCAGGTAGTGTGGGCTTGGTGATCGAGTGCAAACGCGAGGACCGCGAGATGAAGGACGGCCTGCTCTGGTTCTGCGACAAATGCAACAACAAACTGCACGAGACTTACTTCGTCCTACACAACATCGAAACCGATTTCATACCGCGCTTCAAGGAATTCTATGGCAGCAAGGAACTGCGAACGTGTAACGAATGCGGTCACGAAATGGAGACCGATCCCCGATTCACGTGATCGGTTGAACGATCTTGCAGATCCACAAACTTGCCTTTGATCTGCGTTTATCATCTTTTTTCAGCGTCATCAGCGTTCCAATTCTTCGACCAACCACTCTCTCAATTGTCTAATTATCTGATCGTCTGATCTTCTGATCATAAATGGCCGAGATCTTCTCCATAGACATCCACACGCACATCCTCCCGGAGAACATCCCGGATTTTGGTTCGAAGTACGGCTACCGTGGCTTCATTCATTTGGACCACCACAAGCCCGGTTGTGCGCGCATGATGATGGACGATAAGTTCTTCCGCGAAGTGCAAGCCAACTGTTGGGACCCGCGCACGCGCATGGACGAATGCGATCAGCAGCATGTGCATGTGCAAGTACTCAGCACCGTGCCGGTAATGTTCAGCTATTGGGCCAAGGCGAAGGACACGTTGGACCTTTCCATGTTCCTCAACGATCATATTGCAGGCATTGTAGAAAAGCATCCTACGCGGTTCATCGGACTCGGTACGTTGCCCATGCAGGACACGGAGCTTGCGATCCAAGAGTTGGAGCGGTGCAAGAAAATCGGTCTTGTGGGTGTGCAGATCGGAACACACATTCACGGTGTTAACCTTAACGAGCCGCGCTTATTCCCGATCTTTCAAGCATGCGAGGAATTGGACATGGCATTGTTCGTACACCCGTGGGATATGATGGGTGCCGATCGGTTGGACAAGTATTGGTTGCCATGGCTGGTTGCAATGCCTGCGGAAACAACGGTTGCGATCAGCTCCATGATCTTCGGTGGTGTGTTGCAACGCTTACCCAAGTTGCGCGTAGCCTTTGCGCACGGCGGTGGGTCATTCCCTGCAACAATAGGTAGAATAGAACATGGCTTCGATGTACGCCCTGATCTCTGCGCAGTGGACAACAACGTGAACCCACGCGATTACCTCGGTAAGTTCTGGATAGACTCATTGGTCCACGATCCTAAAGTGTTGCAATACGTCATGGAACTCTTCGGCCCGGCCCGCGTTGCCTTGGGCACGGACTACCCATTCCCCCTCGGCGAATTGGAACCCGGCACCTTGATCAAAAGCATGCCGTGGGACACTACCACCAAAGAACAATTGCTCAGCGGTGCTGCATTGCAATGGTTGGGGTTGGAGAAGGGGAAATTCCTTCCCGGGATATAGCCCGAAAGGATAATTCTGATTCCTAATACTCTGAGGTCATATTGTTGGATCGATCTTCCTTTGGCTGGTTTCGATCTTCGATTTGTTCCGTTCGGGAGCAGAACTACCTCCTACATTCTTAAAAATACAAATTCGGAAAGCTGAGCACTACAGTTAATAAGGATCAGCAATTAGCATCAGCGCTCATCATAACCATCATAAAAATCAGCGTTCCTCTTTCTTAGACCAAGCAGTCACGAAATTATCTGATCGTCTAATTATCTGATCTTCTGATCGACGTCACCGAACCAAATTCACATGCCCATACAGTATGCGCCTGTTCCCGGTGATCTCGCTCACGTGGATCTTCCACACGTAGGTGTCGATCGGTGAGTCCACGCCTTTGTATGTGCCATCCCAAAAGCCGGTAAGTTGTTCCGTGGAGAAGATCTGCTCGCCCCAGCGGTTGAAGACGTACAGTTTATAGGTTTTTATCTCTTTGCCCCACGCTCGGAACACATCGTTCACGCCATCGCCGTTCGGTGTAAAGGTGTTGGGCACGTAGAGTGATCCATCCAACAGGATCGTAACCACATCGGTGTTCTTGCATCCGTTCACATCGGTAACGGTAACGGTATAGGTGGTGCTGGAATCCGGCTTCGCGATCGGCGAATCACAGGTATCGCAGCTCAAGGTCTCAACGGTCTCCCAAACAAGAAGTCCGTCGCCAACGGCACCGAGTTGTGCGGTATGTCCCCACTCTATGATCTGATCCGGATCGGCCAACACGTTCGGTAAAGGCCAGGTGGTAAGTGAGAGTGTTGTGTTGCCAATGCATCCGTGCTCGTCGGTTACTTCAATGCTGTAGGTGATCGGTCCCCAGACCACAGCGATCGGTGATGCGGTATCCGGATAGTTCAACGCTTCCGGTGGCGACCAACTGTACTCCACACCACCGTTCGCAAAGAGTTGCACTTCCGCACCGGGACACACGATGGTATCCGGCCATGCCGCTGGTTGCACGGTGATCAAACTCACACGAACACTGTCGGTAATGGAACCGCAAACATTCGTGGCAACCACGTAATACGTTGTTCCAATGATCGGCGTTGCGGTGGTGCTCTGCGTATTCAAAGCAGTAAGATCCGCTGATGCCTGCCAATTCCAACTATCCGCAACCGGGCCAGTGAGGAGTACGGAATAACCTGTACAGATCGCGGTATCCACGAGTACCGGGTCTGGAACTCCATCAATGACATAGATGGTGATCGAATCCGTAACAATACATCCTTGGTCGGATACGATCGTGACGTAATACGTAGTCGTATCCAATGGCGTTGCTGTCGGCGTTTGGCTGGTTGTGCTGGAAAGAGTAGGGTCGGGATCCCAACTCTGCACGGTGCCGGAAAGCAAGCTCAGTTCAATGTCGTCGCCTATGCAAACACTCGCATCGGGCATGGCCGTTCCTGCTGGAATATCCACGATCACATTCACGGATGCGGTATCCGTTCCACAGATGCCACTGGCAACTACGGTGTAGTTCGTTGTGGCTGCAGGTGCTGCGATCGGGTCCGCAATGGTCGGGTCGCTCAATCCTGTTGTTGGTGACCAACTGTATGTGTCTCCACCCGAAGCATTCAATTGGATGGAACTACCAGGGCAGATGATGGGTGCGGGATCCACGCTCGCAACAGGTCCGCTGTTACTTATTACGGTGATCGATGCGCTATCCGAAGGCGAGCAACCGTAGCTATCGGACATGACCAAGGTGACCGTGAACGTACCTTCCTCCGTATACGTATGGGTTGGCAAGTAATCCGTACTGGTACCGCCATCGCCGAAGTTCCACAGGAAGGTGTTTCCTCCGGTACTGGTGTTCGTGAACTGTACATCGCTCGGGAAACAGATCGTGTTGGGTCCGGCGATGCCGATCTGCACATTGGGTGCTGCGAGATCGAATTTGAATACACCGAGATTGCAATTAAAACTGTTGTTCGTATTGCTCCATGCACCCGGCGTGGTCGGGAAATCGCTATTTGCGCCACACCCCGCACAAACGGCTTGGTAAACCGTTCCGTTCTTGTCGAAGCGGGAAGTGCCACCATCCACATGTTCACTGCTCACCGCACCGCCGAAGAATGTTGCGTAATTGAGTGCATCGGCATCGGGTTCCAACACCATCAAATAGAAGTCACTTCCATCGGTCGTGGATTGGAATGCACCGGGAGTTGTAGGCAGGCCAATGGTAGTGCTGTTGATGGGTACACCTACATTATTGGTGCCACCACCCCAACCACTGAAATAGATCTGTCCGCAATCGCTTACCAGAAAAGCAGAAGGCGAAATATCCTCGTTGCCATTCCCGTTGCCGATCCGCGTGCTCCAAATCGATGTGCTGAGGTCATTACTGAACTTATGGATGAACTGCGAGCTGTTCGGTACTGCGTATTTACCCGGAGTAACGGGATACGCACCATGCGTTTGGCCAACGATGTAGACATTATCCAGAAGGTCCAATTGCACGAGAAAACTTTGATCGTAATTGTCCGTGCCCACGAATGTTGTGGATAACAAGGAGCTACCGTCCGGTGAATAACGCGCTATGTATCCATCGCTCGAACCGAAAAAGGACCCTGCTGCTGGCGACCCGGCCGTTGGTAGGTTGGAACTTTGCGTGCCACCGGTCGTGAAGATGTTCCCAGCACTGTCGAATTGAACACCGAAACCCGTGTCGTCTTCCGTTCCGCCATGGTACGTGCCCCATTCCATCGCAGTAAGCGCTGCATTCAATCGGAAGAAATAAGCGTCGTGTGCTCCTCCGGCATTGGTTGCCTGTGGCGCGCCGGGTGATGTCGGCATATCGATACTGGCAGTAATAGTAGAGATCACCGGTTTTTCATTGGCATCCAATGCGATCTCTCCTCTGAATTGATCACCGTAGTTGAAATTCAGCGGACCGGTATTGAGGCCATCGTTACCCAAGCCGCCAACGTACGTGCAACCGATCAATGATGTCGCAGTTGCATTGAAATGTGCAACGTAGATATCAGATCCGTTCGGGTAATTGTAACTACTAACGAATGCCACGGACCCACTATTGAAAGAAGGGTCGAAACATCCTGCGGTAACAGGCATATCGCTGGAACCAGTTGAACCCATTACGAAGAGTTCGTTGTTCGTGTTCACCACCAAACTGTGTGGCAGATCATCGCCAGTGCCACCGAGATAGGTGCTCCATACAAGTGTTGTTCCATCAGGCGACCATTTGGAAATTCCAACGTCGCACGTACCTCCATTGAAGATCGGATCGAGCACGCCAACGGTCGTTGGGTACCCGATGTCGAACACATTTCCGCCCCCGTAAAGGTGCCCGGTGGCATCGTATGTTGCAGTGAAACCGAAGTTATCTCCGGTACTTCCGGAAAAGGAACCGAAGGTGAGGATCGGGTCGATGATCAACGTGCGTGATGCGTCGATCGCTTCCTCTAATGCAAACGACAATAAATTATCCTTCAAGCTGAATGCCGACAGGATCTCATCATCAACGGAGCCATCAGCATAAAAGCTCACGGGTGCCTCCTCGACTATCTCACCGGCAGTTGTGCGTACCATCAACCGATCATCCTTGAGCACGATGTCGTCATGACCTTCGAAGCGCAACTTGATCTGATCAGGATCTGCTCCGGGAGCAACGATGAACTCGTATTTCAGTCCGCTTCGTCCATCGAAGCGAAGGTCGATCCCGGGCCAAATATCCTTTAGGAGCACTTCTCCGAACAGCGCACAACCGGTTCCCCATTTGGTGGGGTCGTCACCGAGGAAGAAATTCTCGTAATGAGGCTGCTTCATCCGGCCTTCGCTGCCCTGCGCATGACCACCCACGAATTGGACCCGATAGGCATGGGCATGAGCAGGTTCATCCAGCGATTCACCTGCATGACCATGCTGATGTCCGCCGGAACGCAGCACGTAGATAAGCGCCTCGCGCTCCACGAACAAGGCTCCCCCGGGGAATTCCACGCGGTAAAGCACTTGGTCGGGCCATTGCCCCTTGTTCTCCGTGAACGAAGCAACAGGAGTAGCTGCAAACCCTACGCCGACAAGGCATAGGAAGAATATGGAAAGGATAGCTCGCATGGAACCGCTCTGGCGGATCAGCTAAATTACACCAGATAGACATGAAAGAGGGTATTCCAGTTGCCTCGAAACCTTCTGGAAACCAACATGAACGGTGTTTTTTGTGTGAGTTCCCCTTAAGCATTAGCGAATAAGGGTGATCCGCCTAGAGTGGTTCCGGTTAAGGCAACACGCATTTTCAACGAACTATCTTTGCATTCTTAACCGATGAGCCTTCTTCCATGAGCGACGCGATCAAGCATGAATGTGGCATTGCCCTGATCCGCTTGCGGAAACCCTTGGAGTATTACCAAGAGAAGTACGGTACGCCGCTTTATGGCCTCAATAAGTTGTATCTCTTGATGGAGAAACAACATAACCGAGGACAGGACGGCGCTGGGGTTGCAACGATCAAGTTGGATCCAACACCAGGCCTCAATTTCATCGACCGCTCCCGCAGTACGGATAAACAAGCGATCCAAAAGATCTTCGCCAAGATCCACGGTGGATATAACGAGGCTATTTCATCCGATACGAATTGCTTGAATGATGTTGCCGCATTGAAAGAGCGGATGCCATTCATGGGTGAGTTGCTAATGGGCCATTTGCGCTATGCTACATTCGGGAAAGATGGAGAGGAAAATTGCCATCCGAGACGCCGGTTGAACAACTGGATCACGCGCAATCTGGTCGTTGCAGGGAATTTCAATATGACCAATGTCGATGAACTATTCGACCTGTTGGTGAGCATTGGTCAGCATCCCAAGGAGCGCAGCGATACCATGACCGTTCTGGAAAAGATCGGACATTTCCTGGATAAGGAGAACGATCGCTTGGTGCAACTTCACCAACAGTTGGGATATAATGATCGGCAAGTGACCAAGATCATGGCTGAGAAATTGGACGTGCAAAGCATACTCAAGCAAAGTGCGATCGATTTTGATGGCGGCTATGCGTTGGCGGGAATGATCGGTCACGGTGATGCGTTCGTACTTCGGGATCCAGCGGGAATTCGTCCTGCGTATTGGTATGCCGATGATGAAGTTGTGGTGGTAGCGAGTGAACGGCCGGCCATTCAAACAGCATTCGCGTTGCGCACGGAAAACGTGAACGAATTGACTCCGGGTTGCGCGTTGATCATTCGCAAGGCCGGAACGTTCAGTGAAGAAAAGATCCTGGAACCGTTGGAAAAACGTTCGTGCAGTTTCGAACGGATCTATTTCAGTCGCGGCAGTGATCGCGATGTGTACCAAGAGCGTATGGCGTTGGGTCGATCGGTCTGTCCGGCCATTCTAGAAGCTGTGGACCATGATCTGGAGAACACGGTATTCAGCTTTATTCCCAATACCGCCGAGGTGGCGTTCTACGGAATGCTGAAGGAATTGGATGATCAGTTGGACAAGGTGAAGGAACGAAGGATCCTTGCACTGGGAGCGAACCCATCCGCAGAAAAGATCCGATCCATTCTGGCTTTGCGACCGCGGTTGGAAAAGGTGGCGATCAAGGATGCGAAACTGCGCACATTCATTACAGCAGATGACGCACGCGATGACCTTGTTGCGCACGTATACGACATTACCTACGGCAGTGTGCGCCGTGATGTGGATGATCTTGTGGTCATCGACGATAGCATTGTGCGCGGTACCACGTTGAAGCAGAGCATCCTTAAAATGCTCGATAGGCTAGGGCCGAAACGGATCATCGTTGTAAGCAGTGCGCCCCAGATCCGGTATCCCGATTGTTATGGGATCGACATGGCGAAGATGGGTGATCTTGCGGCGTTCCGTGCGGCCATTGAGTTGCTGCAAGAGACCACGCAAGAGAATATCATCGACGATGTTTACGATCGCGCCCTTGAGATGGTAAGTCGACCGTTCACTGAGCAGGAGAATGTGGTAAAAGCGATCTACGCACCATTTACTGCGGAACAGATCAGCGATAAGATCGCCGAGATGCTAACGCCACCGGATATTAAGGCCGAGGTAAAAGTGATCTACCAGAGCATCGAGGGTCTACATGCCGCTTGCCCGGACCACTTGGGTGATTGGTACTTCACGGGCAACTATCCCACACCGGGTGGAAATCGCGTAGTGAACAGAGCGTTCATCAATTACATGGAGGGGAAGAACGTGCGGGCTTATTGAACTTATTTCATGGCGCTCACAGCGATCCGCAGATCATGCAACTGCACGGATCCATTCCCGGACTGAAGAACATAGATCGCCAGGTCTTCATCGGGATCTGCTGGAGGTACATTGAAGGAGTGGTTCCATGTTCTCCATGGTCTGTCATCGGCTAGGCGAATATCATTGAGCGGGAAGGTCTGGTAAACGCGATCAGTTCCATTCTTACGCAGCGAATAGACCAACTGGGCCGAATTGGATGCATTGTGTTCCACGGCACTGCGGCCGCACGAAAGTTCCACACGTATTGTCCTGTGATCAGGAAGGATTTCCGGAGTGACAACCAAGGCCAGCGAGAGGCGCTCCTTCTCGTTGATCACGCCACTCGTATTACCCGTGTAGAACGTTGTGTCTGCTAGTTGATTTAAGCCGTTGGGGGCGAACGGAGGAGCCATGTTCGACCATCCGAACCGATCACGCCACTGATCGTCGGATCGTAAAAATATCATGGCATACTTCTCTTTGTCCATATTGAATGGATGAATGATCCCGTTCTGGTATTGCCACGTTTGGAATAGTTGAAGAACCATCAGTGGGATGGCAAGTCCGAATAAGCCATTCCGGATCGGAGTGCGCAATGACTTGAACAGAACTGCAATAGGAACGGCAAGCAAAGGAAGAATGTCGATCAATGGTCGCATGCCGTAACCGTAACCGTAGTACCAACTCCACCAGGCACTGGTAACGTAGATGATCAACGCGGACCCGATCCAAGCAAGTACACCGATCCCGCGCCATCGCACGGTGATCAACATCAGACCCAGTATCGCCAACAGCAGCAAAGGCCAGTAGAAAAAGAATCCCTTCCGTGCACCAAATAGCACCGACCAGATATGTGGATCGCTCCAGTTGAATCCTTCACCCGCATAAGGATCCACCCACCAAAGACCACATTGCAGATACCATGCAAGCGGTTGAATGAACAGGATGGCAAGTCCAACGGATCCAGCGATGATCCAGTGCTTGAGTTCGTGTTCACGGATCCATACCAACAACGGTCTTGGTTCAGTGATGGCCACCAGCGGAAGTGCAAGAATGATCAGTGCGTGGGTCGGACGTACCAATAACGCTAGACCGAGAACGATACTTGTCCGAAGCAGTCCGTAATTGCCGCCGTGCCATGCTCGTTGCGCCTCGGCCAAAGCAAGTGCAATTAGCGCAAAGCCATAAACATGTGACATGGAAGGCGTGATCACCGCGTGATATAAAAGGCCGCTTCCGAAAGTGATGACACTTAGCGTCATTGCGGTGATCACATCGCTCATGCCCAACCTCAGCAACACCTTCCGAAGTTGAAATAGACCGAACACCAAATAGAAGAATGCCGCAACACCAACAGCGATCTGATAGGGCATGCTCATTGCGGTCGGGTCGGTGTAACCGGTGATGGCGGTCCATGCTTTTGCAGCGAGAAAGAACGGCGCGATGAGTAGGGGAGTGCCGCAATAATATTGGATCACCCGGTTGTTACCCGCTGGTGTAAAATGCTGTTCTGCTGCGTCGGCTTTCGCTAGGTCGCCCTCAATGAAGAGTCCTGTCAGGTACGCGTAATAGCCCACGCCATCGCTGTTGATCGCTGTGCGCCACGCGTTGCCATTGTCGCCGGCATAGCGATAGGTATACGAACTGCCGATGTATAAAAGTCCAGCCAGTAAGATCACAACAAAGGACCACTTCCCTATAGTGAACTTCATGGCACGCGTTCCGATCGCCCTTCCTTGCAGAGGTCCTTCAATTGTTTGGCCGTGCCGTTCACTATGGCATCGCCGTGCAACACAATGCGCGAGTCCTTATCAGAGGAGAACTTGGCACTTGCTGAAAGGTCGATGACGCAACCCGGCATCACATGAAGCACCGAGCCACCGGTCACGTTGAGTTCAGCGTTATCGTCAATGAGAACATGTGCACCGGACTCGATCACGAATGTTGTTCGTTTACTGAAAAAGCGTTCGTTCCGAACGGTATCAGGGTCAGCAATACGCGTAGGTGTTCTTGAACGATCGATCGTAACAGAACGACCTTCCGCAATGTGAAGTGCATAGTTGTTCGTGTCAACAGGTGTGTGCAACACAATGCTATCACCACACCACCGTACATCCTGATCCACTAATGTCATATCATTCCGAACCTGCAACACGATGGAACCATCCGTTCGCTGTTCGGTCAGTTCCACGTTGATCCCGGTTAAGTGAACGACCCTGTTGTCCGGTGGTGATCCATTGTATTTCGTCTTGCCGGAAGAGCTGGTAAGCGTGAGCATATTCGCCAAAGGCGGGTTCGTTCCAAGACCTAGTTCGCGATTGCCGTTCACTGTGAAGATCTGTCGGGCATGTCCATAGAACATGGCCTCGTCGATGTAGTTACCGTTGCGCACCTCAACCTTCGGAACGATGCCATCTTTCGAACGCATGAGCACATCGGCACCACGCGTATCGAACAATGGGGCTTCCAATTCACTTGCGCCTGACAGTGGATTAGCGAGACCATCCTTTACTATCAACGGTGTTGTATTTGCGGGCCACAGGCATTCGAAACGTACCGTGTCGCCTCGGAGATACATATCATAGAACCCGGAAGCTGGCAATGCACGCAAGTAGTCGGCTTCTCCACGATAGATCTCCTTGCCCGATTTTTCTTCACGATCCACTTGCATTACGGCAAAGATCCCTGGCACGACACCTTGTACGCATGGCATGTCTTTTTCGAAGTGGAACCGATCCGTAGGTGAGCCATTGTTTTTCCAACCTTGGTGATTCTCCAGCCAAAGGAACTGCGGATATTCATTTGTGTTGAGGTATGGCATTTTTATCCGTAATGCATCGCCGGTCGTAACGAAATCACGGATCACGTACACTCCTGTATCGCCATTCAAAGGATCCAGATCACCGTTAACGCAATTGGAATTTGCGTCTCGTGCATTGATCCTGCTACAACCATCTTTCGCTCGCCATCCCAGTCGATCCCGGTCCCATGCGCAGGCGGTAAGCAATGAGCTGTTCGCTGCGCCCATCATGCTCCAACCACCTTGCAGCGACATGAAATAGCTTTGGAACATAGGTGCGTTTCCACCACCACTGTGAAAATTATTACCGCCGAGCAACAGGTGATTGAACTCATGTTTCAGGATCTCGAAGGGTAGGGCATTCATGCCTCCGAAGCGGCTTTGAGAATCGCTTTCGTAGCCGACTAATTTTCCGGGGCTGCCGCTATCCACGCTGCCTTGTCCATGGGTGAGTCTGCTGTTCCGAACGATCACCATCACATGGTCGTAGCTGTGCGGGTCGTCGGGTCCGGCCTCTTTCGGAAGCCCTGGTTTACCGCCTCTTTTCCATAGGTCGAAGTCCGAAATACTGAGGTTGTGATGGGTTTTAAGTCCGTTGCGTGAGCCGAGTTCTTTCACGGCCAAAGTTCCCAAGCCGAAGACGTTCTTGATCGAAGGGTTCTCACCTTCTTTGATCGTTACGATCTCATCGATGTAGTCACCCAGCACTTCGAATTGGCCCAACGAGATATCGTGGTAATACCGGCTTACCATTGCTATAGGTGCGCGTGAAAGCTGCGGGTCGAAAACGTCATCTTTCCAAACGGGAAGTTTGCCTTTGGGCCAATGATCCGAACCGCCGGGATTCGGGTCATCACTAGGAGTTTTATCGTACTCGATCTCGGCGAAGATCAACAGTACACGAATGGTGCCATGTGGCGAAAGCGACCAACCGTTCTCACTAAATGGAACAGTGGCGGTATCTACTTGAGCAAAGAGAAATGCATGCGCCAAGAGCGCGATAAGAACAACCAAGGAACGCATGCCGTGAAGATACGTTGGGCAGTTGGAAGTTGAAAAGACTATGACGTCGACGGTTTCGGTGCTTTGTATAATGGCACTGTGCTACATGGCTCGCCGAACATCAAGCTCTTCACAACGGGTAACAGTTTGGCACTGAGTTCCACGTACGCATTAAGTGGCACGTGTACTTTGCTGCAACCCTTTACCACCACACGAGAATCTTGGTAAGGAGCACCATCCAATTGCGCAACGAACCGTGTAAAGATCGCACGCTCCAATTGTTCAAGATCGCCTTGCGAAACGAATGCTGCGTGTGGTTGCAATTGTGTAGCTACCAACATATACGCCCACGTAGGTATGATCGCATCAGCCGAGCAATGCACGCTCACGAATTGGTCGTTGTATTGCGCCCAGTCATGCTCCTTTACGAATGCGCGAAGGTCAGCTTCTTTCAACGCTACCTCTTCCCAGAGCAATGGCTTCAGATCGAATACCACACGCTTTCCTTGGGGGTAGAGCTCTTCAAGGTCTAAGGTGATGATGCCACTGCTGGCTACTTTGTTGATGATCTCTGACACGCGACAAAGTTACCTTGAAAAGAGGGTCTATGGTCGTACTACCACCAAATGGCGCGCGACTGTTCCAGAGGCCCCATCAACACTGATGAAGTAAGATCCACTGGGTACACTACTGATATCATAAGTGATATTCGTGGACCCAACGCTCCGGTTGCCCGTTCCTAGCATTTTAACCGATCGGCCCAGAACATCCCTCAGCTGAATTCTATCTTTTTCACTTGTTGCGGAACTAAAAGTGACGGTGACTTGATCCGTTGCCGGGTTGGGATAGATGGCCGATATGTCGTTACTTAAACCTTCCTCATTAATGCCTAACGGGAAGTTTCCCAGCTTCCAAACCACGCCACTCGTGTTGCAGACCCATGCGCCTTCCAGATCGTTATCCAGCGCGATCCCGCTTAGACCAGATATGCCAACGGGAAGCGCATGGTTCTGTACGAATACACCATCCGGGGTGAACTCAGCAATACCAGCATCACTACTGCTTACGATGAACAAATTGCCGGAGATCGGAGAGATGTCCATATCACCGAAGTTCACATCGAAATTCGGATCGAGTGGAAACGTTTGTAAGGTGTCGCCAGTAGCAGCATCGATCTCAGCAACCCGATTTCCATTGAAACCGCTGGGAACGTTATCCTGCACCAAGTAGAAAGTGCCACGAAGCGGATGATAGGATCCACCTACAACATGACTTACTCCGTAGTCGGTGATCAGCGTGTCGATGACCTCATTCGTTACTTCGTCAATGGCGAAGATCTCTGCTACGCCGCTTTCGCCGTTGACCAATAGCAACTGCCCTTGGTCCACGAAAGTGCCATTGAGCATCAGGTCGGTCGGCGACATATCGATGTCAACATCATTCGCGGTTCCACCGACCATCGCTGCTGAGGTAAGAAAGGTGCCGTCCTCCGTATATCGATCAATGGTGTTGGCGCTGCAGCCAATAACCAATACCTCACCAACGGGGGAGTTATAGGCGATCCCGCACAAACCACCGGTGTTCGATGGGTTGAACTGAGTAAGGATAGTGAGTTGAGCCTGGATGGGAAAAGCATTGAGCAAAAAAACGGCAATCAAGAAAGAGTAATTGCGTGGCTTCATAGGTTGATGATTTGATCACGTAAAATTATTGGATCCAACCGCACTGGTTAATCCCACAAAAGGGGGATGGTTCACATAAATCCAAGCTCCAATTGAGCCGCCTCGCTCATCATGCTTTTCTCCCACGCGGGATCGAAGGTGATCTCCACCTTTGCACTTTTTACACCTGCGGCAGTCGCCACTTTATCCTCCACCTCGCCGGGGAGTGTTCCCGCAACAGGACATGCCGGACTGGTCAAGGTCATTTTGATGTAGACGCTAGCATCATCGTGGATCACTACATCGTAGATCAATCCTAGCTCGTAGATATCCACAGGGATCTCAGGATCATACACCGACTTCAACGTAAGGATAACGCGGTCTTCGAGTTGCTGCTTTTCTTCTGTGGTCATGGCATTGATGTATGCATTGAACTGCTATTGAACCACAAGTTCCGGACCTGAAGTTCAGCGTTGCGTCGTTGCAGCTTGCCCTGCACTTGATGCGGGGTTGCGGTAAAATTGGCTTTCATGGTTTTGCGCTTTTCCCGGAGTAGGCTAGGGCGTATCGCTTCATTTGATCGAGCATTGCTGCCAATCCATTGCTGCGGTTCGGTGAAAGATGTTCGCGAAGGCCAATTGATCCGATGAAGGTGAGTGGTGTGTTCAGGATCTCTTCCGGTGTGCGGTCGTTCAATACACGCACGAGCAATGCAACAATTCCCTTGGTGATCAACGCATCGCTATCAGCGGTGAAGTGGACAACTTGTAGCTCTTCGAGCGGAGTCGAGAAGGCTACTAGTTCAGCGCTCAACCATACACGTGACTGACAACCGCGCACAAGATTCGCTTCTGTTTTGTGTTCAGGAGCGATCAGAGGAAGATCTTTCGCTAGTTCGATCAAATGCTCATACCGGTCTTGCCAATCGCTGAACATGGCGAACTCATCAACGACTTCTTGTTGGGCTTCAACCAAGGTCATTTTCGCAACATTTTCAAAGCCTTCTTAACCCCATCCACCAACGCATCCACCTCACCAACAGTATTGAAACAAGCAAAACTCGCCCGAGTAGTTCCTGAAATCGCAAAGCGTTCCATCAAAGGCTGCGTGCAGTGGTGTCCCGTTCGCACAGCAATTCCTTGTTGGTCAAGCAACGTTCCAAGATCGTAATGATGCACACCATCAATAACGAAACTGATCACGCCCACTTTCTCTTGCGCGGTGCCAATGATCCGAAGGCCATCGACACTGAATAGCTCTTTCGTCGCATGTTTCAGAAGCACGTGTTCATGCGCGGCCATAGCTTCGAGATCGTAGTCCTGCATCCAACGAATGGCATCACCTAAACCGATGATACCCGCAATGTGCGGGGTGCCGGCCTCGAACTTGAAAGGCAATTTGGCATACGTGGTTTTCTCGAAAGTGACCTGATCGATCATCTCACCACCACCTTGCCACGGCGGCATTTTTTCGAGTAGTTCTTCACGCCCATACAACACGCCAATACCAGTTGGACCGTAACACTTATGCCCACTGAATGCATAGAAGTCGCAACCAAGATCTTGCACATCAACACGCATGTGTGGCATGGCTTGCGCACCATCGATCACCGTAACAATACCGCGTTTCTTCGCTTCAGCAATGAGTTCCTTTATCGGGTTGATCGTCCCTAAGGTGTTGCTGACATGCGTGAATGCAAGGATCCGGCAATTAGCTAATTGGCTGATCATCGAATCAGCTAATTGACCATTATCCGTAACTGGAATAACTCTCAACACCGCACCAACTCGCTCACAAGCCATTTGCCACGGCACAATGTTCGCGTGGTGCTCCATTCCGGTGATCAATACTTCATCGCCTTTCTTCAACAGCAAACTACCAAGACTGTTCGCCACTAAATTGATGCTCGCTGTGGTGCCACTGGTAAAGATCACTTCGTGGGCATGCTTCGCGTTGATGTGCTTACGGATCGTCTCACGTGCAGATTCTTGTGCTTCGGTCGCTAGGTTGCTAAGCGTGTGCACACCACGGTGTACATTGGCATTGATCGTGGCGTAATACATGCTTTCAGCTTTGATCACACGTCGTGGTTTCTGGCTAGTTGCGGCATTGTCGAAATACACCAATGGCTTGCCGTGCACGGTCTCTTTCAAGATCGGAAATTGCGAACGGATGGCTTCGACATCGAATGCCTTTTTGATGGTTGTATCGGTCTTCGTGTTCATGAATGTGAATGACTTGAACCGCAACCGCGCGACGACGCCACGAAAATACGCGCAACGTTTTCCGCTTCTTTGCGAACCTTTTGCGTCGTAGCGTCGTGGCGGTTATCCATCACAACGTTGCCAGCTTAGCATCGATCACCCCCGCCAAATGCTCTCTCCAATCTTTATTGCTGATCCGCTCCAACACATCGAAAATGAACGCATGCGCCATCATCTTTTTTGCTTCGGGTTCACTCACACCGCGTGAGCGTAAATAGAAAAGCCCTTGCTCATCGAAACGGCCGATCGTACAACCATGGCTGCACTTCACATCGTCCGCGTAGATCTCGAGTTCTGGTTTGGTATACACCTTAGCATCATCACCTTGTAGAATATTCGCGTTGCTCTGGTACGCTCGTGTGCGCTGGGCATCTTGCTTCACGTAAACCTTTCCATTGAATACACCGGTGCCTTTCTCAGCTATAAGGCCTTTATACAATTCATCGCTCGTGCAATCCGGAACATCATGCCCGATGTACGTATGATTATCGCAATGCGTGGTGCCGTTCAAAATGTAAACACCGTTCAATTCGACATGTGCGTTGGGGCCCGCTAAGGCGACATGCACTTCATTGCGTACCAAAGAACCTTCAAGCGTTGTCGTATCAATGCTGAAGTGTCCGTTCGCATCGATCTTCACACCGTCCAGTCCGATCATAGAAGGGCTATGTACAGCATTCTGCAACACGTGGATCGTCAAACGTGCATTCTTTCCAACATGTGATTCGCGCACACTGTTCACCAAAGTATTCGAAACGTCGTAGGTCTTCGAGCGGAGCCCGGTTAGATCTTCGTTTGAGTCGTCGTAGGTCATCGAGCGGAGCCGAGAAGCCGAGACGACCTCAACGATCACCTCCGCCTCGGCCCCTTCCTGTAAAATGATTAGATCACGTGGCTGGATCAACGCTTGCACATCTGTTACGATATGCAGAACATGGATCGGACTCTCAACTTTCACGCCTTTAGTAACTAACAGGATCAGTCCATCGGTCGGGGCTGCACCATTCATTGCGGTAAAGAATCGATCGTTGATCGGAGCGATGTTGCTATAATTCACTTTCACTGGTCCGTGCGAAAGATGGGTGTGCAAACTATCGATCACCATCCCTTTTTGCACTTTCGTATCATCACTCAGGTCAGCACGGTAATGTCCGTTCACGAATACAACACGTATCGTGGCAAATTCCAATCGTGCAGGTAGCTCAACGGCCACATCACCAATGGGTGCTACGTAACCCGTGTTGAACAGCTTAGCCACGCGTGTGTATTTCCAAGCTTCGATCTTACTGGTCGGGATCGGCAATGCATTGACTTGTGCCAAGGCTTCAGAGGCGTTGGGCCAAGTGCTTCCTTTCAGCAATGGCAACACCGTTGCCTTGGGGTCGATCAGTGTAGTTGTGCTCATATCAATATGGGTCGACCCATTGGGTCGACGTTACAGGTGCGCATGGTACGCTCAGCGTATACCCTTAGCTGGTCAACAAGTTGTCCGATCATAAAGATCATTTCTTTCCGCGTTATCTGCGTTCCCTCTTTCTATCCCTTCACCCAATCGTATCCTCTCTCCTCCAGCTCCAGCGCCAATTCTTTTGGCCCGCTTTTGATGATCTTGCCGTCGGCCATCACGTGCACTACATCCGGGATGATATGATCCAACAAACGCTGGTAGTGTGTCACCACGATGAACGCATTCTCCTTACTGCGCAATTTGTTCACACCGCCAGCAACGATGCGCAATGCATCGATATCCAGACCGCTATCGGTTTCATCCAATATGCCGAGTTTAGGTTCCAGCATTGCCATTTGGAAGATCTCATTCCGTTTCTTTTCGCCACCACTGAAACCAACGTTCAGGTTGCGGTTCATTAGAGCAGGGTCCATTTCCACCAACTTGGCACGTTCGCGTACAAGCGTTAGAAAATCCTTGCCGCTCAATTCGGCTTCATTGCGTGCTTTTTTTGATTCGTTCAGCGCTGTTCGCAGGAAGTTCATGTTGCTAACCCCTGGAATTTCCACAGGGTATTGGAATGCGAGGAACACTCCTTTCCAAGCGCGTTCTTCAGGAGATAATTCAAGTAGATCCGATCCGAAGTAGGTCACGGTTCCTCCTGTTACCTCATATTCCGAACGACCGGCCAACACATTGGCCAAGGTGCTTTTTCCGGAACCGTTAGGCCCCATTATCGCGTGGACTTCGCCTGCGTTAATTCGAAGGTTCAAGCCTTTCAGGATCTCTTTGCCATCAATACTGGCGTGTAGATTTTCTATGTTCAGCATAATTCACGATTCTTATTTAGAATGGTTCTAAATAGAATGGGAAGCAAAGGTACAACGGAACGTCGGGGTGGCAAAGGGATGTACTTGATTTTGGATACAATTGTCCGAAATAGAGGAAGTCGCTGTGGTCAGGACGGCTTACGCTAAGCCACCTCGGCAACCGGATTGAAAAGTCGAACTTTGAAAAGGTTTTATATTGAACTGCATGAAAAGCACCAGAGTAACGTTCCCGAATGGTACAGGTAGTGAGTTGAGCGCCCGATTGGATCTGCCTGCCGATCGCAGGGCTACCCAATTCGTACTATTCGCCCATTGTTTTACGTGCAGCAAGGACCTAGGTTCTGTGCGCAATATCAGTAGGGCACTAACGAGCAATGGTTTCGGCGTGTTGCGTTTCGATTTTACCGGCCTCGGGGAGAGCGAAGGCGAGTTCAGTGAAACTGATTTCAGTAGCAATGTGAGTGACCTCTATGCTGCTGTCTCGTTCATGGAGAAGGAATATTCGGCTCCGGTATTGATGATAGGGCACTCGTTAGGTGGTGCAGCGGCCATAGTTGCTAGTGCATCGTTAGCACAGGTCAAAGCAGTGACGACCATTGGTGCTCCGGGACACATTGGACACATCCGGAAGTTGTTCTCCGGTGATATTGAGAAGATCAAGGAAACGGGTAGTGCGCAGGTGAACATCGGCGGTAGGCCATTCACCATTTCCAATTCATTCCTAGAGGATATTGAAAAGCGGGACCTGGCAAGCATTGTAGGTTCACTTGGTAAACCGATATTGATCATCCATAGCCCACAGGACCGCATCGTAGCAATAGATAATGCAGCACAACTATACACTGCCGCCATGCACCCGAAAAGCTTTCTGTCACTCGATGGCGCGGATCATCTACTAAGTGATCCAAGAGATTCGAACTATGCGGGAAGTATGATCGCGAATTGGGTAATGCGTTATCTGCCTGCTATCGGGCGCACTGAGGAATTGAAAACTGAGCTCGACGTTGTTGCGCATATTGCCAACGAAGGATACACGACGCAGATCCTGGCCAACGGTCATCACATCGTTGCGGACGAACCTGAGTCAGCAGGAGGCAATAATTACGGCCCATCACCTTATGACCTTCTTACCGCAGCATTGGGCGCGTGTACGGCGATGACCATGAAAATGTATGCCGAGCGTAAACATTGGGATCTCCAAGAAGCATACGTACATCTTCGTCATGGAAAGGAACACGCACAGGCCACTGGAGCTGCCGACGAAAAGACTTCACGAAAGATCGATCGATTTGAACGGATGATCGAGCTACAAGGTAATCTGGATGAGGATCAACGAAAGCGTCTCGTGGAGATCGCGAACAAATGCCCTGTACACCGAACATTGCATGAACCCGTGCAAGTGGATACTTGGTTGATGAAAAATAATTGAAAGCGGTTAACGGTGATACGCTTCACGATCTTCTTCCACATGGTAGCGTACCCGTTGCTCGCAAGGTCCGAGCGCTAGGGGATAATGAAGATCTATCGAACCTTAGTGGATCGAAAGGATATTCACTTCCTGTCCATTGAATGTGATCGTTGCACCCGCCGCTTTATGCTCCAATAGTTTGCCAATTGGTGAAGCCTTTGAGATCACGAATACGGACTGTTGCTCGAACATCACCTTACCAAGTCCGATGCAGATGAAGTAGGTAGCATTGGTGGTTTCCACGAGGGACCCGAATGAAGCATGAACAAAATTTCCGGTCAGCGGAACACGGTCCAGTTCATTCCGGAGCAACACTGTTTTTGCAAGAAGCGCTTCTTGCTGATCAAGTTCCTGCTGGATCATCGCACGTCCTACTTCATGTTTATCACCCGCGCTGCTTTTGGAGTCGCTGTTACGCGAAACATTGGTCGAGGCAATGTCTCGCTTCATTACTTCGATCTTTTCGTCGAGCAACGAGCTGAGGTGGACGAGAAGGTAGGTTTTGTTCAAAGCATTCTGCTCTTGGGTCTGCAAAGGTGCTTCTCGCAGATGAATGAAGCGCTTATCATTTCTGGAGATCGCTTACTTCTACCGATCTTCGCTGTATGTCGAACATTCCGATCTCTGCAAATGAAACAAAATGGGAGCAACTGCGGAATGAATATCCCGCATTGCGAACATGCACCTATGTGAACACCCCCACGTGCGGTGCCATGGCCCGATCATCGGTAGAGAGCGCTGCGGTAGAACTTAAGGATCTACGATCGGGAGACAAGCACCATTTGAGCCACATTCCGAATGTACTAAAAGACTTTCTCCCCCCTCAATAGCCACTGGGACCAATCCTTGTTGTAGGTATGAACGCGCTGGCTTGTGCCTGAATCACTGACTACTGACCGGCCACTATTCACCCACTCAAAGATGCCTCCATACAAATTTTGGACATTTGTAAAACCCGCATCAATAAGTTTTTCGGTGATCTTTTCGCTTCGGTATCCAACGGAGCAATACACAATGATCGCCGTATCTTTCGATAAGTCCTTCACTGAAGCAATATCAAAATCATCATAGCCCACGGACCGGGCATTCTTGATATGACTTACGCGGAACTCTTGAGGTTCACGTGCATCCAGGAAAACCGCAGCTGTATCAACATGGGCTACATCCACAGCCGGTATAGCGTGATCGAGTAAGCGGTTCAGTTTATTCGCAAATGCGGCATTGCCAACGTTCTGCGCCGGCATGCTGTTGCATGTGCCCAATAGAATAAGTGCGGAAAAGAAAATTGCTTTCATCCAGAACGTTCAGGTTGAACGTCGCAAGATGGCATCAATTCCTTACACCTTTATCACGCAAGTGTAATATGCCTAAACGGGCAAGTAGAATGAATGGAGCACCGTGCCACAGCAGATCCAGCCAGTCCAGCGGTTGCATTCCAACTGCACCACCAGCGATCCATTTCAGTTTACCCCAAAGATGTGGCTCCGGAAAGAACGGCGCCAGCCCAAGGAAAGCACAGGCGGCCAAAAGAAATTTCCAGTCGTTCAGCGGGTTTTTCATTTCGTAAGAGGGTAGGCGAGTTGTTTGCCAAGGGTTTTAGGAAAGCCGTCATCACCAGGAAACCCAAGTTCAATATCACGTCCACTGGAAGGGATCACGGCAGTGCCGAAAATGTAATCCCAGAGGCTCAGGCTAATGCCGTAGTTGATACCGTTTGGGTGCCCTTCCGGTAATTCTTTCACATGGTGCCAAATGTGCATGGCCGGGTTATTCAGCACATACTTCAATGGCCCGTAGGTCAGGTTGATATTGCTATGGTTGAGGTGCCCGATCGCGGTCGCAATAATGTGTACGATAAAGAAATCGGTAAGGCCAAAACCGATCATGGCGAGTGGAATGTATTGAGCGGATTTATAGAAGATGTTCTCCATCCAATGAAATCGAAGATGCGCAGCGAATCCCATCTCTTTTACACTGTGATGCACCTTGTGGAACTCCCACATCCACGGTACGCGATGCAACGTGCGGTGAACGTTCCAATGAATGAAGTCCGCCACGATGAACAATGTGAATAATTGCAACCAGGCTGGCCATGAAGCGATCTCTATCGCGACCAGGTTGTTGATGCCGACAGCACCAAGAGTGTTGTTGAACAGATCAACGAAGACATTGCTGATGGCATTGTATGCGATCAACGAGAACAGGAAATAGTTGAAGAACATGTAGAACCCATCAAGCCAAAAATCCTGGCGAATGCGGGCTTGGTCCTTGCGCCAAGGAAAGATGATCTCTGCGACCCATGCGAATATGGATAGGCCGATCAACCAGTAGAAGTAATTGTGCCACGATGGGTTCAGGACCTCACTGGTCAAGTAGTTCCAGTAGTCCTTGTATGAATTGATGATAAGATCGATGTAGTACATCATGATCGGCCTTCTTTGGACCGCGAAGCTAAGAGTGAATGGAGCCGTGGTTTGTGCGCTAGGTCACTGAGCGGAACTGGTTCTTGAGTTCACATGTCGGAACTTTGTGTACTATATCCAACCAGTTGACCAAGATGAACAGTTTCCCATTACTAACGATCATAGCCACGCTCATTGCACAACTGACCACATGTGGAACGGGCACCAGCAAAATGGATGTACCAGAGAATGGCCCGGCGTTCATTGCTCCTTCCGAAGGGTTTAGTACGTATTGGTACCAAGGCAAAGCTGAGGTGAACCGATATGCTTTGACACAAGCGCGTTACGGTGAGATGCGGAATGGGGATGCGCTCATGGTGTTCGTTACGGAGGATTTTTTGGTGAATGAACAGGTCAAGTTCGAGGGCGGGTCGAAAAGCCCGAAGACAGGTGTCCTGAAATTGAATTGGATAGAACGTTTCAATACGGGGATCTACGATTATTCATTGATGACAAGTGTATTCTCGCCCGTGGATCAATCGCCTGTATTGAAAGTCACGTGTAGCGTTCAGGATTGGTGTGGACAGGCATTCGTACAATTGAACCAGCGCAAGGATGGTTACCGAATGGAGAGCAGGAGTTATTTCGAACAGGAGGGAGACGAGGATAAAAGGGTCGGTGAAGTCTGGTTGGAGGATGCACTTTGGAATCAGATCAGGATCGACCCGGTATTATTGCCCATCGGCAACGTGAAGCTGTTGCCAAGTGTGCGCTATCTGCAACTAATGCACAAACCGCATGAAGCTGTTGATGCTCTCGCAAAGAGGGAAGCTCAAGGGGACACAACGATCTATGCGATCACATTTCCCATGCTTGAACGCGACATGACCATAAAGTACGCGACCAAGGAACCACATACCATTTTCGGATGGAGTGAAACGCGCATGGACGGGCATGGGACGAATGCTCAGAAGCTTACATCGATCGCTATACTTACCCATCAGGTCATGGAGCCTTATTGGGGATTGAACAGTAATGCGGATGACAGTTTGCGTTCATCGTTGGGTATGCCACAGATGCCAGTGCGTTAGGGATTGCAACGGAAAGCCCGTAAAGGCCCTGGTTTTAAGGGCCTGCGGACTTGGAGAGTTAAGCCCGACCGTGCGTGGGCTGCATTTGAGCGTTGGAAAAGGGAACGCCCAAAAACTAAACGACCAACTTAAATTCTGTCGATCTCTTCCGGATCTCCCAAAGAATGAAAGTTCCGAGCAGAATGTATTCCACGGCGATCCACCAATAAGGTTGTGTGAATGGGTCCTGCGCATAGGTCAGGTATGTCGGTATGATCAGCAAGGACCACAGGATCGGCCATCGCCATTGCGTGAGCACGGATAAAGCGACAAGCGGTAGTATGTACCATGGGTGTACGGCTTGCGCGCCGAAGAGGTAAATGGCGTGGAGCCAAAGCATTGCGCTGGGCCAATCGGCATGTTTGGTTTTCCAGATAGATAGCGTGTAGATTACCAAAGCGATCAGTGTGAGGATGGAAAGAAGGCCTGTTCCTTTTACCAAGTGATCACCAAGAGTGTGGCGAAGCAATTCGAAAATAGGTCCATTGAATTCGAGGTAGCTGACATAGAGTTTCAGGCTGCTTGCGAAATGTTGAAGGATATCCGTGGTGTAAAGCGGGATCCATGATAGAGTGAAAAAAAGAAGCGTGATCGCGATGTAGCGAATACTTTTTCCAACACCAAGAGCTGAAGGGATCCAAGCGAGGAAGAGGATCGGCCAAAGTTTTGCTGAGATCGCTAGCGCGAGCAGGAATGCGGAGAGGTGATACCGTTGTTGCTTGAAGAAATAGATAGCACCAAGACATGGCGCGATCATCAGAGCTTCCGTATGCAGATTCACGGAGAATTCCAATAGAGCTAATGGATTCAGTGCATAGATCGCAACTAGTTGTACGCGGCTCACGTGGGCTTTCAGTAACGCTCCTAATGAAACTATGATAAGTAGGTCGAATAGGATGATGATCACCCGAAGCGCCAATGTCGATCGCCATATATCCACACCGCCGATCGATGTCGCAGTGGCGAAAATGAGTTGTGCAGCGGGTGGGTAAACTGAATGGAATCGAGGAGAATTGAGCTCTGCGAAATGTTGTGGAGTGAAGACTTCAGGTTTTGTTCTGACTAATTCTTCAGGCGTAAATGCGAATGGCGATATGCCGTTCGTGGAACAGAGACCATCCCAGAGGTAGCGGTAATGATCATCGGTCCAGTTGACCGGTGCAAGGAGCAGTAGGATGCGGAGTCCGATGGAAATGATCAGCAATTGATGCCAAGAAATGAACTGCTTGCGCGTGACGAGTACGTATGCAACGAACGCAACGGAGAAGCCGATCAGTAGAGCACTGGGATCAGAACGCGACGGACCGTAAGCCAAAATGACAATTGCTGCTATCAACGTAACAAGCGCTGCAACAAAGAAGCGTTTGCCGTTGAACATTAAGCGGTACGTAACGAATGGACGAAGCTGTAGTAACTGACCAGACCGAAGCCTACTGCAAGCATGAAATGGTAGGGGAGGAGGCCGAGGTCACCAACACGGAAACCGATAACGATGCCCCATACTGCATACCCTGCAATAGCTGCTTCCAACAAGGTCATGGGCGATATTGCACTTTTCCAGTAGGCGTCGTGCTTGATCGCTTTGTCGCCGTCGGATGAGCCCAGTTTCGGGGTGCGTAGGAAAGGCGTTCTTCTACCGAGATAACCTTCAAGAACAGCAACCGCATTATGCAATGAAAGCCCCATGCTCACGGAGAGAAAGACAGGAAATATCCAAATGAAACGGAATGCTCCGCGCCATCCCCTCAGTCGCTGGCGGTGGGCTACCCAATAGAAGAAGATAAGGACGAGCAGCGCGAAGGTGAAGACAATGGCAATGTCGAACAGGGTTCGGAATTCGGGATGTGTTTGTTTGAGCAACAAGAGCGGAACACTTAGCAACGCTGTCCCAAGTATACTTACGAAAACGGTGCTATTCATCAAGTGAAAGATCGCATGCATCTTTGTACCGAAGGTCACCGAACTGCTGCGGAGCACACGAGGTAGGTTCTTCACCGCACATTCCGCAGCTCCTTTGTTCCAACGGTATTGCTGGGTCTTCAACGCATTCATGGCAGCGGGAAGTTCGGCGGGTGATGCAACATCTTCCAAGTAGTGGAATTGCCAGCCTTTGAGTTGCGCTCGGTAGCTGAGGTCAAGATCTTCGGTCAATGTATCGGCTTGCCACCCGCCAGCATCAACAATACAAGCCTTTCTCCACACACCGGCCGTGCCGTTGAAATTTATGAAATGACGTAGGCCATTACGACCAACTTGTTCAACGGAAAAATGCGCGTCTAGACCGAACGCCTGCAGCTCAGTGAGCAAATTGCTGTTGCGATTCAGATGGTCCCAACGCGTTTGTACCATACCGATCTTAGGGTCATTGAACCAAGGGGAGATCACTTGCAACATGTCGGTCGGCGGCATGAAATCAGCATCGAATACGGCGATGAATTCACCCTTTGCGATCTTTAGACCGTATGCTAGTGCACCTGCTTTGAACCCTTCGCGATCGGCTCGGCGGATGTGGATCATGTCAATGCCTTCAGCTTGCCAATGGGCAATTCTGGCCGCAGCGAGATCAACGGTTTCATCGGTACTGTCGTCTATGACCTGTACCTCTAGACGGTCATGAGGCCAATCCATTTTAGCGACTTGATCGATCAGTCGTTCCGCCACGTGACGTTCGTTGTAAAGCGGCAATTGGATAGTAACGATGGGTAGCTCACCGAAGTTGGGCGGTGGTATCATCCGCGTGTATTTATGCTTGTTGAGATAGGCCAATGCGAGTCTGAGCTGCATGAAACTGAACAGGAGGATGAAGCTCAGTAGCACCGCGTATATCACGAGGATCGCAATAGCCATCAGCGATATTTGAAAATGGTTACGATGATCTTGTAACCAGCAAGAATGGAGCCTTTCACCGTACCACTGATCTTGGAGAAGCCGATACGCTTGCGGTAATCCACCGGCACTTCGATGATGCGGAGGTTCTGTTTGGCGGCTTTTAATTGCATTTCCACGGTCCAGCCAAATGTACGATCCTGCATATGCATGTTCTGGAGTGCCTGCCAGCGTATGGCCCGGAAGGGGCCTAGGTCTGTGTAACGCACGCCGTAGAATAATTTCAACAAGCGCGTTGCGAGCCAGTTCCCGAAGACCTGTTGGGGCATCATACTTCCGTCTTCGCGATGTCCTAGGGCACGCGATCCGATCACGAAGTCGGCATCGTTCATTACGATCGGTGCGACAACTTCCGTCATCTGTTGTGGGCGATCACTGTGATCCGCATCAATGAAGACCACGATGTCCGGAGGTGGTTGGTGTGTAGCTACTTTCTCTATTCCTTTCAAACACGCATTGCCATAGCCGCGCAGCGGTTGGTCCATAACGATAGCACCGGCTTTGCGCGCTTCTTCACTCGTACGATCACTGCTTGCGTTGTTCACTACCACGATATGCCGTACGAGATCCTTTGGAATATCGCCGACCACAAGTGCTACGGCTTCCTCCTCATTAAAGGCCGGAATGATCACGTCGATGATGGAGCTGGCGGTCATTTAGAAAAGGACAAGTAAAAAGTTGATGCCGAATAGGACGAGTTGTAGCGTGTTGTTGTTATTGACGATCAAATGCTAATGTTGGCTCAAGCATACTGTCCTACCTCAACGTAGCACCAGTCCTACCTATCGCTATTGGATCACTACTCACTCTTCCTTGAACTTTGCCTCCTGCAAGCTTGCGGGACTCAAGTTTCAACACGCCGCGTGGACAAACTGCTGCGCATACACCACAGCCCACGCAACTGGAACGAACGATATTCTCGCCGCGTTGTGCGTAGCTGCGCACATCGATGCCCATTTCGCAATGCGTGCTGCAGTTTCCGCAACTGATACACTGGCCGCCATTTGTGGTGATCCGGAAACGTGAGAAGAACCGTTGTTGCATTCCGAGTATCGCGGCCATGGGGCAGCCGAAACGGCACCACACACGGCTCCCCATCAACGGATAGAATCCTACACCGATCACACCACTGAATATGGCGCCGATCGCAAATCCGTACCACTTGCGCAGTGGATAGCTCTCTACAAAAAAGACATCACCACGACCGGTCAAGTACGCGTGTGCCGTAAAACCGATGATCAATAGCAGAATAGCAAGCACAAGGATTCGAACGGTGTTGTTCACCTCCTTGATCATACCCGGACGAACAATGAGAACGATGGCCACGCAACCCAGAACGAGACCAATAATTCCGAGCAACATACCACGCGTTACCCAGAAACCTCCCGCAGTATTGCGGGATGCGTCATCACCGAGGTAACTGTATACCAATGCAACGGTCATAACCACGGAGAAAACAAGAACGGTGTGAATGACCCACCGTTCGATCTTCCATGCGGTAGTGCTTTTATCACTGAGGTGGCGAAAGGGATCACCGGCGGTTTCAGCAAGACCACCGCAACCACAGACCCATGAGCAATACCAACGTTTCCCGTAGAAGTAGGTGAGGATAGGGGAGATCACGAAGATCATGGCAACACCGAACAGCAGCATGAACAAACCAAAACCTCCTGCATCGATCAAGCCTTTCAAGTTCCATTCATCGAAGAACGAATAGTTCAACGGCCACATGTTCTTGAAATCGTTGTACGGCAGGCTAAGTCGTGCAAGTAGTTCCGGGATCAGATAGGCGAAACCCAATTGAAAGAACATCACCGAAATGGTACGTACGACCTGATACTTGTTGTGCCTGTATTTCAATATGAACTTGTAACCCATCGAAAGGATCGCAACGGTATAGATCGTGCCATAAACGAACCATTGGGAAGCCGCATTTCCACTAAGAAAACGGCTCAACGGATCGAACAGTGCTACGATCCCATGGTTCACGTTTCCTTCGGCTCCAAGGCCGAGATATTCCGGATAGAAGTATAACAGAATGTAGAACCCCGTGAGGATGATCCCAATGATCCATCCCGCAATACCACGCGTTGAAATCCCACGATGCCAAACACCATTGTTCTGGATCCCTTCGGGTCGTGTGAGATAGGATCTGCGTGCATAAATGATGGTTCCCGAGATAATGGCCGCTAAAGCCACGGTCAACCATATTCCAGGGTTGGGAATAGTGTTCATCGGGATGCTAACGATCAGCCCAAGAACGCCGATCGCAGCAAGGCTCAGTGCACTTTTTTGAATACCATCAAGGATGCTGCTATGCGCATCCGTGATCGAAAGGCTATGGTCGGTCTGCTTCATGCAGGAACTGTAGAGGTTTGATTGAATGACCTCTTGATCGTGGATGCAAAGCGTTCGTAGAATTCTGGATCAAAGGCCGCTTCATCCAAGTGATCCACCACATGGTCCACTGTTATTTGATCATTCAGCCAGCGATCAAAAACTTCGTGCCGTAACCGGAACCCGAAACTACTCATGCCGTGGAAGATCCGCGTTCCAGCATCCCAAACAAGATGGATCGCGATCTTTCCATTGGGGTGTTCCCAGTAATATTCGGCTTCACCAATTCCAAGTTTATTGCGTACCCAGCCGTATGTCTGGTATTCAATGTCGAAGAATTTTGCACTGTTGAACCATTGACCAGGGGCATAGGGTGTCCGTTCTCCAGTGATCGTTCTAGCCACTTTCTCTCCCATCATACGTCCGGTATACCAAACTTGCTCGATCGACTTTCGCTGCTTATCCGGGTGTTCATGGAACTGCGCACAATCTCCAGTGGCATAAATGTTCGGCACATTGGTTTCGAGAAATTCATTCACGAGTACACCTTTGTCCGTAGCAATTGCAGGGCTTTCCTTCAGCCACGCTATATTGGGTTTTACGCCAACGGTAAGTCCAACGAACTGGCAATCGATCGTTTCCCCCGCCTTGGTAAGAATACCGCGAACGCGACCGTCGGGCCCAGCGATCACCTCTTGTAACTCAGAAGAGAATTGCAGATCTACGTGGTGTTCGCGCATATGCCTGGAGATCAGGTCAGCTTCTTGTTCTGGCATCACGCCTCCCCAGAATGTATCTTCACGAACAAGAAATGTAACAGCGATCTTGCGAGACAATAACATCTCGGCCATTTCAACACCGATCAATCCACCACCCACGATCACCGCATGAGAAATGCCCTTCGTGTTCACCTCCATCAATTCAAGGTCCTGTAAACTGTATAGCCCCTGCACACCAGGAAGGTCCTGTCCCGGCCAACCGAATTTATTGCTAACGCTACCTGTTGCGATGATCACTTTATCGTACTTGATATTGCCACTACTTTTCAACTCCAAGAGCTTCTGGTTCGTATCAATTCTATTGACCCGGTCAAGTTTAAGGTCGATGCGGTTCTTCTCCCAGAACTCATCCTCATAGGGTTTCACATCCTTGTACCGCATATGCCCCATGTAGACGTACATAAGTGCTGTGCGACTAAAAAAATGTTCGCTTTCCTCGCTGATCACAGTGATCTTTGCGTCGCTCCGCTTGCGGATATGGCGTGCAGCCGTGATCCCCGAAATGCCGTTACCAATGATCACGATATGGTCCATTCAATTCTGATGTGCAATTTTGTTGATATAGTTGTCGTGTCATAGTATGATGCTGACAGATCATGTACGGGTCTTAATTTTTGTGATCGGCTTTGCAGCGGTGAGCCAAAGTACGCATGCGCAAAAGATCCAAGGCGTGTGTTTCAGCGCCCCGCCGCGCGAAGTGGGTGATACATGCATAGCACAGGTACAAGCTATTGGGGCCGAGTGGGTCTGTTTCATTCCGTATGCATATGGCCCGGACAACAATGGGCGCATCATCTTTGATCCAAATGGCCACCAATGGTGGGGTGAGCGTCCAGTTGGAATACGTGCAATGGTAGCCATGGCCAAAGCACGAGGGTTGAAAGTGATGCTGAAACCACACCTCTGGTTGGGCCACGGTGAATTCACTGGTGCCTACGAGCCGGACCCAGCTGTCGGATGGGGGCCATTCGAACAGAGCTACGCGGAGTACGTACTTTATTTCGCGAAGTTGGCAACGGAACTGGATGTTGACCTGTTCTGCATTGGTACGGAAATGGAACGGTTCGTGACCCAACGCACGAACTATTGGCAGGTGTTGATCGATCGGATTTCAGAAGAATACAATGGGCCATTGACCTATGCGGCGAATTGGGATGAAGTAGTGCGGTTCCCGCTGTGGAAGCGGATGGCATATATTGGTGTTGATGGCTATTTCCCACTTTGCCAGAAAGGCGATCCGACAATGGCAGAATTGCGAACAGGGTGGGAGCCGCATCTGGCAATGTTAAAGGAGCTGAGTCTTCGATTGGATCGTCCCGTACTCTTCACTGAATTGGGATACACGAACACATCGACGTGTGCGAAGGAACCGTGGGCCGAAGATCAGGATGCGGTGCGCAATGAAGCAGCACAAGCTTTGGCATTCGAAGCGTTCTTTCATGTGTTCAGCAAAGAGACATGGTACTCCGGCTGTTTCATATGGAAGTGGTTTGCCGAAGGTGGCGTCCGTGAGAGTCGGAATGGGGTCGGGTTCTCTCTCCAAGGAAAGGTGGCGATCAGGGTGCTTAAAGAACACTTCCAATAGGTATACGGTGGATCGTTCCGTATTTTTATTGGCCTCTTGGTCAAGAATAAATTACGATGTTCAAAAGGATTTCGTTCACTAATCGACCGACCAGTGATGTCCGTGCAACAGATCAATTCAATAGTGTGCAGCATGGTCTTGGTTTTGTGTGGCAATGCAACCATACGCGCTCAGGAACATCCATTTATTGCGCATAATGAGCTCACTGAACTAACTGGTGGGATCCGGGTCGATTGGACCATTCAGGGTGGCAGCACATGTAATGGTCAGGCTGTTGAACGCTCGGCCGATGGCATCAATTTCACCGAAGTACACCACATTGAAGGCATATGCGGAGATCCAACGAACGCCGTCGCGTATCAGTGGTTTGATGAATCACCACCTGAGCTTAGCACTGTTTTTTACCGGATACAATTGGGCTTTGAAGGCTATAGTTCAGTAAGGTCAGTGGAGTACGAACAGATCGAATCCAGCGATCAGCGCTTCTATCCGTCGCCGATGAACGATGTGGCCACACTGTTGTTGAAGGTGCCATTCGGGACCGTAGTGGATCTGACGATCTGGAATAGTAGTGGTCAGTTGGTCCATCAACAAACCACTAACGGTGGAAAGGTCGATCTGGTCCTGCCTGGATTGCTAGCAGGTGTCTACACCTACCAAGCAAGTGGTGATAGTAAAGTGTTCAAGGGACGGTTCGTGAAATTTTGACCTTGATCCGCATAATACTAAGCATGAGAAAAAGCCTCAATGGACTCTTCTCCTAATTTAGTTGCACAAGATTCAAACTTCCATTAACCCGGCTGTAGGAGCGTTCGTTCTTACACTCTCGATCCCCTTATCACGTGCAGTTGTGCTTGTGTAGACCTGACTTGTGCCAACCACTTGATCATTGGCAGCTAGTAGGTTGAAAGAGTGTCCAGCGTCGGACTTCTTGCGTTCGTAATTAGCGTCATGGACAGCGTTGGTCTTCACGCTTTCGATACCGTTCATTGCAGATGCTTTGGCGGTGTAGCCTTCGCTGGCAAGGATTATCTCGCCGTTACCCGCTTTGAGCCGGAAACGAAATTCGCCAGCTTTGTCAGTGTAAAGTTCAAAAGTCGCCATGTGTGTTATTGTTTGTTTTTTAAGAATGAACATACATATTTCGTGCCGATAGTCAGGGGCAGGATCTATTGAAAGATCACGCTCAGACCACTTTCTCCAAGCTCACTGCATTCATGCAAAAACGCAGCCCGTTGGGCGCTGGTCCATCGGGAAATGCGTGTCCAAGGTGTGCATCGCACACATTGCATATGGTCTCTATACGTACCATGCCATAGGTCTTATCCATGTGGTGCGCTATCACATTCTCTGCGATCGGTTGGGTGAACGAAGGCCAACCAGTCCCACTCTCGAACTTGGAGCTGGCGTCGAATAATTCAGTTTTACAACAAACACATTTGTAGATGCCAGGTTCAAAAAGTGAACACGCTTCTGAGCTGAATGCACGCTCGGTTCCCTTCAAGCGTGTTACGCGGAATTGCTCGGCGGTCAGCACAGCTTTCCACTCAACTTCTGTTTTCTCAACACGGCTCGGAGGTTCCGGATTACCGTGGTTGGCGTAACCTAATACATCGTTCCAGTTCATAGTATGATCGGCCGTATCAGAATTCGGATCAGCCAACACTACCTTCAAGCGAAACAGCCAACAACTTTTGCGCCTCCACGGCAAACTCCATGGGCAATTGGTTAAGTACTTCCTTGCAGTATCCGTTCACGATCAGCGAAACAGCCTTTTCCGTTGCGATCCCGCGTTGATTCAGATAGAAGATCTGGTCCTCACCGATCTTGCTCGTGGTGGCTTCGTGTTCCACTATTGCACTAGGGTTCTCGCTCTCAATATAAGGAAACGTGTGTGCACCGCAACGATCACCCAATAACAACGAATCGCACTGGCTGAAATTCCGAGCACCCTTCGCACCGCGACCGATCTTGACCAAACCACGATAGCTGTTATTGCTAAGGCCAGCACTGATCCCTTTGCTGATGATGGTGCTTTTCGTGCCTTTACCGATGTGGATCATTTTCGTTCCGGTATCGGCTTGTTGTTTGTTGTTCGTAACGGCTACGCTGTAGAATTCCCCTATGCTGTTATCGCCTTTCAGAACACAGCTCGGGTACTTCCATGTGATCGCACTTCCGGTCTCTACTTGGGTCCAGCTGATCTTGCTGTTATCGCCAGCACACAGGGCACGTTTCGTAACGAAATTATAGATCCCGCCCTTTCCGTTCTTATCACCAGGGTACCAGTTCTGAACTGTGCTGTATTTGATCTCAGCATCTTTCAGCGCGACCAATTCAACGACCGCTGCATGCAACTGGTGTTCATCGCGTACGGGCGCAGTGCATCCTTCCAAATAGCTTACGTAAGCGCCTTCATCTGCTATTAACAACGTGCGTTCGAATTGGCCGGTCATTGCCTCGTTGATCCTGAAATACGTGCTCAACTCCATAGGGCACCGCACTCCAGGAGGTATGTAGCAAAAGCTACCATCGCTGAATACCGCGCTATTCAATGCCGCGAAATAATTATCGGTGCGCGGCACTACACTTCCTAAGTATTTCTTGACCAGATCAGGGTGATTCTGCACGGCATCACTGAAACTGGAAAAGATGATCCCCTTCTCCTTCAACGCCGCTTGGAACGTGGTCTTCACGCTTACGCTATCGAATACTACATCCACAGCAACACCGACCAAGCGCTTCTGTTCCTCCAACGAAATACCCAACTTTTCGAAGGTCTTTACCAACTCCGGATCCGCCTCATCCAAACTGTTCAGCTGCGGTTTCTTTTTCGGCGCGCTGTAGTAATATGCATTCTGGTAATCGATCTTCGGGTAATTCACATGGGCCCAGTGCGGCTCCTCCATCTTCAGCCATGCGTGATAGGCTTCAAGTCGCCAATCCAACATCCACTCCGGTTCATTCTTCTTCGCGCTGATAAAACGCACGATCTCCTCGCTCAACCCCTTCTCAGCCTTCTCGCTTTCAATGTCGGTGATAAACCCGTAGGCGTACTCCTTCTCGGTAACTTCCTTCAGGATATCGTCTGTCTCTTGTGCCATGTACTAATTAACCGCAAATGCGATCAGTTGGTTTTAAACGCGATCATGCGACAGCGAAAAGCTTCCGAAGATGCACCCTGGAACAGGCCACGTGTGCCCATAATAGGAGATGCAATTACGTTGCGTCGTTGCGGTTCATTTGATTCAGATCGAAAAACTCTCCCCACACCCACACGTCCGACTCGCATTAGGGTTCACGAATTGGAAACCCTTACCGTTCAATCCGCCGCTAAAGTCCAGTGTTGTGCCTAATAGATAGAGCATGCTTTTCTTGTCAATGACCACCTTCACGCCATTATCCTCGAACACTTTATCGCCATCTTTCATCTGGTCATCGAAATCCAGGTCGTACATAAGGCCGCTACAACCGCCGCCTTTCACGCCGACCCGCACGAAATGATCTTTACCACGGCCTTGCGTACCAAGCAGTTTGGTAACTTCCGCCTTCGCATTCTCACTGACTTTTATCATTACGATGCGTCTTATTTAGAATCGGTCTAAACAAGACTTGCAGCAAAGGTAAGGCTCAAGTACAAAAGAAAGTGGAATGAAGCCTTTTTCTTGATGTTAAAAGTGTCGTGTTGGTTCATGAAGTAGTTGAGCTCGATCGCTATCCAAAAAGTTAGCTGATCCGCTTATCTGCATAACATTGGTGTTATCGGGTTGGGTAGCACGGATCAGTGTGTAATATCCTGCTGCGGCAAAAATGGTTCTGCGTTACAAGATCTCAGACAATTTTCAGATCATGGTGTAATAGACAAAACGAATGGCTTTTGGGAGACGTTTGTCTCTAATGGACAAAACGAATGGCGAGTTATCAACCGTTGTTGGAGAACCTAATTGCGATTCTGATCTTTGGGTGTCTGGCGAAACGGAAGTAGGCTCTGCTGGAGAGCAACCTGCCAGAGATAAACCTGATGACTGAGCGATGATCGGATGGGGAACGGAACCTTCGGATCAACCGTTCCCATCGCGAGGTCCGCATGCCTTCAAAAACTCATCGATAAATTTTTGTTTCCGAGTCAAGGAGAGGCCATTGTGATTGCGAAGCTTGTTCTTCAGGTCTGCGAAGTAGCCATCTATTGCATTGGTGGTGTTGGGAATATCCAGTTCAGGATAGTCGTACCAAGTGAACAACCAAGGCAGATTGCACGATAGGCTCCGGTGTGCGCTCCGCAGGCGACCGTGCGTATAACGTGACTTGCCGGTGGTTGATTCCACAGTTCGTTCAGCGAGGAAGGCCTTCCATTTGGTATGCCATAGTTGTAGACCCCCAGTGAAGCTTTCCTTATCGGTCTTCTTCAGCATCTGTGTCAATTGGCGCAGCTCAATGGCTGCTGGCAACTTGGGCTTTCTAGTGAGATAGCGGGTAATGATCGCTACTTGATGAAATTGGCACATTTGCACCGGGATTCCTCTGCAGAGTTGCAACAGGCCTCGTCGGCCATCACAAACAACGGCGCTTATCTCCACGCCTTGTCCACGAAGGAATTTCAGACCATCCGCATAAAGCTGGTTGGTCTCATGTTTTACGTATTTCCTATACAGGACTGTGCCTGTAGTTGCATCCCTGAACACCATTACACCGAAGGTTCTCCTGAAGTAGGTCGTATCCATTAAAACCACGGCTGAAGATGGCAGAACAGCCTTGGCTTCAGTGCCTGTGTATTTGTCCAACGTCCGCTGTATGGTCCGAATAGAACAACCATACTTGAGAGCCAACTGCCTGTAAGTCTGTTTGCCAGCTTGATACTCAAACCATAGTTCTTCGGGCTGCTTTGTTTGGCCGCCTAAAAATTGCTTACCACAAGTGCGGCAACGGTACCGTTGCTTACCCCGAACCTTGGCCGTATTTGTTAATAACTGGACCACCACACAAAGAGCACTTTTTTGGTTCATGACCTTTGAAAGGCCTCTAACCTAAGCCAGGCAGGACTTTCAGAAGGTTTTACCATTCGTTTTGTCCATTAACCCCAGATCATCTAATTCCTGCCACCTTTGCACCCATGTCTCGCACAGAACTTTCCGCCCTAGGCGAATTCGGTCTTATCGAGCGGTTGGCCAGCCGCATTCATCTTACTCAAAAGAGCAGCATTAAGGGCATAGGTGATGATGCCGCAGTGATCGATCCACTTGGCTTGCAGCAGGTCATCACCACGGACATGCTTGTGGAGGGTGTTCACTTCGATCTGAGCTACATGCCCTTGAAACACTTGGGATACAAAGCCATTGTTGTGAACCTTAGCGATGTGTATGCCATGAACGCAGAGCCTCATCAGGTTACGGTGGCACTGGCATTGAGCAATCGTTTTCCTGTTGAAGCGGTTGATGAGTTGTACGAAGGCATGTTGCTTGCCTGCAAGAATTACGGCGTAGATCTGATAGGCGGTGACACTTGCAGTAGCACTAGCGGATTGATCCTAAGTATTACTGCGATCGGCGCAGCGGAGAAGGAGAACATTGTTTACAGAGGCGGAGCAAGCGATAATGACCTCTTGGTCGTAAGCGGAGACCTAGGTGGTGCATACATGGGATTGCAGATCCTGGAGCGCGAGAAACAGGTCTTCAAGGACACCAACTCACAACCTGATCTTGGAGGCCACGATTACATTCTGGAACGACAACTGAAGCCGGAAGCACGCAAGGACATTACAGCGCTCTTGAAAGAGTTGGGTGTTAGACCAACAAGCATGATCGACATCAGCGATGGACTTGCTAGTGAAGCGATGCATCTTGCAAGGTCATCGGACCTTGGCGTTCGGATCTACGATGAGAAGTTACCGATCGATCCGGAGACGTACAAGACAGCGCGGGAATTCAATCTGGATCCTACAACGTGTGCGCTCAATGGTGGCGAGGATTACGAACTGCTCTTTACCGTAGCCCAAGCGGATTTCGAGAAGATCAAAGGGAATCCGAGCCTCAGTATCATAGGTCATATGATCGACAAGGCCAGTGGTTACTACTTGGTCGACAAGCAAGGTGGCCTTCACGAACTTCGTGCACAAGGGTGGGATGCGTTCCTCGGAAAGGAATAGTTGCACGATTGATCTTTCTTCATTCACATTTGTAACAGCGGCTACGTCGATCCCTGTCGTACCGATATTTGCACCATGCCCAATTCCACAAAACTCCAACGTTACTTGCAAATTATTGAGCGTGTACAACAGCGAACATCATTCGCGGAATTGCATGAGTACATGTCGTCTCGCGGATTTGAACTAAGTCCGCGCACGTTACAACGAGATATCGAACAGATACGGGAGGATCTTGGAGTGGAAGTAGCGTACGATCGGGAGGAGAACACCTATCAGATCGTTTCGAAGACCAAAGGAACCGCAGTACTTTCTCAGTTGATGGAAAGAGCGCAACTGATCAAGTTGTTTCAGGACCAGACTACGGTAAAGGAATTACCGGCGCAATTGGAATTGGAAGGATCATTGAAGGGTTTAAGCCATATGCCACAGATCCTCCGATCGATCCGTGAACACAAAGAAGTGGTGCTGACCACACGGACAGGCAAGAAAGGAAAGGTGAAAGAATATTCGATCCATCCTGTGAGCATTAGAGAGTACCAAAGTCGTTGGTTCGTATTAGGAATAGCAACCCAGAATGGTCGGCCGGTCTCCTATGGCCTGGATAAGGTCATATTGGTGGTTCTAAAGTCCGCGACCATCACCGCGGAAGAAGTAGGTGAAGTTCGTAAGCGGTTTGCGCAAATTGTCGGTGTTGATGCGACCACCGCAAAAGTTGAAAAAGTGAAAGTGCGTTTTGTATCGGAAGTAGCGAATGAACTGCGGTTGCGTCCTTGGCATCATTCACAACGTGAAGGGAAGCGTAAAGGAGATCACGTCACGTTCCATTGGAAACTGCGTCCGAACAAGGACCTGATCGAACGAATTATACAATATGGCGCAGATGCTCAAGTGATGGAGCCAAGATCGTTCGTGAAACAGATCCGGAAACAACTCAAGCTAGCGCAGAAACAATATAGGAAATAGATCCTGGCGATACGATCCATGTCGAACGAACTGGATTAGGCCGCCCGACCTACGTTTTGTGCTCGCTGCTTCACCAACTCAGCGAAGGGCAGGCCGGTTAGTTTACTCTGCGCCCAGGCGATCGGGTCAAGATGATCGAACACCGCATGTTCCAATGGGTCGTGTTCAAGCGGTAGTAGCATATCATAGTAATGTTGGTAGGCTTCCCGAAGAGCCGTCACGCTCTTGGCTTTCATCAGGGCATGCATCAATTCGAGAAAATACGGTTCAAATTTGTAGGCTCGTTGGCGTGTTGCGAAGTAGCGTTCAGTGCTTCGCAACGCATAAGGAATTTGCTCCGTTTGATCCAATTCGATGTACGCCATTAAATTCAGGACGCGACCAAAACAGATTATCTCAGCGCTATCGTCAATATGCACATCGTTCAATAAGCGGTTGCTCCATTTCAACGCTTTGTCTGGTTGGTCAGCACCAAAATACGCGTAGGCCAATTGGTAGAAGAAACCGGCCTTGCGTACTGGACTGATGCGTTCATTATGATGCGTTAACCCGCGCTTTACGCATGGGACCAGCTCAACCGCTTTATCGAACGCTCCCATTTGTGCATGGATCGTCAATTCCAGACTGGTACTCGTGCTGAATAGCTTCAAGTCAAGATCTTCTGTTTCGGGCATTTCCCATTCAGCGGGTATGGTGCGGAAGCGATCGAGCAATGAGAATGCATCATCATACAGGCCTAGTCGCACATGCACATAGATCAAATTGCTCAAGGTGGAGATCACCAGACTTGGTTCATCTTCGAAACGCTCGCGTTCATTTGTGAGCAATGCGAAATTGGCAGTAAGATGTTGTTTGCAATCGTCCAATCCACCGTTTGCAAATGCAGCAGCACTTTTAATATGATGGAACAGGAATTTACCGCGAGCAGTTCGAAGGGTTTCCGGGTCTTTCCTAAGCATGGGATGCTTCAGCACATGGCTTAACTCCTTTTTACTTGCAGCGCTTCTTGTTTGACCTTGTCGGTACAATTCAATGAGCACTCGGCTCTTCAGGTCCCAGAGTTGATCAAGTTCGGTTTGCTCTTCGATCACAGCTGCACTTTCAACTGCTATTCGATCCAGCTCCTTCAAACTGCTACGACAATAATTCGCCGTTTCTATCAACCGCCGTTCCCATTGAAGAACGATGATCAATGCAGCTTGGTTGTCGAGTTGCCTTGCTAGTTTATGTGTGCTGTTCAAGATCTTTTCAGCATCCTCGTAAAGAGCCTTTCCGTAAAGCAGTTCGACCTGATGGAGGAGACGATGCAATTTGGCATCTGCGGAGCTATTCGCATGATAGGCATCCAAGCTTTGCAAGATCTGCTCGTACAACCGTCGTTTTGTAATGGCAAAGTGCTTGGCAAACGCTTCACGCTTGAACTTCTTCAACAGGATCGATTCGTCATAGACCTCCATGGTACCAATGGCATCGAAGAGCAGTTGCGCATTGTTCTGCCCTGCAACACTATGCCTTCCGGCGTATAGCTTGAAATACCGCTTCTCTGCCCGATCCATGGAGCGGATCAGGCGATGAACGTGGTCGTGGGCTTTGTGCGACATAGGACAATTCGATGAACTTCGAATGAAAAATAGTCCATGACCACAGCCCAGGAACACTGAATGCGAGGAACGGCGGGGAATGGGCAACCAACGGTAGCCTTTCAGGAATGGTATGAAAGATGAACGCCCGAGTTAGTTTCGGGCGTTCAGAATAGTTGGAAAAACGAGGCTTAGATCTTAGGCTTACGACCTTCTGAGCCGGATAGATCATCACCATCATCGCTGATCGCGGAATCCGTTCCATCGTCCACGGTGCCATCGCCGGATTTGATGATCGATGTTGGCTTACTATCGGTCAAAAGCTCCAAGGTGTTGAGTGATTTGCCTACAGCCTCGTTGTTTTCCTGGTGACAACGCGGTGCTAACGGCTCGTCTTTTGAGCAAGAAGTGAACCCTAACAAGGCAACCAATAGGAGGCCGGTCAGGAGACGAAGTTTCGCGACGTAGGTGCTCATCGTATACCAAAAGTACATTATTTGATGTCGTTCTGCAACTTTTCTTGCAATTTATTCATGCTGTCCATAGCTGGTAGCTCGATCGCTACCCGCGTACCAATAACGGTATTCGTGCCTGTTTCGTGCCATTGTTCAGGTCCTGTAATACGAATATCAGTTAGATCTAGTTTCCTGAGAACGTCCGCTCTGCCTTTGGTGATCTCGATCCCGCGGGATATATGGTCGTTCTTCTCTTTATTCTCCATACTTCGATCAAAGCCTATCCCGTCATCGTCTATACGCACAAGGACCCGTCCTGGACGTGCCTCGGTCACGTCAATTCGGACCAGACCTTGATTTTCCATAGGCAGTATTCCGTGCCAAATGCTGTTTTCCACGTACGGCTGTAGCATCATAGCGGGAAGTCGGACTTCTGCGGTATTTACACCTGGTGCCACAGTTATTTCGTACCGGAACTTGTCTTTGAAACGCATGTGCTCCAGGGTGAGGTACAGTTCCAATCGTTCCAACTCCTCGGCCAGCGTTGTTGTATCGTTTTGGCTGGCATCCAGGTTTTTCCGTATCAGCTTCGCGAAACTGCTCAAATAACGACTGGCCGTTTCCCGGTCCTGCTTGTTGATATGGTATTGAATACTGTTCAGCGCATTGAAGACGAAGTGGCGGTTCATATTGGAGTTAAGCGCTTGCTGTTCCAATTGTAACATGCGTGATCGAAGCAGCAATTGGCGCGTTCGTTCGTGGCGTTGGCGCACTAAAGAGCGAGCATGCATAATACCGTATGCTGCAGCTGCTAGCACCGTTACAATGGACACGAAGAACCACCACCTTAACCAGAATGGTGGTGCGATGCTGAAGGTGAACGTATCAGGCTCACTCCAGTTCTTGTCGCCTACCGCAGCAATGACCTGGAACGTATACTCGCCGTTCGGTAAGTTGCTATAGCTTGCGAATCGTGCATCGGTCGCAGGTAACCAATCAGGATCGAATCCTTCCAACCGGTAACGATATTGCACACGGTCCGGATCACTGAGGCTGATACCGGTATAATCGAATGTGAGGTAGTTCCTGCGATACTCAAGGTCCAGTCCAATGGGCAGACCATTAGGTGATATGCTGTCGCTTTGCTTGCTCCAATCCGTTTGTTGAAGGAATGAACGCACTCCGGTTATATGAACTTTAGGTGCCCGTACGAAAGGAGAGTTCGGATAACGGCGGGTATCATGGAACACCAGTCCTCCTGCGCTCCCCAGTAACAAACGGCCTTTGTCATCTACGTATCCGGCATTCAAATTGAATTCCAGATTGCTCAGGCCAGCGCTTCGCGTAATATGTTCATAGGCCAACGGGTCATTCAAAAGGCTATCGGGTTGAAAGAGGAATAGCCCATTGTTGGTCCCAGCCCAGATCCGTCCGCTTTCGTCGCACTGGAGCAGGCCAAAAAAGTTGGAGCCGAAGTCCGTAGCGAAACGAAAGGTCCTGAACTTACCAGAGTCGAAGCAGGAAAGACCGTTGTTCGTACCTATCCATAATCTGCCATCGTCATCGTGCAACAAGCATTGCACGGTACTATCACAAAGCCCATCCTTGACCCCATATTTGCCGAACGTGCTGCCGTTGAGAACACCGATCCCATGATCTGAGCCTAACCAAAGCCGACCTTCTCCATCGGCTATTATTGCGCGGATACTGCGGCCCGGTCCATTTGTTCCTGCTGGGTATCGTTTCGTAGTTCCGTCGGTATTCACAACGGCCAGGCCTTCCCGAGTTCCACACCAGATACGGCCTTGAGCATCTTCCAAAAGTGATAAAATGCGTAGTTCGGGCATTGCGATCTCCGGAGGAAGTGGAACAGGAATGCCGCGCTCGATCTTTGTGAGGCCTTCGTTCGTGCCGAACCAAAGCGCATCGTTCCTATCCTTAAGCCCGCACCATATCGTATTGTTCGGTAATCCCTCCCGAGTGGTGACAATTGCCATTCCATCCATGCGACAAACGCCGTTGTCATAAGTTCCTAGCCAACGGTCACCTTGGCCATCGGCAACAATGGTCATCACCAGGTCGCTGCACATCCCGTCCTTCACCGTATAGGTCACAAAACGATCACCTAGGAATTTGATGGCACCGGCGCCATCGGTGCCGAACCAGATGTTTCCTTCATTATCCTGGAACGAGCAATAAATATTGTCGTTCGGCATGCCTTGGTGAATGGTGAAGACACGAATACGGTCACCATCGAAGACGTTCAACCCCAATTTCGTTCCGACCCATACACGCCCGGTCCTATCAACCAGGATGCTCCGAACGTTATTGCGCATCAGGCCGGTTTCTTCGCTGAAATGGGTCAATGCACCGCTTGGTTCAATACGGAATAGTCCATCCAAGTATGTACCTACCCACCACGAACCGTCCATGCCTTCTGCCAATGCGGATATTGGTTCGGGTTCATCAGCATTAAGTGTGACGCGTGTGCATTTTCCATTGTCCCAGAGCAGGAGGCCGTTGCGCAGTCCGATCAACAATCGACCATCGCGCAACGCTAGTAAGGAACGTATGCTGGCTGCAGTATCCGTTGGGTAACCTTCCACGGCGTGGATCCCATTAGTGTCACGCACCCATAGTCCACCTCCATCCGTTCCGGTATAAAGCTTTCCATTTCCAGTAAAGACCATGCTCTGAATGCGGGCGCCTCCATTGCTTTTGGGCAGTGGGTCGTTGATCCAAGTGAGGCCTTTGCGATGCACAATGGTTGCACCGCAACCCATCCATAAGTTACCATCGCCATCAACGGCCGTTGCGCTCACTTGGGCATCGGGCAGTCCATCCTGTAATGCATAGTTCAAGAATCGCGCACCATCGAACCGGCTCGCGCCGCCGAGTGTCCCGAACCATAAATACCCGCGGCCATCCTGAGCAATGGTCCGTACTTGACTTTGCGCGAGACCATCACTGGGTGTTACTTGCGTAAAGGCATATTGCTGCGCGAAAAGAGTAGAGGTGAGAACACCTTGGATCGCAAAAGCAAGACAATATTTCAGCACGAATGATCGAAGATCTCGTTTCATGATGAGATCGGATCCTGAAGTACATTTCTTGATGTTAAACATACTTCGACCCCGTTTGAACATAAGTTGCTGAAGTAAGCGGAAATGTGAGTGAGGCGCACGTTGTATCGCTATCAGAACGCTAAGTTATTCCAATGAATGGATCGAGGTTCGTCGAAGTGCGCCAACAATTACCAGCTACCATCAGTTGCCTAGAACGTATTGATCAACGATAGGAAATCCGGCAATCGTCTCCGGGAAACAGGCACTAAAGCACCGTTGTCAAGCACCGCCATATTTCCTTCAGCGCGGCTGAATTCTTTGAGGTGAGCGAGATTCAGGATATAGGACTTGTGTACTCTGAAGAAGCTTTTAGGGTCCAAGTTCATCTCGAATACACGAATATGCTTGCTGCTGACCGAACGTTTTCCATCGACGGTATGGATGGTCGTATAACTATCGTTTGCTTCCAAGTATAAAATGTCCTTGTGCTTTAATAGCACCAACCCATCACGGCCAGGAATGGCTACGCGATTGCTCAAGGGTGATGCAGGGTCTTTCATCAACGCTGCGATCGCGGATGGAGTGGTTGACCCCAATTCTCCCGTTTGCTTCATGAGTATTTTAACGGCGCGATGTAGCTCGTCGATATCGATCGGTTTTTCCAAATAGCCCAATGCATTCTGTTTGAAGGCCTTCAATGCGAATTCATCATACGCGGTTGTAAAGACCACCGGAAGATCAAGTTCTGCGATCGAGGTCAATAGTGAAAACCCATCCTCTCCGGGCATTTTGATATCCAGGAAGAGGGCATTGGGTTGTAGCTCCTTTATTTTTTCCCGTGCTTCCGGGGCGCTTGCCGCAAGGCCAACGATCTCCACTTCCGGGCAGTGGGCTTCGAGCATCATCCGCAGGTTTTCCCGTGCGTCGGCTTCATCATCTACGATCAGTGCGCGCAATGCCATGGTGTTCGGATTTGGGGATAAGATAGATCGTGCAATGTAGCTGGAATGGGCCGACCAGCGAACGGTTGGTTGTGGCTCAGCAACGGTATTTTTCAATTCCTGATTCCTAGTGATCGTTACAGACCTATCATTTAGTCTTGGGATGCTGGGAATCAGGAATTAGAAATCAGCAATACGACCGGAGGGGGGAATCAGGAATGGAGCGAAGCGAGTGAACCGTTCATTCATTGACATCCGC